>JBKDZO010000061.1:0-55947 GCA_047971285.1 Beutenbergiaceae bacterium | reverse complement strand
CACCGCGAACGCCAGCCCATACCCGGCACCGTCCACGATCAACCCGGCTACCAGCGGGCCGAGGATCGCCCCGATGTCGGTTGCCATCCCGACGGCGGCCACCACTGGTGCGCCGGAGCGTTCGTTGCCCACCACGTCGGCTAGCGCAGCTTGCTGGGCCGGGGTGTAGACCCCGGTGCCCATTCCCGCCACCACGCACAGCACCAGCAACCACCAGACATTGCCGGAATAGCCGGCCACCGCAGTCGTCACTCCGGCGACCAGCAGGCCTGTGAACATGGGAATCCGGCGCCCGCGGGCATCCGTGCTACGCCCCGCGATCACCAGCGTAATCGCGTTGCCGACGGCGAATGCGGTCAACGCCCCACCAGCGGCCCACTGGCCCGCCCCGGCCAGGGTGACCGCAAACAGCGGTATCACGGCCATCCGGATTCCGAAATTCGCCCAACCGTTGAGGAATCCGGAAACCATCACGGCCCGGAACACACCATCGGACCACGCCTGCCGCACCGAGAGCGGCGCAGGCGGCGCGGCCGTGGTCCGGTCCGTCCTGGCCGGTTCGCGCAACAACAGCGCCACGATCAGGCATGCGAGCAACAGCGTGGTCATATAGATCAGGAACGGCAGGCGCATCCCCAGCCCGGAGAGCGCTGTCCCCACCATGGGGCCGGCGACATTGCCCAGCAAGAAGGCCGAGCCCATCGCCGCAGCGGCAGCACCGCGAGCTGGTGCGGGCGCTACCCGTACCACCAGCGTGGTGGCTGACACCGTGAACATCACCGAGCCCAGGCCACCGATCCCCCGGTAGAGCAACAACTCCACGTAGCTGGATGCCAGACTCACCGCACCGGTGGAGATGGCGACGATGAACACGCCGACCAGGTAGATCCGCCGCTCTCCCAGCCGGGCGGTCAGCGTCCCGCCCAGCGGCGCACCCAGCAGCCGTGTCAGCGCGAACGCGCTCACCACGGCGGCGGCTGCGGTGGTGCTCACGCCAAAGCTGGCAGCGAACCGGGGCAGTACCGGGGCGATGATGCCGTAGCCCAGAGCGATGACGAACGCAGCCCCGACCAGTACCCAGATTTGGCGCGGCAACCTCTCCTTGGCCGTAGCCGCTTGCTCCATCTCAGCGTGCGAGCGCACGACGGTGACCTCCTCTAGTCATTGCGTTGCCCGGGTTGCCTCCTGGACATCTTGCAACACAACAGACTCAAGCAGGCACGGCCCTGATTTAGTCCCTGAGGGAGAGCCAGTCGATTCGATCCTCGGAAATGTTGGCTTCTTCGGCATCCAGTGCGTATCCGGGGATCGTGAACTGGGCGGGGTCGACAATGGCATCCCATTGCGCTGCGTACCCCTCTGCCGAATCTGCCCGCACACCACGAGTCACACCGAAGAAGACACGGGCCATACGCGTGCCTCCGAGGGTGAAGACCTCACCGGTGCAGTCCAGGGATGGGTGCGCCAGCAGCACCACCCCTTCGGCGACCGCTTCTGCTGTGAAGCGTCGGTTGAACTCACCCTGCTCAAGCCCGTACTGACCTTCGAACATCTGCGCGAAGTCGGTCGAGGACATGCGGCTAGATCCGAACGGGGTTGCGCTCGATGCGCAGGTGACCCGCATATCTGTGATCGACTGAGGTCATGACACGGAGGCGGCTCATCCTGCTCGCGGTCGTGGCGTCGCTCGTGATCGGCGGCGCGGCGTATGCCGGTACCCGCACGGCGTGGTTCCAGTGCCGTTACGGGACGGACCTCGACACCGGACCTGGTCGACCGTACGTGACCGGCCGTTCCGCCGAACTGGTCCTCCCCGACGGCTTGGACACGCTCGCCGAGCTCGACGGCGTGGGCGACCTCGTGGGGGCGATGTCGACCGAGGTGTCGCTAGCCGTGCTCGACGGCGACGGCACGATCCTGCTCAGCGACGAGCCGTACTTCTCGGAGCCGAACACGTTCCGCGTGCTCGCCTTCGATCCCGCGCGTCCGGACGCCGGCTGGAATCGCGGCGTCGTCGGCCAGGACCGCCTCGTGGGTGCCGTCGACGGTCGCATCGTGACGCTCGGCGCGGCAGCCGGCAATGTCTACCGCCTGCGCGTGCTCGACGGCGCCACAGGTTCGATCGTGCGGTGCGTTGATCTGCCCCGGGCGGAGGACGCCGGCATCGAACAGACGGCATCGACCCTGCTGCCGGATGGCGCGGTCGCGGTGGCGGTTCCGACCAAGGACGATGACGGTCAGGAGGTCACCGTCATCGACGTCCTCGCCGACGGCGAGCCACGCTGGCAGGCCTCGGTCGGACCGCGCAACGTCGTCGCCACGAGCGTGGGTGCGTCACTGATCTTCGGCCGGTACCACTCCTGGGAGGCGCTCGCGGGCAGCGACCTCGGTCAGGTAGACCCGGACGATCCCACTACCGCGAACGTCACCGCGCTCGACAGCGAGTCCGGCGAGACACGCTGGTCATGGCCGACCGACGGCTCGCGGTCGGCCGCCGCGATCGTCGGCGTCGCCGACGGCGAGGTTCCCCTCGTCGTTCTGCGGAGCGTCACACAAACCTCCGCGGCCGACGACCTGGCCTACGAGCTCCTCGCGCTCGACGCCCGCACCGGCGAGCAGGTCTGGCGGGTCGCAGGGGTCTACGACGCCCGCGTGCTGGGAGACGTCGTGCTCGTCGATCTCGGCATGCATGCGGGGGGCGTCGACGTGCGTACGGGCGAGATGCTGTGGAACGAGCCCGAAACCACGGACGACCCCGGCGGCCGCCTCGACGTCAATCTGGCGATGCCATGGGGGCCGGTCGCGCTCTCCCCTACCGCGGGCGATGGTCTGGTCGTCGTGGACCCCGCTACCGGCGAACGCCTCGATGCCGTATCCGTGCCGGTGCTGTTCGAGGCGACCGTGACGGCGACGGCCGAGTATCTCGTGGTAATGGACCCCGAGAGCGGCGTGCTCGCGATATTCGGCCGCGAGTGACCACGGGCCACATCGCCGAGGAAGTCGCCACCCGCCCACACGAGCGCGACGTTCACCTCACCAGGTGAGCGCGCTGACGGCGATCTGGGTCTGCCACGGATCGGCGAAGTACACCGTCTCATCACGCCGTTGCCAGGGCCGGCCGGCCTTGGCCAGGCGTAACTCCAGTGACTGCAGGTCATCACCCGTGGGGACGTCGATCGCGAGCTGCGCCAGCCCTAGCGAGGCAGCACGCGGGCCTGCTCCGGCGCTGTTCCAGGTATTGAGTCCGATGTGGTGGTGGTATCCCCCGGCCGCCACGAACAACGCCTGCCGGCCGTACCGTGCGGTGACGTCGAACCCGAGCAGGTCTGCGTAGAAGGCCTCCGCAGTCGGGATATCCCCGACCTGCAGGTGCACATGCCCGACAACCGAATCACCGCTGTCCCGACTCTCGTCCAGGTGTTCGGCAAGGAAGGTGTTGGGGTCGAGGAAGTTGGTGGCCATCGCCACTCCGCCGGTTGCGGTCCGCTGCCACTGTGACCGGGGCCGGTCCAGGTAGAGTTCGACGCCGTTTCCCTCAGGATCATCGAAGTAGAACGCCTCGGACACCAGGTGATCGGCCGAGCCGGTGAAGCTGCGTGGATAGCGGCGGGCGACGCCGGCGATAGCGGTTGCCAGATCGGCGGCGGTGGCGAACACGATCGCGGTATGGAACAGGCCGGCATCTCCCCGGGAGAAGTCAGGAAGGTCCGAGCGCTGCACCAGCCGCACCATGTCCTGCTGCCAGCCCAGGACGACTTCCGCGCCGGTGGCCGACCGGACCGTCAGGCCGACGCCGTCGGCGTAGTAGGCGGTCATGGCATCCAGGTCACGAACCAACAACTCGACACTACCCATAGCCGTCTCAGCTGCGAGACGATCCATCTGCCCCTCCTAAGTGGCCACGTCACTGCCACACATGTCATCCGCTGTGTCGTCGGGGACAACGACGACTCCCACCCGGGATATTCCCGGCCTAACCCACCGGAGCCGGGCGCACCGTGATCGAACCGGTGCGGTACACGACGATGGCGGCGGTGATGATGCCCGCAGCCAGAATCGCCGCCAGCACCACGATCTGGAATCGACCTGCCTCGAGTGGGGAAAGACCCCCGAAGATCGCCCCGACGAATGCCCCGGGAAGTGCAACCAGGCCGGTGGACTTGGTCTGATCGACCGTTGGCACGATGGCGTTGTGAATGGCGCGGCGGCCCAGGCTCAGCGTGGCCTGCCGGCCGGTCGCGCCTAGTGCCAGCCACCCTTCCACCTGACCCCAATGATCGATGGTTGAGGTGATGAACATCCGGCCGGTGAGGGTGGCGATGCTCATCGAGTTGCCAATGACCATGGCACCAACGGCCAGCAGGTAGCGCGGGGTGGCCTCAATGGCGTTACTGGCGAAGACCACCAGCAACGACGTCGAGGCGCCCACGGCGATCGCCGCCGCCATCGTCGTTACCGCGGCGGCCGACCACCCCACCCGATTGCTGGCAACCACGGTGGCTACGGTGAACATCACCAGCAACGCGACCCCGATCCAGCAGATGTCGCTGATGATCCCGGTCAAGATCAGAGCTATGACCGCAAGTTGAGCTGCGCCCCGAGCGATCGCGATCACTGGTGCCCACGGCTGCGGTACCCGCAGCCAATGGAGCATGACGGTGGCGATCAGGACCAGGATTCCGACCCCGGCGATAGCCGCCAGCATGCCCGAGGAGATCACGCACCCAGCCTAGGAGCGGGTGCTGGCTAGCATGACTGCAATCAATCCGCGTGAAGGGCGAACACCGCGTGAAGGCGATCATCTACATGTTCGACAGCCTCAATCGACGGACTCTGGCTCCCTATGCGGACACGGATTTGCCGTTGCCCAACTTCGCCCGGCTGGCGGCGCAGGCGGTGACATTCGAGAACTTCTACGCCGGGTCGATGCCGTGCATGCCTGCCCGGCGAGAATTGCACACCGGGCGATACAACTTCCTGCATCGAAGCTGGGGGCCGCTCGAACCCTTCGACGACTCGATGCCGCAGCTGTTGCGCGAGGCGGGCGTGCACACCCACCTGGCCTCGGATCATCCGCACTACTGGGAGGACGGCGGGGCGACCTACCACACCAGGTACACCACCTGGGAGTGCTTTCGGGGCCAGGAGGGAGATCCCTGGAAAGGGGTGGTCGGCCGCGGCGGCCGGTCTGCGGCATCGACCGTGGCGCCGCATTTTGGTCAGGACGCGATCAACCGCAGGTATATGGCCAGCGAAGGCGAGCACCCACAGACCCGGACCGTGGATGCCGGGATCGAGTTCATCGACACCAATGCCGAGGCCGATGATTGGTTGCTGCAACTGGAGTTGTTCGACCCGCACGAGCCGTTCTTCGCCGCCGAGAGGTTCCGAGCAGCTGACGATGACGGTGAGGGTTCGGACTGGCCCCGCTATCGCAAGGTCATCGAGTCCGAGCAGGAGATCGCACGGATGCGGAGCCGATATGCGGCGCTGGTCTCGATGTGTGATGCGTCCCTGGGGCGAGTCCTGGATGCCATGGATCGGCACAGCCTGTGGGACGACACGCTGCTGATCGTCAATACCGATCACGGCTTCCTGTTAGGCGAGCATGGGTGGTGGGCGAAGTCGGTACAGCCGTGGTTCAACGAACTGGTCCACCTACCGATGTTCTTGTGGGACCCGCGGGTCGCCGATCCCGGCACCCGGCGCGGCGATGTGGCGCAGACGATCGACATAGCCCCCACGGTGCTGCGCTGGTTCGGGCTGGAGCCGCCACCGGATATGCAGGGCGAGGATCTGGGGCCTTCGGCAGAGCCTGCCGCCGGGCATGCGGGTGCCCTGTTCGGCATCCACGGTGGTCACGTGAACGTCACCGACGGCAGGTACGTGTACATGCGGGCGGCGGTCGACGAGGCGAACCAGCCGCTGGAGGAGTTCACGCTCATGCCCACACATATGAAGTCACGGTTCTCGGTGGGCGAGCTCGACGGCTGGGAACCGAGCCAGCCGTTCCGCTTCACCAAGGGCCTGCGCACCATGGCCATGCACGCCGAGGCGCTGTGGCTCAATCCGTGGCAGCACGGGACCTTGCTGTTCGACCTGCAGGCCGATCCGGGTCAGCAGCACCCGATTGCAGACGATGAGGTCGAACTGGCGATGCTGCGGCTGCTCGCAACCAGGATGCGGGAGTCGGAGGCACCGCCCAGTCAGTTTCAGCGGCTGGGCATCCCGCCTACCGCAGAGCCGGGGCCTGAGCATCTGCTGGTGCGGATCCAGGCCGGGCGGGCCGCCGCCATGGCGGAACCGATCAGAGAGCTAGCACAGCTGGCGCGGCCGGGAACGGCCGGTGCGGAACTCCTGACAATGCCGGTGCAGCAGTTGCTGGCGCGCAGTGATCTGCGCTGTGCCGTCGAAGAACACCTACCGGGGCTCGTGGGTACGGAATTGGTTGCCGCCTCGGCGCAAATGACCCTGCTGGACGCGGCCGCGACCGGTGCCGCCACGGCCGAGCAGGTGCGTGGGATCCTGGCGCACGGCACAAAGGAGCAACTGTGAACGACACAACCACCACCAGCCGGGCCGCCGGATCCCGCTTTCAGAAGTTCGACCGCCCGAACGTCATGCTGATCTGCGTCGATCAGATGCGCGGTGACGCGCTCTCGGCGCTCGGGCACCCGGTGGTGCGGACGCCGCACCTGGACCAGATCGCCGCGCAGGGAACATTGTTCCGGCACGCCTACTCGGCCACCCCGACCTGTGTTCCGGCCCGGGTGGCGCTACTGACCGGTCAGTCTCAGGAACGGCATGGTCGTACCGGATACCGGGACGGTGTGCCGTTCCAGCAGGCGCACCCGGTGACCCTTCCCGGGGTATTGGGAGCCGCCGGCTACCAGACCAAGGCAATCGGCAAGATGCACGTGTTCCCCGAGCGGGCCCGGTGCGGTTTCGACGACGTGCTGCTGCATGACGGGTTCCTGCACTACGCCCGCCGCTCCGGAGCTCGGAACCTATCGGCAGGCGACGACTACATCGCCTGGTTGCGGCGCCAGCCCGGATCGACGCCGGACGCTGAGGATTTCGACGACGGAGTGGGCTGCAATTCGATGGTGGCGGCGCCGTGGAATCGCCCGGAGCACCTGCATCCGACGAACTGGGTGGCCAGCCAGACCATCGACTGGCTGGGGCGACGCGACCCGACGGCGCCGTTCTTCTGCTACGTCTCGTTCCATCGTCCGCACGCACCGCTGAATCCGCCGGGCTGGGCATTCGAGGACTACCTGCACCGGGAACCAAGCGAGCCGCCTCGTGGTGACTGGATCACCGACTTCGAGGACTTCCGGCGGGACGACTACCACCAGACCGTGTTCGGGCGGCTGGACCCGGTGGCACACCATCGCGCGGTCGCCGGGTACTACGGGCTCATCAGTCACATCGACCTGCAGATCAACCGGATCCTCGAAGCGCTCTCGGACTATGAGCTGCTGGACGACACCGCGATCCTGTTCGTATCCGATCACGGCGACATGATGGGCGACCACGACATGTATCGGAAGTCGGTGGGATTCGAGGGCAGCGCACGGGTGCCGTTCATCGTGCGACCCGCCCCGCGCTTCACGCCCGATGCCCCGCAGGGGCAGGTCGTGGATGAGGTGACCGAGTTGCGTGATGTGATGCCCACGGTGCTGGCAATGGCAGGGGTCGAGATTCCCGATTCGGTCGATGGCCTCAGTGTGGCCGGCCATGCGGCAGGAACGCCGCCGCCTGGTTGGCGCACCGAGATCCACGGTGAGCATGTGCACTTCTCGCAGTCGATGCAATGGGTGACCGATGGCAAACGCAAGTACCTGTGGGCCTCGGAGAAAGGCCTGGAGCAGTTCTTCGATCTGGAAGCCGACCCGAAGGAGTTGCGCAACCTCATCGATGATCCGGACCGCGCCGATGAGATCGAAGGCTGGCGCCAGCGGCTGATCGCCTATCTGAACGGACGCGAGGAGGGCTTTGTCGCCGGAGGTGAGCTCGTGACCGGACGTCCGGTTCGGACCGAGCGTTCAGATATCACCGCACTGGTCACCTAGACCCGGGCCTGCCGTTTGGGGTAGATCCATGGTGGTGATCGAACCGTCAGGCCAGCCGATCCGAGCACGATCGCTGTCCAACGCCAGCGTGGGAGGTTGGCCCACATCCACGCCCGCGCCCGCCAGAGCCAGTGCGCAGGCGGTCCACCCGGGCGTGACCGAGCCGCTGAGCACCCCAACCACCGCGTGGGCACCCAAAGGCGATGCATCGTCGCGATGTTCTGCCCGGGCCTGTCCCCAGCCGTGCAGGCCGATCAGGTGTGCCTGGAGCTGCGGCGTCCGGGTGACCACATGGAGCGGACCATCCGCTGCTGACGCAGCAACCCCGGCGTCGTCGGCCAGCGGCCAGCCGCCGCACTCCAGCACGCGGGCGTCAGCATTCAGGGGCAGCACGTGGATCAGCCGCACCTCCCACGCCCCGTTCAGCACACTGACGATGATGAGTTCTCCGGCCACGCTCACGCGCCCGGTGACCCCGGTGCCCAGACGTTGCCCGTCGGCCATCGGGTCGATCCAGTGCGCCTGCGCGCGGGATGCGGCTGCGAGCGCCCCCGCCGCCCGCACCGCCAGCGTGGTCATGCCGGTGCGATGGCTGCGGCGCCCGGCCGCATCGACCAGCACCACTGACTGGTCCACCGGGGCGATCCAATCCCGGCCGCGATGCAGCGGGAACGTCGCGGTGGAATAGCCGAGCCGGGTGTAGAGCGGCGAATCACCGCCATCATCGCCCACATCGGCGTGATCGGTGCCGTGATTAGCGACCCGCACGACGCCGTCTGCTCCGGTGCCGATGACCGCCCAGCCTGGTGCAGCGATGGTCGTGCCGAAATCCTGGCGACTGGCCAGCGGCGCCGGCGACCGACCCCACACTGGATCCTCGGCCGGGATCAACAGGCCCAGCAGACCCTTGCTGGCCCAGTACGGCGAACCGGGGCCGCTGTAACTCTGAGCTAGTGGACGCCAAGGACCCCACCAGCCGATATCCAGGAGCCCGCGGGCGTTGGGAACCCCGTGATCAGCGAAGTACCGAACAATGGATACCGCCGTATCACGGAGCAGTTCATGCGCGGTGGACGGTACTTCGGCCAAGACTCCCGCCCAGAACGGGGCGGCGGCCGCGAACCGGTATGTCAGACTCCGCCCTTGCATCAGCGGCGCTCCATCGGCGCCGACCAGGCGCACGGCATCGATGAGATACCGATCCAGCCTGACGCGATCGGTATCGGCCCGCTTGGCCGCCAGATCCGGGGCGCCGGACATCCGCGACCACATGGTCGGGTACAGGTGCATGGCCCAGCCCACATAGTGGTCGTATGAACGCGATTCCCCGTCGCGGTACCACCCGGCAGCCTGATAGTAGGAGTCGTGTCTGTGCAGATCGGCGACGATGTCATCGACCCGGTGCGGCCCGTCAACGGAGCGCAGAAAGGTCTCGACCACGATCCGGAACCACAACCAGTTGTTTGCTGGATATCGCTGGTCTCCGACGACTTCGGCCAGGTAGTCGACGATATTGCCCTGCGTTCGGGTATCCAACCCGTCCCACAACCATGACCGGGTGAGGTCGAGTCCGAGGGCCAGCGATGCGGCCTCCACTTTCGCTTGCGCATGCTCGGTGGGCCGCACCCACCGTTCCGGGTGGCCCGGGTCGCTCCCGGCGGCCAGCCCGCGGGCGTAGAAGGCGAGGTGAGCTGCCGGGTCGGCACCACCGGCACCGGTGACGGTGAAGGCGGCGATGAGGAACGTCCGGGCGAATCCTTCCAGGCCATCCACAGCAGTGCCGAAACCTCCCGGGGTTCCGGGCAACGTGATATGGGCGTGGTCGGCGGATGCGAACGGCCGCACGCTCAGCAGCAGCCGGTCGGCGTAGGCGGCCAGCCACTGTCGCTGGGATGGGTTGATAGGACTCATGCCCGAGCGCCAGGGTCGGGCGTGAGCCTCGACGCTGTGTTGCTCACCGGGACTTCTTACCATCCCGCACTGTTGGCCCGCACTGTTGGCCTGCAATACCACCGGCGACATCGACCTTACAGACGTAGGGTCAATGAAACTCCGAACGACGAACACGTGGGGACGCACATGGCCCGGTACCAGGACGCCAACGGCGCGAAGACCGCCGTCGACAACCCCGCGACCCAACCAGATGTTCTAGCGCAGATTGCGCGGGATCACCCTGAGTGGCGAGGGTCGGTGGCGGCGCACCCGAACGCATACCCCGAGTTGGTGCAGTGGATCAACGATCAGGCAGCCACCGGCACCGCCGGCTCGGCTGCCGCACGACCGGGCAGCACCAGTGCGGCGCCCCGGGCCAGGACGGGTTCGCGCGGCGGCACACGGATGCTGCTCGGGGCGGCTCTGGGCTTCGTGGCCGCGACACTGGTCGGCGTTCTGCTCATCGGTACCGGTGTCATTGGCATCGGCAGCAACCGCGAGACCGGGGAGTATGGGCACGAGGGGCCGGGGTTCGCAACGCCAGAAGATGCCGCACAGGCATTCCTCGAAGGGCTCCGCGACGGTGACTTCGCGGCGATGGCTAGCGCATACGCGATCGAGAGCTTTGCCGAGAATTGCGACTACGCCGCATTGCTCACGCGCGTGCGGGTGCATGCCCCGAACTTCATGTTGCAGTCATGCCCGTTCCCAGCCGACGATGCCGTGGGTGCACGCGCCAATCTCGAAGCACGGCGTGCGGCTGTTCCGGTAGTCGTACTCAATATCTGGGCCGCACACGTCTCACCACAGATGTGGAACGAGGGCGGGTATCTGACGTTGGACGACGATGCGCAGGTCCGGGAGTTCCTGGACCAGACTGCGGCTGACTTCGATGACTATCTGTTCGCAGGCATCGACAACATCCAGTCCGCGACCCCGCAGTCGGTCTCCGACATCTATGACGAGAGCAGATCGAACATCGACGCGCAGGCCACCCAGTATGGCCTTGCCAGCGAGGACTACGTCGACGTTGCGCTCACCTTCGACATCGACGGGCAGAGCTGGCTGTTCGCCCCAACTGCCGGACGCTATGACGACGGGCGCTGGTACCTTGTCGAACCCTCGGGAACCCTGGCGGCCCTGGTCGGAATGGAGTCCCTGGCGTTCGGGCTGAGCCCACGTGATGACCTATAGCGGAACCCTCTGCCGAAAGATCGGATAGTTACTCCTAGCCCGATGCAGACATTTGTATGGAGTGCGGCTAAAGTCTTACCAGCCGACCCCGCAGCAAAGGAGCGCGATCGTGTCGAACTCACCAGCGGTGCCCGACACCATGCAGGCCGTGATCTGTCACGGGCCGGAAAACTACCGGCTGGAGCAGGTACCGGTACCGACGCCGGGCCCCGGTGAGGCGCTGGTCAAGGTCGACGCGGTCGGCATCTGCGCCAGCGATCTGAAGTGCTACCACGGAGCAGCCAAGTTCTGGGGGGATGACAATCGGCCCGCATATGCCCAGACGGAGGTGATTCCCGGTCATGAGTTCGTCGGAACGGTGGTCGCCGTGGATTCCGAGGCCGCGCAGCACTGGGGTATCGCCGTCGGCGACCGGGTGACCAGCGAACAGATCGTGCCATGCTGGAAGTGCCGCTATTGCTTGCGCGGGGAGTACCACATGTGCGCCCCGCACGACCTCTACGGATTCAAGCGCCGCACCCCTGGTGCGATGGCTGGCTACATGGTCTTTCCCCGCCAGGCCCGGGTGCACAAGATCAGCGCTGACCTGGTGCCCGCGCATGCGGCCTTCGTGGAGCCGCTCTCGTGCGCGCTACACGCGGTCGAACGCGGTCGGCTGAAGTTTGAGGACACGGTCGTGGTTGCCGGCTGTGGTCCGATTGGGTTGGGCATGATCGCGGGCGCGGTCAGTAAGAATCCAGCGCGGGTCATCGCGTTGGATACCGCACCGGCCAAGTTGGAGGTCGCCGCGCTGTGCGGTGCTGACCTGACGATCAATATCGCCGAGGAGGACCCGTGGCCGATCATTGCCGAACTCACCGACGGCTACGGCGCCGACGTGTACCTGGAGGGCACCGGACATCCTTCCGCGGTGCCGCAGGGCCTGAGATTGCTGCGAAAGCTGGGAACCTATGTGGAGTACAGCGTTTTCGGCAGCGACGTTACCGTCGACTGGTCGATCATCAGTGATGACAAGGAGCTAGATGTCCTGGGGGCGCACCTGGGCCCCTACTGCTGGCCGGCCGCAGTCAAGTTGCTGGAAAGCGGGCGGCTGCCCATGGACAGGATCGTCACCCACCAACTGCCACTGACCCAGTTCCAGGAAGGTCTGGATCTGGTCGGTGCCGGTGATCGGTCGATCAAGGTGTCGTTGATTCCCTAGTCGTAGAATCCCTCAACCCACCAGGACTCTCCCTGCCCGGCCAGTAGCAACGCCACCGTTCCGCACACCACCTGCAGATAGGTACGCGGGCGCCCCTCGGCCCACCAGCGTTCATGGACCGGCCACGGCCCTGCCCACCCGGTGACCTCTCGCACCTTCTGATTGACCTCAACCCTGGCTGGCATCCCATGCAGGAGCCCCCTGTCACCGGCGATGACGATCGCGCCATCATCGTCGAATACCCGGGCCGGCAACGGTGTGCTGGGGACCGTGGCAGGCAGTGGTGAGGGAATCTGTCCCGGCCAGGGCGCCTTCGGGTCTCGTAGCGCCACCGGTTCGTCCCCCCAGACCACCAGCCGCACCCGATCTCTGGGCGCACGCCCACCCTGCAGCACCGGAGCGAGCACTGCATCGGCACCGATCAGACCCTGCACCCGTAACGCCGCCCGGCCAGCGTGTTCCCGCCCGCGGGAAACCCTGCCCCACAGCCCATCGGAAGCCATGGCTGCGGGACTGACCTCCTCAGCCATCAGTTCCAGATAGCCCAGCGGCGCGCTGGGTGGCCGGTCACTGCGTCCCGACAGCCAGCCCTCAAGTTGCCAGCGCACTCGATCGGTGAGTTCTACGGCGGTCAACGCCCCACCATCCAACCGCCAGGTACGTTCCAACCCTTCACCATCGACGGTCCGGGCCTGCACCCGTAGTCGCGCGCACACCACCCCCCGGCGCAGCATCAGCGTTTGCAACTCTTCAGCCAACCGGCGTGCCGCGAAAGCAGCGGCGTCGATGCGTTGCGCCGGCGGGTCGAGTTCAGCATGGACACCGATATCTGGTTCGCTGCGATGGGCGACCGGTGGCTGGGCATCCAGACCTTGAGCCAGCCGGTGCGCCTGAAGCCCCAACGCTCCGAACCGTGCTCCCACATGGGCCGGCCGTAAACCGGCCACCGCTCCTAGCGTGTGCAGCCCGAGCCGACGGAACAGATCGACCAGGTCGGCGAACCGCGCTCGGGAATCCCGGGTGGTGGCGATATGGGTGAGATCCCGGACGTCGCGCCGAGCCAAGAATCGGGCCGAATCCCCCGGCGGTACCGTCATCACATCCCGGGCCGCCAGCAATGCCGTCAATACTCCGTCGGCAACCCCCACGTGGGCCTCGGTTCCGGCTGCGGCCGCCGCTCCCAGCAGCGCATCAACCAGTCGTTCTTCGGACCCCAGGTACCTGCTCGGCCCTCGGGCCGGCAGCACTACCATCCCCGGCCGCAGCAGACTCACCTCGCTACTGACATCCTCCAGCGCTTGCATCACAGGTTCGAAAGCCCGCGCATCGCGCCCTTCATCAGCACCCAGCAACATCAGTTCCGGGCACACCCCTTGAGCCGTACGGCGCCGCATTCCACGCCTGACCCCGGCTGCTCGCGCCCGCGCCGATACCGCCACCACTGCCCGGCTGTCGTGCAACGCGATCGGGGCATATGCCGGGCCCAGACCTTCGGCGACTGCTGCCACCACCGGCCAATCCGGAACCCAGAGGGCCACCAACCTGGTGCCGGTCTTCGATGCCGGCAGTTGGGTAACAGCACTCATCAGCTTGCCTTCGCCCAACTCACCGGAACCCGTAGAACGTGCTGCCCGGCATCGTGCCTTGTGACAGCGACCGTGACCTGCGCACCGGTCAGTACGCCGGTTCCAGCTCCGAGACCGGACCAGGACCGGTCGGTTACCTGCAGGACGGTATGGGCCTGAGCCCAGGGCATCGAGGTCAGCAGCACCACTTGGCGCGTCCGCACTCGATGAGTAGCGGCACGGCGATCGGCTTCCGATAGCGCCGGGCAATGCCCCAGGACCACCACATCGAACCCGTCGATCAACGCCCCCAACACCGCTGGCGCATCCGGCCCCGGCTTGGGTACCACCACCGTGCGGCGCAGATCAAGCCCAGATTCTGCAGCAGCTATCAGACCGGCGTCGGGCATGGCGATCATTGCGCACCAGCTATCGGCATCTGCTCCGGCTGCTGCCGCGATAGCCAGCAGCATCGACGCCGACCCCCGCACCTGCACCACGCTCCCCCGGCGCAGTCCCCCGCCCTGGAACAACGGGGCTATTTCCTGCGGAACCGGTAGCAGTTGCGGCGACAACGCCGCCGGGTTCACCTGCCGCCGCCGCACCCCGGCCTGGGTTTCCGCCTTCAGCAGCGCCTGTTGCGCCACCGCCAACCGATCAGCCATCACATACCTCCTGCCGACAATCGGTGAGGTTAGGACCGACCTCCGACATTTCAGTATAGAACGTATGTTCTAGGGACGAAGGTCCGCTTGAGCTCCGCCGAATATCGCTACCGTGGCGCTATGGAAATCTGGGTGATCTGCAATAGGACGACAACGTGATCGGGATGGCAACCGCCGCCGTCTGGCTCTGGTTGGGCATGGTGCTGGCGATCTCGTTCCTGGAAGCCCCGCTGAAGTTCAAAGCACCAGGGATCACCATTCCCCTCGGGTTGGGCATCGGCAGGCTGGTCTTTCGTGCCCTCAACATCGCCGAGTCGGTGGTGGCCCTCGCCCTGATCCTCGCGCTACTACTCGCCGACCCCGGCCCGACGACGACCTGGGCCGTTGCCGTGTCCGTCCTTATGCTGCTGGCGCAGATCGTGGCCATCCGGCCCCGGCTGAGCAAACGGGCCGACGAGGTACTGGCAGGCGGACCACACGATAAGCGCTCACATGCTCACTTGTGGTACGTGGGATTGGAAGTGGTCAAGGTCGCAGGCTTGATCACTGCGGGCATAACGCTGCTGACCTGAGGGCGATGCAGAGTCAGCGAGTCAGCGCTGCCAGCACCCGTTCCACCGACCCACCGATCCCCCACCGCTGGACCAACTCCGTCAACGATTGCGGTGCCCGCGGCAAACGATGGTCGTCATCTCCGCCCGGTATCACCAGGTCGGCCGCACCGATGCCGAGATCCAGGTCTCGGCGCACCGCGACAACCTGTGGCGCCACATCCAGGTAGTCGGCCGCAGCATTGAGCTTGTTGCGCAATCCAGCAGCCATGGGCTGCTGCGCATCTGCGGCCGCAGCTCTGATCCCGGCGAGATCGCGATGGGCGGCCAGCAGCGAGGCTGCGGTCTTCTCTCCGATTCCCGGTACTCCGGGTAGACCGTCTGAAGCATCGCCACGCATGGTGGCGAAGTCTGCGTACTGATGGCCGTGTACGCCATATTTGGTGAGCAGCACCCCGTCGGTGATTTGTTCGTGTTTGCCGACGCCACGAGCGGTGTAGAGCACCCGGACATGCTGCTCGTCGTCGATGAGCTGGAACAGGTCCCGGTCCCCGGTGACGATGTCCACCGGCATGCCAGCACCTGTGGCCAGGGTGCCGATCACGTCGTCAGCCTCCGCCTCATCGGCACCCACCACGGCTATGCCGAGCGCTTCAAGCACCGCCACGATGATCGGGATCTGTTGCCCGAGCGGATCGGGAACCTCCTCGATATCCGCACCGGCAGCCACCTCGGTCACCACCCGGTGCTGCTTGTAGGAGGGCAGCAGATCGACCCGCCACTGCGGGCGCCAGTCGTTGTCCCAGCAGCACACCAGGTGGCTGGGGCGGTACTCGCCGGCTAACCGCGCTATGAAGTCGAGCAATCCTCGGACTGCGTTAACCGGGGTGCCGTCGGGTGCTTGGATGGAGTCGGGCACTCCGAAGAAGGCGCGGAAATACAACGAAGCGGTGTCCAGCAACATCAGCCGCCGTGGAGAGTCGGTCACCGCCCTACGGTACCTACCCACCCCACCCCACCCACCCCTTCTGCCGAACGCGGCATGGCGGTCGCTATATCGTCGAATAGCGACCACAACTGCGCGTTCGAGAGTGGATGACGTCGCTAATCGCGCGTTCGCGTCGCCCAGAACGCCACTGCGGCGGCCGCCGCCACGTTGAGGGAGTCCACCCCGCCAGCCATCGGGATCTGCACCCGCAGATCGGCAGCTTCCTGAGCCGCCCTCGATAGCCCGTCGCCTTCCGTTCCCAGCACCCAGGCCAGTCGTTGCGGCGGGTTCGCCGCTACTTCATCCAACGGGACGGCAGCCTCGCCCAAAGCCAGGGCCGCCGTCACGAACCCCAACTCACGCAGGTCTGCTATCCCTGCTGGCCAAGGCTCGATCCGGGTCCACGGAACCTGAAACACCGTTCCCATCGACACCCGCACGCTGCGCCGGTACAACGGATCGGCACACCGTGGCGTCACCAGCACCGCATCGACCTCCAACGCAGCGGCCGACCGGAACGCTGCACCCACATTGGTGTGATCGACGATGTTCTCCAGGATCGCAACCCGGCGGGCGGAGCCAACCACGTCATTCACCGGCGCCAAGGCCGGACGGTGCATCGCCGCCAGTGCGCCACGGTGTAGATGGAATCCGGTCAGTTGTTCCAGTACCGGCTCCGGAGCCACGAACACGGGCACGTCCGGCGTCGTTTCGATCACCTGCGCCAGCCCGTCGAGCCAACGCGGTGCCATCAGGAAGGATCGGGGCCGGTGGCCAGCTGCAATCGCACGGCGGATCACGGTGGAGGATTCGGCGATGTAGAGTCCGCGCTCCGGCTCCTGACGACGACGCAGCGCCACATCGGTCAGACGGGTGTAGTCGGCCACCCGTTCGTCGTCCGGGTCAAGCAGTTCGATCACGGGCACGCACCGACGGTAGCGGTTCCGACCGGACTCTCACCTCCCGCCGGACTCACCACCAACGCGCGCTTGCGGTCGTCTTTGGCGATCGAACGCGGCATCGCGGTCGCTATTCACCGAAATAGCGACCGCCATGCCGCGTTCGGCAAAAAAGGTGGGGTGAAGCGGGCCGGGTGGCTAGCGTGCAGGCATGATCCCCAGCGACTGGATGCCCCACCGCCGCGACACCGACGGTGAACTGGCGGGCTACCTGAGGTTCGACGGCGAGAACTTCACCCCGCTGACCGTCTTCGGCTACCCCCTGGCCAGCGCCTGCGCGTTCGAAGAGGCCGAAGTGGTGCTGAACGAACGCGGCCTGTCAGTGCTGATCGAACAGTGGCTACTGGCACTGCCCGACGGCGAGGTCGCCGTCAGCATCCAGGAGGTCACCCCCGACTACGTGCGGGTGGTGGAAGATCCCGAGCGGATGGCCAACGTGGTCGGTGCGACCTTGGCCAGTCACACACTGGACGTTCCGGTACCTCCGACCTTCCGGCTACCGCAGTAGCGCCTGCCGGGTGCCCTCGGCCGACTACTGCTGGCCCGGGTCCCACGGCTGGGCCGGCGGTGGCGGCGGCTGCTGCTGTCCAGCCGGACTCTGGCCAGCCTCTGCCGACCGTGAGAACGGCACACCAGACCCCTGACCGGCGCTACCGGCCTCAGCCTGCGCCTCGTCGACCTGACCACGTGCCTCACGCAGCGCCTCGGACGGGTCCTGCAGCGAGGTCTCCGGCAAGTCGATATCCAGGCCGGCGACCTCCTCGGAGGTGGACTCGCGCTCCTTGGTGGAACCGGAGAAGGCAGGTGGCGGCGCCTGTCCGCCGAATGCCCCCGCGATCGAGCCCAGAGCGGCGGTGAACTCGGTGGGAATGACCCACAGCTTGGACGACGAGCCGTTGGCGATCTGCGGCAGCATCTGCAGGTACTGGTACGCCAGCAGCTTGGGGTCGGCGTCACCACGGTGGATCGCGTCGAACACCTGCAGGATGGCGCGCGATTCACCCTGCGCCCGCAGGATCGCAGCCTGGGCCTGACCTTCGGCCCGCAGGATCGCCGACTGCTTCTCACCTTCGGCGGTGAGGATCTGGGATTGCTTGACACCCTCGGCGGTCAGGATGGCCGCGCGGCGGTCACGCTCGGCGCGCATCTGCTGTTCCATCGACCCCTGCACGCTGGCGGGCGGGTCGATCGCCTTCAACTCCACCCGGTTCACGCGGATGCCCCAGCGCCCGGTGGCCTCGTCCAGGACCCCGCGCAGTTGGCCGTTGATCTGGTCACGGCTGGTCAGGGTCTGTTCCAGGTCCATCGATCCGATCACGTTACGCAGCGTGGTGACGGTCAACTGCTCGATACCGGTGATGTAGTTGGCGATCTCGTAGGTGGCGGCCTTGGGGTCGGTGACCTGGAAGTAGATGACCGTGTCGATACTCACGACCAGGTTGTCGGAGGTGATCACCGGTTGCGGCGCGAACGAGACCACCTGTTCGCGCAGGTCGACGCCGGCGCGGACCCGGTCGATGAACGGCACCAGGAAGTGCAGGCCCGCATACATGGTGGTCTGGTACCGGCCTAGCCGCTCCACGATCAATGCCACCGCTTGCGGCACGATGCGAACCGCTCGCCGAATAGCGACGATCGCGAAGATCGCTACTAGGACCAGGACGAAAAGTCCCACCCACTGACCTGCATCCATACCTGTGTATCTCCTTCTAGTACCCGGGTCCGGGTTGTCCGTAGGGCTGTTGTGGCGTGTCTTGGATCTGCGGGGCGACGATCGCGGTGGCGCCCTCGATCTTGGTCACCAGCACCGTAGTGCCGACCGGCAGTACCTGCCCGGCTGATGCGGTCCTGGCCGACCATACTTCGCCCGCCAGCTTCACGCGGCCGGAACGCTCGGTGACATCGGCCACCACCGTGGCGGTCTTGCCCACGTGCGCGGCGACGTTGGTCATGTCCTGCGGCGTGTTTGCTTGCAATTTGCGTACCGCCATCGGTCGCACCAGCACCAACAGCAACACCGCCACCACGACGGCCACGATGAGCGACACCCAGAACGGGGCACCCAACGCCCCGGCGAGGCCGCCCGCCAACGCACCGCCAGCGAGCATGAGGAAGGTCAGGTCAACGGTCAGAATCTCGACGACGCCGAGCACCAACGCAACACCCCACCACCAGAGCCAACCCATTGCGACCCTCCCTTCGATATCACCGCTACCGAGTCTACCGACGGGTCATGGCGCGCGCTGCGAAGCGACCGCTGTGGCGTGAGACCAGCAACTCCAACCCGAACGTGGTGGAAAGATTCTGCGGTGTCATCACCGAATCCAAGGCGCCAGCAGCCACCACCTGGCCCTTGCGCAACAGCAGCGCATCGGTGAAGCCCGGCGGGACTTCCTCGACATGGTGGGTGATCAGGACCAGCACCGGCGCCAACGGGTAGTTCGCCAGTTCCGACAGCGCGGTGACCAGTTCTTCCCGGCCGGCCAGGTCAAGTCCGGCGGCAGGCTCGTCCAGGATCAGCAGTTCCGGGTCGGTCATCAGCGCCCGAGCGATCTGAACCCGCTTGCGCTCCCCCTCGGACAGGGTGCCGAACATGCGCTCGGCGAAACCGTCGACGCCGAACGCTGCCAGCAGGTCATGTGCCCGGGCCTCATCGACCGGGTCGTAGCCCTCCCGCCAACGCCCGGTGACGCCGTAGGACGCGGTCAGCACCACGTCCAGGACCCGCTCACCACCGGGAATTCGGTCCGCCAGCGCCGCACTCGCCAACCCGATGCGTGGGCGCAGTTCAAAGACATCCACGCGCCCCAGGCGTTCGCCCAGGACGTCCACCGTCCCGGATGTCGGGTGCATCCGAGCCGACGCGAGCTGCATCAACGTCGTCTTGCCAGCACCATTGGCACCGAGCACCACCCAGCGTTCACCCTCTTCGACCGACCATGTGACTCGATCGAGAATCGTGGTGGAGCCTCGGCGCACGGTGACCTCTGTCAAATCCAGCACGTCACCCATGGTCCTTAACGCTAACGGTATCCGGCACTAGGTTGGAACCGGTGAGCGTGTCCCTTCCTCGCAGTGTGGTGGCGGCCCTATGGGTCAGCCACGCGGACAGTGCTGACGACTGGCTGGTGCGCGCCAGCGCGGCGATCACCGGAACCGATGAACCACACCGCACCACCGAGGACGCCCCGCTGGCAGTGCTGCTGACCCAGTTGCTCGAGCTGCGGGGCACCACGTTCGCCGCATTGCCAGTCCCGCACCAGCCTGTCGGGCTGACCGGGGTGGCCGCCGTCGCCGCCATGGATGCCGGCGAATGCATCGTCGTCGACCCGGGCGCGCACCAGCCCGGGCTGGTCGCGGTCCCAGAGGTCACCGCCTTCGGCTCGGCGCTGGAACCGGGGGCGATGGTGAGGTGGCAAACCCACCACGCACAGATCTCGGTGGCACCGGTCGGCTTGAGTGAGGCCCGCAGCATGCTGGCCGAAGCGCTGGTGGTCGCCGTCGATGCACTGGAATCGATGGACGTGGCCCGGTGGCGTCCCGATGCTGCCGAGGAGATCGCCGAACTCGCTTCGGCAGCAGTGCCACATCACATCGCCGATGCCCTACCTGCGGAGCTGGATCCGCGCCGAGCGCACCTGCTGGTGCGGGCCGCACGGCTGGAGGCCATTGCAGAACTGGCGATGGCCGACGACGGCGCAGCGGTCACGTTGTGGGCGGCGGACCAGCGCCACGCCGCGCTGCGTCACGTCGCCGGAGCGGCCCGCCAGGCGATGACCGCCGCGAGCACCTTTCCACCGCCGGGCCCCCGCTAGCTCGCGGCGCGGACCGGCTCACAGGACGCTCTGGTACACCTGCAAGGTCCGTTGCGCGATCGACTCCCAGGAGAAGTGTTGCTCGGCCCGGGTACGTCCGGCGGCACCCATCCGGGCAGCCGTCGCCGGATCGGAGGTCAGGTCGGTCAGCGCCGAGGCCAGATCGGCGACGAATGCCTGCGGCCGCACCGGGGTACCGGTGCCGTCCGATACCTGGTCGAGGGGTACCAGAACGCCGGTGGCTCCATCCTCGATCACCTCGGGGATGCCTCCGGTGGCCGATCCGACCACCGGCAGGCCGACCGCCATCGCCTCTAGATTGACGATCCCCAACGGCTCGTACACGCTCGGGCATACGAACACCGTGGAAGCCGCCAAGAGCGCCACCACCTGCGCCCGCGGCAGCATCTCCTCGATCCAGATCACGCCGGTGCGCTGCTGGCGCAACTGCGCGAATGCGGCCGACACCTCCGTCGCGATCTCCGGGGTATCCGGGGCCCCGGCGCACATGACCAACTGCACGTCCGGTGGCAGCGCACGCGCCGCCTGCAGCAGATACGGCAAACCCTTCTGACGGGTGATCCGGCCGACGAAGATCACCGCGGGCCGGCTGCGGTCCAGCCCGAACCGGGCAGCGACCTGATCGATCGCCGCTTCGTCTGGCCTACGCCAGCCGTCCAGGTCGATGCCGTTGTGCACCACCACGACCTTGTCCGGATCGAGGTCGGGGTATGACCGCAGAATGTCCTCGCGCATGCCGCCGCTGACGGCGATCACCCGGTCGGCACCCTCGTAGGCGGTCTTCTCCGCCCAGGACGAGATCGCATAGCCGCCGCCCAGTTGCTCGGCCTTCCATGGCCGCAGCGGTTCCAGGCTGTGTGCGCTGACGATGTGTGGCACGTCGTTGAGCAACCCGCCCAGGTGCCCGGCCAGGTTGGCATACCAGGTGTGCGAATGCAGCAGGTCCGCTCCGGCGGTGTCCGCGGCGATCGCCAGGTCCACCCCGAGAGTGCGCAGCGCAGCGTTCGCATGTGCCAATTCGGGTGGATCGGGGTACCCGGTGACCCCTGGATCCTGCCGCGGTCCGTCGAAGCAGCGCACCTGAACATCGATGTGCTCACGCAGGACCCGAGCCAGCTCGGTGACATGAACACCGGCCCCGCCGTAGATGTGTGGTGGATATTCCCGGGTGAGCAAATCAACACGCATAGCGGTCAGCTTTCCAGATGATCGGCACCCAGCGGTACGCCGTAGTCGGGTGCCCTAGGGTTACCACCATGGCAGCACCTCGAGTTCTCGCAATCGTCCTCGCCGGTGGCGAGGGCAAACGTCTGATGCCGTTGACGCAGGAGCGGGCCAAACCGGCGGTTCCGTTCGGTGGCATCTACCGCTTGGTCGATTTCGCACTGTCCAACGTGGTCAACGCGGGCTACCTCAAGGTCGTCGTCCTGACGCAATACAAGTCACATTCCCTGGACCGCCACATCGCCAAGACCTGGCGCATGTCGGCGTTGCTCGGCAACTACGTGGCCCCGGTACCGGCCCAGCAACGGGTGGGCAAGAACTGGTTCCTGGGCAGTGCAGACGCGATCTACCAGTCATTGAACATCCTGCACGATGAGAAACCGGACATCGTCGTCGTGGTCGGCGCCGATCACGTCTACCGCATGGACTTCTCCCAGATGGTCGACGCCCACATCGCCTCCGGTGCCGAGATGACCGTGGCCGGGATCCGGCAGCCGATTTCGCTGGCCGACCAGTTCGGTGTGATCGCAGCACAGCCAGATGACCCGGCCCGGATCGCCGCATTCCTGGAGAAGCCGAAGAACCCGCAGGGCCTGGCGGACTCCCCGTCCGAGGTGCTGGCATCGATGGGCAACTACGTGATGAACGCCGACGCGATGATCGACGCCGTCACCGCCGACGCCAAGAACGCCGATTCCAAGCACGACATGGGCGGCGATATCGTTCCCCATTTCGTGGCCAAGGGCCAAGCCGGCTTGTACGACTTCATCCACAACGACGTGCCCGGCTCCAAGGACCGCGACCGCAACTACTGGCGGGACGTGGGAACCATCGACGCCTACTACGAGGCGCAGATGGACCTGATCGCCGTCGAACCGGTGTTCAACCTGTACAACTACGACTGGCCGGTACACACCGGTTACACCGGGCTACCCCCGGCGAAGTTCGTACACTCCGACGCCGACCGAATCGGCCGAGCCACCGATTCGATCATCTCCCCCGGAGTCGTGGTGTCCGGTGGTGAAGTGCAGGGCTCGGTGCTCTCCCCCGGCGTCCGCGTCAACTCCTGGTCCGAAATCTCCGGCTCGGTGCTGATGGACGACGTGGTCATTCACCGCAATGCGCACGTGCGGCGCGCCATCCTGGACAAGTCCGTGGTCGTGGAGGACGGCGCCAGCATCGGCGTCGATGCCGAACTGGACCGTTCCCGGGGGTTCGTGGTGACCGATTCCGGTGTCACCGTGGTGTCGCGAGGGACCAGGGTCACCAAGGCATGAGCCGTCGGCTCCTAGTCCTGGACGTCGACTCAACACTGATTACCGCCGAGCAGATCGATCTGCTGGCCGCCCGAGCTGGTGCGCAAGCCCGGGTGGCGAGCATCACCGAGGCCGCCATGAGCGGAGAGCTGGACTTCACCCAGTCGTTGCATGCTCGGGTCGCCGTCCTGGCAGGGCTGCCGGTATCGGTGCTCCAGAGCGTGCGCAGCGAGCTGCGGTTCACTGCCGGTGTCACCGAACTGCTGGCCCACTGTGCCGCTGAAGGCTGGCCCGTAGGGCTGGTCTCGGGCGGGTTCCGCGAGATCATCGAGCCGCTGGTGGCACACCTTCCGATCTCCCGGATCCAGGCGAATCAGCTCCATGTGGTCGACGGCGTCCTCACCGGCCGGCTCAGCGGCCCGGTGGTGGACCGGGCCGCCAAAGCGCGGTTCCTCCACTCGTTCGCCCAAGCCGAACAGATCCCCCTCGCCGACACCATCGCCATCGGCGACGGTGCCAACGACCTGGACATGATCACCACTGCCGGGCTGGGCGTGGCGTTCATGGCCAAGCCCGCCCTGCGGGCTGAAGCCGACCTGATCTTGGACGGCCCGCGCATCGATCAGCTGCTCACGCATCTTTGACCGGTCCGGTGACCGCCGCTGTCGCCGATTGACCGGGAGCGTCAATATGTTGCCTGACCAGGACCGGTCCGGCCACGATCCACCGACCATTCATAGGCTGACGCCACCCAGCACGTTCCCGACGGCAACGAGGTAGTCAGCACATGACCGCACCGAATCGAGCGGCGCGATCAGAATCGAGGACGGTGCGGCGTCGGTCGCCCATGATGTGGCTGTTCATCCTGCCCGCGGTCGTACCTTATCTGCTGTTCGTGCTGCTGCCCGCAGCCCAGGGATTGGGCCTATCTTTCACCGATTGGAACCTCGCCGATCCGTCACCGGAATTCACCGGTATCGACAACTATGTCCGGCTGCTCGGCGATGCCACAGCGGTGCGCGCACTGACCAATACGCTGTTCTACGTCGCTGCCACGGTGGTGATCGAGAATCTCGTCGGTCTGGGCTTGGCGCTGGGGATCAAGAACAAGCTGAAGAGCCGCGCCGTGCTGCGCGTGGTGTTCTTCGCACCGGTGATCATCCTCAGCGTGGTCATCGGATTCTTGTGGCGCTTCATTCTGCTACCCGACGGCCCGGTCAATCAGCTGCTGACCGGCGTCGGCCTGGAGAATCTGGCACAGCCATGGTTCGGCGACCCCAGTACCGCCCTGTGGGCGATCGTGGTCATCACCGCGTGGCAGTTCGCCGGCTACACGATGGTGATCTACCTGGCCAACCTGGAGGAGGTTCCGGGCGAACAGCTGGAGGCTGCTGCGCTGGACGGCGCCGGGCCGATCAGGACGTTCGTGTCGGTGATCAGGCCGCTGCTGACACCGTCGATCACGATCAACGTGGTGCTGTCCACGATCCGCGGATTGATGATCTTCGACATCATCTGGGTGACCACGCAGGGTGGCCCGGCCAACTTGACTCATTCACTGGCGACGCTGGTGTATCAGAACGCGTTTCAGTTCAACCGCTTCGGATACGGCCTGGCGATCGCGGTGACGCTCTCGATCTTCGTAGCGATCGCGGCTGTGGTGCAGTTCCGATTGCTCAACCGTCGACCGCGGGGAGAGCCATGAGAAGCCGATACACCTGGCGCACCGGCATCCGCGAGGGCACCATGGTGGTGCTGGCCCTGATCGCGATGTTCCCGGTGTACCTGCTGGTGAACATGTCGATCCGGCCTGCTGGTGATCTCACCTCCGCGTTCAGTCCCACCACGGATCCGACACTGGAGAACTTCGCCACCGCCTGGCTGGGGGCGAACCTGCCGACCGCGCTGCTGAACTCAGCCCTGGTGGCCGGTAGCACCGTGGTGATCCTGGTGGCTCTGGCAAGCGCTGCCGGGTATGGGATCGTGCGGATGTCCACCGGGTGGTCCAGCCTGTACTTCTACCTGTTCATGCTGGGACTGTTCATCCCGGTGCAGTTGTCCATGATTCCGCTGTACCGGTGGTTCGCCAGCGCGGGCCTCATCGGCGGGCTGGCACCACTGATCCTCGTCTACGTCGGCATGCGGATGCCGTTCACCGTTTTCCTCTACGTCGCGTTCATGCGCCAACTACCGCGCGAGTATGAGGAGTCGGCATCGATCGATGGTGCGACACCGCTCCAGACCTTTACCCGGATCGTGCTGCCGATGTCATCGGCAGTCACCGGAACCGCAGTCATTCTCAATGCTCTCTTCGCCTGGAACGACTTCATGTTGCCGTTGCTGTATCTGGGCGGTTCGCGCAACCCGACGGTGCCGGTGGCGATCTACTCCTTCATCGGCGACTCGTTCACCAACTGGCCGGTGCTGTTCGCCACGCTCATTATCGGCAGCATCCCGATGCTGGTGCTCTTTCTCATTGTGCAGAAGTCCCTCATCAGGGGCTTTGCCAGCGGAATCAAGGGCTAGCGGCCAGCACATCGCACATCTGATCACCACGAAGAAAGGAACCTCCCACATGGCTCGATCCACCTTCACCCGGGTGCTCGCATTGACCGGCGCACTCGCACTGGGGCTTGCCGGATGCAGCGGAACCGATCCGGGTACCGATGAGCCAGATGACCAAGCTGAACCATCTGGCACTCTCACCATGACCTGGCAATCCACTGAGATGCAGGCCATGCAACCGGTCATCGATGCTTTCGAGCAGGCCTATCCGGCAGTGACAGTCGAGGTCACCGAGGCGAGCATCGAGCAGTATTTCGCCACCCTTCCCACCCAGCTGAGCTCCAATCAAGCTCCGGATGTCTTCCTGTCCTGGGCGGGCTTCGGCAATGCGGTGGCGCAGCGTGAGCTGTCACAGTTCGGGTATCTGACGGACTTGTCGGACCAGGAGTGGGTCGCCGAGGTACCCGAGGGGGTGCTCGCTGCCATTCAGGATGCCGAGGGCAATGTCGTGGTCATGCCGACCAGTCAGATCGCGTTCACTGCCTGGTACAACCAGGACGCCCTGGATGCGGTGGGACTGAGCGCACCGACGACGTTCGACGAGTTGTTGCAGTTCTGCGCCGATGCCCGCAGCGCGGGTACGGTGGCCTACGCCAGCGGGGCAGGGACGGTGTCGAACAATTCGCGCGGCTTCCAGCTCAATCTCGGCGACTTCGTCGATGGCACGGTGGCCGACCTGATCGCTCCTATTGAGGCCGGTGAGGAGACCTTCTCGGACAATTCGGCCTATCAGGGCGCGATGGGCCGCTACCAGGAGATGATCGAAGCCGACTGCATGCCGGACGACCCGGTCTCATTCGACAATGAGGCCGACATCAACATGTTCGCCACCGGCGAGGTCCTGGGGACGTTCGCCGGTTCTAACCTCAAAGGTGCCTGGCTGGGCGTGAACCCGGAAGGGAACTTCGTGGTGCAGCCGCCTACGGAGAAGATCGTGCTCTACCCCAACAAGGGCGTGGCGGTGAACTCGCAGGCGGAGAACATGGGCGCGGCTCTGGCATTCGCTGCCTTCATCGGTCAACCAGAGAACCGGGCACTGTACGCCGAGGGCCTGGCCGGAGCGCTCCCCGGCGTGCCGACCGGTGATCCGCTGGAGGACCCGAGCCTGCAGCTGATCGCGGACCTGCAGGATGAGGGCAACGCGATCGGATTCCCGCAGCAGTACCTGTCGGATCCGCAGTTCGACGGCAACCTCAACGCCTCGATTCAGGCGATGTACCTGGGTACCTCCACCGCACAGGACGTGCTGGCAGCATTGGACGCCCAGCAATCGGACTGGCTCGCCAGCCAGTAGTGGTCACGCACCGGATCAGGATGCTACGCCGAGCAGCGTGGCACCCCCGCGGACCAGGTGGTCCCATCCCGATTCGGTGTCCAGCAGGCAGAGCGCGGCGGTGGGCAGGCCGGTCCTGACCACCGCCAGCGCGGCTGGATCCGACTCGGGGCCGGCCAGGTAGTGCCCGGTCTCGGACATGGTCGGCTCATGCCCCACCACCAGCACATCGGTGATCTGCGGCGGCACCTGCGCCAGTGCATCAAGGACATCCGGGATCCCGGCGAGGTAGAGGGAATCCAGCAGGCGTAGCCGGGGATTGGCCGCGGGCAGGGATGCGGCCACCAGTTCCCAGGTCTGCTGAGCCCGCACCGCGGTGGAACACAACACCAGTTCCGGCACCCGGTCGCGGGTGAGCAGGTCGTGGGCGACCCGCGCGCACTGCTCCCTTGCGATCTGGACGACTTCCCGCTGGTGATCGGAAGGCCCAGCCTGCTGGGCCTTGGCGTGCCGCAGCAGGTTCAGCCGCACTCCGGGCATGGCCGGGCCCTACTGACCCATGGCGTGCACGCCGCCATCGACGTGCACCATCTCCCCTGTGGTCGCGGGGAACCAGTCGCTCAGGAGCGCCACCACGGCCCGCGCGGCAGGCTCGGTATCGTTGACATCCCAGCCCAGCGGCGCCCGCTGGCTCCAGACGCTCTCCATTTCGGAGAATCCGGGAATCGACTTCGCGGCAGTGGTGCGGATGGGTCCGGCGGAAACCACATTGCAACGAATGCCCTGGGGTCCCAGATCGCGGGCAAGATAGCGATTGGTGGCTTCGAAAGCGGCTTTCGCCACCCCCATCCAGTCATAGACCGGCCACGCGAACCGGCCATCGAAGGTCAGCCCCACCAGCGAGCCACCGCCGGACATGAGCGGTTGGCTGGCCACCGCCAACGACTTCAGTGAATAGGCGGAGATCTCCAGCGCGGTGGCGACGTCCTGCCACTGGCCGTCGAGGAAATTGCCGCCCATGACCGACTGTGGTGCGAATCCGATCGAATGCACCACGCCGTCCAGGCCATCGACATGTTCGGCGACGTTGTCGGCGAGCGCGGCCAGGTCCTGGTCATTGGTGACATCCAGTTGGATGACCGGGGCCTGCTTGGGTAGCCGCCGGGAAATCACCTGGGTGAGCCGGAACTGCTTGCCGAAACTGGACAACACCACCTCGGCGCCTTCCTGCTGCGCGAGTCTGGCGACTCCGAATGCGATCGACGATTCCACCAGTACCCCGGTGACCAGGATTCGCTTACCTTCCAGCAGACCCACCTCGGGGCTCCTCTCGTTGTGCTGTGGCCGTTGCCAGGAGCTAAGCCTAGGGTCAGTGGCCCATGCCCATGCCGCCGTCGACCGGGATGACAGCGCCGGAGATGTATCCGGCGTCATCCGATGCCACGAATTCCACGGCAGCGGCTACCTCCGCGGGCTGGGCGAACCTACCGGCGGGAATCGCCGCACGGTAGGAGTCCTGGGTGGCTTGCGGCAGTTCGGCGGTCATCGCGGTATCGATGAACCCCGGCGCCACCACATTGCAGGTGATGCCACGCCCGCCGAGCTCACGGGTGAGGGAACGCGCCATGCCCACCAGCGCGGACTTGGATGCGGCATAGTTCACCTGACCCGGGGATCCGTAGAGCCCCACCACCGAGCTGATCAGGACGATCCGGCCGAACCTGGCCCGGATCATGCCCTTGCTGGCCCGCCGCACGCACCGGAAGGTGCCCGCCAGGTTCACATCGAGCACCTCGCTGAAGTCCTCATCGCTCATCCGCATCACCAATGTGTCCCGGTTGATCCCGGCATTGGCGATCAGCACCTGGACGGCACCCAGGTCGGATTCGATCTGAGTGAACGCCGCGTCCACGGCCTCGGTGTCGCGGATATCCGCTTTCACCCCGTGGACCCCGGCCGGCAGTTCACCGCTGCGGTGGATTCCGGCGACGGTGTCCCCGGCGGCGACGAACCGCTCGGCGATGGCCCATCCAATTCCGCGGTTGGCACCGGTGACGACGACGACTCTGGGCGCCTGCGCTGATGAACTGACAGCGGCATTCACGTGCGGGGTTCCTCTCCGGACAACACCGAGCGTGCTGTCTCCGCTGGCCAGGATAGGGCCAACCGGGGCCAGTGACGGCGGGAGGTAGGCTGGCGGGGTGAGCGAAGTTCAGGCGATCACCTCTGCCGGACGCAGCCATACCGACCAGATCGCCAACCGCACCCGCAACTATCTGATCACCATGGGAATCCGGGTTGCTGCGTTCGCGGCGGCGTTCTTCACCGATGGCTGGATCCGGTGGACCTGCGTCGGTCTGGCATTCGTGCTCCCCTATGTCGCCGTCATCATGGCCAACTCTGGCACCGAGCGCCGCGTTGTGCCGAGCAGTTACCTCGACAATCACGCGCTCCCGGCTGGCCGTGACGCCGGCACGGCGCCGAACGCCCATGAGTGAATTGATCTGCAGCGCAAAAGGCTGCCGGCAGGTGGCCTTGTGGGCGTTGCGGTGGAACAACCCGAAGTTGCACACTCCCGAACGTCGCAAGACCTGGTTGGCATGCGCTGACCATCGCCAGCACTTGGAGAATTTCCTGAGTGCACGCTCCTTCCTGTGCGAGACGATCGGCGTTGACGAATTGCCTGCGCCATGAGGCAGCGGTATGCCTTCCTGTGGTCACGACGCTGGTTGGGCATTGCGGCCCTGACCGTGGTGGTAGCGGCAGTGTGCCTGGTGCTGGGTAGCTGGCAGTTGCAGCGGCACGAGTACCGTGCCGAGACCATTGCCCGGGTGGAGGCCAACAGCACGCAGCCAGCGGCGAGCCTGCAAGAACTGCTGGCAACGGCCGCTGCCCCGGTCACCGAGGAGCAGGAATGGCGTGCGGTCACCCTCACCGGCCACTATGTCGGGGCGCCGGTTAGCTTGCCGCAGCGTGGTGTGGAGGGCGCCGCGGCCGATCATGCGCTGGCGGTCGTGGCTGTGACCGGCACCGATGGTCCGTGGCTGCTGGTGGTGGACCGGGGCTGGTACCCCACCGATGCCTTCGGTGACCCCACGGACCTGCTGCAGACCCCGGCCGGTGAGATCCAGCTCGAGGTGCGGCTCCGGCCCGCCGAACCGGCCAGTGACCGGGATCCGGTGGCCGGTCAGGTCTTCCGGATCGCTCCCGAGCAGGTGCTGCAGGCCGCCGCCGCCGATGGCACGATCTCAGGGACCCTGGTCACCGGGGGCTACGGTTTCGTGACCACGGAGAGTCCCACCACGGCGCAACCGCCGACCCCGATCCCGGTGCCCGCGCCCAACTACCGGTCCAACCTCTCCTACGCACTGCAGTGGTGGTCGTTCGCACTGATGGCGTTCGTCGGTTTCGCGGTGATGGCACGCAGAGAGCGGCAGGCGCTGGATTCCGATGCGGGAATTGCTCCCAAGCAGCCGGTTCGCCGACGATTGTCCGACGCCGAGATCGAAGACGCGGCAATCGATGCCCAGGCCCGGGAATTGAAGTCCGGCACACCGGAGCGAACCTGAACGGCCCGCCCCGGTGCTCTACCCACTCGTGTCCCCGCGGAATCCCCCCCCGGGGTCCGTCATTGGATACTACCAGGGCTGGCGGGCGCCGGTCAGGCCAGCGAGACCAGTTCGCTGTAGGAGTCGTTCCACAAGTCTTCGTCGCCATCCGGTAGCAGCAGCACTCGTTCGGGGGCTAGCGCGCGCACCGCACCCTCATCGTGGGTCACCAGCACCACTGCTCCGGTGAAGCTGCGCAACGCCGCCAGGATCTCTTCTCGGCTGGCCGGGTCGAGGTTGTTGGTGGGTTCGTCCAGCAGTAGCACGTTGGCGCTGGAGACGACCAGGACTGCGAGCGCCAGCCTGGTCTTCTCCCCTCCGGAGAGCACCCGGGTGGGTTTGTCGGCGTCATCACCGGAGAACAGGAATGACCCGAGCACACTGCGGACCTGGGTGTCGCTCATGTCCGGTGCGGCGCTGCGCAGGTTCTCCACCACGGTGCGATCCATATCCAGTGTTTCGTGTTCCTGGGCGTAGTAGCCGACCTTGAGGCCGTGCCCCGGGAGGACCTCTCCGGTATCGGATGCCTCCAGCTCCGCCAGGATCCGCAGCAGCGTTGTCTTGCCGGCACCGTTGAGACCGAGGACGACGACTTTACTGCCCCGGTCGATCGCCAGGTCGACGTCGGTGAACACCTCCTGCGAGCCGTAGGACTTGCTCAGTCCCTGGGCCCGCAACGGGGTGCGGCCGCACGCGGCCGGATCCGGGAACCGCAGTTTCGCGACCCGATCGGCGGTCCGGGCCTGCTCGACTCCGGCCAGCATCCGTTCGGCCCGGCGGGCCATATTCTGCGCGGCGACGGCCTTGGTGGCCTTGGCGCGCATCTTGTCCGCCTGGGCCAGCAGGGCTGCGGCCTTCTTCTCGGCATTGGCCCGCTCACGTTTGCGTCGGCGTTCGTCGACCTCGCGCTGGTTCAGGTACGCATCCCAGCCGAGGTTGTAGATGTCGAGTTCGGCCCGGTTGGCGTCCAGGTGAAACACGGTATTCACGGTGGCGCGCAACAGATCAGTGTCGTGACTGATCACCACGAAGCCGCCGTGGTAACTGCTGAGGTACTCCCGCAACCAGATGATGGAATCGGCGTCCAGGTGGTTGGTCGGTTCATCCAATAGCAACGTGGCGGCGTCAGAGAACAGGATTCGGGCCAGTTCCACGCGGCGGCGCTGACCACCGGAGAGTGTTCCCAGGCTCTGGTCGAGCACCCGCGTGGGCAATCCCAGGTTGGAGGTGATACGTGCTGCCTCACTCTCAGCGGCCCACCCGCCCTGGGCGGTGAACTCGGCATCCAGTCGGGCGTACCGCTCCATGGCCTTGCTGCGGATGCGTTCGTCCTCGCTGCTCATCTGGGCTTCCGCCTTGCGCATCCGTAACAGGACCTGATCCAGCGAACGCGCGGAGAACACCCGGTCCCTGGCCAGCATGTCCAGGTCACCGGTGCGCGGGTCCTGCGGAAGGTAACCGACCTCGCCCGAGGTGGTGATGCTCCCGGCGCTGGCTTGCCCCTGGCTCGCCAGCACCTTGGTCAGCGTGGTCTTGCCTGCACCATTGCGACCGACCAGCCCGATCCGCATGCCGGCATCGATCCGGAAGGACGAGGGCTGGAGCAGTTGTCGGGCACCGATGCGTAGTTCCACATCGCGGGCAGTGATCACGTGGCACAAGTCTAGGTTCGATCCGACGGACCCGACGACTATGGTGCCGACATGACGTTCAATGCTGATGCTCGGGTCGAGCGATCTCGCGTCAAACGCGGTGGCCGGGGCGGCGCGGTCGCCGCTGCCGGAGGGGGCACAGTGCTGGTGCTGTTCCTGTTATCGCAGCTGCTCGGGGTTGACCTGACCGGGCTAGCTCCGGCCACGGCACCACAGCAAGGCCCGGCTGGCGAGGAGATCGGCAGCTGCACCGGAGAGCAGGCGAACCTCGACATCGACTGCCGGATGTCGCTGACCTACGAGTCATTGGATGCCTACTGGTCCACCGCCCTACCGGACGTCGGCGGCCAGTACGTCACACCGCAGATGTACCTGGCGAGCGGACAGTGGCAGACCGGTTGCGGTATGGCCTCCAGTGCCATGGGCCCGTTCTACTGTCCGCCGGATCAGTCGATCTACCTGGACACGGCCTTCTTCTCGGTGTTGTCCGGCCAGTTGGGTGCCGACGGCGGGCCGCTGGCGGAAATGTACGTGATCGCCCACGAATGGGGTCATCACCTGCAAAACCTGGCCGGGATCATGGATTCCATCGATCGCTCCGCAACCGGTCCGGACTCCGATGGTGTCCGTCTGGAGTTGCAGGCCGATTGCTTGGCCGGCGCGTGGGCCCAGAACGCCACCCAGACGGTCGACGCCAACGGCACTGCCTTCCTGGAGCCGTTCACCGACGCCCAGCTCGCCACCGCCATGGACGCTGCCGCGGCGGTCGGTGACGATCACATCCAGCAATCTCAGGGCGGCTCGGTCAACCCAGAACAGTGGACGCATGGGTCATCCCAGCAGCGTCAGCAGTGGTTCTGGACCGGCTATACCCAAGGACCGGATACCTGCGACACATTCACAAACAACTGACCCGGTTCGGTGGCAGGATCGGAGCATGACCATGCCACCAGCTGAGCCGAGCCAGCCACCGCAGCCACTACCTGAGCCGAACCAGGCACCACAGCCGGCAGCCGGTCAGACGCCCCCGCCCGCAGCCGGCTACTACCAGCCGCCGTCGGCTGCGTCCGGCCCTGCCGCTCAGCCGACCGGTGGGCCGTACCCCGCTCAGCCCGGATACGGTCCGCCGCCTGCGGCTGGTGGACTGCGCAGCGCCTTCGATTTCACGTTCAACAGCTACGCCACCCCCGGTATCGTCAAGGTGCTGTACATCATCGGCATAGCGCTGGCCGTGCTGGGCTACATCATCAATGTGATCATGGCCTTCATCGTTGGCGGACTACTTGGTGTGGCCATGGACCCGCTGGGAAACACCTCCGACATCAGTTCGGTGTTGCTGGGCATGGCCGGACTGCTGCTGGGGTGGATCCCGGCCCTGTTCGGGCTGCTGATGTTGCGTGTGGGGCTGGAGGTCGCATTGTCCAATGTGCGCTCCGCCAGCGACGTGCAACTGCTACGCCAGCGCAGCGACGCCGACGCGGCCGAGAGTTAGACGTTGAAGCCCAGTGCCCGCAACTGCTGGCGGCCGTCCTCGGTGATCTTCTCCGGCCCCCACGGTGGCATCCAGACCCAGTTGATGCGCTGACCGTTGACCAGGCCTTCCAGCGCCTGGGCTGCCTGATCTTCGATCACGTCGGTGAGGGGGCAGGCTGCGGAGGTCAGCGTCATATCGATGACGGCCTCGCCGCTGGGTTCCAGGTGTACACCGTAGATCAGGCCTAGGTCGACGACGTTGATCCCCAGTTCGGGGTCGATGACGTCACGCAACGCCTCTTCGATATCGGCGACGTCCACCGCTGAGGTGGTGGAGTCCGTGGTCGATTCGCTCATGGCTTCATTCTCCTTGGTCCAACTGTCTCAACGCATCTTTGAGCGCCATCCATCCCAGCAGCGCGCATTTGACGCGGGCGGGGTACTTCGACACGCCCGCAAACGCCGCGGCGTCTCCCAGGAACTCTTCATCGGCAGGGTCGAGGGTGGCACCGCGGCTGTGCATCAGGTCATCGAATCGCCGGGCGAACGCGTCGGCATCGGCCCGGGTGGCGCCAGTGGTTTCCTGCGCCATCACCGAGATCGATGCCTGAGAGATCGAACACCCGGTGCCTTCCCATTCCAGCAGGTCGATCCGCGCCTGATCTTCGGTACCGGCCAGCCGGACTCGCAGCCGTACCTCGTCGCCGCACGTGGGATTGACCTGAAACGACTCTGCGGTGCCAGCGCTGTCCTCGCCCAGCCCGTAGCCGTGCCGCTCGCGCGAATGGTCCAGGATCAGCTGTTGGTACAGCTGGGCCATGGCGGTCATGGCCGCCCCACAAAGAAGCTGCGGACACCGGTGAGGGCATCCAGGAAAGCGTCGATCTCGGCTTCGGTGGTGTAGAGGCCGGCCGAGGCGCGGGCCGAGGACCCGACACCCAGGCGGCGATGCAGCGGTTGTGCGCAATGGTGTCCCACCCGGACGGCGATTCCGGTGTCATCCAGGTACTGCCCGACGTCGTGCGGGTGGACCTCATCGACGGCGAACGCGACCGTGGCCAGCCGGTCGGAATCATCGGCCGGGCCCAGTACTCGGACGTGCGGAATCTGCTGGATTCCATCGATCATGCGCCGCGCCAGGAGCGCCTCATGAGCGGCCACCGCTGCCATCCCGACCTCGGCCAGGTAGCCTGCGGCGGCTTGCAATCCCACCGTCTGGGCGACCATTTGGGTTCCGGCCTCGAACCGTTGCGGCGGCGCCGCATAGGTGGTGCTCTCCATGGTGACCACTTCCACCATGGAACCACCGGTGAGTACCGGCGGCATTGCGGCCAGCAGTTCCCGGCGTCCATAGAGCGCACCGATGCCGGTGGGGCCGAGCATCTTGTGCCCGGAGAACGCAGCGAAGTCGACATCCAGTTCACCGAAGTGCACCGGTAGGTGGGGAACACTCTGGCAGGCATCCAGCACCACCAGAGCGCCGACCGCGCGCGCTGCGGCGACCACGGACGCAACCGGGCTGATGGCTCCGGTGACGTTGGAGGCATGGGTGAAGGCGACAAGCTTCGTACGTTCACCGATCACCGACAGCGTGTCCAGGTCGAGCCGGCCGTCGTCGTGTAAGCCCAACCACCGCAACGTGGCGCCGGTACGGGCGCATAGTTCCTGCCAGGGCACCAGATTGGCGTGATGTTCGGCCTCGGTGACAACGATCTCATCACCTGGGCCGATCCGCAGCTGTGCAGCATCGGTGCCACCGCGCCCGACGCTGGCATTGGAGATGGCATAGGCCACCAGGTTGATCGCCTCGGTGGCGTTCTTGGTCCACACCAATTCGTCGGTGTGCACGCCGACGAACGCCGCGAGATCGGCGCGTGCGGTTTCGAAAGACTGCGTCGCTTCCTCCGCCAGCGCATGTGCGCCACGGTGCACGGCGGCGTTGCGCCGCTGGTAGAAGTCCTGTTCGGCGTCGATCACGCATTGCGGCTTCTGCGAGGTGGCCGCGGTGTCGAGATAGACCAGGGCGCGGTCGTCGCGAACCGTCCGGTTGAGCAGCGGGAAGTCGGCGCGGACCGCTACCAGGTCCGCCGCAGTCAGCTCGCCGACGCTCATGACTGGCTCAGGCCTTCGCCATGAAGCGGTCGTATCCCTCGGCTTCCAGCCGTTCGGCCAGTTCCGGACCACCCTGTTCGGCGACTTTTCCATCGACGAACACGTGCACGAAGTCGGGCTTGATGTACTGCAGGATCCGGGTGTAGTGGGTGATCAGCAGGACCCCGACGTCGGTATTGTCCTTGGCCCGGTTGACCCCCTCGGAGACCACACGCAGAGCGTCGACGTCCAGGCCGGAGTCGGTCTCGTCCAGGATCGCGAACCGGGGCTTGAGCAGCTCCATCTGCAGGATCTCGTGGCGCTTCTTCTCACCGCCGGAGAACCCCTCGTTGACGTTCCGTTCGGCGAACGTCGGGTCGATCCGCAACTCGTTCATTGCTTCCCGGACCTCGCCGACCCACTGGCGCAACGCCGGGGCCTTGCCGTCGATGGCGGTGCGGGCGGTGCGCAGGAAGTTCGAGACGCTCACTCCCGGCACCTCAACCGGGTATTGCATGGCGAGGAACAGTCCGGCGCGGGCGCGCTCGTCCACGCTCATCTCCAGCACCTCCTCGCCGTCCAGCAGGATGGAGCCGGAGGTCACTTCGTACTTCGGGTGCCCGGCGATGGAGTAGGCCAGGGTGGACTTGCCCGAACCATTGGGCCCCATGATGGCGTGGGTCTGGCCGGATTCGATGGTCAGGTCGACCCCGCGCAGAATCTGCTTGGGACCCTCGGGGGTCTCGACGGTGACATGCAGGTCGGAAATGATCAGGTTGGACATGGGCTTCTCCAGGTATCAGGGGGTAGTGGTGACCGACGCGTTGTCGACGTCCACGAGGACGGAGTCGCCGTCGTACGTCACCGGGTAGGTCGGGACAGGTTTGGTGGCCGGCAGGCTGGTCGGAGCACCGGTGCGCAGGTCGAAGCACGAACCGTGCAACCAGCACTCCAGCGTGAGGCCATCGACCTCACCCTCGGAGAGTGAGACCTGGCCGTGGGAGCAGACATCACCGATGGCGTAGTACTGGCCGTCGTCGGCGTGCACCAGCGCGACTTCGACCAGTGTGCCGTCGGCGCCGTCCAGTTCCAGCTTCATCACCTCGCCGGGCTGCAGATCGCCACGCGCCGCCACGACTTGAGCGCTCATTCGCTGTCCTCGTGCTCAGCCACCATGTCCAGCTCGGCATCGATGGCTGCCAGCAGCCGCGCCTGCACGTCGGGGACTCCGATGGCGCCGATCAGTTCGGCGAAGAATCCGCGCAGCACCAGCCGCCGGGCAGTGTCCTCGTCGATGCCACGGGCACGCAGGTAGAACAACTGCTCGTCATCGAACCGGCCGGTCGCCGACGCGTGCCCCGCGCCCTCGATTTCGCCGGTCTCGATCTCCAGGTTCGGGACCGAGTCGGCGCGGGCGCCGTCGGTGAGCAGCAGGTTCCGGTTCAGCTCATAGGTATCGGTACCTTCGGCCTGGGCCCGGATCAGCACGTCGCCGATCCATACCGAGCGGGCGGTGGTACCCGCAAGCGCACCCTTGTAGGTGACCCGGGAGGTGCACCGGGGGGCCGCGTGGTCGACGAACAACTGGTGTTCCTGATGCTGGCCGTCATCGGTGAAGTACAGACCCGAAAGGTCGACCCGTCCGCCCTCGCCGGCGAAAGCCGCCGAGGTGTTCAGCCGCACGACCTTGCCACCCAGGGTGGCTACGCTTCCGCGCAGGTGCGCATCCCGGCCCAGCCGGGCGACGACCTCACCGGCGTGAACCGCGTCGTCGTCCCACTGCTGCAGCAGCACCAGGTTCAGCGAAGCGCCATCGGCAACATCCACCGAAATGAACTCGGAGTAGGTGGCGCTGCCGCGACGGGTGACCACGATCGTCGCCTGGGCGCCTTCCCCCACCTCGAACAGCAGGTGACCGCGGGCTTGCGCGCCATTGCCGGTCAGGTCCAGCGTGATCGGATCGGCGACCACGGTACCGGGAGCGACGATGAGTGCCTTGGCACCGTTCGCGGCGCTGACGGCGACGGCGGCGGCCCGGTCCCCCGGTGCGCGCACCGACCGCACCTGCGCCTGCTCGGCACCGATCTGCGTGAGGGTGACTCCCTCCGGCAGGGCGGAAGCCGCCCAGGTCAACTCGCCGTCCTCGGCGGTTGCCGCGAACAGCGGCTGCAGGTCACGGATGGCCGAGAACCGCCAGTCCTCCTCCCGGCCGGTGGGAATGCTGAACGCTTCGGCGTCGAACGAGGTCAGCCGGTCGGCGCGCGAGGAATCGGGCACCCCGCCGCCGTGGCTGTGGTCGCCATCGAGGACGGCGCGCGAGTGATCGGTCGAGAGCCCCGCTGGGGCCTCGGTGGTCGTGGAGGTCATCAGCCGACGGCCCCTTCCATCTGCAGTTCGATGAGGCGGTTGAGTTCTAGCGCATATTCCATGGGCAGTTCGCGCGCGATGGGCTCAACGAACCCGCGCACGATCATGGCCATCGCCTCGGTCTCCTCCATACCTCGGGACATCAGGTAGAACAACTGGTCCTCGCTCACCCGCGAGACCGTTGCCTCGTGACCCATCTCGACGTCGTCTGTGCGCACGTCGACATAGGGGTAGGTGTCCGAGCGAGAGATGGTGTCCACCAGCAGTGCGTCGCACAGCACGTTCGACTTGGACGCCGATGCCCCTTCGCCGACCTGGACCAGGCCGCGGTAGGACGCGCGACCGCCACCACGAGCCACCGACTTGGACACGATCGAGGAGGAGGTACGCGGTGCCAGGTGCACCATCTTGGAGCCTGTGTCCTGGTGCTGCCCCTCCCCCGCGAATGCGATCGAGAGGGTCTCACCGCGGGCGTGTTCGCCCATCAGGTAGACCGCCGGGTACTTCATGGTCACCTTGGAACCGATGTTGCCGTCGATCCACTCCATGGTGCCGCCGGCGGCCACGGTGGAACGCTTGGTCACCAGGTTGTAGACGTTGTTGGACCAGTTCTGGATGGTGGTGTAGCGAACGCGCGCGTCCTTCTTCACCACGATCTCCACCACAGCGCTGTGCAGTGAGTCCGAGGAATAGATCGGCGCGGTGCAGCCCTCGACGTAGTGCACGTAAGAGCCTTCGTCGGCGATGATCAGGGTGCGCTCGAACTGGCCCATGTTCTCGGTGTTGATCCGGAAGTAGGCCTGCAGCGGGATTTCGACGTGCACCCCTGGTGGCACGTACACGAACGAACCGCCGGACCAGACAGCGGTGTTCAGCGCCGCGAACTTGTTGTCCCCGGCGGGGATGACGGTGCCGAAGTACTCCTCGAAGATCTCCGGGTGCTCCTTCAGCGCGGTGTCGGTGTCCATGAAGATGACACCCTGCCGCTCGAGCTCGTCGTTGATCTGGTGGTAGACCACCTCGGACTCGTACTGCGCCGCAACTCCAGCTACCAGACGCTGCTTCTCCGCCTCCGGGATGCCGAGCCGGTCGTAGGTGGTCTTGATGTCCTGCGGCAGGTCCTCCCAGGTGTTGGCCTGCTTCTCGGTCGTGCGGACGAAGTACTTGATGTTGTCGAAGTCGATGCCGGTCAGGTCCGCACCCCAGGCGGGCATCGGCTTGCGGTCGAACAACCGCAGGCCTTTGAGCCGCTGGTTGAGCATCCACTCCGACTCGTCCTTCAGTTCGGAGATGTTGCGCACCACAGCTTCGGACAGGCCCCGCTGAGCGCTGGCACCGAAGGTATCGGGATCGTGCCAACCGAAGTTGTAGTTGCCGATGGACGCGATGGTCTCATCCTGCGTCATCGGGGTGGTCTCGGCGGTCATGAACCGTCCTTCCGGGTGGGGATCGTGAGTGGAATGTGGGTGGTGCAGACGTGCTCGCCGCCAGCGAGGGTCGCTAGCCGCTGCACATGGACACCGAGCAGGTCGGAAAAGGCCTGCGTCTCGGCTTCGCAGAGTTCGTGATGGGCTTGAGCCACGTGCAGTACCGGGCAGTGACCTTGGCACATCTGCACCGCGATGCCGCCGGGCATAGGCCGGGAGGTGGCCGCGTAACCGTCGGCGGCCAGCAACGCCGCCAGGGTCTGGGCTCGCAACTGGATGTCGTCACCGACCGCATCCAGCGCATCGGCGTATCGGGACCGCAGTTCTTCGGAGCGGGTGCGGGCGAACTGCGCCACGCCGTCCGGGCCGAGCGATTCCTTGATCTGGGCCAGCGCCGCCAACGCGGCCTGGGCGTAGGCCGAGCCCAACTGCGAATGCGCTGAGGCGGCAGCCACGTACTTGCGTGCCGGTCGGCCGCGACCGCGCTTGCCGATGACGACGTCGTCACGTCCCTCCACCTGTTCGGCACCTTCCAGGGCGCTCAGATGGCGGCGGATGGCGGCGGAGGTGAGGTCCAGCCGTTCGGCGAGTTCGGCCGCACTGATGGGGCCCTGTTCGACGATCAGCTGCAGCACCCGGTCGCGCGTGCTGGCGTCATCGTGTGTTTCGACTGTGGCCGCTGCCGATGCGCTTGCGGAGGCCATCGGACTCCTTCCTCACGTCGTCCACCCGAGGTACCTATTTAACGAACAGTTTGCGTTGTTTAATTCCCGCACGCAAGCAAGGCTGGCCTAAGTGGCCACGCTCACAGCACCTTCCCAACCCCGGGTCGAACGCGGTGTTTCGGGCGCCATTGGTCCAAATGGCGCCCGAAACACCGCACTGAACCAGAGATGACAGCCGCAATCGAGCGTTCGACACGAGTGGGACTTCTGCTGCTCCGGACCCCGCTACCGTGGTGGCGTGACCACTACCGTCAGCCGCACCGGAACTCAGTTGTGGCGCCGTGCCCAGGCCGCCGTGATCGCCAACCTTGCGCTGCAGATCATCATCGTGGTCACCGGCGGCGCGGTACGCCTGACCGGTTCCGGCCTGGGATGCTCCACCTGGCCCGCATGCGAGCCCGGTCAGTTCATTCCGGTGATCCACCCGGAGACTGCCGGGCACACCTACATCGAGTACGGCAACCGGCTGATCGGGGTGCTGCTGGGACTGGTGGGTATCGCGTTGGCGGTGCTGATGCGGCTAGCGGTACGTGAGCTCGGGCGCAGCGCCGCACTGCGGAACTTCGGCTACGCGATCTGCGGCGGCATCGTGTTGCAAGGGCTGATCGGTGGCGTCAGTGTCTGGCTGTCTCTGCACCCTGGCATCGTGGGTTCCCACTTCCTGATCTCGGGGGCGCTGCTGGTTGCTTCCACCTGGCTGACGGTGCGCTGGTTTTCTGCTGACGGCCCGGCCAGGTGGACCGGGAATGTCCTGCTGCGCTGGCTGGCGGTTGCTGTGGCCGTGCTGGGTGTGCTGGTGGTGGTGCTCGGCGTGGTGGTCACCGGAGCCGGCCCACACTCCGGCGATGAGAACGTGGGGTACCGGTTCGCCGTCGATCCCTACATCGTGGCGCGGATGCACGCGGCCGCGGTCTGGGCCTTCACCGCAGCCGTGCTGCTACTGATCGCGGTGGCACATCGGATGAAATCCGGACTCGGCCCGTTGCGACGCTGGTCCGTGATCCTGCTCCTGGTCACCCTTGCCCAGGGCGTCATCGGGTACGTGCAGTTCTTCAGCGGACTACCGGTGCTGCTGGTGGGAATGCACCTGTTCGGTGCCGCCGTGCTGATCGTGGTGGCCACGCGCACGTTGCTCACCCTCCGGCAGCCCGTCTAGCGCACCCAGGGGGCGTCGGCCGCGCGCAGCTGACGCCACTGCCCGGCACGCGCACTGTGCGCAGCGAGGATTCCGACGACGGCGCTGGGATTGTGGATCGAGCCTTGATGCACCAGCGCCACCGCGTCGGTCAGCGGAACCCACTCAGCGATGATCTCCAGTTCCTCGGCAGTGCGCTGGAAGGTCTGCGCCGACGGTACCGGGGCCACGTCACGGGCCAGGAATATCCGTAGCGCCTCGTCGGAGTTGCCGGGACTGGTGTAGAAGTCCACCAAGGTGTGCCACCGTGAGGCGGTCAGATCGGCCTCTTCGGCCAGTTCACGGGCCGCAGCTTCCACGAGCACCTCGCCTGGGATGTCGAGCAGTCCGGCTGGGATTTCCCACAGGTAGGTCCGGGCAGGGTGACGGTACTGCCGGATCAGCAGCACCCTTTCGGCCTCGTCGAGCGCCACGACCGCAACGGCCCCCGGATGCTGCAGGTAGTCACGCTGGACCACTCCCCCGGCACCCAGGTCGACGGTGTCGGAAACCAAGTCGAACAACCTGCCCTGCCCCAGCGTGCGGTGTTCCAGCACGGGAAACTGCGCCGGGGCGTCTTCGATCCGAACGCGTTCGGGCACCTGCGGCCTCCTAGATTTCGGCTAGTCCTGCACCGGCGCGGCAGCCGGCACTTCCAGCAACCGGGTTTCACGCTGCCGGGCCAGGGCGGCCTGCGCCAGCCCGCGGAACAGCGGATGGGCACGGGTGGGGCGAGACTTGAACTCGGGGTGAGCCTGCGTGGCGACGTAGTACGGGTGCAGAGTCCGGTCGAGCTCGACGAACTCCACCAATGAGGAATCCGGCGACCTGCCGGAAATGTGCAGGCCGGCATCTGCCAGTGCCTGCCGGTAGCTGTTGTTCACCTCGTAGCGGTGGCGGTGCCGCTCGCTGACCTGGTCGGCTCCATAGACCTCGGCGGCCAACGAGCCCGGCTCCAGCACAGCGGTGTAGCTGCCCAGCCGCATGGTGCCGCCGAGGTCACCGGAGCCATCGACGATCGACTCCTGTTCGGCCATCGTTGCCACCACCGGGTCCGTGGTCTGGGGGTCGAACTCGGTCGACGACGCACCGGTCAAGCCCAGGACGGTACGGGCGTATTCGATCACCATGCACTGCAGGCCCAGGCAGATCCCGAGCGTGGGTACCTGATTCTCGCGTGCCCAGCGCAGCGCACCGAGCTTGCCGTCGATCCCTCGGATACCGAATCCGCCGGGCACCAGCACGCCATCGACGCCGCCCAGAGCCTTGCGGGCACCGGCTTCGGTATCACAGTCATCGGACCCCACCCAGCGGATCTTCACCCGGGTGTCGGTGGCGAAGCCACCAGCGCGCAATGCCTCGGTCACCGACAGGTACGCATCCGGTAGGTCGATGTATTTTCCGACCAGCGCGATCTCGACCTCATCGGCAGGATGGCGGACGCGCTGCAGCAGCGTGTCCCAGGTATCCCAGGCCACATCCCGGAACGGCAGGTCCAATTTGCGGATGGCATAGGCGTCCAGGCCTTCGCGGTGGAGCACCTTGGGAATCTCGTAGATGCTGGGAGCATCGACACAGGTGATGACCGCTTCGCGGTCGACGTCGCACATGGAGGCGATCTTGCCTTTGACCGATTCCGGGATGTCCCGGTCGGAGCGGCAAACGATGGCGTCGGGCTGGATACCAATGCTGCGCAGCGCCGCGACCGAGTGCTGCGTCGGCTTGGTCTTGAGCTCACCGCTGGGGCCGAGGTAGGGAACCAGCGATACGTGCAGGAAGAACACGTGGTCACGCCCGACGTCCTGACGCACCTGCCGGGCCGCCTCCAGGAACGGCTGGCTTTCGATGTCGCCGACCGTGCCGCCGATCTCGGTGATGATGACGTCCGGCGCAGGCTGATCGCCACCCGGGTGGGCCTGCGCCCGCATCCTGGCCTTGATCTCATCGGTGATATGTGGGATGACCTGCACGGTGTCCCCCAGGTACTCACCGCGCCGCTCTTTGGCGATCACGGAGGAGTAGACCACGCCGGTGGTGACATTGGCGCCTGCATCTAGGTCCACGTCCAGGAAGCGCTCATAGTGGCCGATGTCGAGGTCGGTTTCGGCACCGTCCTCGGTCACGAATACCTCGCCGTGCTGGAACGGGTTCATGGTGCCTGGGTCGACGTTGAGGTACGGGTCGAGCTTCTGCATCGCCACCCGCAGGCCGCGCGCTCGAAGCAGTTGTCCCAGGCTGGAGGCCGTCAGGCCCTTGCCCAACGAGGATGCCACCCCGCCGGTAACGAAGATGTGCCGGGGATTGTCATGGCCGGAACGCCACGGTAAAGATGTCGCCACGGGCTCTCAGGCTAGCACCGTGCGGTAGATGCTCCGAACCTGAGCCAACGCGGCGTCGGCATCGGGCAGTTGCGCAGCACGCGCCAGCGAGGCCGCCCGCAGCGAGTCGGCGAGTTTGGCTTGGCGCAGCACCGCGACGATCTGAGTACACAGTCGGTCGGCGTCACCATAGGGAACCAGCCGTGCCGCGTCGTGGGTGACCTCAGACGTACCCCCGACGTCGGTCGCGACGATCGGCGCACCGGCGGCAAGCGCCTCCTGCAGCCACAACGGCTGCCCCTCCCACTGGGCGGTACTGACCACGACGTCGGCGGCCGCCAGCAGATCGGGGGCATCGCCACGGCGTCCGAGCAACCGCACCGGCAATGCCTCGTCATCGATGATCTGCTGCAGTTCCTCGCGACGTGGCCCATCGCCGGCCACCAGCCACACGGCGTCCGGGACCCGGTCGGCGAGTAGGCCCGCAGTCTCCATCAGCAGGTCCAGCCCCTTCTGTGGCGCCAGCCGTGCCAGCGTCACCACAAGCTGCTGCGCGGTCACGCCCAGACCATCGCGGTCGAGTTGCCCTGGGGTTCGTGGCTGCGCCGGCACCAGTGCCCGCTCCACCCGACTGGCGCCGATAGCGCTCATCCGTTCACCGATATCGCCCGAGACCACCAGCACGACGGCGGCACGGCGGGCGACCAGCCGCTCCAGCCCGCCGGCGACAGCCTGTACCGCCGGGCCGCCGACCGGGAGATTGTGCAGGGTCACCACCAGCGGCGTGCTCAGGCCGGTCAGGGCCAGCGCAGCAAGCGCGCCTGCCCGCAGGCCATGAGCGTGCACCACATCGGCACGGCGGCTCATTGTCCGGAGTTTGGCGACCACGGCGCTGTCCTGCGGGCGGGGCCGGTCGGTGATGTCCACGATGGTGGATCGCAGCCCGCGAATCCACGGCCGAGCAGTTTCGCCGGGCGCTGCCAGGATCACCCGGTCGCCGAGTGCCAAGCCAGCGGCCAGCTCGCGTACGTGTCCGCGCACTCCACCCGCAGCGGATCCGGCGACCTGCACGATCTTGAGTTCCTCAGCCATACGCCCCTCTCAAAGAAGACAGGATGGCACGATCGAATGTGCGCACCCCCAGCAGCATCGCGAGCGATACCACCACCACACCCAACAACCCGGCAAGCAGCGCGGCCACTAGCGACCGGCCACCCAGATCCAATACCGCTGCGGTCGCGAACCGTCCGAGCACCGCACCGACACCCGCCGAACCGAGCCCGACCAGCAGGGTACGGGCTACTCCGGCGGTGAAGTCAGGGGGCATGATCGAGCGCAGCACCAGCAGTACCACCAGCCCGCCGACGCTCATTCCGATCGTGTGTGAGACTCCGAGGGCGCTCAGGGTAGCGACGCCATCATTCCCGCTCGGCACCCACAGCGCGACGACGACTACCGCGCTGATCGCCGTGACCATCCACGCGGTAGCGGTTGCCGCCACGCTGGCTCGGCTGCGGTCCAGGGCGAGCAGCATCCGGCCTGCGTGCAGCAGCAATCCAAGCCCCACCACACCGGGAGCCATCCAGGTCAGCGCCTGGGTCATACCCGGTACGTCGCTCTGCAGTTCGAACACCACCTGGGCGGCCGGGGCGGCGGCGATCAGCAGTCCAGCGCCCAGCAGCCCGACAGCCGCAACGGTCCGGGTGGACCGCTCAGCGAGCCGGGCCAGCATGGTGCCGACCGCCACCCCATCGGACAACTGCGCCAGCCGTGGCTGAAACACGGTAACCAATGGAACCGCCATGACCGCGTACGGGAGCAGGTAGACAGCCTGGGTGTACTGAAAGATCGTGAGCGAGCCGGACTCCCCCGCGCTGCGCGCCAGCAACATCGTCACCACAACGGCGACCTGTTGGGCGAGGATGCCCCCGACCCCGGCCAATGCCATGGCGATCACCCGGCGGGCGAGCCCGGCGGGAAAGCGCAGGCGAGGACGCAGCCTCACGCCCGAGGACAGTACCGGGATGAGCAGCGGCAGGCTGAGGGCGGCGACGCCGGCGGTGGTTCCCCAGGCGAGCACCGCCAGGGCGCCGTCCGACAGCTCGCCCGGACTGTTCTGCAATCCGTTGGCCAGGCGGTCGAACACCAGATAGCTGGCGATCACCACCGCTGAGGATGCGATCGGTGCCAGGGCGGGGGCGAGGAAGCGATGCTGGGCCTGCAGAATTCCGGTGAGCACCACGCCGAAGCCATAGAGCACCACTTGCGGGGAGAAGACGATGAGGAAGTACGCGGCCACCTCGGTGGCTGCGGCTGGGTCGGCGACGTCGCCGGGGATCGGCAGCAGCGCCGCGATCGGCCTGGCCAGCAGTGCCACCGCGATCCCTAGTGGTACCAGCAACAGCAGTGCCCAGGTGAGCAAGGCCGACGCGATGGCGTTGACCTGGGTGCGCATCCGATTCGCGATCGGAGCGGCCAGCAGCGGCACCACGATCCCGGCGAGGGCGCCACCGGCGACCACCTCGTAGAGCACGTTCGGCAGCAGGTTCGCCGCCGCATAGGCGTCCCCGGTCACGGTGGGGCCGACGGTCGCGGACTGCACCAGCCAGCGCCCGAATCCGAGCACCCGGGAAACCACGGTCAGTACCGCCACCATGCCGACGGCACCCGCAATGCCGGCAACCAGCCGCTTTCGCCGCGGGCTGGCAGAACTCACCCGGACCGGGCCCAGTCGTCGAACTCACGCAGGCCGGGCGTGCTGGCGATGACCTTGGAGAAACTCACCTTCTCGCTGGCGATGATCAACCCGACCACGGCGCAGGTGGCGGCGGTGCGCACTCGCGCCGATCGGTGCATGGCCAGAGATGTGCCTGCCAGGGCACCCAGCGCATTCGCGCCCGCGTCTCCGAGCATGGTCTCCTCGGCTAGGTCTGCGCGCCAGGATGTGACAACGGTGCCCAACGCCGCCGTCGCCAACCGGCCGCTTGCGCCGCGGCTGACGGTCAGCGGTGTGCACACCAGCCCGACGAGTTTCAATGCCCGACCTGGGCGCAGATCGAACAGGTTGACCAGATTCGCGGTACCGGCGATCAGCACACCCGAGCCCAGCACGTCCAGCGCCCGCGAGACCACCGGTACCGGCTTCTTGCTGCGCCGGCGGCCGGCATCAGTGGCGATCGCCGCGCCGATGAGACTTGCTCCGGAGATCCCGACCAGCTTCAGCAGGCCGGTAGTCACCTCACCATCGCGCAGGGCCCGCAGATGTCCACGCAGACCTTTGGACGCGGAGGTGGTATCGGCGTCATCGATGCCACCCAGGACTGCACCGGCAACAACCGCCGTGGTGGCTCCGGCCCCCGCCTTGCCACCGGTCGCGATCGCTCCCATCGCGGCGCCGGCAGCCGTAGCCATACCCCCCAGCAGGCTGACGGCACGGCCACGGAAGTTGGTACGGAGCCAACGTTCCTCGCCACCGGGTGGGTGCTCACGCAACTGCGTGGCGACGTCGTTGGTGGTAACGGCGGCCAATACTGCGGTCAGGATGCGGTTCACGAGGCATCCGCCGTCGCGTCGTCCTCGGTTGTGGGCGTCGGACTCGGTTCAGGCCCGTCGGTTGACTCAGCATCGGTGGACGGGTCCGGATCTGGCACCGTTTCCACGGGACGTTCGACGACCGGAGGCACGATCGCAGTGGCGTCGGCCGCCAAGCCGTAGTGGCCTACCACCTGCTCGAAGGTCATCACCTGCACGGCCAGCGGGACCAGGACCTGACCGGCCACCTCATCCACGCTGTCGACGGTCGCGATCACCGAGGCTGCGGTTGCGCTGGCACGAACCATGGAGACCAGATCCGGGTTCTCATCGTTGCCGTCGTGACCTGCCAGCACGACGGCATCACCCATGCCGACCAAGGTCTGCAGTTCCAGGGTGAGGTCGGTCTCATCGTCATCGCTGGGAGCCGGCGCGATCACCAGCACCACCTCAGCCGGGGTGGTCGGTGCCAGGTTCTGCGCCAGCAGGCCCGCGTCCTCCAGGCTGGTGTAGGCCTGCGTGGAGGAATCAGGGATCGCGGTGGAGTCGAGCGGATCGATCGCCGTGAGCGCTTGGCCCAGAACCCTGCCCAGGATCTGTGCCGGTTCGGCGTCTTGCGCCACCGGGATCGAGAGTTGGGCTTGTAAGTCCGCGGCCAGCTCCTCACGTTGGTCGGCGTTGTCGGAATCGACCCAGGCCGGCGTCAGCGCGAAGTTCGCGACCAGGTCTGCTCCGGCACGCTCCATCATGGCCACGAGGGAGTCCGTCAGAGTGGGGTCGGCATCCGGGAGTGCGACAACGCTGACCGCAACATCGGTGAGCGCACCCTCGAGCAACCGGCCCGAGGCGGCTTCGATGAAGGTCCGCTGACGCTCCACATGGGCTTGGGTGGCTTCCAGCTCAACCCGCAGTTCTTCCTTTTCCTGGCGCAGTTGCTCCACCTGTTCGGTGAGCTGATCCCCGATGGGTTGTTGCAGCGGGCCGGCCCCCAGCACGATGCCGACCGCGAGCGCTAGGAAGACCGCGATCAGCGAGACGATGTGGTAGCGAAAATCGATCAAGTCAGATTCCTTGAGGTGTCGGTGCCGCGAACGGTGCTACAGGAACGGGAGTAGGTCTCGAACCCAGGACCACAGGTCGTCGAAACGCGCCAGCGTGACGGCGAAGAATGCCTGGCCGACCGGTGTCACCGCCAGCGCTGCCAGCAATGCCGCGACGCCGGCGAGTACCAGCATGAAGATGCGCACGTTGGAGAACCGGTGCTCATACAACCGCGACACTCCCTTGGCATCGATGAGTTTGCCACCCACCCGTAGCCGGGTCAGGAAGGTCGAGGCCATCCCGCTACGGCCCTTGTCCAGGAACTCGACCAGGGTCTCGTGGGTGCCGACCGCGACGATCAGCTCCGCTCCCTTGTCATCGGCGAGCAGCATTGCCACATCCTCGCTGGTGCCGGTCGCCGGGAAGGTGACATGCTGCACGCCCAGCGCTTCCACGCGTTCCTGCCCGGGTGCACGACCGTCGCGATAGGCGTGCACCACGATCTCGGCTCCGGATGTCAGCGCCCGGTCCGAGACCGAGTCCATGTCACCGACGATCAGGTCGAGTTTCAGGCCCGCTTCCAGGATGGCATCGGCTCCGCCATCCACGCCCACCAGCAGTGGCCGGTACTCGCGAATGTACGGACGCAGCATCGCCAGGTCCTCCTTGTAGGAGTACCCGCGGACCACGATCAGCACGTGCCGGTCGTTGATGTCGGTTTCGATTTCCGGCACGCCGACACCGTCGAGCAGCAGTTCCCGTTCCTTGCGGATGTAGTCCATCGTGTTGGTGGCGAAGGCCTCGATCTGCTCCGACAGCCCCTCCCGGGCGCTGTCCATGTTCGCCGCGACAGTTGCCGCGGTCTGGATGGTTCCGGAGGCGATCACCACGTCCTCACCGGTGATGACCGTGGCGTCCTCGATCTTGACCTCGGCGCCCTCCTTGAGCGCCATCACCGCCGGTCCGAGCTCATCGATGAGTGGGATGTCTCCATCGATCAGGATGCCCGGACCCAGGTTCGGGTAGCGCCCGGACGTTGACCGTGCCGCGTTCAGCACAGCCGCCGGTTTCGCGCGAACCAACGCCTCCGCCGACACCCGGTCGATATCGACGTGATCGATGACTGCGATGTCGCCCGGCTGCAACCGTTTGGTCAGGGTCTTGGTCGAGGTGTCGACACGGACGCGCCCAAGTGCCCCTGGGGTCTGGACTCGGGCGCGCTGACGACGATTAAGCAACGGGCGCATCGGGCCTATCGTCGCATGCCGGACGCCTTCTGGGTGTCGCGCACCCCCGAAGTCGCCATCGTAGGCTTGGGCGATTCCATCCGAGGGAGGTACCGGTGCCACCGGGTAGGTCCGAGATTTCGACGGCGAGCGCCGGGTTCTGGTTCGGGCTGTCGGTGCTGGTGGTGTTCGTCAACTTCCGTTCCGCGACGCGGGGAAGTTGGCTCGCCTTGTTGCTCGGGGTGCTGGCGCTGTACTTCGCCTACCGGTACGGCAAGGTCCTGCTGGAGCGTTACCGGGCGGGTACGCGACGTCGCAGGTGATGGGCGGACCGGTTTAATCGGTACCGCGCAGGAGCTCGGAAGCGTGCTGGCGGGCCACCGTCGAATCCTCTCCGGAGAGCATCCGGGCGATCTCCTGCTCCCGGTCCGGCCCGGTGACCTGCCGGACGGTGGTGGTGGCACCGCGATCGTCAGCGCTCTTGCTCACCACCAACTGGGTTTGCGCTGCGGCGGCCACTTGCGCCAGATGGGTGACCACCACCACCTGAGTGTGTTGCGCCAGCAGGGCGAGCCGTCGGCCGACCTCGGTGGCGGCGCGGCCGCCGACCCCGGCGTCAACCTCGTCGAAGATGAAGGCCGGCAGCCGTCCGTCTTCCCGACCGACCTCAGCCAGCGCTACCTCTATTGCCAGCATGATGCGTGAGAGTTCACCACCCGAGGCGCCCTTGGCTACGGGGCGGGCTGGTGCACCGGGATGGGATATGAGCTGGAACTCGACGTCTTCGGCGCCATGCGCCCCGATGTCGGGCCTGGGTATCAGTTCGACCGATAGGCGCGCGCCAGCCATTTGCAGCCCGGCCAACTCAGTATTGACTTTCGCGGCCAGGCCGGCCGCAGCTTTCGTCCGGTTCTGGGTCACCCGCGCCGCAGCATCCTGCTCGGCGACCTCCGCGTGCTGCAGTCGCTGCAGCAGTGCCTCGCGTCCGGCACCGGGCGCCGTGAGTTCAGCCAGGCGGGCGCGCGCCGATTCGGCGTACTGCAACACCGCAACCAACCGATCGTCGGCGTCATCCTCGGATTGTCCGTACCGGCGGATCAGCCCGCTGAGCGCCGCCCGGCGTTGGTGTATCTGCTCCAGTCGGTGCGGGTCTGCCTCCAAGCCGCTGGCGTAGCTCCCGGCGGCGGTGACCACGTCGTTGATGATGTGGATGGCGTCGGAGATCCGGTCGCTCAGGTCGGCCAGTTCAAGGTCGAGTTCGGCCCCGGCGGAGAGTGCGCGGCGGGCGAGGTCCAGCCCTGCCAGCACGGCCGCATCGGGGTTGAGCTCGTCTCCGTCCAGCGCCGTCCGGGCCTGGGTTGCGGCCGACCGCAGCAGCTCGATGTTGTCTAGGCGTTCGGCCTCGGTTCGCAACCGTTCGGACTCCCCTGCCGTCGGCTCAATGTCGTCGATCTCCTGCAACGCCTCGGTCAGGCGCTGGATTTCCTCGGCCCGGGCGGCTGCGTCGGCCTCCCAGCGCTGGAACGCCGTCGCCAGTTCCCGGCGCTCGGCGTGGCTGGCTGCCAGCACCGACAGTGCCTGCCGCTGCCGGGGTCCGGCAAATGCATCCAGTGCTGCCCGCTGTTGCGCTGCCGAACGCAGCCGCACCTGGTCGGACTGTCCGTGAATGGTGAGGATCTCGGAACCGATCTGCGTCAGGACTCCCGCCGGGACAGAGCGGCCACCCAGATGTGCTCGGGAGCGACCAGCGGCGGCCACCGTGCGGACCACGATGACCTCGTCGTCCTCGATGATGGCTCCCGCCTCGTCGGCGATCTCACGTGCCGGTCCGTCGAGCACCAGCACACCTTCGACGGCGGCCAGGTCAGCCCCCGGCCGCACGACAGCAGGATCCGCGCGACCACCCAATAGCAGGCCGACTCCGGTAAGCAGCATCGTCTTGCCGGCACCGGTCTCGCCCGTGATCGCCGTCAATCCCGCACCCAGTTCGATGGTGGCGTCAGCGATTACTCCGAGATCTCGCAGTCGCAGCTGGAGGATCACGCGGACCCGCCACGCCAACCTGAGACCGGAAGGTCGAACTTCTGCACCAGCCGGTCGGTGAACGGTGCGGTGTGCAACCTGGCCAGGCGCACGGGTTCTTGGCCCTTCTCGACCTGGATGTGGGATCCGGGCGGCGCGCTCAGCTGCCGGCGGCCGTCGCACCAGACTTCAGCGCCGCTGTAGCTGCGCGCCAGCACCTCCACCGCCATCGTGGAGTCGGGGGAAACAACCAGTGGCCGGGCGAACAGCGCATGCGCGCTGATCGGAACCATCAGCATCGCCTCGACCTCCGGCCATACCACCGGCCCCCCGGCCGAGAACGCGTAGGCGGTGGACCCGGTTGGCGTAGCCAGCACCACGCCGTCGCATCCGAAGGTGGATAGTCCACGCCCGTCGATGCCGATGGCGACCTCGATCATGCGTGCCCGGTCGTCCTTTTCCACGCTGGCTTCGTTGATGGCCCAGCTGTGCTCGGTGACGCCGTCGGGTCGGGTGACCGTGACGTCCAGGGTCATCCGCTCCTCGACCTGGTAGTCACGTTCGGCCGCGCGGCGGGCAACATCCACCGCCTGCTCCACTTCGGATTCGGCCAGGAACCCGATATGTCCCAGATTGACGCCGACCAGTGGGGTCTGGCGACCGCGGGTGACTTCCGCCGCACGCAAGATGGTGCCGTCACCGCCCAGGACGATGGTGAGCTCGATTTCACCGGTGTCGATGTCGGCTTCGGACAACGGCTGTAGACCGTGGCGGCGCAGTTCCGCACTGACCAGGGCTGCGGCCTGGCTCGCTTCGGGCCGGCTGGGGTGAACCAGCACCAGTACGCGGCGGCTCATGTGGTTGCTGCCTTCCGGGTAGCGGGTCCGGCGGCGACGGCTTCACGGACCAGATCCGGCGAACGGCCGGGTCCGGTGGTGAGCAGGATGAAGTACTCGACGTTGCCGCTGGGGCCCGGCAGCGGGCTGGCGACCGCGGCCTGTAGACCGAGGTTGATATCTGCGGCAGCCTTGACGACGGTGAGAACCGCGTCGATGTGCAACTCGGGATCGCGCACCACGCCGCCTGCTCCTAGGCGGTTTCGACCCACCTCGAACTGGGGCTTGACCATCAGTAGCAACGATCCGGATGGTTTGGTGACGGCGCTCAGCGCTGGCAGGACCAACGTGAGCGAAATGAACGACAGGTCGGCCACCACCAGGTCGACCGGACCATCCAAGCTGGCTGGATCGAGGGTCCGTACGTTCGTCCGGTCCAGCACTCGTACCCGGGGGTCGTTGCGCAATGACCAGAGCAGCTGGCCGTAGCCAACGTCGACGGCGGTGACCTGGGCGGCACCGCGCCGAAGAAGGACGTCAGTGAAGCCACCTGTCGACGCCCCGGCATCGAGTGCTGTGATCCCCTCGATCGCGGGTGCGGCAGCACCCAGCGCGTCGAGGCCACCCGCGAGTTTGTGGCCGCCACGACTTGCGAAGTCCGGCTCGGCGGGGTCCGGCCGGACGTGGACCGGCTGAGCCGGGTCAACCTGGGTGGCCGCCTTGGTCGCGGTGACTCCCGCGACGGTGACGGCACCGGCTGCGATCAGCGCGCTGGCGTGCTGGCGTGAGCGAGCCAGCCCGCGTCGCACCAGCTCGGCATCCAGACGAATACGTCGGGCCACCTCAGTTGTCCGCCTCCCCGAGCCGTTGCTGCAGCAACTCGTGAGCACGTTCGAACGCCGGCACGTGCTCCTGCAGAGGTCTGTCATCCAGGCTTTCGACCTGTTCCAGGGCCACGTGGAGTTCGCTGGCTTGCTGAAGGTCTGTTCGCTGCGGGAGTTGTGCCACCATGCCCTCCGTTCCTGCGCTCACGCTATCGCGACCCTGGATCGCGTCCTAGCACGGACAGATCCGCGGGCGCGTCGTCGAGTACGGTCGGCTCGCCGGCCTGGTCGCTGGCCGCCCAAGCAGCCACGCATGCGGCCCGCAACTGATCGATATCGATCGACATGCCCGAGGCCAGGAGTGAGGTTGTGACCCCGTCACTGAGTTCGATTGTGCCGTCGCGGTGCCGGGCGGCGGCCTCACCGCAACGCCACCAATCATCTGCGGGACTCACTGCGGGGTGAGGTTCCAGCATTCCGCGCAGGTCGAGCGCGATCAGCGTCGGCCGCTGCTGCGCCACACACCGCAACAGCGCAGTGGCGTCGTCGACGCCGGTCAGCACCTGCATGCCGGGATACCCGGCGGCGCGGGCGCCTGCGAGGTCGGTATCGAGGCGATCCCCGATGACCACCGGATTGCTCGCTCCCAGGCGGGCGGCAGCTTGATGGAAGATCTCCGGTTGCGGCTTGCCGGTTGATCGCGGCTTCCTGCCGGTGGCATTGACCACGGCTGCTACCAGTGAGCCGTTGCCCAGTGCGGGTCCCCGCTCCAGGGGCAGCGTCGCGTCCAGATTGCTGGCGATGTGCTCGGCCCCCCGGGAGATGGCGAGCACGGCTTCGGTCAATTGCGGCCACCCGACGTCGTGGGCCAAACCCTGCACGACGACGAGCGGCTGATCGTCCGCCGAACCGACCACCCGCATACCTTCCTCGGTCAGCGCCTCGCGCAGGCCTGCACCGCCGACGACCAGAACGGGGGTCCCGGCCGGATACTCGCTGGCAATCAGCCGGGCGGCGGCTTGCGCCGCTGTCGTGACCGCCTGCGCAGCCGTGGAGATTCCCAGTTCGGTCAGATGATCGGCTACCGTCGACGGAGGCCGGTTGGCGTTGTTGGTGACGTACATCAGGCCCATGCCCGCGGCTGCTGCGGCAGCGATCGCATCGGCTGCGTACGGCACGGCCGCCGGACCTCGGTAGACCACGCCGTCCAGGTCCAGCAATGCCGCGTCGTAGCTGGCGATCGGGGGAAGAGGCAGTTCTGTCAAGTAGTCGCTCACGTGGGCTCGCTTAGGTCTGCGATCTCGAGGATGTCTGAATCAGAGCCATCGGACGACGGCGCCTCTGCGCCGACTTGATTGCTCATCGATGCCGCGTTCGGCTCCGGTTCGACCCGGCCCAGCACGATAAGCACATCGTGTCGCGCGTTTGCCAGCCGCGTGGCGCCGTCACCATCGCCAGGGCTCTGCTGCACGCGCTCGAGTACTGCCAGAGCCGCCTCGGGTTCCCCCAGGTCTAGCCGTGCGCCCGATTCCACGATCGCCAGTTCGACACGTTCGGCCGCAGGTAGTTTCGTTCCCGCGGTCGCGATCACGCTCAGTGCCCGGTCAGGCCGCCCTAGCCCACGCTCGCAATCGGCCTCGATCGCGCGATGCGCGTCCACTCCCGATAGCCGGCGAACCGTACGCAACTCCCGCAGGGCCTCGCTGTACCGGCCAGTCGCGTATGCGGCCAATGCCGCGGCCTCGCGTACGACATCGACACGCCCGGCGCGCCGAACCGCCGCCTGGGCATGCTCGTAGGCGAGCTGCGGATCATCGTCCAATAGCCGTCCGGCCATCACCAGGTGCTGTCCGACACGTTCGGCATTTGCCTTGGATAACGTACGCAGCCGAGCCCGCACGGCACGGTCCAGTTCCTGCCAGTCCACGTCCTCGGGAATCGGCGGACCGGCGACCCGGTCATCCCGCTCTGGCCTGGGTACCCGGCCGTTGCCCTGCGCACCTCGCCTACGATCGTCCCGCACGGAACGGCCTATGCGCCGCTCGCTCGGGAAGTCGGCGTTAGCCTGACGGGAATTCATCGCACTCTCCTTGGAACCTGCGTGCACCTGGACACCTAGCCTAGACACAACAAAGGCCACCCCAGCGATGGGGTGGCCTTTGTCGAATGGATGTCCGGCGGTGTCCTACTCTCCCACGCAGTCACCCGCGCAGTACCATCGGCGCAGAGAGGCTTAGCTTCCGGGTTCGGAATGGGACCGGGCGTTTCCCTCTCGCTATGACCGCCGTAACTCTATGGAGATGTTCATCGGTTTCCCGACCGTATCTCGGGAACCGCACAGTGGACGC
>JBKDZO010000060.1:0-1949 GCA_047971285.1 Beutenbergiaceae bacterium | reverse complement strand
TCGATGACCTCGTGGTCGTAGGACTTGAGCCGGATACGGATCTTCTGTCCAGCCATGCGTCGTCTGACTCTCTCTCTTGGTACCGCTCCGACCGACCCCCGCGCTCGGGCGTGTCGCGCTGATGCTCAGAGCTCTGCGCGCCACATCCGCAGCACTCGCGCTTGCGACCCTGACCAGCAGGGCCGGCCACGAGGGCGGTCGGGATGGACTGTGGTGGTTCGCTGCCTGATGTCAGTCATCCGAACCGGGCGGTTGCACTAGCGCCAGGGCGAGCATTCGCGCTCCCGGCGTCGAGATGATTCCAACCATCTACGCCGCGCGGGATGTCCCTGACAGGACCGCACGAAACCGCACCTCTGGACGAGGCAACCGGAATAGTTTGCCACACCTGCGGCCCGAACCCCAACTCGGGATGCGATCAACCGCCGGTGACCTGCCACACACGCACGCCGCCAGTGACCGCAACAGCCATCGGCGCAGTGCTGGCGGGCCCGGTGCTAGCGGGCCTCGGTGCTAGCGGGCCTCGGCGTCAACGGCGGCGGTGTCGATCGGTACCCGCCAGCGCCAGCCGGCCGCGATCGCCAGGCCCACACCGACGATCAGCGCGCCGCCCACCAGGTTCCCGGTACCGACGATGAGCATGTTCCTGCCGAACTCCAGCCAGTTCGTTTCCGGCATTCCCGCGATCAGGCCGATGGAAAAGGTGGTCATATTCGCAACCACGTGCTCGAATCCGGAGGCGATGAACGCCAGCAGCACCCAGAACAAGATGATCGCTTTGGCCGATTCCGACTTCAGCCGGCCGCAGGCCCATATACCCAGGCACACCAGCACGTTGCACAGAATCGCACGCGAGAACAGTTCCAGGGTGGACTCATGGGACTTCGCCGCCAGCATCTCGGCGAGCATCTGGCCGGCCTCGGCGTTGCTGATCAGAACTCCCGAGGTGACCACCAGGACTGCCAACAGCATGGCGCCGAGCAGGTTGCCCACGAACGAAAAGATCAGCGTCGAGCCGGCGCGCGACCAGGTGATCTTGCGGGTCAACGCCCCTTGGGTGAGCACCATCATGCCGGAGGTCGACAGTTCGCCACCCACGTAGATCACCAGGGTCAGCGCGATCCCGAACACGGCCCCGGAGACCAGCTTGGTGGCCGGGTCCCCCACCGCGGCGAACGGCCCGGCCGTAGAGACCATGAGCACGACGCCGATACCCACGAATGCACCCGCGGCCATCGACGAGACGAGGTACAGCAATAGACGCCGAGCGTTGCCCGCTTTGTACTTGGCAGCATCACCCTGGGCCCGCAGGCCGGAGAACATGTCGAGCATAGTTTTCACGGTAGCAGCCGTGAATAAACACGGCCGCCAATCCCTTTCGCCGAACGCGCCATCGCGGTCGCCAAAACGCAGAATGGCGACCCCGATGCCGCACTCGTCACGGCTTAACGCCCGCGAGCACGCGTTCGGCGCACCGGGCGAAGGCAAAGGCAAGGGCCCGCCGACGACGAGTCAGCGGGCCCTGCGGGTGCTGGGCTATACCCAGCGCGAGATCACTTGAGGATCTTGGTCACACGACCGGAACCAACGGTGCGGCCACCCTCACGGATGGCGAAGCCGAGGCCCTCCTCCATGGCGATGGGCTGAATCAGCTCAACGGTCATTTCGGTGTTGTCGCCAGGCATGACCATCTCGGTGCCCTCGGGCAGCGTGATGACGCCGGTGACGTCGGTGGTGCGGAAGTAGAACTGCGGGCGGTAGTTCGAGTAGAACGGGTTGTGACGGCCACCCTCGTCCTTGGCCAGGATGTAGACCTGACCTTCGAACTGCGTGTGCGGGGTGATCGAACCCGGCTTCACCACGACCTGGCCACGCTCGACCTCTTCGCGCTTGGTGCCGCGCAGCAGCAGACCGACGTTCTCGCCGGCCTCGGCGTAGTCGAGCAGCTT
>JBKDZO010000059.1:0-13796 GCA_047971285.1 Beutenbergiaceae bacterium | reverse complement strand
TGCTGCCGCTGGGAGACCAGTGGTCCCATGAAGCACTCCGGATCGAGACCGGGTCGCACCTTGAGGCCCCCGACATGCTCGGCCAATCTGCTCAGGAACTCCTCATAGATCGACTCGTGGATGTAGGCGCGCGATCCGGCATCGCACACCTGGCCGCTGTTGGCGAAGATTCCCAGGGCCACCCGGGGCACCACGACATCGAGGTCGCTGTCGGGGAAGACGAGCACGGCGATGTGCCGCCGAGTTCGAGGGTCATCCGGGTCATGTTCTCCAGTGCCGCCTGGCCCACCTTGAACCCGGTCGCCGTGGACCCGGTGAAGGTGACCTTGTCAATGTCTGGATGCCGCGCCAGGGCATCACCCACATCCGAACCTCTGCCGGTGACGATGTTGACCACCCCCGGCGGGAACCCGCACTCGTGGACGAGCTCGGCGAAGCGGAGCGTGCTCAGCGACGTGAGCTCGGCGGGCTTGACGACCACCGTGCACCCGACCGCCAGCGCAGCCCCGAGCTTCCACGCGAGCGTCTGCAGCGGAAGGTTCCAGGGCACGATCACGCCGAGAACACCGACGGGTGTCTGAGCTGTCACGCACCCTGTTCCTCAGCCGACCCAGTATCTATGCCCAGGTGCGGCGCATCGAAGAGATCATGGGAGCGCCGCTCTCGGGTGCGGAGATCCGCACGGCGCTGCACGTCGCCGTCACGACCGACTCGTTCAGGTTACCGCTCAGCCCGGATCCGTCAGCGCTGATCGATGCTGTTCTACGCAAGTACGCACCGGACACGATGAGCCGCACCACCAGGTCTGGTGGTTGTACCGGATGTCCATCCCCGAACTAGCCGCAGCCCTCGGGTGTGCGGGTCGGGCTAGGCCGCGCCTGCCCGAACGGCCGCGGGGCTGCGTCCACGGATACGCTTGTACGCGGCGCTGAACCCGAACGGGTCGGCGTAGCCCACGGCGCGTGCCACGGCGGCCAACGGCGCGCGGTCACGCAGCAGGAGGTCGGTGGCGAGGTCCATGCGTAGTTCGGCCAGGTAGGTCATCGGAGGGATGCCGACCATCTGCGCGAACCGTTCCGCAAACGCCGATCGAGACACAGCCGCAACCTCCGCGAGACGCACGACCGTCCAGGCTGCTGCCGGGTCACCGTGAAGAGCGCGCAACGCCGGCCCGATGATCGAGTCCGTGGCAGCGGCACTCCAGGCAGGACCGGTGTCAGCCTCGGCGAACCACCCGCGAAGCGCAGCCGTCAGCAGCAGATCCAGCCAACGGTCCAGCACGGGCTGGCGCCCCGCAGTGGCGCGGTGCAACTCGGCATCGAGTAGGCGCGCCATTTCTGCGGTCTCGGGCAGGTCCACGGCGCAGCATCTCGGGAGCGCTGCCAGGAGCCTTCGTCCCATACCGTCCGACACGGCGTAGTTGCCAGAAATGATCGTGGATGTCGATCTGCCGTTCTCCACGGACTCGACCAGGCATCGCACTTCATCGACTGGCGGGGGCAGCGGGACGCCCTCCACGGTACGTACGCCCGTGTCGTCGACAACCAGGCGAGGAACGCTGCCGACCGCGTCGACAAGCAGGTACGCCTCCGGGACTGCTATGAGGTACACGATACCCAGACGCAGCTGGACCGCCTCGCCGTCGGCGAACACGATGCTGGCTGGACCGTCGAGCAACAGCACGATGGTCAGCGGGGCGCGCTCCTCGATACGCAGCCCGAACGGTACCCCCAGCACCGATCGGTGCAGCACGCCGTCGCGGGTACGTACGCCGGCGAGTACTTCCGAGAGTAGATCCACACAGACATCTGATCATGGATGATCTCGCATGCCAAGTGGTGAATCATGCATGGTGCGTCCATGGCTTTTGGTTCAGTGTGGACCCATGAACGCAGCGACACACTCCCCGGTACCTCCCCTGACCAACCGAACGATCACTGTGATCGGCGCGAGCCGCGGTACCGGCGCGGCCGCCGCGGGTATGGCTGGAGCCCGCGGTGCCGTCGTCCGCGCCGTCTCACGCTCCGGTGGATCACCCGCCCTGGGCGTCACCGCGTACGCCAGCGATGCCACCGACCCGGCTGCACTGCATGCAGCGATCTCTGGGGCCGATGCTGTGCTCATCATGGTCGGGGCACGCGGTCGCGACCACAGCGCCATCCGGGCACGCACCACCCGCGCGGTCATCAACGTGATGCACCGCGAAGGCGTGCGGCGGCTGATTGTGCAGTCCTCCCTGGGCATCGGTGATTCGGCGCATCGGCTTAACTTCTTCACTAAGTACCTCGTGTTCCCACTACTCCTAGCTCCCGCGATGGCCGACCACGCCGCTCAGGAGTCCATCACCACGCAGAGCAGCCTGGACTGGACGATCGTGCGACCGGGCTACCTGAACGACGGCCCGGCGGCCGGCCAGCTCGTCGCCCTGTCCAGCACCAGCCAGGAATTGATGCGCCCGCGGCTGTCACGTGCCGACCTGGCCGCATGGACGCTCGGCGCGATCGATGACGCCACAACCATCGGCCGATGCATTGTGCTGGGGTCGGCCCGATAGCCGCGTGGCAGCGGTCTCGGCCCTCGCCGGAATCATGGCGACCGTCCTCGGCGGGCTGGTCAGAGGTCGCCGTAGTCAGGCACGCCGTAGTGCCCGGCAGGTACGTGGAAGATCTCGCGTGCCACGGTGTACCCAGGGTGAAGCCACCGTGTCTTCAGGAGTCCACTGCATCGGAGTGCGGGCATTGGTGCGCACCACGGCATGTCGATGCCACCACCGGTTACGTCGTCCTTGCCCCTGCTCATGTCAAGGCCCCAGTTCGATGCGGCACCGAACGCATCCGCGCTCAGCAGCGGTGACGCCCCGATGGCGTCGCTGCGAGGCGATGATCTGCGGGATGCGCATCTGCGTTATATGACGGCGACGGGCCGCCAGAACTCGTCATAGGAGTGGGCGTTGCGGCGGTTCTTTGAGACCTGGCAGGACCCGCGCAGGACTGGGCCGCGACTCTGCTTACGCGCGGTTGTCGGCGGCGTCGGCGATAGGTCCGGTGATCACGTTCCTGATGCTGCACAGCGGCGGGAAAGCCAGCACGAAGCGCTCAACTCGGCAAGGCATCGTCAGGGTTGGTCCCGGGGACAATGCCCGCGGTGAGGGCGGCGATGACCGCCTGCACCCGGTCACGCACGGCGAGTTTGGCGAGAACGCGGCTGAGGTGCGTCTTGACGGTGGCCTCGCTCAGATAGAGCTGCGCCGCAATCTCGGCGTTGGACCGTCCAGCAGCAAGGTGCTGGAGGACTTCATACTCACGCTCAGTGAGTTGATCAATTCCCGGGACAGCCTGAGCACGAAGCGACATCCGGGCCTGCTTGACGACGCTGCGCACCAAGGAGGGCGCGATGGCGACATCCCCGGTGGCGACGGCCCGGACGGCCTCAATGAGACTGTCGGAGGAGGCGTCCTTGAGGAGGAATCCTGAGGCGCCGGCGACGATGGCACGGGAGACATACTCGTCTAGCCCGAAGGTGGTGAGGATGATGATCCGGGGCGGGTCAGGCTCGGCAAGAATCTGCTCGGTAGCGGCGAGCCCGTCCAGCTCAGGCATGCGGATGTCCATGAGGACTACATCGATGGTCCGGCTTCGGCAGACCTCGACGATGGCGCGTCCATCGGCGACCACCGCGACCACATCCAGGTCGGGTTCATTGTTGAGGATGAGTTCAAACCCGGTACGAATCATGTCAAGGTCATCGGCGATGGCGACTCGGATCACGAGCGGCTCCTTTCGGGACTGCCCAGCGGGAGGCCGGCGTGGACAATAAATCGGTCACCGGCGTTGACGGCCTTGAACGTACCGCCGAGGAGCTCGGCGCGCTCAGCCATCCCAGCCAGGCCGACGCCGCGATCATCCGCGGTGGTGACCACGACCCCCGCCTTCAGGCTGTTGATCACCCGGATGTCGAAATGGCCGGGACTGCAGGTCAGGTATACCTCAACGGCGACACCGGGGCCACCGTGCTTGACGGCGTTAGTCAGCGACTCGGTGACAATGCGATGGATGCTGCTGGCGATGACGGCCGGCGGCTCCGGCCCGCCACACCCGTCCTCGATCAGCCGCGCCGCGACACCCGCGTCGGCCAGGTCGCTAACCAGTCGCCGGGTTGCCGCCAGCGTGGGAGCTGGGGCGAGATCAACCTGGTCCGGCTCCCGGAGCCCGGCCAGCACCCGCCGGGTATCGCTGAGCGCCGACCGGGCTGCCGCCGCGATATCGGACACGGCGGCGCCAGCGGCGTCGGGACGGCTCTGCGACACCCGGTCAGCTGCCTCGGCCCGCACCGCAATGACCGTCAGCGTGTGCCCGATGATGTCATGCAGTTCCCGGGCGATGTGGGAACGCTCCGCGGCGACAGCCTGGGCCCGTTCGTGGGCGCTCGTCAGCCGAACCTCGGTAACCTGGGCGGCCAACAGCTCTCCTAGGCGACGTTGGCGGTCCGCCGACACCCCGAGCACGAGGGCGGTGCCCAATGTGAGGACGATAAGCGGAACCTGGTACGGGGTAACGTCGGCGGCGATGACCACGCCAATGCAGGTGACTGCGGTGAGGACGACGCTCGCTGCGACCGCCGCCTGGCGGCCCCGTTTCCCCGCGTCGGAGGCGGCGGTGTAAAGGATGACCATCGCCGAGAGCAGCACCTCGGGGAGGTGAATGATCCAGATCACCGACTGAACCATGGTGACCAGCGCCGTCACGGCGATTGGCTTCACCCTGCGGACGGCGACCAACGACGCCGGTAAGCAGATGAGGACCCAGTGCCACCACGTCGAAGGGGCGTGGGTGTCGGGGCGGGTGGTGTCGACGTTGAAGCCGGACAGGATCGCAACGACGAGCAGGCCCGCGGCCAGCGCGAAGTCGCTGCGGGTGGGGCGCTTCGCCGCAGAGGACGGTTGCCCGGTATCGGTGCTGGCCACGGAGCCTCCTCAGATTCGCTGTACGGGTCCGGAAACAACCCCTGCCGCTCCTTGGCCGACCCCTCCGAGGTGAGTCGGTGGGGCAGAGCACGCGGCAGGGCGGACCAGGTTAGTCGGCCGGTTGGATGGTGAATGCCTCGATCTCGCCAGTCCAGAAGGGGTAGAGCTCACCACCAGCGGCCCGCGAAATGGTGAAACTATGGGGGAGCATCAGGCCGTCGACCAGACGGTAATCGCCACGCGCGACATGCTCGCCGGACCCGTGATAGGGGGTGGTCAGGTCCCCGTCATGCTCAGCCATGAGGGACTCAAGGCTACCGTCGGCACGGAAGGTGGCCACGAGCGACGCCTCAAGACCATCGGCACTGACGATTGCGCGGGCATGGGAGTCATCGATAGCTTCCCACCGCACGGGACCACCCGGGAGCAGTGCGGCGGGGTACAGCGGGCTCTCGAGCAGCCAACGCTGCAGCGAGGTCTGGTTGAGTGCGGGGGTCTCCGACTCGTCGACCACGGTGAGGGTCGACATGATCTTCGCCTTCATCTCCATGGAGCCCTCGGCATAGTAGTCGTAGGCCAGCGCCCAGACCCCCGGGATCATGCCGGTGCGGGCAGCGAACATCAGGCTCGGGGTACCCACCGCGAAGGTCTGCTCGGCAGTGGTGGGTGAGAAGCTCTCCGTCAGGGGCCGACGGAACTCACCCGCCATCTCGACGGTGACGTATTCGAGCTGCGCCGGCGGCTCCACAAAGGTGTAGGCGAAATAGCGCTGCACCGGTTGGGGCAAATGGCTGACCGCAGCGGTGCTGTAGACCGGCGAAACGGTGGCGGTCCCGATCGCGGCAACGCTGGCCTGCAGCGCGGCGACGTCAGCGTTGGTCTGGCGTGAGGAGAAGCCGATGACGGCGGCCACGAGCGTGAGCAGGGCGGCGATCAGGAGCACGATCACCTTGGCGATGCCGCCGAGGCGACCTCCCTTAGCTCGGGTCTTCGCGTCGGGGATCGCCGACTCATGGATCTCGGAGTGTGTAGCGGTAGGCATCAGGTGTCTCCTTCGTGTCTGAGGCTCTGGATGAGCCAATGACATCAAGCGTCGCCGGAATCCCGACCCACGGAATCAGGCAGACGTTGCCTCCCGGGTCATCCAAACGTCTCGATTTCGTCGGGGCATCACCGGCCTCGTCGCCGTCTTCGCCCCAATCGTCGAAGAGCTCGACGCAGCCGTCTACGCCATCGAGCAAGCGACGATCCAAGCCTCCTGCGAAACCCGACTCCTCGTCGGCCAGCAAGCCGCCACGTTCACCGCCTCACCGAGTGACGGGCCAGCGCGGCCTGCTGGCCCTCGTGCCAGCGGTGAATATCGCCTTCGGTGATGGCCAGGCCGATGAGGTCGGGGAAGGCATCCGGGCTGCACGCGAACGTGGGGATGCCGAGGTGGGTCAGTTCGGCGGCGAGGTCGGTGTTGGACACCGGGGTGCCGTCATCATCCAGCGCCAGCAGGCAGATCACCGTGACCCCGGATTGCCTGATGGCGTTCATCCGTCGGGCCACCTGTTCGGGGTCGGGTTCGAACAGATCGCTGATGAGGATCAGCACCGTGTCGCGCGGCCTGGTGATGAGGGTCTCACAGTAGGCCAGCGCCTTGGGACCGTCGTTGCCGCCGCCCAGCTGGGTGCCGAAGATCACCTCCACCGGGTCGGCGAGCTGCTCGGTGAGGTCGACCACCTCGGTGTCGTAGACGACCAACGCGGTGTGCAGCGCCCGGATCGACGCCAGTACGGCGGCATAGATGGAGGCGTAGACCACCGAGGCGGCCATCGAGCCGGACTGGTCGACACAGAGCACGATCTCGCGTTGCACCGAGGTCTGCTTGCGCCCGAAGCCGATCAGCCGCTCGGGAATAACAGTCTTCGTCTCGGGCCGGTAGTTCTTCAGGTTGGCCCGGATGGTCCGGTTCCAGTCGATGTCCCCGGGCCGGGGCCGGTGGGTCCGGTTGGCGCGGTTGAGTGCACCGCGCACGGCTTGCACGGTCCGGTCGGCGATGCGCCGCTCCACCTCCTCGACGACCTGCCGCACCACCTGGCGGGCGCTCTCCCGAGATTGTTCCGGAAGCGTCTTTCCCAGTTGGGCCAAGGTCGCGACCAGATTGACGTCGGGTTGGACCGCAGCCAGCATCTCCGGCTCCAGCAGTAACTGCCGTAGCCCCAGCCGGTCGATGGCATCGGTCTGCATCACCTGGACGACGCGGTCGGGGAAATAGGTCCGGATGTCGCCCAGCCACCGGGCGACTGCGGGTGCGGTCATGCCGACCCCGGAGCCGCGACGGTTGTCCTTGTCGTCGTAGAGTGCGGCCAGCGCCCGATCCATATCACGCTGATTGCCGACCAGCACCGGCTCATCGTCGGCGGCAGCCCCCAGCATGAGCGCCCACCGCTGCTCGCGCGTGGTGGGCCCGATGGGTTCTGCGCTCATCGCTCCCCCTCATCGCCTCGTCGCTGCGGATCAGCGAGGCCCCTGACCACAGCCCGGACTACCGACGTCGATCGCCACGGGATCGCACATCCCGAGGTCACAGCCGTCCGGCCGCATGATTGGCGGCGATGTAGCCGAAGACGAGGCCCTGGCCGATGGTGGCTCCCGGACCCGGATAGACGCGTCCGAACGCGTTTCCGGCAGCATTTCCGGTCGCATACAGCCCGCCGATGACCGAGCCATCCTCACGTAGGGCGCGGGCATATTCGTCGGCCTTGACACCACCGCAGGTACCCAGGTCGCCTGGCACCACCTGGACGGCGTAGTACGGGCCCTTGTCTATCGGCCCCAGACACGGGTTCGGCGCAACGCTCGGGTCGCCGTAGTAGCGGTCGTAGGCGCTGTTCCCGCGCCCGAAGTCGGTGTCGAAGCCAGTGCCGCACAGCAGGTTGAACCGCCGCACGCTCGCCGGGAGCGCTGGCAGGTCGAGGTCGGTGGCCAGATCGGCCAGGGAGGCGGCCTTCTTGGCGATCCCGGCGTCGTACCAGGCTTGCGGCAGCGGCTGCCGCGGGAACACTGAACCGCTGAACACATACCGGTTGCGGTAGCGCTGATCGAAGATCATCCACACCGGGAGTTTCTGAGTGAGCAGGTCCTTGCCAGCCGACATATAGTTGACCGCCTCGTTCATGAACCGCTCGCCGGACTGGTTGACAATTATCTGCCCCGGCAGCGATCGTTCGGCGAGGAGGACGCCCGGCATCGGCCCAGGCACCGGAATCGCGGGGAACCACCAAGCCTCGCTCATGAAAGCAAGATCGGCGCCCACCCGCTGAGCAATCGCGACGGTGTCCCCGGTGTTGGCCGGGTTGCCAAGCGCCCAGTCGGTGTCGAGCTGCTCGGATTGGTAGTGGTGGCGCATCTCTTGGTTTCTGTCGAATCCGCCGGCAGCCAGCACCACGCCCTTCCTCGCTCGCACGCTGACTTCGCGCCCGCCCCGGGTGACCACCACCCCCACGACCCGGCCATCCTCCACCACCAAGTCTTGCAGCGGCGACTCCAGCCACACCGGAATCTTCTGCTCCCGCACCCCGGCATAGAGCCCGGCCGCCAGCGCGCCGCCGCCAGCGATGTACTCCCGGCCGAGGGCCAGCCCCCCGACACCCATCCCAAGCATCCGGGCTCCGGTGACAATGCCGCGAGGGTTGCGGGCTACCAGATTCATCCACTTGTAGCTGCGGCCAGTGACCGGCATCGGGAACGGCGCCGACAGAGCCGGGGGCCGCAACCGGCCGCGGTCCTCGCCCAGCTGGCGGGCATTGAACGGCTGGGGCTCCATGGCCCGGCCTACCGCCGAGCCTCCGGGAAGTTCGGGGAAATAGTCGGCGTAGTGATACATGTGGGCGAACTGCAGCGGCGTCTGCCGGCGCAGCTCGTTCACGGCAGCCCCGCCATGCTTGAGGAACGACTTCCAGCGCGCTTCGGGAGCCTCTCCCGCGGTGACTGCGGTCAGGTATTCGGTGGCCAATCCCAGATCATCGGGTGCCCCCACTTCGGCGAGGAGCGAGTTGCCCGGCACCCAGAATCCGCCGCCGGACAGCGCCGTTGAGCCGCCGACGTACTCGGACTTCTCCACCAGCAATACCGACAGCCCAGCCGCCTTCGCCGCTAGGGCTGCCAACATGCCGGTGCCGGTTCCCACAACCACCAGATCGAATGATGCGTCGTCCATGTCGCACTCCTCCGCGAGATCTGCGATACCCACCCTACGTCGTCGACGCTGCTGGGGTGCCTGATTCTGCCGATGCAGCACCCGCATTGGGGCCGGTTTCCGACGCAGGACCACCCAGCAGCAGACCGACCAGAGCCAGCAGATCCTCCGTCCCGGTGAAATCTTCGACGGCGGCCGCAGTCCCGGTGCTGGTGGCATTGAGGTTGGCTACCTTGGCCGCGACCCGCTGGCGGTCACCCCGGGTCCAGGCGCCGAAAGCGCGCCGCACCATGGGCAACACATCGACGAAGACGTCGTCGCCGATGTCTGCCACCCAGGCGTCCAGGATCCGGAGCAGTTGCGGGTGGTGCACCAGCAGCAGCGGGCTTCCCGCCAGAAAGGCCTCGATCCAGTGCGCCGCCAGCACTGGGTCGGTTCCACGCGACAACGTGCGGGACACCTGCGCGATGGCCTCGGCGAGGACGAGGCTGCCGCCGTCGAAGAGGAGCCGGACCAGCCGACCGGCGATCACGCCAGGCACATCGGCTCGTTCGGCAACGCCGGTCAGGGTGTCACTCCACAGCTGCTGGCTGGGGTCAGGAAGGAGCGCTATCACCGTGTGCACCTCGTCGATGGCGGCCCGTAGCCGTTGCCCCGGTTCCGGCGCCAGTCCAGCGCAGGCGGCAACCAGTCCGGCGCACGCCCGGGCCAGCATCGACTCCGCCAGGTGGGTCAGCCGCTCGGTATCGGTGCGCCGCACGTCCCCGTAGCGTTGGGTCCGTGCCAGCGGCACCACCGCGTGCAGCAGTTGCACCAGATCGGTCTCGTGGGCGGCCCGGTCATCGAGGGCAGCTAGCAGATCGGGTAGCACCTGGGGCAGTTCGGCGAGGAGTGACTGCTCCACCGCGGCGGTGAGTTCACTGAGCGTGACCGCCCCGGCAACCAACGCTGTCCCGGCCGCAGCCGCCAGGGTGGTGCCGTGGGCGGCGGCATCGACCAGGGCCACCGCTAGCTCGGGGCGCCATTGGAGTTGCCACGCCTCTTTGAAGGTGCCGGTTGTCGTGGCGGTCACCGGTTCCCCCCAGTCCACCTGGAGAATGCACATCCGGTGGAGCAGCCGCGAGCGGCCCAGGTCGGTGGGTTTGCGCAGGTCGAGGATCAGGGTGCGCTGTTTCGCGGTCATCGGGAGCCGCAGTCGTTTGGCAGTGGCGCGCAGGTCGGCCTCCAGGGGCACGGTGGGCACCCCGTCGGGGACCCGCCCCAGGTGCTGGCCGACGACGGCTTCGCGGGTGACCAGATCGAGCAGCAGGTCGCTGCCGTCACACAGGACCGACCAGGTGGCTTCGGTCACCTCGGGCAGCCCCGGCATGGGACGGCCTCGCAACGTGGCGAGGGTGTCGGCCAGCCGGGTGGCCTCAATAATGTGTGCCGAACTCACCGGAAGGTCTTCCTCGCGCAGGACGCCGGCGACCCGGGTCAGCCAGCGGGCAACGGGTTCGTCGGTGGTCACGAACAGATGGTGGTACCACCCCGGGGAGACCACCCCGGCTCCGTATCCGGAGGCGAAGGCGAGCCGCTCGTGGGTCCAGGGGACCCAGGTGACCTGGGTCCTGGTTTTGGGCAGTCTGGTCAGCAGCGCGTTGTCCCCGCTGACCGCGGGGAGCTTCCCCGTCAACGCCGGAACGTGGTAGGCGCCGCAGATGACGGCGATGCGGGCGAATCCCTGCTTGCGCGCCTTCCGGAGGATGCGCCGCATGTGGGCCTCCCGGATGAGGGTCTCCCGGTCCTCGGTGGGCTCGGCCTCACGCAGCGCGGTCATGGCGGCGCCGAGTGCGTCGAACGGATCTGCGCCGTCGCGGCGCATTTCCATCACGTCCTCCCACCAGGCCTCCGGGTCGTCGTACCCGGCGGCCTGGGCGAGCAGCCCGATCGGGTCGGTACGCAGCGGTGGCGCGGCCGGTTCGACGGCGTCCTCGCCGGTTCCGGAACCGTCCTCAGCGCCGTCCTCGGCGTCGTCCCCAGCATCGTCCTCAACACCGGTATCCTGGGGTTGATCACCATCGTCGGATTCGGGGTCGGCACCCTGCTGGTCCACAGCGACGAGGCGTGCTGCCAGCGTCACCGAACTGGGCAGATCCATGAAGTGCACACTGGCTCCGTGGCTACGTGCCCACGTCAGCGCCTGCCACTCCGGTGAGAACGAGGCCAACGGCCAGAAGGCCGCCCGGGCGGGCTCCTCGACAGCATGGGCCAGCAGCGCCACCGGCGGGTCGAGGTCGAGCACCTCCTCAACCGGCGGTGGCATCATCCCGTTCTCGTCGGGTTCGGCATCGACGCTCACCAATCGGGTCCGGACCGGTCCGGCAGGCACGAAGTCGACGAGATCATCAGCGTCGGCGGGGCCTTCAATAAGAACACAATCCGGGGCGTAGTCGGTCAGGGCACGGGCCAGCGCCCGGGCAGATCCCGGCCCGTGATGCCGGATGCCGAGCACCCGGACCGGGGGCGCCGGTTCGGGATCGGCCGCCTCCGGGTCAGCAACCTCCGGGTCCGGTGCCGCCGGATCCGCACCCATCGGGTCCACACCCACCGGATCGCCGCGGCTTCCACTCACGCGGTGACCTCCCGGCAGGCCCGGTAGAAGTCGTTCCATTCCTTGCGGTCCCGCACGACGGTTTCCAGGTATTCGTTCCAGGCCACGGTGTCGCTCACCGGATCCTTGATGACCGCGCCAGTGATCCCGGCGGCCACGTCGGCGGCGGTGAGAGTCCCGTCCCCGAAGTGGGTCGACAGGGCCATGCCGTTGGTGATCACTGAGATGGCTTCCGCGGTGGACAGCGTTCCCGAGGGGCTCTTCACCTGAGTGCGTCCGTCCGCGGTCCGTCCCGATCGGAGCTCCCGGAACACGGTGACCACCCGTTGGATCTCCTCCAGGGCCCCGAGGGTTTCGGGGAGCTGCAGCGCCCGGCCGAGGTCGTTGACCCGTCGGGTGACGATGGACACCTCCTCCTCCTGGGAGGCGGGCAACGGCAACACCACCGTGTTGAACCGGCGTCGCAGGGCGCTGGAGAGATCGTTGACCCCCCGGTCACGGTCGTTAGCGGTGGCGATGATATTGAATCCCTGGCGGGCCTGCACCTCGGTGGTGAGTTCGGGCACCGGCAGCGTCTTCTCGCTGAGCACGGTGATCAGGGCATCCTGAACGTCGGATGGCACCCGGGTGAGCTCTTCGATCCGGGCCAGGGCGCCCCGCTCCATGGCAACCATCACCGGGGAGGGCACCAGGGCACCGGCTGAGGGGCCTTCGGCGAGGAGGCGGGCGTAGTTCCAGCCGTAGCGGACGGCCTCCTCGGCAGTTCCGGCAGTGCCTTGCACTAGCAGTGTCGAGTCCCCGGTGATGGCGGCGGCGAGGTGTTCCGACACCCACGATTTCGCGGTTCCGGGAACCCCGAGCAGGAGCAGCGCCCGATCGGTGGCCAGCGTGGCCACGGCGATCTCCATGAGGCGCCGGTTGCCGACATACTTCGGGCTGATGGCAACCTCCACCCCCTCAGCGGTGACGGTACCCCCCATCACATAGGTGACCACCGCCCACGGCGACAGCGACCAGCCGACCGGACGCGGCCGGTCATCGGCCACCGCCAACGCCGCCAGCTCGGCTGCGAACTGCTGCTCGGCGTGCGGGCGCAGCAGCGCGGACTCACGCTCGGGCGCGGTGGTGATGTCGGCGGGATCGGTCATCGGGTCACATCCTTGTCGGGGCAGCTCGGTCAATTCGGGGCAGCTCGGTCAGTCCGGGGCAGGCTGGGTCAGTCCGGGGCAGGAGTCCAGGGCATCACCCAGGGCAGCCCGCAACCGCAGCAGGCCGGCAGCCCGGTGGAGCCAGCGCGGATCCTCCAGTGGCGGGCCGTGGGCGGTCAGCAGGTCGGCGAGGCCAGCCGCGGCGTGCAGCGGAGCCCGGGCCGCGACCAGGGCGGCGGCTTCGGTGGCGGCAGCGGTGGCCCGCTGGTGGGCCCACACTGCGACCAGCTTCGCCAGGTCGGTGGCGCTCCCGGCCGACAGCTGGGGTGGCAGCCGGGCCAACAGTGGTCCCACCGCTGTGCCCGGACGTTCCCGCAGCAGGGCGGCGAGCAGAGGTTCGAGCACATCGGGACGGACAAAGGTCTCGATGTCGTCCACGAGAGTCTGCCGCTCGGCGACCAGGGCGACCGCAAGATCGGGATCCCGCCAGCGCTGCGCCGCCGCCGCCCAGGCATCGAGGAGATCCTCGGCCATCCCATCGATTCGCGTGGTTGCGAGCATCAACTCGACTGCAGTCGCACCCACCAGATCGGGCCATCGTGATGTCGGCACCCGGCTCAGGACCACTGAGAGCCGTTCCCGGTCGGTGCTGCCATCGAGCCCGTGCCGCGCCAGCTCCGGATCAGCGGGAATCCCCCGCGCCGACAGCGTGATCACCTCGGTCGACGCAGCGGTGCCGAGCAGCCGGGACACCAGTCCGCCAGCACCCGGGGACCGGGCCACCTCTATGTGGGCGGCAGCTGTGGTTTCGGCGAGCCGCGTCGCGGCTGAGGTCGGGATCCGGCCCAGCAGGTCTGCTGCGGCCAGCCGCACGGACTTGGCCCGGTCTCCCAGAATCTCGGTGAGGGT
>JBKDZO010000058.1:0-7851 GCA_047971285.1 Beutenbergiaceae bacterium | reverse complement strand
GGAACCCGGACCGATGTCGGCTACAGCCCGTTTCCAGTCCTGGTGGGAGAGCAGGGCACCGTCGTGACCGACGATCAGGTCAACGCGCACCGCGATGGCTGAGCGCTCCACGCTGTTCGACGTGAACGCGCTGGTCGCCCTCTGCCTGACCACCCACCTGCATCACCGTGCCGCCCACGACTACCTCGCTGGTGTGGACTCGTGGCTGACGACGCCCGTCACTGAGGCGGCGCTCTATCGCTGCTCCTCAATCCGGCTGTCACTGGAGGACACACGTTCGCCAGCGTCGACTCGGTCGTCCAGGGCCTTCGCGCCGATCGTCGCTGGGCGTTCCTGGACGATGCGAGCACCCTGGCCCGGCCCGTGGTCAGCACCGCTGTCCTCCACGGCCATCAGCAGGTCACAGACCTCCAGCTCGTCAACCTCGCGGCCCAGCACGGCGCCGAGCTGGCCACGTTCGATTCCGCCATGCTCGGCTGGCTCGCACCCGCCGATCGCCGGCACGTCCGCGTCATCCCCGGCTGAACCTCACCACAGGGCGGGCACCTGCGGTGCGAGCATGAGCTGTTCTGCACCGACATCGCCGGGCAGGGGGTCGAACGGTGCGAAGTCCTGCCCGCAGACAGCGCCGTCGGTCGCCTCCAGGTCGATCAGGTAGGTCCCGATCGCGACGTTGGCACAGGTGCTGATACCGGCTGTCGTGTGGCCGTAGCCCTCGACCGTCATCATGCGGGCGTCAGGGAAGTGATCGGCGTAGGGACGCGTGAACTCATACGCCGTCGACGGGTCGTACCGGGTACCGATCACCATGACCGGAGCGTCGGTGGTCTGCTGCCACGGGCCGCGGTAGGCATCGCGGTCGCGGAAGTTGACGAACTCGCATTCCAGACCGAGCCAGGAGCGGTATCGCCCGAAGTGCGGGGCTTCGGCATCGGCCTCGTCCGCCTGCGCCTGGTATTCCCAGGGCTTGAGCGGATGCCGGCCGTCGGTGCAGGTGGCACCCATGAAGCCCCCGATGGAGCCCGGGTAGTCCTCGATGAGCCCCCGCTCGCGCAACAGTTCACCGATCGACTTGCCGCCGGCGCGGCTTTGCAGGCTCAGCGCGTCATTCGCCTGCTGCGGGCTGCTCGCCACGACCAGCAGGGCCAGGAACGCTGCCAGATCCGGCCAGCCCGCCGGGGCGTACATGGAACCGAAGCTGTTCGCCACGACGAAGTCGTACGGGACCGACACGCTGCTGCCGTCCGGCAACGGTACGTCGATCGGCGCCTCCTGCAGCCGCTCGAACAGAGCGTCCACGAGTTGCTTGGGCTCACCCAGGGCTGCCAGCGCACAGGCCTCGCCTCCAGCCTGCGCGCACAACGCCAGGAACTGGTCGAATGCCTCGGCCCCCGCCCAGCCGCCGGTGCGCTGGCCGATGGAGCCGGGGCCGCCGCTCCATACCTCCGGGTCCACCGTGCCGTCGAGCACCAGCGCCCGCACCCGCTGCGGGAACAACGCCGCGTACGTGGCACCGAGGACCGTCCCGTAGGAGTACCCGATGTAGCTGAGCTGCTCATCGCCCACCGCCTGCCGCAGCAGATCCATGTCCCGGGCGACGTTCGCCGTCGACGCGTGTCGGATGCGGTCGCCGGAGAACAGCTGGCAGGCATTGGCCAGCACTCTGGTCGACCGGATGTAGGCGGTCTCCTGCGCCGCCGTGAGCGGGAAGGCGCCCCGGTTCTGCATGAACGCGGCCTCGCTGGCCGCATCCGGGAAGCAGGTGATGGGGTCGGACTGCCCGACGCCGCGGGGGTCGAAGCCGATGACGTCGAACCGTGCGTGCACCCGCGGATCCAGGAAGTACCCCCACCCGTGCAACCCGGCCACTCCCGGGCCTCCCGGGCCGCCGAAGTTGACGAACAGGCTCCCGGTCCGCTGGCTGGCGCTCGTGGCCGGAAGACGTGTCAGCGCGATGCTCGTGGTCTTGCCCTGCGGCCGGTCGTAGTCACGGGGAACCTCCACCGACGCGCACTCGAACGCGGCGAGTTCCTCACTACCCTCGCCCTCGCACGGTCCCCACTCGATGACCGGAACGGGTGCGTTCACCTGCACAGCCTCAGGCTCGGCACTGGCGGCCGAGGCCCCGGTGAGCAGCAGTGCGCCGGCGAGCGCCGCGATGAATGTGCGCCGCGCCCTCATCGGGTGGCCGGCCCGCCGCTGGTCTCGCCGCTCGGCACCGTGGTGATGCGGGGTCTGGGTGCCAGCAGCAGCTGGTCGTCCGGGATCTCGCCCGCGAACACCTGGAACGGTTCGAAGTCCTGACCGCAGACTGCGCCGTCGGTCGCCTCCAACGTGAGCAGGTAGGTGCCGATCGCCTGATCGGCGCAGACGCTCACCCCGACCGTGGTGTGGCCGTAGCCTTCGACGGTCATCATGCGCGCATCGGGCCACAGGTCGGCATACGGCCGGGTCATTGAGTACGCCGTCGCGGGATCGTAGCGGGTGCCGATCACCATCACGGGAGCGTCGGTGGTCTGCTGCCACGGCCCACGGTAGGCATCCCGGTCGCGGAAGTTGACGAACTCGCACTGGATCCCCGCCCAGGACCGGTACCTCCCGAAGTACGGGGCCTCCTGCTCGGCCCGGTCCGCCTGCGCACGGTACTGCCACGGTGTGAGCGGGTGCCGCATATCCACGCACAAGCTCGCCAACGACCCGCCGATCGAGGGGTAGTCCTCGATCAGGCCGAGCCGCCGGAGGATCTCACCGACCGACTCACGATCCGATCCGCGACGGTGCTCGGGCGCGATGGCCGAGCCCGCCTGCTGCGGGCTGGTCAGGAGCGCCATCTCGGCGAGCAGGGCCGCCAGCAGCGGCCACAGGGCTGGCGAGTACATCAGGCTGAAGTTGATCGCCGTGACGTCGCTGTACCGGTAGATCTGGGTGGTGCCGTCCGGCAGCGGGATCTGCAGCGGTGTGCGCTTGAGGTTCGCGAGCAGCTTGTCCACGATCTCGCGTGGGTCACCGAGCCCGGCCAGCACGCACCCTTCCTCTCCGGCTTGCGCGCACAGGGTGAGGAACTGCTCGAAGGTCTCATCGGCTGCTGGGCCCTGTCCGAGCCGCTGGCCGACCGATCCGGGGCCACGGCTCCACAGGGTCGGGTCCACGGTGCCGTCCAGCACGAGCGCCCGGACCCGGTCCGGGAACAGTGCCGCGTACGTCGCACCCAGCACCGTTCCGTAGGAGTACCCGATGTAGCTGAGCTGCTCATCGCCCACCGCCTGCCGCAGCAGATCCATGTCGCGGGCCACATTGGCCGTCGAACCGTGCGAGATGCGCTCGCCGGAGAAGAACGAGCAGGCGCGGGCCAGGGTCCGCATGGTCCGGGTGTAGGAGCGCTCCTCGGCCTTGGTCACGGGGAACGCCGGCACGTCGGCGAAGAACGCAGCCTCGGTCGCGGCATCCGGGAAGCAGGTCGCCGGGTCGGACTGCCCGACGGCGCGCGGGTCGAATCCGATGATGTCGAAGCTCTCCCGGATCCGCGGGTCGAGGAACGTGCCACCAAGCTGATGGAGGGTTTCGACGCCGGGCCCGCCGGGGCCGCCGAAGTTGAGGAAGACGCTGCCGATGCGCTGATACGGGTTGCTCGCCGGGAGCCGGGTCACCGCGATCGTGGTGGTCTTGCCCCGCGGCTTGTCATAGTCGCTGGGCACCTCCACGGTGGCGCACTCGAACTCGGGCGAGACCAGCTCACCCTCGCACGGACCCCAGTCGATGCTGGGGACGGGCGCATCGACCTGCGCAGGCACCTGCGCAGGGGCGGGTTGTGCGCTCGCCGCCGAGGCACCCGATATCAGGAGTGCACCGACGGCGGCAACTGCGGACATGCGTACAGCTAGACCTCGTTGTCCCCTTGGCATGCGATCCGTTCTAACACGGCCCGCCGACAGCCCGCAGTGGAATCGAGAGTCGTTCTCCCGGGCCGGCGCACTCGCTAGCGATCCTCGGTCGCTAGGCCGAGTACTCCTCGTCGGTGACGTGCGCCAGCCAGGTGGTGGTGTTCGCGGGGTCGTCGGCGTTCTCGTGCATGGCGAGGTGTTCCATGAAATCGTCCGGGCTCGCCCCGTGCCAGTGCACCTCACCAGGGGCGAAGTACACCGTGCTGCCGGCGCTGACGCGCTGCACCGGCCCCCCGCGGGTCTGCATCAGCGCCACCCCGGACGTCACCCGCAAGGTCTGCCCCCGCTCGTGGTGGTGCCACGCCGTCCGGGCACCTGGTGCGAACCGGACCAGCACCACCACCTGCCGCTGGTCGCCCTCTCTTGGCCCGGCGATCGGGTCAGCCCAGACGTCACCGGTGAAATACTCCGGCGGGTTCTTGGTGGTGGGCGGCTTCGGTAGCTGTTCCATCGCCTCTCCTCATTGCGCGGCGTCCTGGTAGCCCTGCACGCAGTGTAGGTAGCCGTCGGCGATCTTCGCGGCCGCTTCGGCACGGTCACCGCTGTCCAACGCCCCGGTGGCCCTTCCTTGTCAGTCGATTGGTATTGAGATACGGTGGATAAGACCTATTGACCACTGGGTCGCGGAGCCTCTATGGAGCAACGATGCGTCTTGTAGTTGACAACGCAGGCACAGGCGGTGCGCTGTTCACGGCCACGGCGGATCCATACAAACGAACGGGGCACCCGTTGCCACCCCTAGGGAGAGGCCCGGGAACCGACGAGTCGCCCGAGATGTGGCGCGCGGCAGACGGAGGCCTGAGTCGTGTCGAGGGCATGCCGAACGCCACCTGTGCGGTAGCTGGCATCGACGCATGCACTTCGGTCCGATTGGCCGGTCGTGACCCGCCGTAGCTGCTGATGGTGGGCAGCCCACGCGGAGACAGAACACCGTCGCTGCCAAGGCGGAGCCGTGGCGGGCACGGCGCCCGGCTCCACCAATATTTGCTCTTCCCGCTCACAAGGAGGTGGATGAGGTTGAGATCGAATGATCCGCGATGAGTCACGAACGAAGCCGCAAACGCGCGACCTGGCCGCGCTGAAGCGGGCCGCGCGGGCACGTCAGCCAGGCTGGTCCTTCGTGCTCGCCGGGGTGATGGTGATCGGCGTCTTCCATGTCGGAGCGATCCTGTTCGACGCGGCGATGTCGTTCACCGACTGGTCGCTGGCGGGAGCCACGTTCAACTATGGGCAGAACTACCTGAACCTCGTTACCAGTACCGAGTTCGTCAATGCACTCGCTGTCACGCTCTTCTACGTCCTCGGCACTGTCCCGGTCACGATGGCACTGGCAATGCCGATTGCCTACGTCATGCACACCACGTTGGCGCAGTACGCGATCTATCGGATCTTGGTGTTTACACCGTACGTGGTTCCCTCGGTGGCCGGCGCCCTGATCTTTCAGACTGTGTTCGGGCCCACGCCAGGGAGTCTGGCCAATGCCGCCCTCGGCGCGGTCGGTGTCGAGTCGCAGACCTGGCTGCTGGACGGAACGGGACTGTTCAGCATCCTGCTCGGCCCATGGGGAGTACAGCCCACCGGCATCTGGGCTGGACCGAGCATCGCACTGATGGTCGTCATGGTGGCGCAGGTATGGAACGTGCTCGGGTTCGCTGTGGTTGTGCTGCTCGGAGCTCTGTCCAACGTAGAGCCCAGCATGTTCGAGGCTGCTCGGATCGACGGCGCCGGTGGCGTCCGGATGTTCCGCAGCATTGCCATGCCCTTGGTGAAACCGACCGTGCTGTTTCTATCCGTCGCTCTCACCGTATTCACCATGCGGGAGTTCAACCTTCCGTACATCCTCGCAGGCGGGGGGCCTTTCGGGAGCACAGAAACCCTATCGCTGATGATGGTGCGGCAGTTCTGGCAGAACAACGAGCTGGGCATGGGCGCAGCCACGGCGATTGTGCTCGCTGCGTTGATCATCGGTCTCAGTTGGGCCCAACTCAAGCTCTCGAAGGGGGAGCAATATGACTGACACCTCCCTCGTGACTCCACGGTCCAGCCGGATTCGGCAGCGAGGGTTCAGTTCAGTAGCGGCGCACGTCGTGATCGCAGTGGTGTCCATCGTCATGGTGTTTCCGATGTACTGGATGCTCTCGACAGCCCTCAAAGACCTCCAGGAGGCACTCACCGTTCCGCCGACGCTCTGGCCGCATGCACTGGCTCCGGAGAACTTTCCCGCTGCGCTCAGCCAAGCACCCTTCGGGCGATACATCGTGAACACCTTGATCATGGCCACGGTGACGGCGGTCGCAAACGTCGTCATCGGCGCGATGACCGGGTATGGCTTGGCTCGTGGCGCATTCCGTGGCAAGAGCGTCGTCCTTGCGATGTTCCTCGTCGCTGCGATGGTCCCGAGCGAAGCCACCTTCATACCGAACTATGCGTTGATCCGCGCGTTGGGATGGTACGACTCCTTCGCAGCCCTGACCGTGCCGTGGTTGGTAACCGCATTCACCATCTTCCTGTACCGCCAGAGCTTTCTCACCTTCCCGGATTCGCTCGCCGAGGCCGGCCGGCTCGACGGCGCTTCCGAGTGGCGGATCTTCCGGTCCATCGTGTTCCCGCTCGCCAGGTCCACCTCTCTGACCGTGCTCATCCTGAATTTCCTATGGTCGTGGAATGCCTTCCTTTGGCCCCTCCTTGTGACTTCGAGCACCGAGATGCGCACGTTGCAACTCGGACTCTCGGTGTTCCGGAACGAGGGCGGGGTCTACGTCAACCTTCTGATGGCTGCGACGACGCTCGCCGTGATCCCTGTGATCGTCCTTTTCGCCATCACGCAGAAGTACGTCATCAACGGGATCAGCCAAGGAGCAATAAAGTGACACGTAGCCGTACCCTTCTCGCAAGCCCTGGCCTGATCGCAATCCTGATGCTGGCTGGCTGCGCTCCCAGCGACAATGAGGGCCAAGCCGATATCGCCTCCGCCGTGACAGAAGACGTCACGATCACGTTCTGGCACGTGTACCAGGGCGTAGACGAAGCCGCGATCGACGGCTTGGTCGCCGAGTTCGAGAACGAAAACCCGCAGGTCAGCGTTGATGTGCAGTATGCCGGTGGCTTCGGCGAGCTGAACCAGAAGGTAATCTCCTCGCTCCAAGGGGGTGACCCACCAAACGTTTCAATCCTCTATCCCAGCAACGTGCTCGAGTTCTCGACCTCGGGGCAAGTGCTCGGCCTGACGCCATACCTGGAGAGCCCAGAGGTCGGCCTCAGCGACGACGATCTCGAGGACATCTTCGAGATCGAGCGAAACACCAACCGCTACGACGTGGCAGACGGCGACTATCTCAGCTTTCCGTTCACCGCCAACGTGATGGTGATGTACTACAACGCCGACATGCTTGGCTCGGTCGGACTCGAAGCGCCGCCAGCTACCTGGGCCGAGTTCGCCGAGCAGTGTGGCATGATCCAGGATCAACTGGGTCTACCGTGCTTCTCGGCACGTGGCGACGCGTCGTCCATGGATGGCGTGGCTGGCGCCTATGGTGGCTTGATTCGGGATGAGACGGGTGCACCCGCCGTCGACAGCCCTGAGTGGCTCGAGGCGTTGCAGATGTTCGAGGATCTTGCCTCGGCCGGCTACGTCGAAGTTGCCGGAGGCGGCGAGTCCCAGGTGACGGGTCCGGACCTGCAGTCGTTCATCTCCGAACGCGCGGCCTTCGTGCTCAGCACAAGCCGCAACATCGGGTTCTTTCCCGAGGCGATCGGCGATACGTTTGACTGGCAAGCAGCTCCACCACCTCAGCCAGCGGCGACAGACTCACCGGTGACCGTCCTCTACGGGCCTGGACTTGCTGCGTTCAAGTCCGGCTCCGCGCAAGAAGAACTGGCTTCCTGGTTGTTCGTCAAATACCTGACCAGC
>JBKDZO010000057.1:0-7597 GCA_047971285.1 Beutenbergiaceae bacterium | reverse complement strand
CGCTCGCCGGTGACCCGCTGACCATCTACGGAGATGGTTCGCAGACACGCAGTTTCTGCTACGTCAGCGATCTCATCGACGGCATCGTCGCCATGATCGACAGTGCCGACGCGGGGCCCATCAATCTGGGAAATCCCGAGGAGTTCACGGTCGGCGATCTTGCCGATGCCGTCGGTCGGCTGGTCGGCGGCAGCCGCATTGAGCACCATCCACTGCCGATGGATGACCCGACTCGCCGCCGCCCGGACATCGCCAAGGCCCGCGCAGTGCTCGGCTGGCAGCCGTCCGTCCCACTGTCGGAAGGTCTGGCGCAAACGGCCGAGTGGTTCAGGGCACGGCCGGAGGAGGTACAGGCGGCCAGGCGCGCACTGGCAGGACCCCAGTTGGCGACCGATGAGGGTAGTGCGGCATGAGCAGGCGCTCCCTGCGTCTGAGCGTCATCGGTACCGGCTACCTCGGTGCGGTGCACGCTACGGCGATGGCCGAGCTCGGGCACGAGGTCATCGGAGCGGATACCGATGCCTGGAAGGTCGAGCGGCTGGCAGCCAGTCTGCCGCCGTTCTTCGAACCCGGCCTTGCCGAATTGCTGCGGCGGCATGTGCACTCGGGGCGCCTGCGGTTCACGACGTCCCTGGAGGAAGCGGCCCATGGCGCTGACATCCACTTCGTCTGCGTCGGCACCCCCCAGCTACCCGATTCGGGGGCGGCGGATCTGAGCTACCTCGATTCCGTCTTCGCGGGCCTGGCTCCGTTGCTCGGACCGGCCGACCTCGTCGTGGGCAAGTCCACCGTGCCGGTCGGCACCAGCGGGCGCTTGGCCCGGGTGCTGGCGGACCTGGGGCGCGACGGTGGAGCTCGGCTCGCGTGGAATCCGGAGTTCTTGCGGGAGGGCTTCGCGGTGCGGGACAGCCTCGAGCCGGACCGGATCGTCTTCGGTGTCAGCGATGACACCAGTCGCGCCCAGCTGGAGCAGGTCTACGCGCCTATCGTGCGACGGGGCATTCCTCGCATCGTGACCGATCCCGTCTCGGCAGAACTGGTCAAGGTGGCGGCCAACTCCTTCCTCGCGACCAAGATCTCGTTCATCAACGCGATCTCGCAGGTGTGCACCACGGTCGGTGCCGATGTCACCACGGTGGCCGACGCGATCGGGTTCGACTCCAGGATCGGCCGACGCTTCCTGGACGCTGGCGCCGGGTTCGGCGGCGGTTGCCTGGGCAAGGACATCCGGGCCTTTGCTGCCCGGAGCGAGGAACTCGGCGTGAGCGGCCTGCCTCGGCTGCTGCGCACCGTCGACGAGATCAACTCCAGCCAGCGGGATGGCGTCGTCGATCTGGTCTGCGCGGCGGCTGGCGATGACCTGTCAGGTCTGCGCATCGGAGTGCTCGGTGTGACGTTCAAGCCGGACAGCGACGATGTGCGCGACTCGGCCGCCTTGGATATCGCGCGCAGCATGCACCGGCGGGGAGCCGAAGTCCGGGTCTACGACCCGCAAGGGGCAGCGAACGCGATGGCCGCGGCACCCGAGCTTGATTTCGTCGGCACGGCGCCCGAGGTCTTCGACGGTGCGCACGCCGTCGTCCATCTGACCGAATGGTCCGAGTTCGGCGACCTCGATCCCGTTGCGCTGTACTCCCGGCCCCGCCAGCGGGTGCTGGTGGACGCACGCAACCGACTCGACGCGCAGGCCTGGTCCGATGCGGGCTGGGATTGCTTTTCCGTTGGCCGCCCACCGCGGTTCAGCTCAATCGCGGCCACTGGGGCCGTGTCAACGAAGGGGAGATGATGAAGGTACTGGTCACCGGGGGTGCCGGGTTTATCGGTTCGTACGTCGTGGATCTACTGCTGGAGCAGGGCCATGACGTGCGGGTCTACGACAAGCTCGTCGACCAGGTCCACGAGGGAAACGGGCCGAGATACGTGCCTGCGGAGGCCGAGTTCATTCAAGGGGATATGAACGACCGCCGCTGGCTGGAGGCAGCGCTGGATGGTGTCGATGCGGTCGCCCACCTTGCCGCGGAGGTGGGTGTCGGGCAATCGATGTACGAGGTCGCGAGGTACGTCGGCGCCAACACGGCGGGCACCGGTGAGCTGCTGGACATCGTGGCCAATTCCACGGACCGCTTCGGAAAGCTCGTCGTCGCTTCCTCGATGTCGATCTACGGCGAAGGCCTGTACCGGTGCGAGCTGCATGGTGAGCAGACACCACGCTTGCGCACCGAGGCGCAGCTACGTGCGCGCCGCTGGGAGGCGCTGTGCCCACAATGCGGCGCCGATCTCGACCCGCTCCCGACGCCGGAGTCCAAGCCACTGTTCCCGACCTCGGTCTACGCGGTGTCCAAGATGGACCAGGAGCTGCTGAGCCTGGCGGTCGGGGGTGCCTACGGCGTCGATACCACCGCGGTGCGGTACTTCAACGCCTACGGCCCGCGGCAGTCGCTGTCGAACCCCTACACCGGAGTGGCGGCGATCTTCAGTGGGCGGTTGCTCAACGGGAACCGGCCGATCGTGATGGAGGATGGCGCGCAGCGACGGGACTTCGTCCATGTCAAGGACGTCGCACGGGCAACCGTGCTGGCATTGACGGCCCCCAAAGCGGCTGGTCAGGCGATCAACGTGGGCGTCGGCGACCCGATCACGATCACCGAGGTCGCCTATGCGCTGGCACAGGCCCTCGATCTCGATATCGAGCCCGAGATCACCGGGGAGTACCGGGTCGGGGACATCCGGCACTGCTGGGCGGACCCGACGCAAGCGCGGGAACTGTTGGGGTTCGAGGCGGAGTACCGGTTCCGGGATCGCGGCATCGCCGAGCTGGTCGAATGGGTTTCCGAGCAGACCGCGACCGATCGCGGCGCGCAGGCCAACGATGAGTTGCAGCGGAGGGGGTTGCGCGTCTGATGTCAACCCCGATGCTGGTCGGGTTCGTCGCGATTCAGGTGCTCTACCTAGCGGGTCTGCTGGTCACGATCGGCTTTATGAGGATGCCGACGAACCTGGTGCGGCCAGGAGTGGCACCGCTCCCGTCGATCCTGCCGAAGATCATCCTGTTCTATCCAGTGCTACGCGAGCTTGAGGAGACGATGCGCACCACCCTCACCGGGATGGCGCGCGCGCCGTACCAGCGGGGCAGGTTGCGGGTGATCGCCATTCCCAACTCCAACGACGCCCATTCGGTCGAGGCGCTGCAGCGTCTGGCCGGTGAGTTCTCGTTCCTCGAGGTGTGGCCGGTGCCGCCGACCACGGATCCGTCGTGGGACAAGGTCTGGGACGCATGGCAGGACCATCCGAAGGTGTACTGGTGGCACCACGGACGTCGTCGGCACGACAAGGACCTGCCGCCGAAGAAGACGCGACAGCTCGTGTGGGCGATGTATCAAGTGGCAGAGGGCAACGAGGCTGCGCTGCTGTCCTACATCGATGCCGACAGCGTGATTCCGCTGGACTACTGGTACACGGCGGCGCGCGGTGCGCAGACCTTCGACGTGGTGCAGAACACCAACATCACGGGCAACCTGCTCCATACCTGGGCCTCGTCGTTCCACGGGCTGGACCACATCATGTGGGACGCCACGATGTACCGGCACATGACGGCCAACGGTCGCCATCCCTTCTACGTGCTCGGTAAGGGGCTGTTCTTCCGGATCCAGGACTTGCTCGATGTCGGCGGATTCCATCCCTGGCTCACGATCGAGGACCCGGAGATCGGCATGCGACTGTGGACGAACGGCAAGACCCTCGGCGTGGTCGAGTCGCCACTGATCGAGGAGGTGCCCAGCACTTGGTGGCAGGGCGTGACCCAGCGCAAGCGCTGGATCGCCGGGTTCTTCCAGTCGCTCGCCAGGCCGTTGCGGGAGATGGGCATGACCTGGTGGCAGCGGATGCGGGCCCGGATCAACTTCGTGCCGTCACTGTCGCTGACGTTGAATCCGGTGGGAACCGTCGTCGGGATCTGGGCGATCGTCGAGAGCACCGACGGCGACGCGTACGCGTTGCCGTGGCCCGCCATCGTCATCGGTGGCGTGAGCATCATGCTCGCCACCGGGATCATGGTGCTGCTCATCATGCGCGCCTGGCAGACCACGGCGAACGTCCTCACCCGGGCCGAACGCCGCCGATACCTGCTCCGCGTCAACCCGCTGTTCGTGTACTGCTACTGGCTGTTCTGGAACGTGTCGTTGGCCAAGGGTTTCGCGATGTTCCTCACCGACGGTGGCCTGGTGTGGGAGCGCACGGTCAAGGTCGACGCCAACCATACGTTGATCCGCGGGGACGAACCGGAGCAGGCAACCGCCGTCGACGTCGGCTCGCAGGTGGGGCGCCGCGCAGGCTGAATGCCCGGCCCAGATCCGTGCCGCTGCGGAACGCGCTCGGTGCGGGGGCGACCGCGATGCATGGTTCGCTGTGGGTATGACGTCAGAGCAAGGTCTGCCGGGGCCGTCCGCGCGCTGGGAGGTCTTCAGCGGCGGCCGGGCGCGCACGACCGCCGGGCTGCTGCTGGTGATCACTGCGGTCGCGTTCGAAGGCATGGGGGTCGCGACCGCGATGCCTGCTGTGATGGCGGACATCGGATCGTTGGAGACCTACGCCTGGCCGTTCGTGGCCTTCACGACAGCGACCGTCTTCGCCACCGTGCTGGCTGGGCGCTGGGCGGACCGCTCGGGGCCGGCCGGTGCCATCGTCGTCGGAGTCACGACCTTCACCGTCGGACTCGTGGTGGCGGCCACCGCGTTCACCCTCACCGCGCTGCTGATCGGGCGTGTGCTCCAGGGTCTGGGTGCGGGTGCGGCCACCGTCGCGATCTTCGTGCTGATCGCGCAGGCATATCCGGCTGGACTGCGTGCCGCGGTGCTGGGCTGGACGGCGAGCGCGTGGGTGGTGCCGTCGCTGCTGGGCCCGCCGATCGCCGCCTACATCTCGCAGACCTGGTCGTGGCACTGGGTGTTCGGTGGGATCGCGCCGCTCGCGGCGCTGGCTCTGGTGATGATGGCTCGGACACTGCGCGCCAGTGCGTCGACGCAGGTGCGACCCGACCGGGAACCCCCGCCAGGACGCCGGTGGCTGCTGCTGGCCGCGTTGGGTGCCGCGATCGGTGTGGCCGCGCTGTCGTGGGCGGGGGAGGACCCCGGGTTGTCGGTCCTTCCGGTGGCTGTCACCGCGTTGGTGATCGTGGTGCCCTCGGTGCGCTACCTCGTGCCTCGGGGCACCTTGCGCGCATCGCGAGGGGTGGGCACCACCGTGCTGGCACGCGGCATGCTGGCCGGCACGTACTTTTCGATGAATGCGTTCCTGCCCCTGATGCTCACGACCCTGTACGGATGGTCGTTGACCAGCGCCGGTACGACCCTGATCCCCGGGTCGCTCGGATGGTCGCTGGCCTCCGCCTGGCAGGGCGGGCGCCCGAACCTGCCACGACACCGGCTGCTGCAACTCGGATTCGTGTTCCTGGGGGTGGGCGTCATCGGCGTGATGGCGGTGACGGTCGGCGTCCTCAACCCCTGGATGACGATGGCGGCGCAGGCGATCGCCGGTCTCGGGATGGGCTTGGGGATGCCGTCGGTGCTGCTGCTGGTCATGGGGCATTCGGCCCCGGAGAACGTGGGTTTCAACACATCCGCCGCGCAGATTCTCGACGGCGTCAGCGCGGCCACCCTGATCGGCGTCGGGGGTGCGTTGACGGCGGCCATGGCACTGCAGCCTGGCTATCTGGCGCTGCTGGCGGGACTGGTGCTGCTCGTCACGCTCGGCGCTCTGCTGGCGCCGCGGGCGGCGCTGGCGACACCGTCTGTCGCCGTCGACCGGGACGCATAGAGTAGGCCGGTGCTCGGAGCCGCTGACCCGCTGCCGTACCGCCCCGCGCGAGTGCTGGTGGCAGGCGTGTCAGGGTCGGGCAAGACGACGCTCGCCGACCGGATCGGGTCGGTCCTGGCCATCGAGCACACCGAACTCGATGGTCTGTTCCACGGGCCGGGGTGGACCCCGCGCCCAGAGTTCGAGGCAGATGTGCAGACGCTGGTGACCCAGCCCCGCTGGGTAACGGAGTGGCAGTACCGGCCGGTCCGTTGCCTGCTGCTGTCCCGCGCCGACATGCTGGTCTGGCTGGATCACCCGTACCTGCTGGTCACGCTGCCGCGGGTGGTCCGGCGCACGCTGGTACGCCGGGTGCGGCGCGTGCGCCTGTGGAACGGCAACGTCGAACCGCCGCTGCGCACCTTCCTCACCGATCGCGATCACATCGTGCGGTGGTCAGTCCGCACGCGGGACCGCTACCGCAAGCACATGCCGGCAGTAGTCGCAGAACGCCCGGAGCTCCCGGTCGTGCGCCTCGGCGACCCCCGCCAGGTCGAGCGCTGGGTCCACGGCCCGCTTCGGCATGCGGCCGCCCCGCCCTACCCTGGCGCGGATGCAGACGGCAGCGGGCAGCGAGCACACCCAGGTGCATGACCTCGTGCCAGGTTTCGACCTCGGCGCGGTGATCGGTCGGGGAGGCTTCGCCGTCGTGCACTATGCGACCCAACGTTCGACCGGCCGCGCGGTGGCGGTCAAGATCGACTCGAGGCCGCGGTGATGCTGGACATACTTTAGTTTTGCAAAGTGAGACCGCGAGATAGACATCCTGCGGCGAGACTCACGAAACTGCCGCGAACACACCCATGGTCGGTTGAGCCAGGATCCGCCGAGCGTCATTCTGGCTCGTGTGGAACGGTGTTGTGAGGTGGGGTCGCCGGTCGGTTGCTGGTCGAGGGCGTGAGTGATCTGCCGGTCTGTCCAGCCTTTCCACTTTGGTTCCTTCTCGTTGGTGCAGGGTCGGGCGTTCAGGTCGCCGCTGGTAGTGGGCCGATGGCGGCGTCGAAGAGCGTGTCCCAGGCCTGCTGGCAGCGCAAGCCTCTGGGTAGGTGCAGCAGCCAGGAGCGGGCGCGGTTGGCGGTTCGGGCCGGGACGCCGATGAGCTGGTCTCGGATCGTGGTGGCGCGGGCGTGGAGCGTAGAGGCGAGCGCTCCGGCGGCTCGGGTGAGGTTGAAGGCGATCGCGGCCAGCACGGCCAGGCACTGTTTGCGGTGAACTCCCCGGAGGGGCAGTGAGCCAGCGGCCCACCCTTCAGGTCGGCGATCACCTGCTCGATGATGGCGTGGTCACGGTGAGCGGTCTCGGCCTCCAGCATGCCCCAACGGGGAGTCGGTGAACACCACGTGATGACGGTAAACGGTGAACATCTCGCCTTGACCGGCAGGCACGGACCTGGGGTTAAGTCGCTTGACGCGACGCACCATCTACCGAGCGTTGATGTGGTCGGCCCTGCGGCGGGAGGTGAAGGAGGTGTAGCCGATCTGTGCGACCTGCGCCTCGAAGATCCAGCTCTGCTCGTTTTCGTCCCAGACCGCCTCGGCGTACTTGATACTCACCCACTCGGTCTCGGGGATGCGGAGTTAGCGGCAACCACGCGGGCGTCCATCCTGGCAGTGATGGAGAAGCAGGCCCCGCTCGGCGCAGCGCGGCCAGCATGTCGGGCTGGTAGAACGCGCTGTCGGCACGCCCAGTGACCTGCCCGCTGACCCCGGCGCGGCGGGCGGTGGCCATCGCCTCAGCGCTCATCCGG
>JBKDZO010000056.1:0-21030 GCA_047971285.1 Beutenbergiaceae bacterium | reverse complement strand
ATGGGGTAGCTGACCTCAGCAATCACATCGGTCGGGTCGAGGGTGGAGTCCTCCCCCGCATCGGTGGATTCCTCATCGCTCGACCCTGACCCGGTGGCGTCACCGGGACTGTCGCCAGACGTGGCCATATCGTCAGCCCGCTGGTCGTCAGCGTTGTCGAATCCGGCATCCGGGGTACAGCCAACCAGCAAGCCCACAGCGCACAGGCCGGCCACCATGGCTGTAGTCAGCCGACTCAGTCTCTTTCCGTTCATTGGTGTTCTCCCCTTCGTGGTCATGAATAAGTCGGCCACCGGCGGCAGAAAGTTGCAGGCTTCTTCATTCGACCGAGAATCGGTGCCGGACCTCGAGTCGAGAGCCGTCGAGCGCCTGTCCGCGCACGGTGATGATGGCATTGCCGGCGCTGGTCGGGGTGAGGGTGACCTGTTGGGCACCGACGACGTATCTGCCATCCGGCAGTTCCCACACCCAGGACCGCATACCGGCGGCGTCGATGGAGAACGTCGCGACCTGCGCCGGTGCCACACTCACCGGACCGTCTATCACCAGCGACGCCTCGCCCGCCCGATCGCCAGGTCCGAGTAGCACGCTGCCTAGCACCCCCGCGGCGGCACCGACCAGCAGCGCGGCCACAACCAGTGCCAGCCACCGACGCGGCAGCGCACCTGATCGGGTTGGGGAGGCACCCGCTGCTTCCGGCCGCGAGGGTGCCGCAAGGGCTTGCTCAATATCGGCCAGCCAAGCCGCAACATCGCGATGGCGTTCCGCTGGATCCTCGGCCAGGCCCTTGGACAATACCGGTTCCAGCAGCACCGTCAGCCGCGAGCCCTCACAGAGCCAGCCGATCAACGCCGAGAGCGCCCACAGGTCGGCGCGGGGGTCAACCACGCCCGGTCCACCGGTCTGTTCCGGTGGGCGAAATCCGCTGGTGCCGCCCGCGACCGTCAGGCCCGAACTGTAGGCCAGGTCCTTGCACATCCCCAGGTCCGCCAGCAGCACCCGCTCATCGGCGCGCACCAACTCGCCGTCCGGCCCATCCTGCACCCCGACCGCGAGCAGTACGTTGCCCGGGCTGAGGTCACGGTGAACCAGCTCCGCACCATGCACCGCCGTCAATGCCGCGGCCAGCGGCCGGGCCAGCGCCAGCACATCTGCCGCTTCCGGGCGCCAGCCTCGTGCCCGCAGGCGATCGACCCGATCCGCGAGGGTTCCGCGCCCAGCCAGCTCCAGCACCAGATAAGGCTGCTGCCGGTCACTCTCGCCGATGTCATGGACGGTGACCACATGCGGGCTACGCACCCGCCGCAGGCTGCGGCCCTCGGCGATAAACCGCTCGCGGATCTCAGGGTTGAGGCTGTGGTTCTCCGCGAGCACTTTGAGCACCACCGAGGCGTCCAGCCGATCATCGACGGCTCGGTGCACCGTGGCGAACGATCCCACACCGATGACCTCCTGTAGGCGGTAGTGATCGATGTACCCGCTCATCGGTCGTGCTCCAGCTGCCGCAATGTGCCCGCGATCATCGCCCGGCCGCGACCGATCTGGGACTTGATCGCCGCGACCGAGCGACCCAGGCGAGCGGCGATGTCGTCGTAGCGCAGGCCCTCGATGTCGCGCAATTCCACCGGTTCCCGGTATAACTCCGGCAACTGGGCCAGAGCCTGCCGGACCGTGGCGCGGGTGGCAATGGCCGAACTCATGCGAACCGATGGTGCTAGATCATCGGGTGGCAGCGGGGCGGTGTCACGCAAACGCCGCAGATGATCGACCACTCGGCGGCGCACTATCGCATGCACCCAGGTGCTCAGTTTCGCGGTCCCTGCGAACGACCCGATCGACTCTGCGATCGAGATCAGCGCATCCTGGGAAACGTCGTCCACCGCGGCCCGGTCCAGCAGCACCCCAGCCGCGAACGCTCGAACCATGCCGGAGGCGTCCAGCCGTTCGATCAGCAACTCGGTCGCCAATGGCGAGCCTTGGGCAGCCTGTTGCGCCAGGCAGTGCAGCAGGTCCGCGTCGGAGGCAGCCTCGGTCAGGACCTTGCGCGCAGCCAGTGAGTCTCCCGCTGCCAATGCCTGCTGCAACTGTCCGGCGATCTCACTCATCCAGCCCTCCCGGCGGCATCGTACCTATACCGGGTCGAGCACCAGGACCGGTTGCGCCCGGTTGTCGCGGTCGGCCAGCAATGCCACCAGATGGCCGTCGGGAGCGTAGGCCGCCACCACGGCCTGGGAATCGGAGGCGGATATACGCCGGCCGTACCGAATCTCATTGGTCTGCACCTGCGTGAGGTCACGACCGGGGAAGACCCGGCGGGCCACGGCAGTGGTGTCGAGCAGGCGGGCCTGGTCCAGGTCCGCCAAACCGCTCGCCTCGTCGACGGTGAAGCCACCCACCCGGGTGCGGCGTAGCGCGACGAGGTGGCCCCCGGAGTGCACGTTGGTGCCCAGGTCCCGGGCCAGGGCGCGGATGTAGGTGCCGCTGGAGCACTCCACCTCGACGTCGACGTCGAGCACCGCAATGTCACCGGCGGCTTGGGTGGCCCGGGTTGCGAGTACGTCGAATCGGTGTATCGTCACCGGCCGGGCCGCCAGTTCCACCGCCTCACCGGCACGCACCCGCGCATAGGCACGTTGGCCATCGACCCTGATCGCGCTGACCGCGCTGGGGACCTGCATGATCGGCCCGGTGAAGGCAGCGACAGCGGACCGGACGCGAGCTTCATCGATGCCGAGCGCGCCCGGTTCGGCCGTGATGTCGCCCTCGGCGTCGTCGGTCACGGTGGCCTGCCCCAGCCTGATGGTGGCCCGGTACACCTTGTCCGCACCCACCAGGTACGTCAGTAGCCGGGTGGCACGGTTCACTCCCAGGACCAGCAGGCCGGTTGCCATCGGGTCCAGCGTTCCAGCATGCCCGATCTTCTTGGTACCGGTGGCCCGGCGCGCCCGTGCGACCACCCCATGGGAGGTGATCCCGGCCGGTTTGTCGACGAGCAGCAGCCCATCGCCGACGCTCACGGCGCCTCCGGCTCCGCGGGCTTCTTGTACGGGTCGGCGTCTCCGGCGTAGCTGGCGTGTCGGCGTTCGGCGGCTACCTGCGCATCGCGCTGCGCCGCCTCGGCCAAGGCCGCCTCCAGGTGGGCTGCGGTCTCCGGTAGCGCGTCCAGGGTGAATTCCACGGTGGGAGTCAGCCGAATACCGATCTGCCGCCCGACCTCGGAACGGATCATGCCTTTGGCGGACGCCAGCGCAGCAGCGGTGTTGTCGCGGTCCTCATCGTTACCGAGCACCGTGTAGAACACGGTGGCGTGCTGCAGGTCACCGGTAACCCGGACATCGGTCACCGTGACGAATCCGAGCCGGGGGTCCTTGACCCTGCTTTCCAGCAGCCGTGCCACGATTTCGTGGATGCGCTCGGCGAGTTTGCGAGCGCGGGGGTTGTCAGCCATCTCATCTCTCCTGGCCAGTCTGCGGACCTGGTACCCGCTGCGGGTGGGACCTACCCACCCGCAGCGGATCGCGATTCACACAGGGTGCGCGCGGTTAGTCGCGCGGCTTCTCGCGGGTCTCGAAGGTCTCGATCACATCGCCTTCGCGAATGTCCTTGAAGCCGAGTCCGATACCGCACTCGAACCCGTCCCGGACCTCGGTGACGTCGTCCTTCTCACGCCGCAATGATTCGATCGTGAGCGATTCGCTGATCACCACTCCGTCGCGCAGCAGGCGAGCCTTGCTGTTGCGGCGGATGATGCCCGAACGCACGATCGAGCCGGCGATGTTGCCGAACTTGGAGGACCGGAACACCTGCCGCACCTCCGCGCTGCCGAGTTCCACCTCCTCGAACTCCGGCTTCAGCATGCCCTTCAACGCTGCTTCCACATCGTCGATGGCCTGGTAGATCACCGAGTAGTACTTGATGTCGACGCCTTCGCGATCCGCCATCTCGGCGACCCTGGGCGCGGTCCGCACATTGAAGCCGATGATGACCGCGTCGTCCACGGTCGCGAGGTTGACATCGTTCTGGGTAATCGCCCCGACGCCGCGGTGGATGATCCGCAGAGCGACTTCCTCGCCCACGTCGATCTTGAGCAGCGCATCCTCCAATGCCTCCACGGCACCGGAGACGTCGCCCTTGATGACCAGGTTGAGCGTCTCGACCTTGCCGGCCTCCAACGCCTGCGTGAAGTCCTCCAGCGAGACCCGCTTGCGACGCTTGGCCAAAGTGGCTGCCCGCTCAGCGGCCTCACGCTTGTCCGCGATCTGGCGGGCCGTGCGGTCATCGGGTGCGACCAGGAACGAGTCCCCGGCGCGGGGCACCGAAGTCAGCCCCAGCACCTGCACCGGCCGCGCGGGCAACGCCACATCCAGGTTCTCGCCGTGCTCATCGAACATGGCGCGCACCCTGCCGTAGGCGGTACCTGCCACGATCGCGTCGCCGACGGCGAGCGTGCCCGATTCCACCAGTACGGTCGCCACCGCGCCACGGCCGCGGTCCAGGTTGGCTTCCACAGCCACGCCCCGTGCCGCCTTGTCCGGGTTCGCCCGTAGATCAAGGGCGGCGTCAGCGGTCAGCAAGACGGCCTCGAGCAGATCCTCGATACCGGTGCGCTGCTTGGCCGAGACGTCGATGAACATCGTCTCGCCGCCGTACTCCTCGGCAACCAGGTTGTATTCGGTGAGCTGGGCCCGGATCTTGTCCGGGCTGGCGCCCTCTTTGTCGATCTTGTTGACGGCCACCACGATCGGAACATCCGCGGCCTGCACGTGGTTGATCGCCTCCACCGTCTGCGGCATGACCCCGTCATCGGCAGCGACCACCAAGATCGCGATGTCGGTGACCTTGGCACCACGGGCTCGCATGGCGGTGAATGCCTCGTGACCCGGGGTGTCGATGAACGTGATCGCCCGGTCAGCACCCTCGTGCTCGGCGTGAACCTGATAGGCACCGATGTGCTGGGTGATGCCACCAGCCTCATCACCGGCGACGTCGGTCCGGCGGATCGCGTCCAGCAGTGCGGTTTTACCGTGATCGACGTGACCCATGACGGTCACGACCGGCGGACGCGGCTCCAGCTCGTCGTCGCCTTCGGTTTCTTCCTCCGCCTGCAGGTCGATATCGAAGCCCGCCAACAGCTCGCGGTCTTCCTCCTCCGGGGAGACGATCTCAATGACGTAGCCGAGTTCGGCACCCAGTGTCTGGAACGTGTCCTCGTCCAGGGACTGGGTTGCCGTAGCCATCTCACCGAGGTGGAACAGCACCGTAACCAGGCTGGCCGGGTTGGCATCGATCCGGTCGGCGAAGTCCGTCAACGACGCCCCTGCCCGGATACGGATGACGGTATTGCCATCGCCACGTGGAACGGTCACGCCACCCAGTGATGGCGCACCCTGCTGCTCGAACTCAAGACGCTTGGCGCGCTTGGATTTGCGGCCCCGCGCCGGACGTCCACCGGCGCGACCGAACGCACCCTGGGTACCACCGCGGCCACCACGGCCACCGCCACGGCCGCCACCGAAACCTCCACCGGCTCCGGGACCGCCACCGGGACGGCCACCAAACCCGCCGCCACCGCCGCCACCGGCGCCGCCGCGACCGCCACGGCCGCCGCCACCGCCACCGCGACCGGGGGCGCCGGGACGCCCGACCGAGGACCGCCCGGGCATCATCCCTGGGGTCGGTCCGCCGCTGCCGCCGGATCGAGGTGCGCTCGGCCGGGGACCGCCACTGCCGCCTGGGCGTGGCATCCCTTGTGAAGACGCAAACGGGTTGTTGCCGGGGCGCGGGCCACCGCCGGGGCGCTGACCATCACCGTCTCCCCGTCGCTTGGCGCCCGGGCGCGGCATGCCCTGGGAGGAAGCGAACGGGTTGTTGCCCGGCCGGGCAGGCCGTGGTGCGGACGGCCGCGGGCCCGGGCTGGGCTTGACACCCGGCTTGCTCGGCGAGGGTGCCTGCGCTTCTGGTTCGGCCGGCGGCTCGGGCGCTGGCTCCGGGTCTGGCGCTGGCGCCGGCTCCTCGGGAGCCGGTTTCGGCTTCGGTTTGGGCTTCGGTGCCGGGCTCGCTTTGGCAGCTGGCTTGGCGGGCGCGGGCGCATCCGGAGCAGCCGAGGCTGCCGGGAATGCCTCCCGTAGGCGCCGCTGGACCGGCGGTTCGATGGTCGAGGAAGCCGACTTGACGAACTCTCCGAGTTCGGTCAGTTTGGCGAGTACTTCCTTGCTGGGTACTCCGAGCTCCTTGGCGAGCTCGTGGACGCGGACCTTGCTGGCCACACTTCTCCTGTCTCGGCCCGCCCGGGACAGGACAGACCGTCGTTAGTGGTACTTACTCATCGCTGGGTGCTCATCGGGTGCCCATCGGCTACTAACCCGCTCTCTTGGTCGATGATCAACGACGCCTCATGCGTGCCGTCCGAACCATACATGGACCTGCGCGAGCGATGCGGGCTGCGACATTCGCAGGCCCCTGGTGATCGCTCGTCGCGATTCAGCACGATCCAGACAGTCCAGCTGCTGGTGCAGCCAGACACCCCTCCCCGGCCTCACCGCGTCCGGATCGACTACGACGACGGGCGCCGCGGCACGATCCACGACAAGGCGGACCAGGTCGGATCGGTGGGCTCTTGCTCGACATCCCGCACACATGCGCATCCCCGTGGTCTCGGTCCCGCCGGTAGCCAATTGGACCACCTTCGCGGATTCGGGCCACCAGGGCTGAGCCGGGCAACGTGATGTCGGGCGCAACGCCCGGTCGTCAGTGTACTACCCAGCCGACCCGGCCCAGGCAATCCGGGCAGGACCTCATGCAGGCTCGGTCGGCACCTCGGTATCGGGCCGGATGTCGATCCGCCACCCGGTCAGGCGAGCCGCCAAGCGTGCGTTCTGCCCTTCCTTGCCGATGGCCAGCGAGAGCTGATAGTCGGGGACGACGACTCGCGCCGCACGGGCCTGTTCGTCGACGATGTCGACGCTGCTGACCCGAGCCGGGGACAGGGCATCGGCAACGAAGGTGGCCGGATCGTCGGAGAAGTCCACGATATCGATCTTCTCCCCGCGCAATTCAGCCATGACCGCGCGCACCCGCTGGCCCATCGGGCCGATGCAGGCCCCCTTGGCGCCGAGGCCAGGGACCCGGGATTGAACGGCGATCTTGGTTCGATGACCGGCCTCCCGGGCGATCGCGGCTATCTCCACCGAGCCATCGGCGACTTCCGGCACCTCATGCGCGAACAGCCTCTTCACCAGGTTCGGATGCGTACGCGAGACGGTGATCTGCGGACCTCGCATACCGCGCGTCACCTCCAGCACGTAGGCCCGGATCCGCTCACCGTGCGCGTAGGTCTCGGTTGGAACCTGTTCGTGTTCGGGCAGTGCCGCTTCAACGCCACCGATATCGATCAGCACGGTCCGTGGATTGGATCCCTGCTGGATGATCCCGGCAACGACATCACCCTCCTTGCCGCGGAAGGTACCCAGCACCTGTTCGTCCTCGGCATCACGCAACCGCTGCATGATGACCTGACGCGCGGTCGCCGTCGCGATGCGACCGAACCCCTCGGGTGTGTCATCGAATTCGGGTCCCAGTTCCGGGACGCCGGCATCGGCTACCGCCGAGTCGTCATCGGGTACCGGCGAGGCGTCCAGTTCCTCGCGTGCCAGCACGCTCACGTGACCGGAGGAACGATCCACCACCACCCGCGCATGTTGCTGAGCTCCCGGGGTGTGGTGATACGCCGAGAGCAGCGCCTGTTCGATCGCGGTGACCAGAACATCGAGCGAGATCTCCCGCTCCCGCTCCACCATCCGCAAGGTGGCCATATCGATATCCATACCCGACTCCTTCTACTCCGACTCGGCCGAGCGGCGGAGCTCGACCTCGATCCGGGCGTTCTCAATATCAGTCAACGGCACCTCGACGGCACAGCTGCCACCACGAGGTTGTTCGACCTTCAACCGCAACAGGCCCCCTGCAACACCCTCGACGCGCCCGGTCACCTTGGAGTCGGCGGTCTGGATGCACACCAGGCGCCCCTGGGCGCGCCGGAAATGGCGCGGCTGGGTCAGCGGCCGGTCGACACCTGGGGTGGTCACTTCCAACAGGTAGGCACCTTGCAACGATTCGTCCACAGCGTCCAGGGCCTGCGAAACGGCGCGCGAAACCTCGCCCAGGTGGTCCGAGCCGACACCACCGGGACCATCCAGCAGATCAACCATCACGCGCACCACTCGCCGGCCGGCCGGGCCGGTCACCGCCACGTCTTCCAGCAGCAGGCCCGCATCGGTGACCACCGGGTCGAGAACGGTGTGTAGCTGACTCGCGATATCGGTAGCCATCGCGCCTCCTATGCAGTTGTCCGTGCAGGCCAAGGGTACGCGCCCGTGACAAGATTGCCGACGTGCCCGCCCGATCTGTCCGCAATCTGCGCCGAACGGTCGCGACAGCACTGGCATGCGCCGTGTTGGTGGCCCTGGCCGGCTGTGGCTCCGTCCGGATCGATGAGGCCGGCTCCACGCTCGTACCGCCCACCGAGGCCGAGCAGTCCCGGCAGGACACTGCCCTGAGCACGCTGGTGCTGCAACGGACGGCAGAGCAGGCGGCTGGTTCCGCCACGGCAGAACTGGCTCCGGTGCTGGAACAGGTCTCGGCCGATGCCGGCGTTCAGTTGCTGGCGCTCGGTGGCGTGTGGAGCCCCTCGGGTCGGCACCTGCAGCCACCGTTGCCGGGCTCGACCGTGGAACAGGTGCTATCCGGATTGGAGTCCACCTCGGCTCAGCTTCGCAACGACCTGGATACCGCTGAGCCCGAGGCGGCACGACTACTGGCGGCAATCGTGTTCAATCGCACGTTGCGTGCGCAGCAGCTACGAACGGTCCTCGGCGAATCGGCGCAGGCCGCCCAACCCGAATGGCCCCAGGCTCTGGACCCGGTCGCGGCAGGCCCGCTGATCCAGACCTTCGACGCGGTGGGTCAAGCCTGGGAGATCGCGGCCGCACAGGAAGATGAGCCTGCCACGGCGGCCGCGGCCGCGCAGCTGTGGCGCGGCCAGGCATACGACTTGGCTGCGCTGGCTGGGGTGGCCGGGACCGACGACGATCCTCGGCAGGTGAGCTACGCCATCGACACCACAGACCTGACGGCGACCATTGCGGGCTTGCGTGCCCAGCTGGCGCCCGCTTGGCTGGCGCAGGTGGGCGCGACCAGCGGCGAGGACCGCCGGCGAGTGCTCGACCTAGCCCTCGACGCCGCTGCCCAGGCGGGGATGGGCGCACCCGGAGCGCAGGTACCGGCCGTCATCGGCGGGGACTAGCGGTGCTTCTGCCGGTATTGCGCGCTACCTTGTGCACGTGCCCGAGATGCCGGAAGTCCAAGGCTTGGTCCAGTTTCTGGCTGACCGGTTGACGGGCGCCACGCTCACCGTGCTGCAGCCGGTGGCATTCACGGCACTGAAGTCTGTGGCTATCGCTCCCGATGCACTGCTGGGTGGTTCGGTCATCGGTGCGGATCGGCACGGAAAGTGGCTGGACTTGGTCATTGCCACCCAGGATGGTCGCCGACACCTGATCTTTCACCTCGCCCGCGCCGGATGGTTGCGGTGGTACGACACGCTCCCGAACCCCACCGGACGCCCCTCACCCAAGTCGCCGGTGGCACTGCGCGTGGGCTCGGACCGGGGCGGATTCGCTCTCACCGAGGCAGGCACGCGACGAAAGCTCGCGGTGTTCATCGTCGCAGATCCGGCCGAGGTGCCGATGATCGCCACCCTGGGTGTCGACCCGCTCTCACCAGCTTTCACCGCCGAACAACTGGGCGTGGTGCTGCGCACCCGGAACCAGCAGATCAAGGGCCTCCTGCGGGATCAATCCCGGATCGCCGGAATCGGCAATGCCTACTCCGACGAGATCCTGCACGCCGCCCGGATCAGCCCGTTCGCCTCAACCCGGACGCTAGCCGGTGATGAAACGATGGTGACCCGGCTGCACACGGCGGTCGTGGAAACGCTTCGAGGTGCCATTGCGGCAGTATCGGGCAAGCCGGCGCGGGAGCTCAAGGACGCCAAGCGTACCCGGATGAGGGTGCATGGGCGCACTGGGGAGCAGTGCGACACCTGCGGTGACGTGGTGCGGGAGGTCAGTTTCGCCGATTCCTCGCTGCAATACTGCGCCACCTGCCAGACCGGCGGCAAGGTGCTGGCGGACCGCCGGATGTCGAAACTGCTCAAGTAGATCCGGCGTCGACCGATCCTCAGAACAGCACGGTGGCGAAGGTCCCGTGCCGGGTGAAGCCCACCGCTTCATAGGCGGCTATCGCCGCATTGTTGTAGGAGTTGACGTACAGCGAGACCGTCGGAGCTATCTGGCTACGGGCGTAGGCAACGACTGAGGCCATACCCCGCTTGGCCAGACCCTGACCACGCAGTTCGGGCTCAACCCACACACCTTGCACCTGGGTCACTCCCAGAGCCACCGTCCCCAGCTCAGCCTTGAAGATCACCCGGCCACCTTCGATCCGGGCCAAGGACCGTCCGCTGCGCACCAGTGACCGCACGCGGCGTTCGTACCCGCCACCGATACTCAGTGGCGAGTACCCGACTTCCTCGGTGAACATGGACACGCAGGCCGGCATGAGTACGTCCAGGTCCGACTCACCGGTCAGGCGCACCAACGGGTCCGGCGCGAGCAGCGGATCGTGGTCGATCACCATCGACGGCTGGTCCGGGCGGACATCGCGCGGGGTCCGCCAGTGGCCCCGCAGGACCTGCCACAGGCCCATGACCTGGTCGGCTGGTCCCACGATCGAGGAGTACCGGCGTCCTCGCCGGCGCACGTGTTCGGCGAGCTCGGGCAACGCGGCCGGTGCGATGTTCAGCGGCACCAGGTTCCCGCCGGTCCAGCACAACCCTTGCAGCCCGGCCGGGGTGCTGACGCACAGCAGTTGGTCACGCAACTGAGGTGCGCTCAACATCGCCTCCACATGCTCACCGAGCAGGGCGGCTTCCACCGGCCGCTGATGGCAGAAGTCCAGCACAGTCGACAGGTCGACGTGACGGGCGTCGCGGATCAGGATGTCCGGCTGCGCCGCATCGCGCCATGGCCAACGCGCCATCTGCGGCTCAGGTCACCGAAACGGTCGGCTCGCCCGAAGACGACATGGTGGCGGCAATCCGATTCGCCTCGGCCAGCAAGGTCGCCACGATCTGATCCTCCGGCACAGTCGCGATCACCTCACCCTTGACGAAGATCTGCCCCTTGCCGTTTCCGGAAGCCACGCCGAGGTCGGCCTCGCGGGCCTCCCCCGGGCCGTTGACGACGCATCCCATGACGGCCACCCGCAACGGTACCTCCAGCCCTTCCAGGCCTGCGGTGACCTCCTCGGCGAGGGTGTAGACATCGACCTGCGCTCGCCCGCACGAGGGGCAGGAGACAATCTCCAGCTTGCGCTCACGCAGATTGAGCGACTGCAGGATCTGCAGGCCGACCTTCACCTCCTCCGCCGGTGGGGCGGACAGCGAGACCCGGATCGTGTCACCGATACCACGGCTCAGCAGCGCACCGAAGGCCGTAGCCGACTTGATCGTCCCTTGGAACGCTGGCCCCGCCTCGGTCACACCCAGGTGCAGCGGCCAGTCACCGCGCTCGGAGAGCAGCTCGTAGGCGCGCACCATCACGACCGGGTCGTTGTGTTTGACGGAGATCTTGAAGTCATGGAAGTCGTGTTCCTCGAACAACGAGGCCTCCCACACGGCCGATTCCACCAGCGCTTCCGGGGTTGCCTTGCCGTACTTCTTCAGCAGTCGCGGATCCAGCGAACCCGCGTTGACCCCGATCCGCAGCGATACCCCAGCATCGGAGGCCGCCTTGGCGATCTGCTTGACCTGGTCGTCGAACTTGCGGATGTTGCCGGGATTGACACGCACCGCCGCGCATCCGGCGTCGATGGCGGCGTAGACGTAGCGGGGCTGGAAGTGGATGTCCGCGATCACCGGGATCTGAGACTTCTTGGCGATGATCGGCAGTGCCTGCGCGTCATCGGCACTGGGTACCGCCACGCGCACGATGTCGCAGCCGGAGGCGGTGAGCTCGGCGATCTGCTGCAGAGTGCCGTTGATATCGGTGGTGGCGGTGGTGGTCATGGACTGCACCGAGATCGGCGCATCGCCGCCGACATCGACGCTACCGACCCTGATCTTGCGGGTGGCCCGGCGCGGGCTGAGCACCGGCGGTGGTTGCGCGACGGTGGGCACGCCAAGGGCGATCGGAACACTCACGCCGTCAGTATTCCACTGCGAAGGCACTGCTAGATGATCTCGACCGGATTGAAGATGTCCGCAACGGCCAGGAGCAAGCCCATACCGAGGAACAACAGCACCATGGCGTAGGTGACCGGCATCAGTTTCGCGGTATCGGCGTAGCCGGGATTCGGGCGGCGCCGCCAGCGTGCGACCTGCCGACGGGCACCCTCGTACAGCGCACCCGCGATGTGCCCGCCGTCCAGCGGCGGCAACGGGATCAGGTTGAAGACGAACAACGCCATGTTGAGGCTGGCCAGCACCAGCAGCAGGTACTGCAACTGGGTCAGGAACCCATCGGGTGCGCTCGCTTCGGTGAGATCCCCGGCGGCGCGTCCGACGCCGATGATGCCCATCACGCCCGGGTCGCGTTCACCACCGCCGAACGTGGTCTGGGCGATGCTGGCCAGGCGCTGCGGCAGGGTCAGCACCACTGACACCGTTCCGGTGAACTGCATCATCACGGCCTCGCCGGTGACGCTCAACGGTTGTTGCTGCCGGACGGAGGTCGGCGACAGGCCGACGTACGGCAGGGTGGCCAGCTCGGCGTTGCCCTGCTCATCCAGGACCTCCCGCTCCACCAGTGCCGGGGTAACCGTGAGGGGGGTTTCAACGCCGTCGCGCAGCACCACGACCTGAACCGGATCCGTACCGCCAGCAGCAATGGCGTCAGTGATATCGGTCCAGTCACCGATCGGTGCCCCATTCCAGGACACGATCGTGTCGCCCGGTGCGAACTGCGCCTGAGCGGCCGGAGAATCCGAGACTCCCGCGCAATCGTCACCGGCCGTTTGGGCCAGGCACGGAACCACGGTGGCGACGGTGTTGGTGGCGGTGGGGGTACCGATCACCGAGAACACCACCGTGAACAGCAACACGCTCAAGATCAGATTGACGAACGGCCCGCCGAACATCACCGCCAGCTTCTTGGGGGTGCTCAACTGGTAGAACGCACGCCCGTCATCGCCTGGCTGGAGTTCCTCCAGCGAAGCTTCCCGGGCGTCGTCGGAGACATTCCTGGCCCAGCCGAGCAGGCCTCGACGCCGCATCCGCCGTTCAGCGCGATCATCCTCGCTGTCCGGTTGGCGGGCCGGTGGGAACATGCCGACCAGCCGGACGAATCCACCCAATGGGATCGCCTTCAGGCCGTACTCGGTCTCACCTTTGCGGGTGGACCAGATCGTGGGTCCGAAGCCGACGAAGTACTGCGGCACCCGCACCCCGAACTTCTTGGCGGGCAGCAGGTGCCCGACCTCGTGCAGGGCAATGGATATCACCAGCCCGACGGCGATCGCGAGTACACCTAACCAGAACATCACCGGCACATCGTAGGCATGTCACATCTGGCAATCACACACGGCGTTGTACGAGACCACCTGTTCACCGGCCGCAACATCGGCCCAGGCCTCCGCTTCTTCGCGATTGGCGAAACTGCGCGGGGCTAGCCGCCCGTTGCACAGCAGCACCGAGTACTCGATCTGCTCACGCGGATCGGTCCACGGGGCGGCGGCCGCAGCTGCTGGTTCGCTCATCGCTTCTATGGTGCCAGCAATGCGCGAGCGCGGCTACGCGCCCACGTCTCCGCGTCCGCTACCGCGGCGAGGGTCACCTCGGCGGCGTCGGTTCCATCATGCTCCTCAAGCACCCGTGCGACCGTGTCCACGATACCCAGGAAGGCGATCTCGCCGTCGAAGAAGGCCGCGACGCACTCCTCGTTCGCGGCGTTGTAGACGGCCGGGTGGGTGGCGGACGCCCGCGCGGCGGCTCGAGCAAGTTCGACTGCGGGAAAGGTGGCATCGTCAAGCGGTTCGAACGTCCACGCCGTCGGCTCATGCCACTGACAGGGCGCGGCTGCCTCGGGTACCCGATCGGGCCAGCCCAACCCGAGCGCGATCGGCAACCGCATATCGGGTGGCGAGGCCTGAGCGATGGTGGAACCGTCGACGAACTCGACCATGGAGTGCACGATCGACTGCGGATGCACCACCACGGTGATGTCGGCCGGTGAGATGTCGAACAGCAGATGGGCTTCGATCAGCTCCAGGCCCTTGTTCACCAATGTCGCTGAATTGGTGGTCACCACCGGGCCCATGGCCCAGGTCGGATGGGCCAGCGCCTGCTGTGGGGTGACCGCGCCTAGGTCGGAACGACTGCGCCCACGGAACGGACCTCCGGAGGCGGTCAGGACGATGCGCCGCACCTCCGACCGGGATCCCGACCGCAGTGCCTGCGCGATGGCGGAGTGTTCGGAGTCGACCGGCACGATCTGATCGGGCCGTTGCAGCGCGGCTTTGACCAGCGACCCACCGGCGACCAGTGACTCCTTGTTGGCCAGAGCCAGGGTCGAGCCCGACGTCAGCGCCGCCAACGTCGGTGCCAGTCCGATCGAGCCGGTGATCCCGTTGAGCACGATGTCCGCGCCGCACCGGGCGATCTCGGTCGCCGCGTGAGCACCCACCTCGATCTGAACCCGCGGTGCGGGGACTCCGGCCCGGGTGGCAGCGGCCTCAATGGCCGCTCGCACGGCGTCGGCCTGCCCCTGATGCACGCCGAGCAGGGGGACGTCGAACCGGACCACCTGCTCGGCCAGCAATGCCAGCTGCTGTCCCCCGGCCGCCAGCGCCACCACATCGAAGGCGCCTGGGTTGGCCGCGATGACGTCCAGCGCCTGGGTTCCGATCGACCCGGTACTGCCCAGGAGGGCAACGGTGCGCGCGGGTCTCACTCGACTGCTAGCAGGACGTCGACGGCGCGGTCCAGGTACGCGTCCACCGGCCCTTCGGCATAGGCGTTGTCACCTGGGGCGGAAGGAAAGACGGCCGCCCGCAGATCCTTGGCTTGCAACGGCTCACCTGCGTCGAAGTACTTGACCAGCCGGTCCAGCAGCGCGTCGACCGCTGCTCGTTGATAGCCGCGGCCACGTGCGGGTGGGGCGAACCGCTCCCCCGCCGGCCGGACTAGCCGCGGATAGAGCGTGGTTGCCCGTTGGGCGACGTCGTCCATCCAGCCGTCCTGACCGGAGGCACTGATCCGCATGCTGCGTTTGCGTTGGATGAACGCACCTTCCAACCGGTCAAGCGCAGCATCGACCCGGCCTGGGTGGTACCCGTGCCGAACCAGGTCGAACGCTGCCGCGCGGACGTCCTCGGCTTCCATCGCCACATCCGGATCGTCGGATTCGTAGGCATGACGAGCTCGCTCGAAGAAGTCGTCGACCTGCTCGGTCTGGTATCCGGAGGACATTCGCCCCACCCGTGGAAACGTGTCTGTCATCACTGCTCCTCAGCCTTGAACGGCCAACTGCCCACATGCCCCGTCAATATCGCTGCCCCGAGTATCGCGCACCGTGGTGGGGATTCCCGCAGCCCGCAGGCGTGCCACGAATTCTGCTTCCACGTCGGGGTCGCTCGCGGTCCAGATCGATCCGGGGGTGGGGTTGAGCGGGATCGGATTGACGTGCACCCAGCCGTGGCCGCGCTTGTTGAGTTCAGCTGCAAGCAGATCGGCGCGCCAGGCATGATCGTTCATGTCCTTGATCAGGGCGTACTCGATACTGACGCGCCGTCCGGTCGCATCAAAGTACCCACGTGCGGCGTCCAGAGCCTCGGCAACGTTCCAGCGAGTGCTGATGGGTACCAGTTCGGACCGGAGTTGTTCGTCCGGCGCATGCAATGACAGCGCCAAGGTCACCGGGATCCGCTCGGCGGTGAGCTTGGCGATCGCTGGTACCAGGCCAACCGTCGAGACGGTGACGTTGCGAGCCGACAGCCCGAAGCCACCCGGGTTGGGCGCCACCAGTGCACGCACCGCTCCGATCACGGCTTTGTAGTTGGCCAGGGGTTCACCCATTCCCATGAACACCACGTTGGACAGCCTTCGCGGGCCGGTGTTCAGGTCGCCGTCCCGGCAGCCTGCGGCAGCCTGACGGACCTGTTCCAGGATCTCGGCCGTGGACAGGTTCCTGGTCAGTCCCATCTGCCCGGTGGCGCAGAACGGGCATGCCATCCCGCAGCCGGCCTGGCTGGAGACACACAATGTGGCGCGGTCGCGGTATCCCATGAGCACCGACTCCACCTTGACACCGTCGAACAGCGACCACAGGGTCTTCACCGTCGCCCCGCCATCAGCAGTCAACGTTCGCACCGGGCTCAGCAACTGCGGTAGCAGGACACCGGCGAACTCGGTTCGTAGTGCGGCCGGGAGGTCGGTCATGGCGTCCGGGTCCCGGGTCAGGTGCTGGAAGTAGTGGGTGGCCAGTTGCTTGGCCCGGTAGGCCGGGTGACCCATCTCCACGACCGCTGCGGCACGTTCGGCCTCGTTCAGATCTGCCAGGTGGCGCGGCGGCTTACCTCTGCGCGGAACCGCGAAACTGAGCTGAGGCGCGACGGCGGGCGCGGCAGCATCATCGGCGGGACGTACCTGACGGGTCATCGACCACTCCCGAGCACCAAGACGAATACTGTGAACAGGGCCGGAGCCGCGAACAACATGGAGTCGATCCGGTCCAATACTCCACCGTGACCGGGCAGCAACGTTCCCATGTCCTTGATTCCTAGTTCGCGTTTGAGCAGTGACTCGGCGAGGTCGCCGATGGTCGCAGCGCTGACACCCGCGAACCCGAGGGCCAGACCGGCCCACCACGGTCCGGCCAGCGGGCCGAGCATCATGGCGACCGCCACCGCACTGGCCAGCAGGTACGAACCGGCAAGCCCCTCCCAGGACTTGTTCGGGCTGGCGACCGGGGCAAGCTTGTGCCGCCCAAACAGCACACCGGCCACGTAACCGCCGGTATCGGCCGCCACGGTGACGGCGATGACGGTCAGCACCCGCCAGGCGCCGTCGTCGGCGGCGAGCATCAGGGCGATGAAACCGGCCAGAAACGGAATGTAGGCGGTGGCGAAGATGGCCGCCGTCGCGTCACGGAGCGCTGGCAGGCCGCCACCATCCAGGACCCGCCAGATGAAGACGCCACCGGCGGTCAGGAGCGCTGCCACCAGCAGCGCCTCCACGCCTGAGCTGTAGGCGGAGACCATCATCCCGACGGTGCCGACCAGCAATGGCAACAGTGGCAGTTTGACGTCGCGGACCGCGACGGCGCGGCTCAGCTCCCACAACCCGAGGCCGCAGGCGAGAATCACCAACCCCAGGAACGCCTCTTTGCGCCAGAGGAACAGACCCGCCACGACCAGGGCTATCAATCCCAGGCCGACCCCGATCGCCACCGGAAGATTGCGGCCGGCAGCGGCTTTGGGTGCCGCTGGCCCGGTGGCCTCGGATTCGGCGAGGGAAATCTGGGTATCCTCGGCCTCGACCGGGGCGGGCGCGGGCTGGTCGGGTTCAAGGGCAGCCGGAGTGCGCCCGGTGGCAGCGGGCGGTGCGGGATCTTCCTGGGCGGCCGGCCGCTCAGATTCCAGCTGTTCGGATTCCAGCCGCTCAGATTCCCTGCGCTGCGCTTCGCGAAGCTGCCGCCGGGTCGGCGGGCCGGAGGTCGAGTCGGTCATGCTCAGACCTCGAGCAGTTCCTTCTCCTTGCCGGCCAGGATCGCATCGATCGTCTCGGTGTGGGTCTTGGTGAGGGCGTCCAGCTCCTGCTGGGCCCGGTTCACCTCGTCCTCACCGGCCTCGCCGTCCTTGGCGATGCGATCGAGCTCCTCCTTGGCTCGTCGGCGTACGTTGCGCACGGCGATCCGGGCATCTTCACCCTTGCCCTTGGCGAGCTTGACGTACTCACGGCGCCGTTCCTCGGTCAACGACGGCAATACCAGCCGGATGACGTTGCCGTCACTAGCCGGGTTGACGCCGAGATCGGAATCCCGCAGTGCCTTCTCGATATTGGACATCGCGCCCTTGTCGAACGGGCTGACCAACACCGTGCGGGCATCGGTGATCTGAAATGACGCCAGCTGTTGCAGCGGGGTCGGGGCACCGTAATAGTCCACGGTGATCTTCGCGAACATCCCGGCGTTTGCGCGGCCACTGCGGATGTTCCCCAGGTCCTCCCGGGCGACCTCCACGGCCTTGTCCATCTTCTCTTCGGCTTCGAAGAGCGTCTCGGTGATCACGACGGCTCCTTGCTGTGGTTGGGGTCGAATGGGTTGGGTTCGGCTGGCTGATGGGTCACGCCGTGGCGGCTGCCACCACATGTTCTGGCGCCACCAGCGTTCCGATCTTGTCACCCTTCAGGGCACGAGTGACGTTACCGGCCGGACTCATTCCGAAAACCCGCATCGACAAGCCATTGTCCCGGCATAGCCCGAACGCGGTGGAATCGACGACCCGCAGGTCGCGTCGCAGCGCTTCATCGAAGCTGACGGCATCGATCTTGGCTGCGGTCGGGTCGGTCCGCGGGTCGGCGGTGTAGACGCCGTCCACACCGTTCTTGCCGACCAGCACCTCATCACAGTTCGTTTCCAGCGCACGTTGCACAGCAACGGTATCGGTGGAGAAGTAGGGCATGCCGGCACCGGCACCGAAGACCACCGCCCGCCCCTTGTCCAGGTGCCGGATGGCGCGCAGGGGAATGTAGGGCTCGGCGACCTGACCCATGGCTATCGCGGTTTGTACCCGGGTGTTCACCCCCGCCTTCTCCAGGAAGTCCTGCAGTGCCAGGCAGTTCATGACGGTGCCCAGCATGCCCATGTAGTCGGCGCGGGCTCGGTCCATGCCACGCTGGGACAGTTCGGCCCCGCGGAAGAAGTTGCCACCGCCGACGACGATCGCCACCTGGACCCGGCCGCCGTCCATAGCGGCGGCGATCTCGGTCGCAATGCTGGCCACGACGTCCGGATCCAGCCCCACCTCGCCTCCGCCGAAGACCTCTCCCGATAGCTTGAGCAGGACTCGCCGAGTCACACGTTCCTCCTTGGATTGATCAACGATAGTCCGACGCCCCGCCCCATCACGTGGGGCGGGGCGTCGGTCATCGGGCGTGGCTCAGGCGCCGACCCGGAACCGTGCGAACCCGGTGATAGCACCACCGGCGTCCGCGACGATCTGGCCGACCGTCTTCTTGGGATCCTTGGCGAACGCCTGGTCCAGCAGCACGTTCTCCTTGAAGAAGCCGTTCAGGCGGCCCTCGATGATCTTGGGCAGCGCCTGTTCCGGCTTGCCTTCGTTGCGGGCGGTCTCCTCGGCGATCCGGCGTTCGTCGGCAACCAGGTTCGCCGGTACGTCATCGCGCGAAAGGTAGGTCGGGGAGTAGGCCGCGACGTGCATCGCGACGTCCTTGGCGACCTCGGCTCCGGCACCGTCGCTGGAGACCAGTACGCCGACCTGCGGGGGCAGGTCCTTGCTGGTGCGGTGCAGGTAGGCGGTGACCTTCTCGCCAGCCACGCGCGCCACCCGGCGTACGACGATCTTCTCGCCCAGTGTGGCGGCGGTCTCGTCGACCGCCGATTGCAGTGCCACACCGTCGGAGTCCGCGGCCAGCAACGCGTCGGCGTCCGCGGCGCCGGAGGTAACCGCGGTGGCCAGTACCCGGTCGGCCAGTGAGACGAACGTGGCGTTCTTGGCCACGAAGTCGGTTTCGGAGTTGATCTCGATCAACACCCCCACCTGACCCTCGCCGTCCGGAGTGTCGTCGATCTGCGTTGCCACCAGCCCGTCGGATGCGGCCCGGCCCTCGCGCTTGCTGACGCCCTTGAGCCCCTTGACCCGGATGATCTCCAGGGCCTTCTCGGCGTCGCCGTCGGCTTCGTCGAGTGCCTTCTTGACGTCGAGCATGCCTGCGCCGGTCTTCTCGCGCAGCGCCTTGATGTCAGCGGCGGTGTAGTTCGCCATCGTTGCTAATCCTCTTCTCTAGAGCGTCTCAGGCGTTGGCTTCGCCGGTAGGGTCCGTCTCAGGTGCCACCGGCTCGGTCGGCTCGGCGGGCGCCTGGTCGGCAGCGGCCGGGGCAACCTCGGAGCCGGCGTCCTGAGTCCCGGTGTCCGGTTCGGCTGCGGTGTCCGGTTCGGCTGCGGTGTCCGGCTCGGCTGCGGCATCGGTGGTCGCGCTGGCCTGCTCGGCTTCATGCGCCTGCAGCAGTTCCCGCTCCCACTCGGCCAATGGCTCGGACTGTGCTCCCTTGTCGCTGGAACCACCGCTGGCTCGGGCCACCAGGCCGTCAGCGGCGGCATCGGCGATCACCCGGGTGAGCAGCGAGACGGCGCGGATCGCATCGTCATTGCCCGGAATCGGGTAATCGACCTCGTCGGGGTCGCAATTGGTGTCCAGGATCGCGACGACCGGGATGTTCAGTTTGCGAGCCTCAGCGACCGCGAGGTGCTCCTTCTTGGTGTCCACCACCCACACGGCCGAAGGCACCTTGGCCATGTCGCGAACACCGCCCAGGGTGCGGGCGAGCTTGTCCCGTTCGCGCCGCTGCATCAGCAGTTCCTTCTTGGTGAAGCCGGAGGAAGCGACATCGTCGAAGTCGACCTCTTCCAGTTCCTTCAACCGCTGCAGCCGCTTGTTGACGGTGCCGAAGTTGGTCAGCATGCCGCCCAGCCAGCGCTGGTTCACGAACGGCATGCCAACGCGGGTGGCCTGCTCGGCGACGGCTTCCTGGGCCTGCTTCTTGGTTCCGACGAACAGGATGGTGCCGCCGTGGGCAACCGTGTCCTTGACGAAGGAATAGGCGCGGTCGATATCGGCGAGCGACTTCTGCAAGTCGATGATGTAGATGCCATTGCGCTCGGTGAAGATGAAGCGCTTCATCTTGGGGTTCCAGCGACGGGTCTGGTGCCCGAAGTGGACGCCGCTCTCCAGGAGCT
>JBKDZO010000055.1:0-123111 GCA_047971285.1 Beutenbergiaceae bacterium | reverse complement strand
AGCGAAACGGGAACTCACCACATCTTTCGATGTCGCGGGTTCCCGTAAGAACACTTGGGTGGGCCCAGAGGGACTCGAACCCCCGACTCCCACGGTGTAAACGTGGTGCTCTAACCAACTGAGCTATGGGCCCTGGTGCGAGGGTGAGCCTAGCAACAGATCGCTTGACGGCAGGCACGCGCTTGCGCGCATAATGCCAGATGTGCGGTGGGGCACATTCGTGACGAAAGGGTGGACCGATTTCATACCTGCTCGGCATTGACTCCGGCCTGACGGTGACCAAAGCAGTGCTTTTCGACCTGGACGGGGGGATCGTGGGTATGGGGCGAGCCCGCGTCCGTCAGGACAAGCCGCATCCACACTGGGTGGAGCGAGATACCGACGAGTTGTTGCGGGCGACCGCCCAGGCGATTCGGGAAGCCCTGGGCGAGACCGACCCGAAGCTCGTCGTCGGGATCGGGGTCACGGCGCACGGCGATGGCCTCTACCTGCTGGATGAACGGTGCCAACCCACCCGCCCAGCCATTCTTTCACTGGATTCCCGGGCACAAGGCGTGATTGACCAATGGCGTGCCGACGGCTCGCTTAGCGCAATCGTCGACGTCACTGGCCAGGTTCCCTTCGCCTCAACGCCAGCGGCTGTTCTGGCCTGGATGACCACCTCCGAACCGGAGACGATCCAACGGTCTCGGTGGGCGCTGTCGTGCAAAGACACCATCAAGGCCTGGCTCACCGGCACGGTGACCACCGATCCGACCGAAGCCTCCGTGTCCTTCACCGATATGCACACGCAACGCTATTCGGACGCTGCGTTCGGGGCCTACAGCTTGACTTGGGCGCGCGACATGGTCGCCCCGGTGGTAGGCAGTTGCGAGGTCGCCGGCACAGTCTCAGACGACGCCGCCCGGCTCACCGGACTGGCCCCGGGCACCCCGGTGGCCTCGGGAATGCACGACGTCGATGCCTGCGCGGTGGCCAGTGGTAGTCTGCGGCCCGGCCAATTGAGCCTGGTCGCAGGCACCTACAGCATCAACCAGGTCGTCTCCACCTCTCCTCGCTCTAGCGAGCGCTGGAATGTCCGCAACTTCATCGATCCGGGCACCTGGATGAACATGGCGGTCTCCCCCGCCTCGGCGACCAACCTGGAGTGGTATGTCGACAACTTCGTGAGCCCTCCCTCCGGCCGAAGCCAGTCCGGAGCTTCTCCGTTCAGCACGCTGCTCCGCGATGTAGCGGCACTCCCCCTGGGCGACGACGACCCGCTGTACCTACCGTTCCTGTACGGATCCCCCGCTGGCCCCACGCTGGCGGCGTCGGTATTGGGATTGCGTGGCTGGCACACCAACCTTCACGTGGCCCGCGCGGTCCTGGAAGGCGTCGCGTTCACCCATCGCTGGCATGTCGACGACCTAGCCGACGCCTTCCCCATCTCAGCGACGAGCCTGACCGGAGGCGCAGCACAAAGCAGCTACTGGTCGCAGCTGTTCGCCGACGCCCTGGGTCGCACCATCGACGTGGCCGACCTGCCCGAAAGTGGAGCGCTCGGCGTCGCGTTGGCGGCCGGAGTGGCCGTGGGGCGCTATCAGGCTCTCACCGACGCCGTCGCTGCCACCACGCCCCCGGCCATCGCGTTCACCCCCGAGCCGACAGCGCAGGCCCGGCTCGACCAGCGCTACCAGCAGTTTCGCCGATCGGCCGAAGCTACGTTGGCGCTGGCCGACCCGCTGGCCGCTGCACCAGGCTGAGCCCGGACTAGGCCCGAGCGAGCGCGGCCCGCAAAGCGCGGGCCAGGGCTTGGTCGCACACCAGCACGTCAACCAGGTTTCCGCGTGCCGCCCCCAAGACCGCTTCGGCCTTCTCCTGGCCCGCGCACAGCACCAGGATGGTCTCAGCCTGGCGCACTTCGGGCAGATCCAGCGATACCAACCGGCGGTGTAACGCCAGCTCAACCTGACTACCGTGCCGATCGAAGAAGCGCCCGGCCAGCTGGCCGACCACCCCGGCGTCGGTGGCTTCTTGCACCTCAGCGGCCGACGCACCGGCCTGATCGAGAAACACCTTGGTGGTGGCGAAGCCGAAACTACCCACGCCGACGATGCACATGTCGGTACTACGGGCCCGCTCCAACGCTGCAGCAACCGAGGGTTGCGCCAGCAACGCGTCGGTTTCCGCCGCCGTCTTGGTGAACGCCGGGGCGGAGAAATAGCTGTAGCGGCCACCCAGCTTCCCCGCGAAGTCGCGCACCAATTCGTGGCCGGATTGCTTCGGTATGTCGCTCCATTCCCCCGCCAGCTGGATCACCTGCACGTCGTGGTGGCGATCGAAGTGCGCCACATCGACCATCGCACGAACCGTCGATCCCCAGAACATGCCCACGGTCGTGCCATCACTCAGGTTCGCATCAAGCCATTCCGAGGCAGCACGACCAACCCCGAGCACGCTGGAGTACTCACTACCAGTGGCATCCTCAGTCCGATCGGCGGCCACGACGACCTCGCGGACGCCGTAGTCGGCAAGTTCCGCCTGCAGCACCTGTTCAGTGGCCAGGTCGCGACGCGTGGGATAGGTGATCTCGAACCGGATGATCCCCTGCTCCCGCGCAGCCCGCAGCATGCGTGAAACGTTCGACCTACTGGTCCCCAGTCGTTTGGCCACCCGATCCTGGCTGAGATCGTGCACGTAATACCACACGGCGGCCTGGGCCAGCCGTTCCGGGGTCAGTCTCTCCGCCACTGATCGCCCACCTTCTTCCACAATTTCGTCGGCCAGCCTAGCGGGCCGACTTGGTCGCCAAGCTGACGAAATGCCACCTCAACCGTTACCGAAACCGCTTGACAAAGCAGTCTGGCTCGATCATCGTAACTACACAAACGTGCATGGCCGCACATATGTGAGGAGAAATAGTGGCGATCATCACCCTTCCTGAACTGCTCTCGGATGCCGAAGCAGGGCGGTACGCAGTCGGATACTTCGAATCCTGGGATCTGTACAGCCTCGAAGCCGTCGTGGCGGCGGCCGAGGTGGAGAACTCCCCAGTGATCATCGGAATCGGGGGGCTGTCGGCAAACCACTCCTGGCTCAGCGAGGTTGGTGTGGAGGTGTACGGCGCCGCAGCCCATGCGCTGGCCCGCCGCAGCAAGGTCCCCACCGCGATCCTGTTCAACGAGGCGGAGTCGTTCGAGGAAGCAGCGGCCGCCTTCGGCGCTGGCTACAACTCGGTGATGATGCACACCCAGGGCTGGGACTGGGAGCGACTGGTCGCCGACACCAAAGCACTCACCGCGGCCGCTCACGGCCTCAACATCGCCGTCGAGGGTGAGGTCGGGGCGCTGGCGGAGATGTCCATCGACGGGAACATCGATACCTCCATCGGTGCTCTGACCAGCGTGCAGGACGCCGAGCGATTCGTCGCCGCCACCGACGTCGACGCGCTCGCCGTCGCCGTCGGCAATGTCCACTTCGTTACCTCCGACTACGTCCCGACGATCCGCGTGGACCGCATTCAAGAGATCCGGGACGCCGTCGATGTGCCGCTGGTACTCCACGGCGGCTCGGGCACCCCGGCCGACCAGATGCAGCAAGCGATCGCGGCCGGTATCACCAAGGTGAACGTGGGCACCCGGCTCAAGCACGTCTTCGGGAGCGCGCTGCGCGCGGCGATGTCCGATGGTGACCCCAACCTGCTCTACGGCTCGCGCCTGCCGCAGGACGTGAACACTCTGGCCGCCGAGGCCCTAACCACCGAAGTCCGTCGCCTGATCCACATCTTCGGTTCGAACGGGCAGGCCTGAGCATGACCGAGCCGCAACCACTGGACCTGCTGGAGCAGATGCAACGAATCCGCCAATTCGAACAGGTCGCCTACCTGCGCTACCTGCAGGGTGAGATCCCGGGAACATTGCACCAGTACCAGGGTCAGGAAGCCGTCGCGGTCGGCGTCTGCGCCAATCTGCGCACCTCCGATTGGATCACCTCGACGCACCGCCCGCATGGTCACGCGCTGGCCAAAGGCATGGACACCACCGCAGCTCTGGCCGAAATCTACGGACGCGAGATCGGAGCCCTGGGCGGCCGTGGCGGCTCCATGCACCTGGGCGATCCCGCGATGGGCATCCTGCCCTCGATCGCGATCGTCGGCGGCGGCATCACCATCGCCCCCGGCCTGGCCATGGCCACGGAACGGGCCGGCAATGACGACGTCGTGGTCTGCTTCTTCGGCGACGGCGCCGCCAACGAGGGCGCCTTCCACGAAGGCGTCAACTACGCCGCCGTCAAGGGACTGCCCGTCGTCTTCGTCTGCGAGAACAACGGCTACGGTGCCTCCACGCCGTTCGCTGAGACCACGCTCAACATCGATATCGCCTCCAAGGCCGCCGCGTACGGCATCCCGGGCGAGCGCGTCGATGGCATGGACGTTCGCGCGGTCAGCGAAGCTGCCGGCCGGGCGGTGCAACGGGCACGCAACGGTGAGGGTCCGACCTTGCTGGAGTGCATGACCTACCGCTACGTGGGCCATTCGCGCGGGGACTCGCGCGGCTACCGCACCAAGGACGAGGAAGCCGCGTGGAAGGAACGCGATCCGATCACCACCTATGCCCGCTGGCTGACCGAATCCGGAACCGCAACACAGGAACAGGTCGACCAGGCAATCGCCCAGGCCAAGGCCCGGGTCAAGGAGGCACTCAAGGCTAGCCAGGAAGGCGCCAAGCCCACCGGCGAATCCAGCTTGGATCCGAACGCCATCTACGCCAACCCGCCGCGGCCACTCCCGGCCGCCGCGCCGTTGCCTACCGGGCCCGAGGATCGACAGCTGAGCATCGCCGATGCCCTGCGGGAAGGAATCATCGAAGAACTGGAGACCGACCCCACCGTCGTGCTCCTGGGTGAGGACGTCGGCGTCCCCGGCGGCTTCGGCGGTGCCTTCGGGATCTACCTGGGCATGGCCGAGAAGTTCGGCCGGGACCGGGTGATCGATACACCTATCAGCGAAAAGGCCATCGTCGGTGCCGCGATCGGAGCCGCCATCGCTGGCCTTCGGCCGCTGCCGGATCTGCAGTACTCAGACTTCATCTTCGAGGCCATGGATGAACTGGTCAACGAGGCCGCCAAGCTGCGCTACATGTCCGGCGCCAAGCTCAGCGTTCCGATGGTGCTGCGGTGCCCGGTGGGCGCGAGCCAGCGAGGGGCGCAGCACGCTCAGTGCCCGGAGAGCTACTTCATGCATACCCCTGGGCTGAAGGTGCTGTGCGTCTCGGACGCCTATACCGCCAAGGGAGCGATCAAGGCCGCTCTTCGCGACCCGGACCCGGTGCTGGTCTTCGAGCACAAGCTGCTTTACGGGTCCAAGAAGCGCACCGAAGCCGGATCCATCGATACCAAGACCTTCGTTCCTGACGACGACTACGTCACCGAGGTCGGCCAGGCACGGACCCGGCGCCACGGGAGCGATGTCACGGTGGTCGCCACCTTCACCGAGCTGTACAAGGCCCTGGAGGTCGCGGAGGAGTTCGCTGCCGAAGGCGTCCAGGTGGAGGTTATCGACCCGGTCTGGATCTCGCCGTTCCCGTGGGATGCGGTGCGTGAATCGGTGCAGCGCACCGGCCGGCTGGTGATCGCCCACGAAGCCAACCTCACCTCGGGCTGGGGCGCGGAGGTCGCGGCACGCATCGGATCCGACCTGTTCTCGACGTTGCGAGCGCCGGTGGCCCGAGTCGCATCCAAGGACGTCCCCATGCCATTCGCGCCATGGCTGGAGGAGGCCGTACTACCCAGCAAGGAGGACCTGCGAACAGCGATCCGGACCGTCCTGGCCGGCGACCGCGCCAATGCGACAACACACTAGGGAGAGACGTTCATGGCAGAAGCCATTCTGATGCCAGAGCTCGGACAGACCGTGTCCGGTGGGGTGATCAGCAGTTGGCTGGTCGAGGTCGGCCAGCTGGTCGAGTTGGGCGACCCGTTGCTCACGGTCGAGACCGACAAGACCGAGCTCGATGTGGAGTGCGCCGCTGAGGGGGTGCTACTCGCACAGCTATTCCCGGTCGGGGCGGAAGTGGAATCCGGGACCGTCATCGCCTACGTGGGCGAACCCGGCGAGGAAGTACCGACGACCTGAACAGCACGACAACCGAAGTAGACGTAACGACGCGTCTTTGACGAAGGGTGGTAGCAATGACCAACAGGACAACAAGCTCCAGGATCGGACTCCTGGCGGCACTGACGGCGGGCACGTTGGCACTGGCCGTGGGATGCACCTCCGGTGACGGGGGTGATGGTGGCTCGACGGGCAACGGGGATTCCGGCGGTGATGGTGGCGAAACCTACACCGTTGCTCAGGTCCGCTGGGAAGCCGGCGACATCTTCTTCAACGGTGTTGCCGCCGGTGAAGAGGCCGCGTTCAGCCAGATCGAAGCCGACAACGGGGTGACGATCGACATCAAGACCGTCGCCGCCAACGATGCGGGCGAGCAGGTGAACGGACTACAGCAGCTACAGACCGCCGGTGTCGACGGCGTTAGCCTGGTCTCCTGGCGCGGCGAGAGCATGGTCTCGATCGTGGAACAGCTGACCAATGAGGGCATACCGGTGGTTGTGCACAACGTCGCCGTCCCGGGCGCCAGCGCTCCGTTCGTGGCATTCGACAACGTCGAGGCGGGCCGCTTGGCCGGTGAGGCAATGGTCGCGGGTATCGAGGAAGCCCGGGGAGCATCGTGGGCTGCAGACGGCGGCACCATCCTGCTGCTTCGGGGCGACATCACCGCGTCCTTCGATATGGACCGCTACGAGGGGTACATGTCGGTGCTGCAGCCGCTCGCCGATGAGAACCCGAACCTGACCATCGAGGTCCGGGCCGATCTGGGATATCAGGGCGAACCGGCTCGTGGCGCAGTGGCCGACCAGATCACCGCCGATGGTGCCGACAACATCCTCGGCGTCGGCAGTGTGGACGGCACGATGGCCGTCGGTGGCGCCATCCCGGCGTTGAAGACCGGTGGCGCAGTGGTCGGCTCAGGTGAGAACGCGGTCGCGGTCACCTCCATCGACTGCTCCCAGGCGGAACTGGACTCGATCACCGCCGGTGAGCTGACCCACTGCTCGGAGCAGCCCGCACTGGCTGAAGGTGAACTGGTCGCAGCACTGTTGTGGGACATGATGTCCAACGGGACCACCACGCCCTCCGACGGCGTCGAGTCCATCGACGGCTGGGACGGCATGCCCTGGGCACCGGTCGAGGTCACCACCCGTGAGGACATCGAGGGCCCCTGGTACAAGACGCAGGCCTTCGCGGTACCCGGTGACTTGGACCCTGCGGCTCCAGAGCACTGGGCCATCGCCTCCGAGGCCAGCGGCGAATAACCGCTACCCACCAGCAACTCCGGATCAACGGCGAACTCACGGAGGCATCATGGAACCGTCCTACTCAGCAGTACATCTGACACGAACCTTTCCCGGGATCACCGCTGTAGCGGGTGCAACCTTCTCGGTGGACGAAGGAACCGTCCACGGCGTCATCGGCAAGAACGGCGCTGGGAAGTCGGTGATGATGAACATGATTGCCGGAATCCTGCCGCCTTCGTCCGGGATACTGACGATCCTCGGCACCGAGGTGGATGCCCGACGGTGGAATCCACGCGTGGCATCCAGCCTCGGTGTCGAACTGATCCCCCAGGAACCACCCAAGCTGCCGGACCTGACCGTCGGCGACTTCCTGTTCCTGGGAAACAAGAGGCTGGCCAAGCGCGGAATCGTGCAGGGGTCACTCATCCGCAGGATGACCAACGAGATCGACGAACGGCTGGCGCTGCGGGTACGCGTATCAGATCCGATGATCTCGCTGCCCATCGAGGTGCAGCAGCTCCTCGCCTTCGGCAAGGCCGTCTGGCTACAGGAAGCCAGGGTGATCCTGCTCGACGAGATCACGGCCAGCTTGTCGGGTCAGCGACGCGAGGCATTGCTGGAACAACTGCGGCAGCTGCGCGAAGGGCGTTCGTTCACGCTGATCAGCCACCGCATCGCCGAAATCAAGGCCGCATGCGATCGGGTTACCGTCATGCGCGACGGTCACAGCATCGACACCATGCAGGTGGCGGACGTGACGCCGGAGGACCTGGCCGCAGCCATCGTCGGCGACGCCGAGGTAGCAGCACCACTGTCGGTCGACGCTATGGACCTGGGCCCACCCGTGCTGGAGATCGACCACCTGCACTCGCTCCCGGAGTTGCACACCGTCGAGCTGACCGTCCACGAGCACGAAGTGGTGGGCCTAGCCGGCGTCGAAGGGTCCGGGAAGGACGAACTGCTGGAGGCGATCGTTGGCATCCGGCCGTCCAAAGGCACCATTCGAATCGATGGTGTGGAGTTCACCCCCCGCTCCCCTCGGGTTGCCGCCCGTCGCGGGATCTCCTTCCTGCCCAAGAAGCGGGAGGAGTACGCGACCATCCACGGCATGAGTGTGCTGGACAACATGGTGCTCCCGGTCGCGGGCCGCCTCAGCAAACGCTTCGGCCTGTGGAATCCCCCGAAGTTGCGGGATCTGGGTGACGGGATGGTCGACCGCATGCAGGTCAAAACCACCTCCCTGGGCGCGCTCATCGACACCCTCTCCGGCGGCAACAAGCAGAAGGTGATGATGGGGCGCCTGCAATTCATGACACCCCGCCTGTATGCCCTGAACGAACCGACACGAGGCGTCGATATCTCCACCATTCCCGAACTGCTACGAGCGATCCGGGAACGCCTGACGCAGAGTGGCGCCGTATTGATGACCAGTGAGAGCGAGGAGGAACTCCTCCAGACCTGCGACCGCGTCCTGGTCTTCTACAAAGGCGCGATCGTTCGCGAAGTCATCCGCGGCGACGACGACTTCACCGTCGGCACCATCTACCGCGAAAGCCAAGGAGCGACGGCCGCATGAACACCACCGAACAAGTCACGCCGAGCCTTCCCGAATCCGACTTGGACACCGATGCGGCCGCCACGGCCAGCCCGGCTGCACGGTTCCTGAGAAATCTCGTCACCGATCACCTGATCTGGCCGATCGTGCTGGTGATGTTCGTTCTCGGCTCCATGGTCGACGGATTCCTGAGCCTCGGGAACATGACCAACCTCATGTGGGCGGCCGCACCCCTGGGGTGCATGGTGCTGGGCCTGTACTTCGTCATGATGACCGGCCGACTCGACCTCTCACTGGAATCCACCTACGCACTGGCACCCACCATCGCAGTCCTGGCCATGGTCAACGCCACGCTGAACCTGCATCCGATCCTGGCGATCGTGCTCACGCTGACGGTCGGCGCGGTACTCGGACTGATCAACGGGTTCCTTTCCATCACCATGGGCGTCAACCCGTTCCTGGTGACGTTGGCGACATTGCTGATCTACCGCGGCCTGGTGGTGTACCTCATCCCCGAGGGCGTCTACGGACTCCCGGATGGCTACACCTTCCTGGGCGGTCAGCGCATAGGACCGATTCCAGTCGCGGTGCTGGTGCTGTTGGGGCTGATCGTGCTCGCCTGGTTCGTCATGAAGTACACCAGCTGGGGTCGCAACCTGATGGCGATCGGCAACAACGAGGAGGCGTGCCGGGTCGCCGGAATAAACGTCGCGTTCACCTCCATGATGGCCTTTGTGGCCGCCGGTACCTGTGCAGCGCTGGGTGGTCTGCTCTCGGCCGGACAGTTGTTCTCCATCGATGCCTCGATGGGCGACGGCGACATTCTGACGGTGTTCGCCGGCGTCACTTTGGGCGGTACCGCACTCAACGGCGGCCGCGGGCGGGTGACCGGACTGCTCGGTGCCCTCATCGTGATCGGTGGCATCACCAATCTGATGAACCTGATCGGCGTCGATGCGACCGTGCGTCAGATCGTGTTCGGTCTGGTGTTGTTGTTCGCGATCATGTTGTCCAGCCTGCAGGACCGGCTGCGCACCTCCCGAGCCTAGGAGAAAGATGTCGGACCTGGTTCTCGCTCTCGATTGCGGCACCCATGCGGTGCGTGTGGTGACCTTCGACGCCGACTCCGGGCAGGCCGCCGAGGTGGCCACCGCGGATCTGGAGTTGCTGTTCCCGGCGCCGGGCTGGGTGGAGATCGATCCGCATCACCTGGCCAGCACCACCATCGAGGTCTTGAGGACATCGTTGCAACGGATCGCTGCCGACGGGCACACCGTGATCGGGCTGGGGATCACCGACATGCGCGAGACGGCCTTCGCGTGGGACAAGCACAATGGTCAGCCCCTGGCACCGGGCGTGTTGTGGATGTCGCTGCAGAGTCAGCCGGTAGTGGACCGGTGGCGTTCCGAGGGCCGTGAAGGGCTCATCCGCGAACGGACCGGACTGACGAACGACACGTTCTTCTTCGGATCGAAGATCGCCTGGCTGTTGGAGCAGGTACCGCAGGTGGCGGCGGCCCAGCGCGATGGGCGACTGGCGGTGGGCACGGTGGACAGCTGGTTGATCCACGTCCTGACCGGCGGCAGGGAACATCGCACCGACACCTCCAACGCCTCACGCACCCAGGTTCTGTCGCTGGACAGCCTGGATTGGGATGCGGAGTTGGCCGCCATGGTCGGTATCGATCGCGCCGCCCTGCCTCTCCTGACCGACTCGGCAGGCCAGTACGGCACCACGGACCCCGCCGTTTGCGGCGCGGCGATTCCGATCACCGGGGTGATGGCCGATCAGCAGGCATCGCTGCTGGGTCATGGCGGCGAGACGCCCGGATCGATCAAGGCCACGTTCGGGACCTCCGGCGTCGTGTGCGCCAATACCGGTGCGAGTGCGCCGCTGGTCGATGGCCTGGTGACGTCGGTCGGCTGGACCGGCCTGGATCCCTCCCCCTGTTTCGAGGTGGAGGGGTCGGCGTTTCATTCCGGGTACACCGTCACCTGGCTCCGGGAGAAGTTCGGCGTGGGACCCGGTGATGGTCCTCTGGGCCCGGCGAACACCCCCGCCGCCGACCGCGTCTATCTGCTGCCCTCGTTCACCAGGCTCGGTGCACCCCGCTGGCCGGAGCGCCGAGGCGCGGTGATCGCCGGCCTGGGGATGGACACCGAGCCCGTGGACGTCTACCGGGCCGGGGTCGAGGCGATGGCGTTTCAGGTCTACGACATGATCGCGGCGCTGGGCCAGCGCCAGGAGTCCAGCGCTCAGATCAGCATTGACGGCGGCGGGTCCAAGAACGACTACCTGTGCCAGGTGCTGGCCGACCTCAGCGGGCTGACCGTGGTTCGTCCGGCGTTCCACGAGCTGACCAGCGCCGGTGTCGCCAAGGCCGCGCTGGCCGGGTTGGGACGCCCCGCCCCGTCGCATTTCGGCCAGCAGGATTCCGGAGCCGACTACTTCACGCCCACCGAGGATCGGTACGCCCGGGAAGGCTATGACCAGTGGACCCAACTAATCGAGGAGATCCTGTGAACAACCGGCCTGCGACCGCCGCGCACATGTCTGCCCGTGAGCACGACCTAGCGGCTGCGGCACTCGGTGCGGACGTCGTCGTCATCGGCGGAGGCGCCAACGGTTGCGCCACAGCCTGGGATGCGGCGCTGCGAGGGCTGCGGGTCGTGCTGCTGGAGAAGCACGACGTCGGCTGGGCGACATCAGCCTGGAACTCTCGCATGATCCATGGCGGCCTGAAGTACCTGGAGAAGTACGACGTCGCCCTGGTCCGCGAATCACTGCGTGAACGCGAATGGCTGCTACGTGCGGCCCCGCACCTGGTCGAGCCGCTGCAGTTCGTCCTGCCGTTCTATCAGCGCAACGCCCACCCAGCCGGAGTGCTGAAGCTGGGCCTGGCCGCCTACGACATCCTGTCGTGGGACAAGAGCACGCCCAATCGCAAGGTGTTCAATCGCGACCGGACCCGGGATCTGATTCCCGGCCTCGACGACGACGGGCTGCAAGGATCAGGCGCCTACTACGACTGCCAGATCTCCTACTCCGAACGCCTGAGCGTGGAGTTGGCGGCTGCGGCGCGCGCCGCAGGTGCCGTCGTCCTCAATCACGCCCACGCGGACCGCATCCTGGTCACCGGGCAGGCCGTGCAGGGTGTGGAGTTCACCGATGAGGTCACCGGTGCCAGCTACACCATTCCCACGCGCAAGATCGTCAATGCGGCCGGCCCGTGGGTGGATGAGGTGATGCGCGAGACGTGGCCCAAGGCCCCACCGCTGATGGGCGGAACCAAGGGCACGCACCTGGTGGTGGACGATTTTCCGGGCGCGCCTCGCGGCGTCGCGATGTACTACGAGGCCATGACCGATGCACGGCCGATGATGGTCATTCCGTGGCTGGATCGGTACCTGATCGGGGCCACCGACGTGCGGTTCGACGGCGATCTGGATCGTGCCAGCCGGGATGAGGACGAGCTGAACTACATCCTGCGTGAGACCAACCTGTTGTTCCCCCGGGCGAACCTCACCCCGGCCGACGTGCACTGGAGCTACACCGGAGTCCGGCCGTTGCCGCACCAAGCCGAAGGTCCGACCGGGGACATCACCCGTCGTCACATGATCCGTGACCACGGCAAGGACTCGCGCAATCGGGTGCGGGGCCTCTATTCGGTGATCGGCGGCAAGCTCACCACCTGCCGCGGCCTGGCCGAAGAGGTGGTCGATGAACTGACCGGAAAGCACCGTCGCATCGCCAGGCGCGGCCCGACCTGGCACTTGCGGTTGCCTGGGGCTGCAGACCCGCACCGGCTTAGCCGTACCTTGGCAGCGCGGAATGTCGAGGTTCCGGTGGCCCATCGCCTCGCCGGTCTGTACGGATCCCGGGCCTGGGACGTCCTGGCGCTGGCCGCATCCCGACCTGAGCTGACCAAACCCCTGCCCGGCGCCGATGGCCTGACCGCAGCCGAGGTGGCGTTCGCGCTGGAGGTGGACGGAGCGGTCACCCTGGAGGACATCGTCGCCCGCCGCATCATGACCGGCCTGGATAACTCCCTGGGTTTGGACAGCCTGACCGAGATCGCGACCGCCGCGGCCAAGATCGCAGGCTGGGATGCCAAGGAGAAGGCCGCGCAGGTGCGCGCCTACAAGGAGTACATCACCAAGTTCCAGCCCGCCGCCGTCTAGCGGGCCCAGGACCGCCAGGCGGTCACCTTAGCGGGCCCAGGACCACCAGGCGGTCAACGTTCCCGGTGCTTGCGGACTTGCGGGCCTGCGGGCTAGACACGGCCGAACGCGTGATTCCCGCCGCTATCAGACATCGAACGCGGCATCGGGGTCGGCAAACCGCGATTTGACGACCGCAATGCCGCGCTCGGCGGTCGCGCCAATACCGCGCTCAGCGCTCGGCGGGACCGCCATTGTCCAAGTTCAGCGGTCGCCGTCGCGCCATTGACCGCGCTCGATCAGCACCTTCTTGAGCAGGTCGGGACGGTCGGTGATGATGCCATCCACCCCCATATCGAGGAGCCGGTTCATGTCATCGGGGTCGTCGACGGTCCAGATGTGCACCTGCAGCCCTTCGGCATGGGCGGTCTTCAGGAACCGGGGGGTGATCAATCGATAGCCCCGGTAGAACTCCGGCACCTGCACCGCAACCACTCCATTGCGCCGGGCGATGCCGCGCAGCGGACGGAATCCGAGCGCTAGGCCGATCACCTCCAGCGGATTGGCTGACGTGGCCACCGAGGGCAGCATCCGCCGGGCGCGCCAGGATCGCAGCACACTGAAGGAAGCGATCAGGACCCGGTGCTGCGCAGCGGCGCCCACGATGGCGCGAATGGTCGGTGCGATGGCTGGCGTGGTCTTGACGTCGATATTGAAGCGGGTGTCGGGAAAAGCCGCCAGCAACTCGGCGACCGTGGGGATCGCTGCTCCCCCATCCAACCCGGCTTCGCGGACCTGGGCAGCGCTCAGCGAGGAGAACTTGGCCGAGGAGTGTCCTGACCTGGCAGAAACCCGGCGCAGGTCGGGATCGTGAAACGCGAATACCTCGCCGTCGGAGCTGGCGCGCACATCGGTTTCCAGATAGTCGATCCCCAGCTCGACCGCGTGGCGGAAGGCCTCCACCGAGTTCTCGATACCGGCATTGCTGGGCAGTCCAATGCCACCTCGGTGAGCGATCGCCAGCGGTGGCTCATCCAGGAATCGCGCCCGGCCCTGATCATCCACAGTCACCGTATTCCCTCAACTCCCGGACCTTCGTCGCGTGCTCATCCATGTCCCGGGCAATACCCGCCGGGCTCTGAGTAGACCATCTCACAACTCCCGTAGTGTCGATGGCGAATGAAGCCCTGGTGGACAATCCGCTGCCGGCATCGAAAGCCCCGAAGGCTCGGCTGACTCGCCCGTGCGGCCAGAAGTCGGAGAGCAGCTCCACACCCACCCGTTCCTGGTCGCGCCAGGTACGCAGTGCAAACATCGAGTCGCAGGCGACCGCCACTACCCGGGCGCCTTCCGGCACCGCTTCGCGGACCCGGTCGAGGGCGTGCAATTCGCCCGAACACACCGGGGTGAAGGCCGCAGGCAGAAACACCACCAAGACCGGGACCCCCGACTGCCTGAGCTCAACCTGCCGTCCAGTCGTGTCCGGGAGACTGAAATCAGGCGCCGGTATCCCGGCGGGGATCACCTGCCACGGCCCCGGGAGGTGAGCCGGAACGCCGACCACGACGGCGGAATCGCCAGCGTTGAGGTCAGGTGCAACCCGGCTGTGGTGGCGGCTTCCTCAACCTCAGCAGGCGAAACATGCTCCGGTTCGCCAGCCTTGGGCGCCAGCAGCCAGATCAGGCCCCCGTCCTCCAATGTGATCAATGCGTCGGTCAACTGGTCGGCCAGGTCGTGCACTTCACCGTCATCGGATCGCCACCAGATCAGGGCGATATCAATGACCTCATTGAAATCCTCGGCCTGTAGCTGTGATCCCGCAGCCTGCGCGACCTCGCTACGCAACGACTCGTCGCAATCAGCGTCGTAGCCAAACTCTTGGACCACCTGTCCAGGCATGATCCCTAACGGTCCCGCGCCGGCGTCTTCCGGCTTCTGCGCCACTACCCCTGCATCCCTTCATTAGTTCCTGCGTCCCCTTGATCCTAGAACGGTGTCATCCAAATCACAGCAAAGGTGCCGGACTTGTGATGCGTTCTCGCGCGTGCTGGGGGAACAATGGCAGGCGTCGCCGGCCACAAGCCCGCAGAGAAGAGGTACCCGTGACGTCCGACGCTGGACCACTCATTAACGGCCTGCTCAGTCAGGTCCCCGATATCGACGCCGAGGAAACCGGCGAATGGCTGGAGTCGCTCGACGCCCTGCTGGAACACCGCGGCGGCCCTCGCGCCCGCTACATCCTGCTCAACATGCTCAAACGGGCCCGTGAACAGGGCGTGGTGGTGCCGCAGCCGTTGACGACGCCGTACGTCAACTCCATCGGGGTGCACGACGAGCCCTACTTCCCCGGCGATGAGGTGGTCGAGCGCCGCTACCGCGACTACCTGCGCTGGAACGCCGCCGTGATGGTGACCCGGGCGCAGCGCCCAGGGATAGCCGTCGGCGGTCACATCTCGTCCTACGCCTCGGTCGCGACCCTCTACGAGGTCGGCCTCAACCACTTCTTCCACGGCAAGGACCACCCCGGCGGGGGCGACAGCATCTACTTCCAGGGCCACGCCGCACCGGGCATGTACGCCCGGGCATTCCTTGAGGGACGCCTAAGCGAGGCCGATCTGGACGGCTTCCGGCAGGAACTGTCCCGCACCGCCGGAGGCCGCGGGCTGCCGTCCTACCCGCACCCGCGCAATATGCCTGACTTCTGGGAGTTCCCAACCGTTTCCATGGGCCTGGGCCCGGCCAGTGCGATCTACCAGGCCTGGGTCAACCGGTTCATGGAAAATCGGGGTATCAAGGACACCTCGGCCCAACGGGTGTGGGCGTTCCTGGGCGACGGCGAGATGGACGAGCCGGAATCGCGGGGCATGCTGCAACTTGCAGCCCAGCAGCATCTGGACAACCTCACGTTCGTGGTCAACTGCAACCTGCAGCGGCTGGACGGGCCGGTGCGCGGCAACGGCAAGATCATCCAGGAACTGGAAGGGTTCTTCCGCGGCGCGGGGTGGAACGTCATCAAGGTGATCTGGGGCCGGGAGTGGGATCCGCTGCTGGAGGCGGACAAGGACCGCGCCCTGGTCAATCTGATGAACAACACTCCCGACGGCGATTTCCAGACCTATCGGGCCGAGTCCGGTGAGTTCATCCGGGAGCACTTCTTCGGCCGCGACCCGCGCACCAAGGCGTTGGTGAACAAGCTCAGCGACGACGAGATCTGGGGCCCCAAGCGCGGCGGCCACGACTACCGCAAGCTCTATGCGGCTTACAACGCGGCGGTCAACCACACCGGGCAGCCCACCGTCATCCTGGCACACACCATCAAGGGGTACGGGCTCGGCTCATCGTTCGCCGGGCGCAATGCCACCCACCAGATGAAGAAACTGAAGTCGGACGACCTGGTGGGCTTGCGCGACAACCTGGACATTCCGTTCACCGACGCGCAGCTGCAGGAGAACCCCTACCTGCCGCCGTACTACCACCCGGGCATGGACGCACCGGAGATCGAGTACATGGTCAACCGGCGCAAGCAGCTGGGCGGATTCCTCCCCGAGCGCCGCAGCACCCACGTTCCGGTGACCCTCCCGGCGGACAAGGTCTATGACCGGCTCGCCAAGGGGTCCGGGCAGCAGGAGGCCGCCACCACGATGGCCCTGGTGCAACTGTTCAAGGACCTGCTGCGGGACAAGGAGTTCGGGCACCGGATCGTGCCGATCATCCCCGATGAGGCGCGCACCTTCGGCCTCGACGCGATCTTCCCCAGCACCAAGATCTTCAACACTCAGGGTCAGCACTACCTGGCGGTGGACCGCGACCTGCTGCTGTCCTACAAGGAATCCGAGGCCGGCGGGCTGCTGCACACCGGCATCAATGAAGCCGGCTCAGCGGCGGCGTTCCAGGCCGTGGGCACGGCCTACGCCACTCACGGCGAACCGCTGGTGCCGTTCTATTTCTACTACTCGATGTTCGGTTTCCAGCGCACCGGTGACCAGTTCTGGGCTGCTGGGGACCAGCTGACCCGTGGCTTCCTCATCGGCGCCACCGCTGGCCGCACCACCCTGACCGGCGAGGGCTTACAGCACGCCGATGGCCACTCGCCGATCATTGCCGAGACCAATACCGCCATGGTCAGCTACGACCCGGCGTACGGCTACGAGATCCGGCACATCGTCAAGGACGGCTTGCAGCGCATGTACGGGGAGGGTGACGAACGTGACCCGAACGTCATCTACTACCTCACCGTCTACAACGAGCCGATGGTGCAGCCGGCCGAGCCGGAGAACGTCGATGTCGAGGGCATCCTGCGCGGCATATATAAGCTGCGCGACGGCGAGGGTGACGGGCCACGGGTCCAGATCCTCGCCTCCGGGGTCTCGGTTCCGTGGGCGTTGGAAGCCCAGCAGCTCCTGCGCAGCGAATGGGGCGTGGTCGCCGACGTGTGGTCGGTGACCAGTTGGACCGAGCTGCGCCGGGACGCTTTGCACGCCGATCGGCAGGCCTTCCTGGCACCACAGGGTCAATCCCGGGTGCCGTATGTGACCGCCAAACTCGCCGACGCCGCGGGTCCGTTCGTCGCCGTCTCCGACTACGACCACCTGGTCCCGGACCAGATCCGTGCGTGGGTGCCAGGCGAGATGCTCACGCTCGGCGCCGATGGCTTCGGGTTCTCCGATACCCGGCCGGCGGTCCGGCGACACTTCCTGATCGACACTCACTCGATCGTGACCCGGGCACTGCAGGGCCTGGCCAGACGAGGTGAGGTCGATCCCGCCGCGCCTGCGCAAGCAGTCGAGCGCTACCAGTTACTCGATGTCAATGCCGGCACTACCGGCACCGCCGGTGGGGACGCCTGAGGACACCCATCATCAAGCCTGGTGCGGCGGTTGTGGGATTCCCACAACCGCCGCATTAGTCTTGTCAGGTGACATCCGAGGTCCGGTCCAGGCGCACGGCGGTACCCGGCAGCGGGGAGATGGTCCGCAGGCTGCGGCAGGGCACCAATCAGCTCACCGCCGCAGCCATGGCTCGGCTGGACGCAGAGTTGGCGTGGTACCGCGCGCTTCCGGCCGAGGACCGGTCCTGGATCGGGCTGGTCGCACAGGCCGGTATCGCCAGTTTCATCGCCTGGTATGAGAACCCCTCTCGTGGCACCTCCAACGCCGCCGAGATCTTCCGGGCCGCTCCCCCGGAATTGACCCGCTCGATTTCGTTGCAGCACACGCTGCAGTTGGTGCGGATCGTGGTCGAGATCGTCGAGGACCACACCGATACCTTGGCAGCGCCCGATCATCGCGCACACCTACGCGAAGCAGTGCTGATGTACTCCCGGGAAGTCGCCTTCTCAGCCGCTGAGGTCTACGCTCGGGCAGCCGAGTCCCGCGGCGCCTGGGACGCACGGCTGGAAGCGCTGGTGGTGGACTCGCTGCTGCGTGGTGAGGCGGACGAGAGCCTGCACTCCCGGGTCGCCGCACTGGGCTGGGCCGGGCGCGGCAACACCATAGTCATGGTCGGCTCGGTGGAGGAGGAACTGGACGACGTCCGGGTATCGGAGTTGCGCCGAGCGGCCCGCCGGGCCGCATCCGATGCGCTCGTGGGCATCCAGGGAGTGCGGTTGGTGGTGGTGCTGGGTGGCGAGGGAAACCTGCGGGCTCAAGCCGAGAGCCTGCTCGATCAGTTCGGTCCCGGACCGGTGGTGATCGGACCACAGGTTCGCGAGTTGGCCGATGCCGGCCGGTCGGCGCGTGCGGCTCTGTCCGGGCTGGTAGCGGTGACCGCCTGGCCCTCGGCACCTCGGCCCGTGGCTGCCGATGAGTTGTTGCCCGAACGGATGCTGGTCGGAGACGAGGATGCTCGACGGACCCTGCTGACCGATGTGTATGCGCCATTGCTGGGGGTGGGCGGCCACCTGCTGGAAACCCTGGCCGCCTACCTGGGCGGCGGCCGGTCGTTGGAAGCCACGGCACGGCAGCTGTTCGTTCATCCCAACACCGTGCGCTACCGATTGCGCCGTATTGCCACGATCACCGGATGGGATCCGGCGGACCCCCGTGAGGGCTTCGTGCTACACATCGCGCTCGCTGCGGGCCGACTTGCTGAGGTGAAGCAGCAATAGGGCGATCCTGCGGCGGGCACTTGTAGGGTATCGACAAAGGTGCCCGCTGAGGTTGGTCCGATCCGGCGTCCACACAATCGGCTGCGCGACGGAAGAGTAGATCCAGTGATTGCAATCCTCTGCCCTGGCCAAGGGTCTCAGGCTCCTGGCATGCTCACCCCATGGCTGGAACTGCCCGGATCGGCCGAGTTGCTGGCGCGGCTATCGGAGGCTGCCGGGCTCGATCTGCAGGCACTGGGAACCAGCGCAGACGCCGACCAGATCCGTGATACGGCGATCGCGCAGCCGCTGATCGTCGCTTCCTCGCTGGTTGCGCTGGAGGCATTGGCTCAGCGGGTGGGACCGCAACACCAGTGGGCGCAGGCGACGGCGGGCCATTCGGTCGGTGAATACGCAGCAGCGGTAGCCGCCGGGGTGCTCAGCGATGCCGACGCCGTGGGCTTGGTCGCCGCCCGCGGGCGAGCGATGGCGACGGCGGCGGCGCAGACCCCCACCGGAATGTCGGCCGTCATCGGTGGCGAGCCAGACGCGGTTCTGCAAGCACTCGCGGGTTTGGAGCTGGTGCCCGCCAACGTCAATGGTGGCGGTCAGGTGGTCGCTGCGGGTGCACTCACGGCGCTGGCGCAATTGAAGGACAACCCGCCACCGAAGGCCCGGGTGATTCCCCTACCGGTGGCGGGCGCTTTCCATACCCACTACATGGCCGGTGCGGTGGAGGCGGTCCAGGCTGCCGCCGACGGGATTGCCCCGGCCGACCCGCAGTTGTCGATCCTGACCAACGGCGACGGTTCGGTGGTGCCACAGGGATCACAGGTGCTGGCAAGCATGGTCGCCCAGATCGCCCGGCCGGTGCGCTGGGATCGGTGCCAGGCCACCCTGGTCGAGCTCGGCGTGCATGCGACCATCGAACTCGCCCCTGCGGGCGTCCTGACCGGCCTCGCACGCCGCAGTATGCCTGACACCGAATTGGTCGCCCTGAAGACCCCGGCGGACCTGGACACCGCCGCCACCCTGATCACCCGCACGATGGAGGAATCCCGCTGATGAGCACCTTGCAATTGGCTCAGCCTGCCACCGGCTCGGCAATCGTCGCCATCGGCGGCGCACGCGGCGAGAACCTGGTGCCGAACGCCGACATCATCGGGCCGATCAATTCCTCCGACGAGTGGATCGCCCAGCGCACCGGAATCAAAACCAGGGCCCGCGCCAACCCGGAGACCTCCATCCTGGATCTGGCCGCCAACGCCGCTGAGGACGCGCTGGCGAAGGCCTCGCTGACCGGATCTGACGTCGACGCGGTGCTGGTCTCGACGGTGACGCACTTCGAACAGACCCCGGCCCTGGCAACCCTGGTCGCCGACCGTATCGGCGCTACCCCCGCGCCCGCGTTCGACATCTCCGCTGCCTGCGCCGGGTACTGCTACGGGATCGCGCAGGCCGATGCGCTGGTGCGGTCGGGCACAGCCCGCACCGTCCTGGTAGTCGGTGTGGAGCGGATGAGCGACTTCATCGACCCCACCGATCGAACGATTTCGTTCCTGCTGGGAGACGGAGCCGGAGCCGCCGTCGTCACGGCCTCCGACACTGCGCGGATCGGCCCGACCGTGTGGGGCAGCGATGGCGGCCAGGCGGGTGCCATCTACCAGACCCGCTCGTGGCTGGACTACCGGCGCGAGGAGCTGGGCCAGCCCCTGCCCGAGCGTGCGGAACTAGCCGAAGAGGTCTCCCAGATGACCACGCCTACATTGCGCCAGCAAGGTCCCACCGTGTTCAAGTGGGTGATCACATCAATGCCCAAGCTCGCGCGGCGGGCTGTGGCCGCTGCCGGTCTGACCTTCGCTGACATCGACGTCTTCGTTCCGCATCAGGCCAACATGCGCATCACTGACCAGCTCCTCAAGACCCTCGACTTCCGGGACGATGTCGTGGTCGGCCGCGATATCGCGGACACCGGCAACACCTCGGCGGCATCGATTCCACTGGCGACCGAGCGCCTGCTGCGGGAAGGCCAGGCCAAGAGCGGCGACGTCGCGCTGCAGATGGGCTTCGGTGCGGGCCTGGCTTATGCGGGTCAGGTGGTGATCCTGCCCTGAGCAGTCCCGCACGAGTGATTCCGGCCACCAACTCAGCGCGTTGGCTGGTCCTGCAGTGGCCGCGTCCGCAAGACTGACCACCTATCGTCGCCTCCGCGACACCAACCGACCCCACAGAAAGGGAGCCCCATGGCACACACCGAAGCAGAGATTCTCGCCGGCCTCGCCGAGATCATCAACGAGGAGACCGGTCTACCCACCGACGCGGTGACGGCGGACAAGTCGTTCACCGACGACCTGGACATCGACTCGCTGACCATGATGACGGTCGTCAGCGTAGCCGAGGAGAAGTTCGAGGTGACCATTCCCGACGAGGAGGTCAAGAACCTCGCAACCGTCGGCGACGCCGTCGGGTACATCACCGCCAACCAGGGCTGATTCGTCGGTGGGTGCCACCGCTGTGGCACCCACCCAGCGCTTCACCCGTCCCATCAATCTCAAGGAGTACCGCGTGAGCGAGCAGGTCGTGATCACCGGACTCGGCGTCACCAGCCCACTTGGTGGTGATGTCACCGATACCTGGACTGCGGCATTGTCCGGCACCTCCGGAATCAACACTCTCGAACACGACTGGGTCGAGCAGTATCAGGTGCCGGTGACTTTCGCCGGCGAACTAGCTGTGCCTGCTGGAGAGGTGCTGACCGTCCCGCAAACGCGGCGGATGGATCCCAGTGCTCAGTATGCGGTGGTGGCTGCGCAGCAGGCCTGGGCTGATGCCGGTGCACCGGACGTCGATCCGGTCCGGCTGGGCACGGTGGTGGCGTCGGGCATCGGTGGCGTGTGGACGCTGCTGAGCCAATGGGACAACCACAAGGACAAGGGACCCCGGCGGGTTTCGCCGCTGACGGTTCCGATGCTGATGCCGAATGCACCGTCGGCACAGGTCTCGCTGCTGGTGGGTGCCAAAGCCGGAGCACACACGCCCGTCTCGGCATGCGCCTCTGGTGCGGAAGCCATCGGCTACGCGCTGAACATGATCCGTGGTGGCCGGGCTGACATCGTCCTGGCCGGCGGCACCGAAGCCGCTATCCACGCGCTACCGCTGGCGGCCTTCGCCCGGATGCAGGCACTGTCGACCCGCAATGATGATCCGCAGAGCGCCTCGCGACCCTATGACGTCACCCGCGATGGGTTCGTCATGGGCGAAGGCGCGGGCATCGTGGTGCTGGAGAGCGAATCGCATGCCCGGGCCCGTGGTGCCAAGGTCTATGCTCGGGTGGCTGGGTTCGGTATCACCTCCGACGCCCATGACATTGCCGCACCGGCTCCCGACGGCGACGGGCAGGAACGCGCAATGCGGCTCGCTCTGTCGGACTCCGGCCTGTCAGCGGCAGACATCGCCCATGTCAATGCCCATGCCACCTCGACACCGGCTGGGGACCTCACCGAGGCGCAGGTGATCCATCGGGTACTGGGTGATGGCCCAGTGGTCTCGGCCACCAAGTCCATGACCGGTCACCTGCTTGGGGGCGCCGGGGCGCTGGAGACCGTGCTGACGGTCAAGGCACTGCAGGAACGCCAGGCGCCGCCGACTATCAATGTCACCCAACCCGAGCCCGGCCTGCCGATCGATCTGGCCCGGGACTCCGCGCGGGGATTGCCCGCCGGCGATATTGCCGCCTTCAACAACGGCTTCGGCTTCGGCGGCCACAACGCCGCTCTCATTATCGCGTCCGCCTGACCTCGGTCAGAGGTTTGCGCAGCCTGACTTCGGTCAGCCGACCCGGTGCAGCCAACGCACCGGCACCCCGGCACCGGCATACCGGAACGGCTCCAGTTCGTCGTCCCACGCCTGGCCCAACGCCACATCCAGATGCTGACGTAGTTGCACCGGATCGTGCCCTTGCTCCATGGCCGCCCGGATACGGTCCTCCGGCACCACCACGTTGCCGTGCACGTCGGTCTGGGCGTAGAAGATGCCCAGGTCCGGAGTGTGGCTCCAACGACCACCGTCCGCCTCACGAGACGCCTCCTCGGTGACTTCGTAGCGCAGGTGAGTCCATCCCCGCAGCGCCGACGCCATCCGGGCACCAGATCCGACCGGCCCGGTCCACGACACTTCGGTGCGCAGGAGCCCGGGAGAAGCGGGTTGGGCGACCCACTCGAAGCTGAGTTGGGCACCCAGGACCGAGCCCACGGCCCACTCCACGTGCGGGCACAACGCCCGGGGTGCGGAGTGCACGAAAATGACGCCGCGGGTGTTCACACCGGAGGCTGAAGTAACCACTACCCGCTCCTTTCAACTGGTCGAGATTCGTCTTCCCCAACGCATCTCGCGTGCAGTTGCCCGTCGCGTCTACTGGTTACTGCCGACCATTGTGCCCTATCGGCCTCGATCCGGCCACTACCTCGGCTACTGGTCGGCCAGGACCCAACGGTAGGTGGCGGCATTGCCGGTGAAGTCGAACGGGTCGGCGAACAGGACGCTGGTCACCCCGGGCGGGGTGTCGATGATCACGGTCCCGCTCGCGGTTTGCCCCGGAGGAATCCCCGAGGGCAACGACTCCTCCTGTGACAGACACAGTGCACTGAGCAGGAAGGCGCTGGACTCAGCGGTGACATCACCGACTTGCGTCCCCAGCTCCCATCCCAGCAGGGTGAAATCGGCTGGGTCCTCCTGCGCCAGCGCTGCGAGCGTTGTGACCTCGAGCTCGACCGCCAGGTACGAGCCATTGGCGGGATCGCCGCATAGCGGGTTGTCGTCAGCGGGCTGCCAGTCGGGCGTCGCGGAGAGCAACCGCACTTCGACGATCGGTTCTCCGGTCTCTCCCAGCATGATCGCCGGGTCCGATCCGGTCAGATCCACGACCGAGCCATCGGTGGTAGTCGTCGTCGGATCGGGATCGTCGGTCGGTGGAGCCGTCGTCGGGTCGGGGCTGGGGTCCGTTGTCGGGTCACTCGTGGCATCGGTAGGTGAAGCCGAGGTGGTCGGATCCGCGGTCGGGTCGGGTTCACCGCCCAGCAAAGCGACCAATCCCCAGGCGATACCTCCCAAGACCAGGGCCGCCACGATCACGACGATGGCGATCACCGGCCCGTTCCGCTTAGGTGCGGGCCCGGGCGCGCCTGGCCCGCCGGGTGGCGCGCCATAGGCCCCACCCGCCGTATAAGGCGACGGACCTGGCTGGTCCAGGCCGGTGCTGGCCACGTAGCTGTACAGCCCGGATCCGCCGGAACCAGCGGCTCCACCGGCCGGCATGGCGTGCGTTGGCGAGGCAGCTAGCGGCTGGGTGGGTGGAGGCGGCGGGGCGGCCGGAGTGGGCGGCGGCGGTGCAGCGGGGGCCGGAGACCCCTGCGGTGCCGGGGCACCCTGCTGTCCCGCAGCTGGTGCGGGTGCGCTGGCAGACGGCGGGGTGTCCGGTGCAAGCTGCCTGGTGGCTGACGATGCAGCCGAGGTGGCATCGGGGTCCAGCCAGAATTGCCACCCGTCGGGCGCGGCCGGCCACGACGGGTCGGGATTCCATCCTGGGGGCGGAGTCCACCCCTCCGGAGGCTGCGGCCAGCCCGGCGGGGCTTGAAATCTCATAACCATTCGCTGAACTCCCACGTGTCCACGCTGCCGCAAGCGCGGGCAGCAGGCCCCATCCTAGAAGTAGTTGGCTGCAATCGGCTCCAGCCTGGGAGGGCACAACTACCCGGTCTGAGGCCCTCTGGCTCGCCGCCCCACTCGGCGGTGCCCGGCCCAGATCATGGCGCCCAAGGTCACGAACACCAACGCGGTCACGGCGACATGCATCAGGCTCAGCCCCACCATGGGTGCGATGATCCCCGCGATCACCGCGTTGAAGGCCAGCGAACCGAATGTGCCCAGCGATGCGGCTGCTCCCCGATTGGCCGGAAAGCTATCGAGAATCTCCAATTGGATCGCGGGAAAGGCGACCGCGATGGCACCAGCCAGCAGACCCGGGCCGACCATCGCCCAGGGCAGGTGCGGCGTCACCATGACGATCACGACGTTCGCGACGCCAGCGACCACGGTCGCGGCCAGGGCGGCGTCGATCAGCCGTTCGCGGCGCATGGACCCAGCCAGGTGGCCCGAGAGCCAGGATCCGACCAGCAGTCCACCGATCACGGGCACGAACAGCACCCAGAAGTCTTGTTCCCCCAGCCCGAGCAAGTCGACGACGATGATGGGCGCGCCCATGATGTAGAGGAACTGGCCGCCCATCGAGAGCGCGGTGATTGTTGCCAGCCGGATCATCACCGGGCTGCGTCCCACGGTGAGGATCGATCGCAGGATCGACCGGGCGCTGAACGTCGAACGCGCCGTCGCCGGATGGGTCTCCGGCAACACCAGCACCACCGCCAGCAAGGAGAGCAACCCGTAGCCTGCAACTGCCCAGAAGATGATCGGCCAGGTGCCCACCTGCAGCAACAGACCTCCCATCACCGGGGCCACCGCCGGGGCGACGGAGAAGATCATCATGATTCGGCTCATCATGCGGTGAGCCTGGGGCCCGGCGTAGATGTCCCGCACGACCACGCGGGAGACGATCGTGGCCGCACCGGCGAATACCCCCTGCAGGGTTCGCATGATCAGCAGCACGCCGAGGTTGGGGCTGAGCGCGCACCCGATCGAGGCAAGCACGTAGCCGGCCAGTCCTGCGATCATGACCGGCTTGCGGCCCAGGGCATCGGAAAGCGGGCCATGGAACACGCTCATGACCGCGAAAGCGAGCAGATAGGAACTGGTGACCTGCTGCAGCGCGGTCGCGTTGACCGCGAACTGCTCACCGATCTGGGTGAACGCCGGGAAGATGGTGTCGATCGTGAACGGGCCGATCATGGTCAGCGCGGCCAGCAGCACCGTCAGCGCCGCACCGGCCGGTGGCCGCGACGGCGGATCGGCGGGCTCCTCCGGATTCGTCACCGGATGATTCTAGGGAGCACGCGCGCACAGCCGGGCGCCCAGGACTAGGCGCTGGCTTGGCTCACGCCGTACTCAGCTTGCTCCACGGTGAAGCCCACGAAGATCAGGAGGTCGATCAACTCCTCACCTTCGGCGTCGGTGTACATCAGGAATTCCTCGGCACTGAGCACAGCCTGCTCGAACCAATCGACGTTCAGGCTGTCGACCGCGATGGTGGCGTCGTCAGTCGCGAATCCCTCGTATTCGAGTTGGCCGATCAGCCCGTCCCGCGAGAACGCCATGCTCCTGAGGTACGACCTGGCCAGTTCGACGGCATTGAGCTGCTGCTGTGTGAGGCCTGCGGGATCACTGGTCGGCTCTGGCGCCGGCGGGGATGTGGGCTGCTGAGTAGGAGCAGCCGAGGTCGGCGCACCGGTGGGCCCAGCAGGCTCCGAGGCCGTGGACGGGGCAGGACCCGCAATGGGCTCGGGATCGCGGGCGAGCAGAAGCCCCACGACAACCAGGCTGGCGAGTATCGCCACCACCGCCACGCCGATCACCACGAACGGCCACATGGCCCGTTTGCTGCCGGGACGACCTGGCGGCGGGCCTAGGGGCGCAAACCCTGGCGGCTGCGCATACGGTCCGGCTGGTTGCTCGGCGTACGGCTGCTGGGCGTAGGGCTGGGTCTGGTACTCCAGCGAGTACGCCTGCGGCGCCGCCCCATAGCCGGGCATTCCAGACGGCTGCGGTGGCGCGGGCGGGGCATACCCCTGCGCCGAGTACGGGGCTTGCGCCGGGTACGGAGCCTGCTCCGGCGCAGACCCGTTCGGTTGAACCGGCGGCTGCGACATGGCGGGCACGCTACTGGGAATCGAGCCGAAGAACATGGTGTTGGGCGGGCAGATCTGCCCACCCGGCGCAGGCTCTGTCGTGCCCTGGTGGACGAACGTTAGCTGGTCGGAGGCTGCCCGCCGTTGGCGGCTTGGACATCAGCCCGAGCTTGCTGGGAGGGGGTTAGCCCATTGGCTTTCGCGCGATCGGTCAAAGCGACGGAATCTGCCAGGGGTAGTCGGATGCTCACCGGGACCATGGCGGGACCTGGCCTAGGCATGATCGCTCCGGACACCGTCACCGCTACGGTCCCGAGTCACGATGAGGCCAACGAACGCAGCGATGGCGATCAGCCAACACGCGGTGGATGCCCAGGACGCCCCGCCTGCGACTAGGCGGGCTGTAATACCTCCCGCGACGGCCGCACCCCCGATCAACGGCAGTACCCGGGCGCTCATGATTGCCTCACGTTGGCGGCCGCCCCAATCGGTTCGATCTGGCGATTGATGGCTTCGTCTCGGGTGCTGTAGATCCCGCCCATGTGGGTCTCCTTCCTGTCTAACCCCGACTGCTGAAGACCGGTGCCCCGGGTGGGGCTTGAACCCACGACCGACGGATTATGAGTCCGCTGCTCTGACCGGCTGAGCTACCGGGGCCGACGGCGCCCTAGCCTAGCCGTGATAGACACGGTCCGTGATACGACGTCATGCACTACCCGATTGGGTCCAGGCCGCCGCCTCCGGACGGCTGCTGGCGGCTGAGCCGCTCAGCGACGATAGCTGGGCAGTGATCGGCACCTCGGCGCTGGCGCTGGTCGATTCTGCTGGCGTGCGCTGGCAGCGTGGCTGGCACGAAGTCGACCAGGGCAGCTGGGATGGCGAAGCTCACACCCTGACCATCACATGGGTCGGCTCGGACACCACGACCAGGCTGCAGACGGCGACGGAGCACCCCAGTACCTTCCCCGTCCTCTTCCGCGAGCGGGTTGAGGCCAGCGTTGTCTACACCGAATCACAGCAGGTTCCGGGCGGCGGCCTGCTCAAGGCTGCCGTCCGCCGCACCCATGACGGCAGACTGCTCAGTCAAGTGTTCAGCGTCGGCGCCGTCCACAACGGGGCTGAACTTGACCGCCAGGTCGCCGCACTGGAACGCCGGGTTCGCGACGCAGCAGGCATGTGAGACGTCACACGTCGACACGATGGCGCCCACGGCGTTGAGCACCCCTCCGGGCCGCTATGATCGTCGGGCCGCAATCCCCCGTAGCTCAATTGGCAGAGCGTCCGACTGTTAATCGGCAGGTTACTGGTTCGAGTCCAGTCGGGGGAGCACCATCGGGTCCTGGACGACCAATCCGTCAAATGATCTGCTTATGGTGGAGCCGATGAGATACCTGATTGGGGTCCTGGCCGCGGTCACTTGTGGCTTGTTCCTGTCCGCGTGCAATCCCGCCGCGCCGCCCCCGGAACCGCAAGCCTCGCATGAGTCGTCCGGCCAACCGGCCTCTCCCCCGCCTTTGACCTCACCGGAGGCCACGACGGATCCGAGCGCCGACGGTATGCCTATCCCAGGGGCCGCGGTCAGCGGCGGCACTGAATCCGCTCACGGGTACATCGACGGCAGCCTCGGTGAGGCTGTCTCGATCCTGGACGCCGACGGTGCGCCGTATGCCGACATCCTGGTCTCAGGCCTGGGCTGGGACCCCGTTTGCACCAGCGATGATGCAAAGGAACCCGTGAACGGCGCCTACCTGGTAGTGAATGTCGAGGTCGTCTGGCACAACGAGTGGGATGCCGGCTACGGCGATCTCACCCTGACAGCCGCCACCTTCCATGCCTACCGAGGCGACACCCTCATCCCGGACATCAGCGGGAACGCCAGCACCTGCTATGACCGCGCCGATACACTGCCCGCGCTCATCCCGGGCGAGTCCGGCTGGGGGTCGATCGCACTCGACGTACCGCCTGGGGTGACCTCCCTGGTGCTGACCCCTGCTGCCGTCGACGGTAGTGTTGGCTGGGAATGGTCGGTGCCTCCACCGGAGAGCAGCTAGCCGGGTTCCAGTTTCAGAAGGGTCTCCCAGCAGCAATATCGGCTGCTGCCGATCCGCGTTCTCCAGAACATGAGCTGGTGTAGTGGGCGTAGCCGGTCAAACCCCAGTATCGCGTGACGCAGTCGGCGTTCTGCTCCAAACCGGAGTATCCAGATCCGCCGTAGACGGCATTGGCATCATCCTCCAGTTCGTACCAGCCGGAATAGCTCAGACCGTACGCCCGGTATTGCATCAGGTGAGCGCATTCATGTGCCACCACGTAGGTCAGCTGAGATCCCAGTCCGGGGCGCAGATAGATGGTCCAGTACCACGGGGCTGCAGCCCCGCTGCCGCCGTAGGCGGTCTCTGACTCCACCACTACCGCATTGCCGCATCCGTACCGTGCCGCCACCGAACGGGCCTGCATCTGGTAGGCGGTTCCCCAGGCGGAGGCATCATTCGAACCGGAGTATGACAGTACCCAGTTGATCAGCCCACCAGACGGCGAAATCACCCGCAGGTGGGTTGTTCCGTTGGGTTCGGTCACCACTCCGATACCGCGGTAGCCCGAGAAGCCGTGGCCAATCTTGTATCCGCCCATACTCGATGAACCGCGGGTACCCAGGTATATCCGGAGCACACCGTCATTGGTCAGCGCGACCAGATCGCTGACCCCATTGCGATCAGGATCACCGCCGTTGTGAATGCTGGCTATCGCCGACCAGCCGCCGCCGACCCGCATCGAGTCGACCACCTCACCTGCGGCATTCGAGTCATACCGGTACAGGGACCCATCGGTATGTATCCCGTAGATCGTCGGCCGGCCGGTGGGGCCATTGCGCACCGCCGTCCACGATCGGACATCGCCCCATCCCTGACCTATAGTCACCGGGGAGCCGAACCTGTTGCTGCCGATATTCGGATAGAGCAACATCCGACCGTCTCGGTGACGAGTCAGGATATCGCCCAGTCCGTTGCCGGTGAAGTCAACCGTGGCGTAGTCCAGCAGCGGCGAGCCCCAGCCGTTCCCAACCCGAACCGCACTGGAGTACCTAGTCGAGGAAACACCTCGGTACAACATCAGGGATCGGTCCGGGCGGACCGCGAGGATATCTGCGCGCATGTCGCCGGTGACATCCGAGGTGGTCATCACCTCGGATGTGGCCCAACCGTGACCGATGGCCGCGCGAGATACCAGCCGCAATTGCGGATGATACCCGACGGCGGATGCGCTGGTGGCGGGCGCCAGTAATGACAGGGCAAAGACGATACCCAAAATGAGAGTGAGCAAAGTGAGTACACGAAGGGAGGCAAGGATTTTTGACATACCTAAATTCCGATGGAGCACTATCAAGGGGGCTTATGGTGCTGGCAAAGCCCGGGTACCCCCCGATATCGAACTAGGTCGATACTTGCCCGAGAACATTCCGCCCAATGATCGGCAACGATCAAAGAAGAAGCGAAACCTGGGTGAACAGTGATGTTCGACGCCTGGTGCAGAGTGAGGAATGGGAGCCCCCACACCGCGCCAGACGTAGCGCGAAGCTAGTTATTGGGTGCGACAGGCTGCCTGATTTCCAGGCAAGTCACTCGGACCACGTCCCTTCTGGGCTATTGACTGAGAATTTGCAGGATAGAGGTGCTGCTAGGGAACCTAAATTATCAGTGGTGTCAATTCGCCTGGTCCCCGGTCGAAATCACAGGATATCCGCCAATGCGTCATGGCTACCGAGAACTCGAGGAGTTCTCATGTGAAATATGTTATATGTCCGATTTTCGGATCGCAAGTGCGTCCAGACTTTGCACCCGTTTAGCTACCGGCGCCGCGACGAGCTAAGAATCCTGCAACGACCGCTTCCGCTGTTCCAGCTCCAGGAGCTCGGCAAAAGTGGCCTGGTAGGCCGGATCCTCCGGCTCGGTCCGCTGCAACCGGGCTTTGACTTCCCCGATCTGCCGGTTCAGCCCCAGCCGGATCAAGGCGACCAGAACCCCGCGCGCCCAGCCACCGACCGCCTCTGGCCGATCTTCGGGCAACGGCGCCACTGCCAGTTCGGTCACCATCGCCGCCACCGGACCGGCTTGCTCCCGGACCGACTCCGCCCACTGGCCAGCGGCCCGCGCGCTCGCATCTGCGGTACGGCCCTCGGCTAGCTGCGTCGCGACACGTTCCCCAAAGGCCGCCACCCCACCGGCAGCCCTGATCGCGTCGTGAACCGCGCGATGGGCCGGAACGGCGAACGTGTCCGCCCCCAGATCGTCGAATCCGAGCGCCAGGGCATGCTGCGGCAGCTGCAGGACGGCTTCCAGCACTTGGCGCTCGAGCCGCACAACCGGATCGTTGGGTTCGGCCGCGCTCGACACCCGTGGCGGCTCGGGCTCACGTGTCGGTGCATGCCGTTCTTCGGCAGGGCCACGTTGCTCCATCCGCCCGGCACTGGTCACTGCCTGCCGGACCGACGCTTCGTCCATGCCCACCCAGCCGGCCAGTTCGCGTGCGTACTCGCCACGCAGGGCGTGGTCCCTGATCCGGGCAACCACCGGAGCCGCTGCGCGCAGACCGGCGACCCGCCCCTCCGCGGTAGCCAGGTCGATGCGGCGGAGTACCGAACGGATTGCAAACTCGAATAGGGGCTCTCGAGAGGCGACCAGATCCTTGACCGCCGCGTCACCCTGCTGCTGGCGCAGGTCGCACGGATCCATGCCACCGGGTTCCACGGCCACGAATGTCTGCGACGCGAACCGTTGATCCTCACCGAACGCTCGCAGGGCCGCCTTCTGCCCGGCCTCATCGCCATCGAAGGTGAAGATGACTTCACCACCGATGGTTCCGCCGGATGAGAGCATCACCCCGGCCGCGCCACCTGCACTCTCCCCCAGCAGTCGCCGGACCACCCGGACGTGATCGGAACCGAAAGCAGTCCCGCACGTGGCCACTGCGGTCCGAACCCCCGCCAGGTGCATTGCCATCACGTCGGTATAGCCCTCGACGACCACGACCTGCTTGCTGCGGGCGATCTCGCGTTTGGCCACATCGATCCCGTACAGCACCTGCGCCTTGCGGTAGAGCGGTGTTTCCGGAGTGTTGAGGTACTTGGGACCCTGATCGGCCTCATAGAGGCGCCGGGCACCGAACCCGATCACCTCTCCGGTCGTGTCACGGATGGGCCAGATCAGTCGCCCGCGGAACCGGTCGTATGCTCCACGATTGCCAGCCGACGCCAGACCCGAGGTCGTCAACTCGGCCTCGGTGAAGCCGCGCCCGCGCAAATGTCGGCTCAACGGCTCCCATCCCTTGGGGGCATAGCCCACACCGAACGGCTCACAGGCGGCCCGGTCGAATCCCCGCTCGGCCAGGAATGCCCGGGCAGGTGCCGCTTCGGGAGTCTCAAGTTGCTCGATGTAGTACTCCGATGCCACCCGATGCGCCTCGAGGAGGCGCTGCCGACGACCCGGTTCGGCGCCCGACTGACGGGCTCCGCCGTCCTCATACCGCAATTGCACGCCCACGCGCCCGGCGAGGTGCTCGACCGCCTCGGTGAAGGACAGATGGTCGATCTTCTGTACGAACGAGATGACATCCCCGCCCTCGCCGCAACCGAAGCAGTGCCACAACCCGACCTGGGGTCGCACGTGGAACGAGGGGGTCCGCTCATCGTGAAACGGGCACAAACCCTTCATCGAGCCCACCCCCGCTTGTTTCAGGGTGACGTGGGAACCGACGATTTCCTCGATCTTGGCGCGCTCCCGGACCGCTGCTATGTCATCGGTGCGGATCCGGCCGGCCATGCGGTGAGTCTAGGTGCCACCGCCCACGGTCGCCGCCCGCGATCAGGAACCGCACAACCGCGCGTGCCATGCGTACGCCGATAGATCGGTCAGCGACGCCACCTGATCGATGACCACCCGCATCCGTGCGGCGTCATCGGGCGCGTTTCGCCAGTCGGTGAGGAAGGTCTGCTCCAACGCGACCTCTGCGCGGCCATAGATGGCATCCACCAGCTCACCCAGCACCACCCGCTGACGCCGGTAGATCGGCTCATCTTCACGCGGCGCCATCACGTACGCCGCCGCGATGCCCTTCAGCACCGCGATCTCAGCAACGATCTGTGTAGGGATGACCAGCGAGGCATCGAACCGGACCAATGCGCCGTCGCCGTGGTCTGCGCGGGTCGCCGCCGTGGTCGCGGTACAGAATCTCCCGATCAGCTGGCTGGTCATATCCTTCAGTGCCGCCAGCGAACGGCGACCGCCGTCGTACTCCCTAACCCAGTACGGCAGCCGCAGCAGCCGAGCCAGCGCATCCGCAAGGTCGTCATCACCGACCTCCGGGTCGTACCAATCCCGGATCTGGGTGATCACCTTCGCCACTGCGGAATCGGTAGCAAGCGAGGTCAGCTGCACCTTCCCCAGCACGATGGCGTCCTCGACATCATGGACCGAATAGGAGATGTCGTCGGCCAGATCCATCACCTCCGCTTCCAGACAGCGGATCCGCTCCGGCGCCCCATCGCGTAGCCAGCCGAACACCGCAAGATCGTCGGCGTAGACACCGAACTTGGGGCTGACGCTGCCATCGCGGCGGCGCGGGCCGTCCCCGGCAAGCCAGGGATATTTAGTGGTGGCGTCAAGGCTGGCGCGGGTCAGGTTCAGGCCCATGGGCTGACCATCGACAGTGAATGACTTCGGCTCCAACCGCGTCAGGATCCGCAAGGTCTGCGCATTGCCTTCGAATCCCCCGATCCCGACGGCGGCCAGGTCGAGAGCTCGCTCACCGTTGTGCCCGAACGGAGGGTGTCCCAGATCATGGGACAAGCAGGCGGTATCCACCACGTCGGGATCGCACCCCAGGGACTTGCCGAGCTCACGGCCAACCTGGGCAACCTCCAGCGAGTGGGTCAGCCGGGTACGCACGAAGTCGTCGCTGCCAGGTCCCAGTACCTGGGTCTTCGCGCCCAGGCGTCGCAATGCCGATGAGTGCACTACTCGGGCCCGATCCCGTTCGAAGTCGTTCCGGTAGGACTCCTTGGGCGGCTCGGTCATCCGGCGCTGGCAGTCTGCCGGGCGGTAGCGGGCAGCAGGGCGCTTAGACACGCACGCGAGCCTACCCACGCCGACTCCTGGAACCTCGACAATGAGCACGTGACATCGACAACCACACCAGGACGGGAGCTGCACCCGGAGGATCGCCCGCAGTGGTGGCGCAGCGCGGTCATCTACCAGGTCTATCCTCGCTCGTTCGCCGATTCCGACGGTGACGGCCTGGGAGACCTGCCGGGGGTGACCTCCCGGTTGGATCACCTGCGAGAACTGGGCGTGGACGCACTTTGGCTGTCGCCGTTCTATCCCTCCCCCCAGAAGGATGCCGGATACGACGTCGCCGACTACCGCGACGTCGATCCCCGGTTGGGAACGCTGGCCGATGCGGACACGCTGATCGGAGCCGCGCACCAACGCGGATTACGCGTGATCGTAGACCTGGTCCCCAACCACACCAGCAGCGAGCACGCCTGGTTCAAGGCTGCTCTAGCATCCGAGCCAGGCTCGCCAGAACGTGACCGCTACATCTTCCGGGATGGTCCGGGCAACGACGCAAGCCTGCCACCGACCGACTGGCGCAGCGTTTTCGGCGGCTCGGCCTGGAGCCGGACCGACGACGGGCAGTGGTACCTGCATCTGTTCGACGCCAGCCAGCCGGATCTGAATTGGGCCAACGAGCAGGTCCAGCAGGAGTTCATTTCCGTGCTGCGGTTCTGGCTGGATCGGGGGGTTGACGGTTTCCGCGTCGACGTCGCCCATGGCCTGGTCAAGGACCCGGCCTTCCCGGATTGGCCGGGCGATAGTTCGATGGTCGACGGCGCGGCCAACCGGAACCTGGGGCCGGCTCCGTTCTGGGATCAGCCCGGGGTGCATGAGATCTATCGTCAGTGGAATCGGGTCCTGGCCGGCTACAGCGGCGATCGCGCACTGGTTGCGGAGGCCTGGGCGGATGGCCCAGCGGCCATTGCCGCCTACACCCGCCCGGACGAGATGCAGCAGGCCTTCAACTTCCACTTCCTCACCACCGCCTGGCACCCGGGCGAACTGCGGGCGGCGATCGCTGAGAGCCTGCGGGCCGCCGACGCGGTCGGTGCTCCCTGCACCTGGGTGATGAGCAACCACGACGTCGTGCGTGCGAGTTCGCGGTTGGGTCTGCGGGAGACTGGCAAGGGACCCAATGGGATCGGCACCGACGACCCTCAGCCCGATGCCGAACTCGGGCTACGTCGCGCCCGGGCTGCGGCCCTGCTGACGTTGGCCCTACCCGGAAGCGCGTACCTGTATCAGGGAGAGGAACTGGGCCTCCCCGAGCACACCGCACTGCCTGATGATCTGCGGCAGGACCCGACCTGGCTGCGCAGCAACGGGGCCGAGAAGGGGCGGGATGGTTGCCGGGTACCGCTGCCGTGGCGAGCCGACGCGCCAGCGTTCGGGTTCTCTGACACCGGTGCCAGCTGGTTGCCTCAACCCAGCGGCTGGAGCGAGTTCGCCCTCGACGCCCAGATCGGCGTCCCCGGCTCAACCTACGAGACCTACCGCACCGCGCTGACCCTGCGTCGCCGGTATCGGCTAGGCACAGGTTCGCTGCAGTGGCGCAACGAGGGCGAGGAGGTACTGGCGTTCAGCAACCGGGAGCTGATGGTGATCACCAACCTCGGCCCCGAGCCGGTGGCCGTTCCGGAAGGCTGGCGTGTGATCCATGCCAGCTATCCGGACTGGGCTGGGCAGCCGGGTTCGATCGCAGCTGACGGTACCGGCTGGTTGATTCGCATCTGACCGGTACTAGACGGTGTCGGCAAGCAGGGCATGCTCCATCCGGGCGACCATGGTTACCCACGCTGCGCCCGGGTCGCTGGCCGCACCGGTGACCAGGTCGGCTTGCGTCTGACCCCACGGTGGCATCAACGCGGCCATGATCTGGCGAGACGGCAATGACACACCCGAGGCGGCAACCTGGGTGAATCCGGCAGCCACCGCATCCTCGGCTCCGAGTAGTTCGCTGGCGTTTCGCAGGGCAGGGCTGCGACCGGTGGCCGAGTGAAGCGCCAGTTGCGCACCATCGCTGGCCAGGTATTCGATCAGAAATTCCTGCGCCAGGTCCTGGTTCGCCGATTCGGCACTGACGACTGCTCCATGAACCCCGACGAAGGCGGTCGGGGGTTGCCCGCCAGCCGTAGGCAGCGGTAGCGACGACAGGCGGATATCGGTTTGGGACAGTTCGGCCAGCCGCCAGGGACCGGCCACCAGGAACGGCACCGTCCCGGCGACGAAAGCCTGCATAGCGGCCTCCTCGGTCATGGCCAGGCTCAGTGCGCCGCTGCCGAGGTCCCCGTGGTCCTGCAGCCAGGTTGCGAACTGGGCGCCTGGGGCTCCGCCGAGCCCCAGTTCCGGCGCCCCATCGGCGTAACCGGCCAGCAACGGCGCTCCGAAGGAGGCCTGAAACGGGTATGCATGGTAGGGATCGCCGTTCGCACTCTGAGGCAATGCCACCGGCATATCCAGGTGTTCGGCCAGCAACTCATCCCAGACCCCGGGCCGAGCGCCGGTGAGATCGTCATTTCGTAGCAGTGCGATGTTCTCCAACCCCACCGGAAGGCCGTAGTTTTCGCCTTGGTGTTCGAACGCCTGGCTGGCCACCGGGAGGAGGACGTCACCGAGATCGTCGAGGTTCACCGGTGCGAGGAGGCCAGCGGTGACTAGCTCGGCGATCCGGTCATGACCGACCAGCACCAGGTCGGGGCCTGTTCCCTCCACCACCTGCGCCAGGAAGTCTCCGGTGATCTGATCCGGTTCCTTAGCCACGATGTCCACTTCCACGCCACGCTCAGCCTGGAACGTCTCGGTCAGCCGCGCCAACGGTTCGGCTCGGACACGATCGGTCCATAGCTGTAGCCGCGCTCGCACCACCGCACCGGTCGGCGAACCGGGCGATGTCGCCTGACCGGGACTGCATCCCGCGACTGCCGCCACCCCGGCGGCCGCTACCCCGAGGAGTTCGCGACGGGTCAGCTCTGACGGGCTAGCCACCGGAGACACTGAGTTCGGCGTGGGCGAGCATGGCGCGCAGTTCGTCGTCGACCTCCCGGCTGTGCAACCAGCCCTCAGGCACCGCTGGTTGTTTGGGCGTGCCAGCTCGGCCGCGGGGACCCTCGGCGCCTTCACCCGGGTATGCCTGTGCCAGATCCAGCGCCGCCAGCCGATCGTCGAGTTCGTCGAGGGTACTGACCAGACCGAGTGCGGCACGGGCAGGCCCACCCACCACGTAGCCCTTCAGGTACCACGACATGTGCTTGCGCAGTTCCCGCAGCGCACGCTGCTCATTGCCGAAGTGCATCACCATCAGCTCGGCATGGCGGCGGATGGTGGCCGCGACGTCGGCCATACCGGGGCGGACCCGGACCTGTGATCCGGCGAAACCGGCAACCAGGTCGGTGAACAACCAGGGTCGTCCCTGGCAGCCACGTCCGACCACAACGCCGTCACACCTGGTGTGCGAGACCATCGCTAGCGCATCTTCGGCGGACCAGATGTCACCGTTGCCGAGTACCGGAATCCCGGTGACGGCATCCTTGAGCGCGGCGATGGCATCCCACCGAGCAGTCCCGGAGTAATACTGTGCGGCTGTCCGAGCATGCAGGGCGATGGCCGCGACCCCGGCATCCTGGGCACGCAAGCCGGCGTCCAGATAAGTCAGATGATCGTCGTCGATCCCCATCCGCATCTTGATCGTCACCGGTACCCCGGCGGGCTCGGCTTCGGCCACCGCCCCGGTGACGATGGCACCGAACAGTTCCTGCTTCCACGGCAGTACCGCTCCCCCGCCCTTACGCGTGACCTTGGGCACCGGGCAGCCGAAGTTCAAGTCGATGTGGTCGGCCCGGTCCTCTGCCACGAGCATCCGTACCGCAGCGCGGACCGTTGCCGGATCGACGCCGTACAACTGGACCGAGCGCACCGCCTCGTCACCGTCGTGACTGATGATCCGCATCGACTCCGGCGTCCGCTCCACCAGAGCCCGGGAAGTGACCATCTCCGCGACGTACAAGCCCACCGGCGCCGGGCTGCCTCCGAGAGCTTCGGCCAGATCGGCCGGGAGGCCGACGGCCGCGGCATCACGACACAGGGTCCGGAACGGGGCGTTGGTCACGCCCGCCATCGGCGCGAGCACGACCGGGGTGCCGACGTCGATACTTCCGATCCGCAGGTTCACGCCCCTAGTATCGCCGGTCTCACACTCAGCCCGCGAGTTCGAACCGTGGTACCGAAGCCGAACCGCACACAGTTCGAATTCGGCTCCAAGGTTCGAAAGTGCCGCGGCAGCAGCAACGCACACCCTCCGCGCCGTAGGTATACTATTCGCAGTATTACTGCATACAATTACGCGGAAGCGGGGCAGGCGTGCAAGATCTCAATGTCGCGATCATCGGTGGCGCTGGTTTCATGGGACGGGCACACAGTGCGGCGCTCGCCCTGGCTGACCTGGGCGGCTCGGGCGCACGGGTGCGCCGCCGGGTGCTGGTCGAGCCCGACGCCGACCTCGGGCGTACGGCGGCGCAAGAACTGGGCTGGGACGAAGCCGCCACCAACTGGGAGTCAGTGGTGCAGCGTGAGGACATCGACGTCGTCGACATCGTGACACCTCCGGGCCTGCATGCACCGGTGGCCCTCGCCGCCATCGCGGCGGGCAAACACGTGTTCTGCGAGAAGCCGATCACCAACGATGCCGAATCCGGCCGGCGAATCGCGCAAGCTGCCGACGACGCTGGCGTGCTGGTGCAGGTTGGATTCAACTACCGCCACACGGCAGCGATCCAGCACGCGAAGGCGCTGCTGGATGCGGGCGAACTCGGCACACCCCTGCAGTTCCGGGCAACCTATCTGCAAGAGACCGGACTGCTGTGGGGCAAGGTTCCGGGCCGCTGGCGCAACACCCGCGCCACCGGGGGCTCGGGCGCCTCCGGTGATATCGGGTCGCACATCGTGGACGTGGCCGAGTTCCTGAATGGCCCGATCCTGCGCCTGAATGCGCTCGTGCGGGCTGTCGATGAGGATCGCTCGTCCGGATGGACCGATGAGGCACGCCGGATTAACGATGACATCGTGGACGACGCCGCCGTCTGGATCGCCGAGTTCGCCAACGGGGTCATCGGTAGCTTTGCGGTGAACTTCTACTCCTCGGGCCGCAAGAACCAGTACCGCTTCTCACTGGACTGCACCGCCGCTGCGGTCGATTTCGACTGGAACCACCGCGAGGAGTTCCGGATCTCCCGCGTGGCCGACGCACCGGTCGACGCCGGCTTCAAGACCGTGCACACCAGCTTGGAACACCCCAATGGGCACTGGAAGCTCGCCGGCCTGGGCAGCGGCTACGTGGACGTCAGCGCCAGCCAGTTCACCAGCTTCTTCTCCGCGGTCCTGGCTGGGCAGGCGGCTAGCCCCAATGCGTGGGACGCCACCCACATCCAGGAGGTCGTGGACGCCATCTCCACCTCGGCGGCCACCGGTGATTGGGTAGCCGTGCCGCCGCTGCGCTAGTCGGCCGGGTACGCCAGCGGTCGCCCACCGGCAAAGGCTGCGATCTGCTCGCCCAGCACTCGAACCGCCCCGCTGCGAGCCGTCGGCACCATCCCGCCCACGTGCGGGGTCATGATCAGGTTGGGACACGACCATAACGGATGGTCTGCGGGCAACGGCTCGGGATCGACGACGTCCAGGGCCGCGCGTAGTCGACCCCGTTGCAGGTGGCTCACTAGCGCGCTGGTATCAGCGATGGCTCCTCGGGCGACATTCATGAACAGTGCCCCGTCACGCATGCTGGACAGGAACGCATCGTCGACCAGGTGATAGGTCTGCTCACTCAACGGCACGATCACCAGCACCACGTCGTGGTGCGGTAGCAGGTCGTGGAGTTCGTCGAGACCGTGGATGTGCCCGTGCTCATCGTCCCGTGCTGTCCGCGCCAGGCGGGTGATCGAGGCGCCAAAGGCCGCGATACGCACCCGCAACGCTTCACCGATATTGCCCGCGCCCACGATCAGTACCCGCTGGGTCGCCAGAGCCTGTGCGTCGTAGGGCTCCCACAGGCTGCGCTGCGCGTCCAGGACCGCCTTGTCGATCCGGCGCAGACTCGCTAGCAACAGCGCCAGCGCCACCTCCGAGGTACCGACGTCGTGAGCATTGGCGAGGCGATGCAGCGCAACGCCCTCGGGCACCAGAGGGCGGATGTCATTGACTCCCGCGGACTGGGTCTGCACTACCCGCAGGGCAGGGAATTCGGCCAGCCGATTCACTCCCGGAGGCCAGCCGAACATCGGTTGCACGATCATCTGCACTCGGGGCAGATCTTGACCGAAGTCCGACGGCGACCGGTGCCAGTCCCAAACTCGGAGCTCAACGTTCTCGGGGGCGCGCACATCTTGCACCAACGTGTCGTCGGGAAGCGTGACGATCGGACGCTGTTTCACTTGCCTCTCCCTCCAGCCTGAAGTTATTGTATTCCAAATCAGTACAAATTGAATCCGTCGCGACAGGAAGCTAGCTCATGTACCCGCTGCTCAATGGTGACAAGGAATCGACTCTCTCAGGCTGGATCAGCACCGCACGACGAGATTTGGAGCGGTTCGGGATCGAGCATCGCGCTGAGCTTGACGACGCCAACGAGGCCGCTCGCTTCCCTCGCGAGCTATACCGGGAGTTGGGCAGCCTGGGCTACCTCGGACCGTACGTGCCAGCCGAGTACGGCGGCCTGGGCGGAGGAATCGCCGAGTACGTGGTCATCGCCGAAGAGATCGGCCGCCACGGCCTGGTCAGCGCACAGATCGCCGCCCAGGGGCAACGCTGGCTGATCGACTGGGGCACTGCGGAACAGAAGCAGCAATGGCTCGCAGCGCTCACCTCCGGCGAGAAGATCTTCTCCGAGTCGATATCCGAGAAGAACGCCGGATCATCGTTCAAGACCATGAAGTCGAGTGCTCGTCGCGACGGTTCGGACTGGATCATCAATGCCGAGAAGACCCATGTGAACATGGGCGCCGACTCCGACGTCACATTGGTATACGCGATTGCGGAGGAAGGCCTCACCAGCTTCCTGGTAGACACCAGCCTGCCGGGAGTCGAACGTCGTCAGACAGACCCGATCGGCCTGCGCCTGGTTCCGACCGCCGACATGTCGTTCCGCGATGTCCGCATCCCGGCTTCAGCAATCCTGGGTGAGCCGGGTGGCGGCCTGAAGACCTTCCTCTCGACGTTCAACGTCAGCCGCCTGGGCAACGCCTCGGAGTTACTCGGCCTGGGCAGCCGCGCCCTCACCCTGGCAGTCGACTACGCCAAACAGCGGGTGGTCGGCGAGTCCTATGTGACTCAGTTCCAGGGAATCCAGTGGATGATCGCCGACGCCTGGCAGGCCCTTGAGGCCGCGTCGCTGGCCCGGGACAACGCCGTCTACGTCTATGAACGCACCGGGTCGATCGCGTTGGAGACCAGTCTGGCCAAGCGTCTGGCCATCGACGCCGCCGAGTTGGCCGGAACCTCCGCCTACTCCATCGTCGGCGGCCACGGCCTCTACTTCGACAAGCCCTACACCGCCATCATGAACGACATCAAGGTGCTCAAAGTCGCCGGCGGCTCGAATGAGGTGCTGCGCAACTACATTGCGGGCCGGGTGCTGGGCAGCGATGACCTGGAAGGCATCCAATGATCGACAATCTGGCGCAACTGCTCCTGGCACGGGCGGCACAGCGGCCAGGGTTGACCATTGGCACCATCGACGATCCGACCACACTCGCCACAGCCATCCCGCATGCCGCTGCGGTCGCTGAGCAACTCGCCCAGACCATCGCTCCCGGAGAACGGGTGATGCTCATCGCCGACACCAGCACCGACTACCTGATCAGCTGGATGGGGTGCATCCTCGCGGGCAATCCGGTGGGCCTGGTAAACCCGACCTATCCGGACGACCTGTCGGCCTCCATGATCGCCGGCTTCGCACCCGGGGCCGTGCTTTTGCCGCGCAAGCGCGACCCAGGTGCCCTGGACTGGCACGGGCCCACGCTCCTGGTCGACGACGCTCGACAGCGCTCCGCCACGCCCACGGACTCGGCCGCCGGCGTGACCGTGCAGCGACTGGATGTCGCCTCGTACATGCATACCTCCGGCACAACAGGGCAGCCGAAGTTCTGCGTCCAAAGCCACAGCTATTTCCTGAAACTGGCTGCCGATGTGAGCCAGATGCTCGAGCTGAAAGCCACCGATCGCGTATTCGCCCCGTTGCCGATGTTCCACATCAACCCGATGGGCTACGGGCTGATCGGAGCCCTCTGGGCCGGCTCCGATGTGCTGGCAGCCAGCAGATTCTCCGCCAGTACGTTCTGGGCGAATGTCGCCCAACAGGCGATCACCGCGCTGATCCTGCACGCACCGCCGGTGGCCATCCTCAGCCGGCGCGATGCATCGGAGTTCCGGCCCCATAGCGTGCGCACCATGTTCTACGCAGACCGCACATTCATGGATCGGTTCACCGTCCCCACCGCCGTCTCGGGCTATGGATCCACCGAAGCAGGCGGGCTGTCCCATATGCGACGCTGGTCGACCCAGCAAGACATCCCCCTGGACGCCAGCCGTCATGGTGGTGAGCCGCGTGCAGGAATCCAATGGCGGCTGCGCGATGACGGGCAGATCGCGATTCGCGCAACCGAGCCTGGGGTGCTCTTCGATGGGTACCTGCGAGACGGCGGCGTCGTTCGCCCCTTCGATGACCAGGGATGGTTCCATACCGGCGACTTCGGCCGCCGCGAGCCCGGTGGCGAACTGGTCTTCCTGGAACGAGCCTCAGAGTCCATCCGAGTCAGGGGAGAGTTCGTTCCGATTCAGTACGTCGAGAAGGAGATCGGCCAGGTCCCGGGAATCACCGACCTCGCGCTGTGGAAACGCCCGGGCGCACTCGTCGATGAGGATGTGGTGTTGTACGTGGTGGCGGAACAGGTCCCGCTTTCGGCATTGCGTCAGGCTACCGAGCAACTGCCAGGATTCATGCGCCCCAGCATGGTGATCCGGACCGGCAAACTACCGCGCGATGCGGCCGCCGGAAAGGTCCAGCGCCGACTTCTGGCCGAACAGCCCGTCCTGGAAGAGGTGCCCCTATGACCGAGCAACTACCGGACTGGGCCGTCGGGCTCACCGACCTGCACGTACACGCCTCGCCGAGCCTGCTCCCCCGGCACGGCGACGATCGCGAGACCATCGCCCAGGCTCGCTCGATGGGCTTCGAGACGTTGGTACTCAAGTCGCACGAAGGGTCAACGGTCGAGCGCGCCTTGGCACTGGGTGACGGAACCCTCGGTGGAATCGTGCTGAACAGCCCGCTGGGCGGGGCCAACCCCGACGCCGTAGAAGTGGCGGCTCGCTTGGGTGGTCGCGTGGTGTGGATGCCAACGGTCTCCGCACCCACACACAAGCTGGCCGCCATTCACGCCGAACTGAGCGTGCACGCGGGATTCAGTCTCAGCCAGGTCGAGGTCTTCGATGAGTCGGGCGCGCTACTACCCGCCTGGCACGAGGTCCTCGACATCGTTGCCGCACACGACCTGCTGCTGGTGAGCGGACACTTGTCCGCCCAGGAAACGGTGACCCTGTTCACCGCAGCACGCGAGCATGGGGTGCAGCGTCTGTTGGTCAATCATCCGAAGATGGCGTTCCTCGGCTGGCACGAGCAGGCCGCCGGACACCTGCGCCGCCTGGAAGCACGGCTGGAACTGGGCATCCTGCCCGACCTGCTCGGCGACGCCGACCACGCCAGCATGCTGCTGCTGAACGAGTACCCGCACGAACTGTTGGTATTCGGCGCGGACCTGGGCCACGCCGACCATCCGGACCTTCCGGCCGCCCTACCACCCTGGCTGCGCGCGCTCGAGGGTCGCATCGGCGCCACCGCGGCCGCAGCGATCATGGGCCGCCAGGGACGGGAATTGGTCAGCTCATGAGTAGGAACATCGACTATCGGGTAGATGACGGCGTGGCGATGGTTCACCTGAATGCACCCGAGCGACGTAACGCGCTCGATCCCGAGATGGCCGATGAACTCACCGCGATCTGTGCCGAAATAGCCAGCGACCGCACGGTCGGTGCCACAGCGATATTCGGTCGGGGCAAGAGCTTCTGCGCCGGTGCGGTACGCGCGGTTCTGGAGCGGGCCGGACAGGATCCCGCGGACGGCGACCGATGGGACGAACTCGGCCGGATCTATGCCGCGTTCACCGCCTTCGGTGAACTTCCGGTGCCCACCATCGCGGGCGTCGCTGGCGCTGCCGTTGGCGCCGGGATGAACTTGGCGCTGGCCGCCGATGTCCGGATCGTCACCGACGATGCCCTGTTCCTGTCCGGATTCCTCGACATCGGCATCCATCCCGGAGGCGGCCACCTGCACCTGCTGGAACGCAGCATCGGCCGCTCACGGGCTGCCGCCATCGGCCTCCTGGGTGCGCCGGTACCCGGTGCTCAGGCGGTCGATGCCGGACTTGCGTGGGCATGTGTGGCCAGTGATGAGATTGAGTCGGCGGTATTGAGCCTGGCAGCGAAGGCGGCCGCCGACCCAGCCCTGTCACGTCACAACGTCGCATCATTTCGCGCCACGGTCGACGGGGTACCGTGGGCATCGGCGCGCGCCGTCGAGCGCAGCGCTCAGATGTGGTCATTACGCCGTCGCGCTCAGAAGGAGTGGTCGTGACAACACAGGTCACCGTTGCCTCGTCTCTCAGTTCCCAATTGCGAGAAATGCTGCTTGCGGGCGAACTCCCCCCAGGCGAGCCCGTGCGCCAGGAGGCGCTGGCCAAGCGCTTTGGCGTCAGCCGGGTTCCCATCCGGGAGGCCCTGCGCCAGCTGGAGTCCGAGGGCATCGTCAAGCACACACCCAACGCCGGGTACGCCATCACCAAGCTCACGGCCTCCGAGCTGGACCAGACCTATGTGGTCCGAGGACTGTTGGAGACCAGACTGCTGCGCGAGATCCCTCCGGTCTCGGACGGCGACCTCGAGCCACTACAAGCAACCAACGCCGAGATGGTCCAGATGGTGGAAGCCGGGAATGTCGGGGCCGCCAACGCCCTGAACCGTCGGTTCCATTTTCAGATGTTCGCGCTGGCCAACATGTCATTGGTCACCTCGTTCGTAGAACAGGCCTGGGCTCGCGCGACGCCCTATCACGTCCTGGTCCTGACAGCCCCCGAACAGGCACCGCGGATCTTCGCCGAGCACCACGCCATGCTGGAACAGTTGCGCAGTCACGACCTAGAGACTCTGGTCAGCACCATGGACTCCCATCGTGCCGCCGGACAGCAACGGGTACGGCAAACCCTCGAACTTCTGCGGCGACATGGTCAGGACCTCACCGAGAGCGATTGAGCCGACTGTATTTGGCCTTCGTACCAATTGGGCCAGAACCTAGATCCACACCGCAAACGTTGCGTGCCCGGTAGACGCAGCTTCGGCACACTGCTGGATGGCGCACTGCGGCGCGCCGCTGCAACATTAGGCACCATGACCACCGCGGCGCGCTCGGCAACAGCGGCCGCCGCCATCCTTCTACTCGCGATCAATCTGCGCACCGCGCTGGCGACGATTCCGATTCTCGCCGAACCCATAGCCCGGTCATTCCCGTTCGACAGCGACTCGCTCGCGTTGATCGGGGCGCTGCCGCCGATCGGCTTTGCTGCAGCGAGCGCTGTTCTGCCCGCCATTGCCCGGGCGTTGTCACAGCCGACCACGGTGTTGCTGGCCTTGGGCCTCAGTGCCGCCGGGCACGTGCTGCGGGCCAGCGCAACCAGTTCCGGGATGCTGATCGGTGCCACGGCACTCGCTCTGACCGGTGCGGGAATGGGCGCGGCGATCCTTCCGGCCCTGATCAAACGCTACTTTCCACGGCGGATCGAACTCCTGACGGCGACGGTCGGGATCCTGTTCGCCTTCAGCGTGGCCGGCTCCACCGTTCTCACCCAGGTCACGGCCGACCGTCTGGGTTGGCGAGTTGCGCTCGCGATCTGGGCGGCGGCCATTGCCATCGCGGTAGCCCCGTGGCTGATGCTCGGCCGCGATTCCGATAGCCGAACTCCGCTCAGAACGCTCAGAACGGTCCGGGTGTGGCGCAAAGCCTATGCCTGGGCCCTGGCCGCATACTTCGGCTCCGGGGCAGCCATCGTGTTCGGGCTGCTGACCTGGCTACCAGCCATTCTGCAGCAGGTCGCTGGTACCGGCAGAGCGCAAGCAGCCTGGTCTCTCGCTCTCTTTGCCTTGATGGGGATCCCGCTCAACGCGACCATCCTGACCCTGGGGCGTCGGGCCCGCTGGCGCGTTCGGCTGTTGGTGGTCGGGGCAACGGCCTTCATGATCGGCCTGGCCGGGCTCCTCTTCGCCCCGCAGGTCACCTCGGTCTGGATCGCGTTCCTGGGATTCGGCCCGGTCTCGATGCAGATGATCTTGGTCCTGTGCGCAACCTGGTCGGCGAGCACGGCTGAGGCGACATCGGTGAGCGGTTTCGTGCAAGGCATCGGATTCATCTTTGGTGCGATGGCCGCTCCGGCGATGGAGCTCCTCGCCGAGGTGTACGACACCTGGACAGTTCCCTTGATGATGCTGCTGCTCCTGGCTGTTCTCCCCCTGCTGACCACCGCGTTGTTGCGCGATCCTCGACGTAGCACTACCTGACGACGCGATTGCATTGCATTCAATTATGCACTCGATTGTAGGCACGCCGAATCGACGTCTCGCAGTGCCCCACGGAAGGTGGCCATGACGGCCCTACATCACGTTCGCGTCCACAGCAGCAACGAGAACCTGGTGCGCGACGGGCAGCTTGCGTACCGGATCGCCCAGGTAGCGGTCGACCCGGTCGTGCTGGATCAGGATGCGGGTTGACTGCCCAGGACGTGGACCTGATTGAACTGAACGAGGCATTCACCGCCCAGTCGGTGGCCGTGATCCGTGACGCGGGCCTGGATCCGGAACGGACCAATCCGTACGGTGGCGCCATCGCCGTGGGTCACCCGGTTGGCGCTACCGGCGCCAACCTGACCTTGCGTGCCGCGATGGACCTACACCGACGTGACCTTGAGTATGCGGTGGTGACGATGTGTATCAGCGGCGGGCAAGCACTGGCGGCATTGCTCCGCCGCTGGGTCGATTGACGGCGGGACCATCCAGGCTGCTGGTGCCGCCCGGCCCTGCCGTACGGTGCCATCCGGATGGCGCCTAGGTAGCGCCCGTTGCCCGACGTGTGGAGACCAGGGCCGCAGAGATTGCCGTCGTCATTGGGATGGCCAGCACCAATCCGATCGAGGACACCAGGGTGCGCACCAGTTCCTCTGCGATTTCACCGGACATGAAGAAGTCCAGCAGCGACCGGTCATAGATCGCCGCGATCATCAGCAACGGCAACGAGGTGCCCACATAGGCGAAGGCCAAGGTGTAGACGGTGGAGGCGATGTGGTCCCGGCCGATCCGCATCGCCCGTGAGAACACCTTCCGGCGGCCCGCACTGGGGTCGGCGGCATGCAACTCCCAGACGGCGGAGGCCTGCGTGATCGTCACGTCGTTCAGTGCGCCCAGCCCGGCCAGCACGATCCCGCACAGGAGCAACGCCCGCAGGCTGACGCCCGGGAAGGTCCCGGTGACCAGGAAAGCCTCTTCCGATCCGTTGCCCACCAGGTTGCCACCAGCTATCACCCACCAGCCCAGGCCTACCGTGATGGCGACTCCGGCAAAGGTGCCCAGCAGTGCCGTGGTGGTACGTATCGAGATGCCATGGGCGAAGTAGACCGAGGTGAACATCATTGCCGCTGAACCGACCAGGGCTACCAGCAGCGGCGAGGTTCCCGACATCAGCGCAGGTAATACGAAAGCCCCGACGATCACCAGCGAGGCCGCCAGGCCCACAACGGCGGCCAATCCTCGCCAGCGCGCAACCAGCGCCACCGCGGCGAGGTACAGCCCCAGCAGCAGTGCTAGGGGAATTTCGCGGGCATAGTCCACGAATAGGAACGGTGTTCCGGAAGCCGCGGCGCTGGGGATGTAGAGCAGGCGCACCTTGTCACCCTGATCGACCCCTTCAGCGATCACCTCCGGTGGAGTCTGCACGCTGACCTGCTGCCCGGCGAAGTCGCCGGTGGTCACCTCCACCACTAGTTCGGCGCCCATCTCGCCGGGGACGTCCACCACCACGCCGCGCTCGAACACGGCGTCGTCGGCATTGACCTCGACAGAACCGACCTGGGTGTCGCCGGTGGGCCACAGCATGATCAGACCCACGACGGTAGCGATCAGTACCGGGATCACCAGGAGCGCCAGCACCACCCGCACCCGTCGTCGCTCGGCCTCGGGGATCACCACTGGACCGTGGCCGTGCCCAGCATGCTCCTGCGCTGCACGCCCGCGCCGTCCCGCCGTTTGCCGTCCCGCCGTTTGCCGTCCCGCCGTTTCGTGATTGGGCGGCGATTGAGTGAGCTGCGGCTCACTAAGTCGCCCCCGCTTCACTAAATCGCGGTCGGGTGACTCAGGTGTCGGTGGCTGCTCAGGCACCGACGAGTCGCTCCGCTAGGTAGCCGCGCACCTGATCCAGTGCCACTCGCTGCTGGGCCATGCTGTCCCGCTCGCGCACGGTAACCGCCTGATCGTCGAGGGTGTCGAAGTCGACGGTGAGGCAGAACGGGGTGCCGATCTCGTCCTGACGGCGGTACCGGCGGCCGATGGCGCCAGCATCGTCGAAGTCCACGTTCCAGATCTTGCGGAGATCGGCCGCCAGCTCGCGAGCGGCAGGCGAGAGCCGTTCATTGCGCGATAGCGGGAGCACCGCCGCCTTGACCGGCGCCAGCCGTGGGTCCAGCCGCAATACGGTCCGGGTATCGACGCCGCCCTTGGTGTTCGGAGCGGTGTCCTCGGCGTAGGCCTCGATCAGGAACGCCATCAACGATCGGGTCAAACCCGCCGCCGGTTCGATCACGTACGGCACCCAACGCTCGCCAGTGGCCTGATCAAAGTAGGAGAGCTCCTGGCCGGAGTGTTCGGCGTGAGTCTTGAGGTCGAAGTCGGTGCGGTTGGCCAGCCCTTCCAACTCGCCCCATTGGGCCCCGGTGAAACCGAACCGGTACTCGATATCGACCGTGCGCTTGGAATAGTGCGACAGCTTCTCGGCAGGGTGCTCATACAGCCGCATGTTCTCCCGGCTCAGCCCCAGATCGGCGTACCAGTCCAGGCGGGTATCGATCCAGTACTGGTGCCATTGCTCGTCGGTGCCGGGTTCGACGAAGAACTCCATCTCCATCTGCTCGAACTCGCGGGTGCGGAAGATGAAGTTGCCGGGCGTGATCTCGTTGCGGAAGGACTTGCCGATCTGGCCGATTCCGAACGGAGGCTTCTTGCGGGCGGCGCTCATGACGTTGGCGAAGTTGACGAATATGCCCTGAGCGGTCTCCGGTCGTAGGTAGTGCAGCCCGGACTCATCCTCCACCGGCCCTAGCGTGGTCTTGAGCATCATGTTGAAGTCACGCGGCTGCGTCCACTGCCCCACGGTGCCGCAATTGGGGCACGGAATGCTGGTCAGCCCGCCCTCCGGCTCACGGCCCTTGCGCTCGGTGAATTCCTCGATCATCTGGTCTTCCCGGAAACGCCGGTGGCATTGCTGGCATTCGGTGAGCGGATCGGTGAAGGCACCCACGTGCCCGGAGGCCACCCAGACCTGGCGCGGCAGGATGACCGAGGAGTCCAGCCCGACGATGTCATCGCGGCCGCGCACCATCGACTGCCACCACGGGCGCTTGATGTTCGCCTTGAGCTCGACCCCCAGCGGCCCGTAGTCCCAGGCCGACCGGGTCCCTCCGTAGATCTCTCCCGATTGGAACACGAAGCCACGTCGCTTGGCGAGGCTGATGACCGAATCGAGACGTGAGGTTGCCACAAGGTTGCCTTTCCACGGGGCGCCGACCTGGCTGGCCGGATGTCAGGGGCCAGGCTAGCCGGTTGCGAACCCTAGAATTTGACAATCATTCTCATTATTACTGAGAATGACTCCTATGCCGACTAAATCACTCCCAGCCATGCTGATGGCGGCCACCTCCCTGATCGCCGTGACGGCATGTAGCGCGGGTGCAGCGGACGGTGAATCCACCTCAGCAGCGACGGCACAGTCCGGCGATACGGTATCGATCACGGTTTCCACCTACCCGCTGGAGTTCATCGCGACCAGAATCGGCGGCCAGGCCGCGCAGGTGAACAACATCGCACCGGCCGGTACCGAACCACACGATCTGGAGCTGGCACCCGCCGATATCGCAGTGCTGGGCGGGTCCGATGTGGTAGTGACGCTGGCTCGGTTCCAACCCGCCGTCGATGACGCACTCACCCAGATCGAGGGCCCCACCGTGCTGGACGCCGCAGCGTTCGCCGACTTGATCGAACCGGCGGCCGACGCCGAACATTCCGAAGAGGAATACTCCGAGGACGATGGCCACGACCACGGCGACCTCGACCCCCATTTCTGGCTGGACCCGATGCGGGTCGCCAACGTCGCAGACGCGCTGGCTGAGACCCTCTCCGATATCGATCCCAGCAATGCCGGTGCCTACACCGACAACGCCGCACAGCTCCGTGCCGACCTGGAGGATCTGGATGCGCGGTTCCGCGAAGGCCTCACCGGTTGCGCCAGCGATGACTTCGTCACCAGCCACGAGGCTTTCGGGTACCTCGCCCACGCATACCAGCTGCACCAGATCGGCATCAGCGGCATCGACCCCGAATCCGAACCCTCGCCGGCCCGGGTCGCTGACGTGCTACAGCAGGCGCGGGATGCCGAAGCAACCACCGTGTTCGCCCAGCCAGGAGGTTTGACGGCGGGTGCGGACGTGATTGCCGACGAACTCGGGCTCACCCTCGCTACGCTCGACCCGATCGAACTGCAGCCGGCAGACTCCGACTACCTCGGGGCCATGACCGCGAACCTGGCTGCTCTACGCGAAGGACTTGCGTGCCCGTAGACCCACTGCCCCTGCACCTGGTCGACGCCGGGGTGCGCGCAGGTGGGCAGCAATTGCTCACCGGCGTCCAGGTGCAGGTGGCCGACGGCGAAGCCGTGGCAGTCCTAGGCGCCAACGGTTCCGGCAAGTCCACCCTGATCCGGGCCGCCCTTGGGCTGGTTCCCATCACCGAGGGCGATGCCACGATCTTCGGCGTCTCTACCACCCGCGCCCGCACTCGGGTGCCGTGGCACCGCATCGGCTATGTCCCCCAGCGACTGGCTACCAACTCACCGGTGCCCGCGACCGCATACGAGGTGGTGCAGACCGGGTTGCTCGGGGCAGGGCGGCTGTGGCTGCGCCGCTCGGACCGGCACCGGGTACTGGGTGCCATGGACCGGCTAGGGGTGCTGGATCTGGCTGATCGGCCGTTCGGCGTGCTGTCCGGTGGCCAAGCACAACGCGTGGTGATCGCCCGCGCGCTGGTACGCGATCCGGAACTGCTGCTGCTGGACGAGCCCCTGGCCGGCGTCGATGTGCTCACCCAAACCAATTTCGCGACTCTGCTGGCCCGGCTGCACGCCGATGGCCGCACCATCGTCATGGTCCTGCATGAACTGGGTCCGTTCGCAGAGCTGATCGACCGTGGCATAGTCCTCTCCGGCGGCCGCATCGTTCAGGACGGGGCCCTGCCACGCGATCACGGCCATGCCCCATCGGAGCAGGCCGATGGCCTGGCATCGCCACACGAACACTTGCACGCGGCACATTCCCAGCCAGCCGCCCCTCCGACGCAACGGAGCCTGCCATGACACAGCTGGCAGAACTCCTGGCAGTGCCGTTGTTCCAGCGTGCTCTGCTCGCAGCCCTGGTGGTCGGGGTCAGCGCGCCGATCGTGGGCACTTACCTGGTGCAACGACGACTGTCACTGCTGGGCGACGGGATCGGGCACGTGGCCCTGACCGGAGTGGCGATGGGCTGGTTGGTCGGTGCCGCGACCAACGCCACCGACACCGACGCCTACGCGATTCCGGGCGCCATGGTCGCAGCGATCGCGGGGGCGGTCATCATCGAGATCGTCCGCAGCCGTGGCAACACCAGCGGCGACTTGGCGTTGGCGCTGTTGTTCTATGGCGGTATCGCTGGCGGGGTGATGTTGATCGGCCTTGCTGGAGGCACCAACGCGAACCTGATGAGCTACCTGTTCGGCTCCCTGGCAACCGTCAGTCAGGCGGACCTGGTGGCGACCATGGTGATGTCGGTGCTGATCGCCGCAATCGGCCTGGGCCTGCGTAGCGCGCTGTTCGCCGTCAGCGCCAACTCCGAGTTCGCCCGTTCCACCGGCTTGCCGGTGGCAGCGTTGAACATTGGGATCGCCGTGGTGGCTGCGCTGACCGTGACCGTTGCCATGCGGGTCGTGGGGTTGCTGCTGGTCAGCGCATTGATGATCGTGCCGGTGGCCGCTTCACAGTTGCTGGCCCGCTCCTTCCGTCAGACCATGTCACTGGCGATGGTCATCGGGGCGGTCAGTTGCGTGGGCGGGCTACTGATCACCTTCACCGCGCCGTTGCCGCCGGGGTCGGTGATCGTGGTCATTGCGATCACCATCTACGCTGGTGTTGCCGCATTCACCGCGGCGCGGAATCGCCTACAGGCCAGCCAGCCCATTGACCGGTCAGCCGGGAAGGCACCCATTACCCCCGGGAAGTGACATGCAGCGAATGACACGCCAGCGTGCAGCGCTCGCAGAATTGCTGGAAGAGACCCCAGACTTCAATTCAGCACAACAGTTGCACACGATGCTCAAGGACGCGGGTCACAACGTCGGGCTGGCCACCGTCTACCGCACGCTGCAGACGATGGCCGAGGCCGGCGACGTCGATGTGTTGCGCCTGGAGGATGGCGAGGCCCGCTACCGTCGCTGCGCCCGTGGTCACCACCACCACCTGGTTTGCCGCGAATGTGGCCGCGCCGTGGAACTCGCCGGCGAGGCGGTGGAACGCTGGGCTGCTCGCATCGCCCAGGAACACGATTTCGTCGAGGTCGAGCACACCGCAGAACTGGTGGGAACCTGCCGTGACTGCGCGGCCCGGCGCTACGGCGGTGCCAGTGCCTGACTTTCTCGAAGGCTGGCCGGTCACTGGCGTCTTCAGCTTCATGTTCGCGTTGGCGATCGCGCGTGGCCAGGCGTTGTACTGGCTTGGCCGGGTGATCACCGAGCAGGCGCTACGCCGTACCCGCCCGACCGAAGGCTGGCGGGCGCGCGCGCACGCCTGGCTCACCGGCGGCGGGATTGATCCTGGCATCGTCGCCATTCGGCGCTGGGGACTTATCGCGGTGCCGTTGTCCTACCTGACCGTGGGCTTCCAGTCGATGATTCAGGCGGCGGCCGGGGTGTTGCGCATCGAGCTGTGGAAGTACACGATCGCTCAGGTTCCCGGAGCGTTGATGTGGGCAGGCATCTACACCACGTTCGGCTTCTTCACCTGGGTCGCCATCGCGGCGGCGGCCCGGGGCAACCCGTGGGCGGCGGGCGGGCTGACGCTCTTGGTGGCGGTGACGCTGACGGTGTTGATCCTGGCCCGGCGCAAATCGGCCAGAGCCCCAGGCACCAGGCCGCAGGCGGGACACCAGGTCAACTGACCTCGTCGACGGCTGCCCCGTATCGCCGGTCGCGCTTGGCGTACTCGACGGCGGCCTCCCAGAGGTCCCGGCGGTCCATATCCGGCCATGGCTTGTCCGAGAACACCATCTCGGCGTAGGCCGATTGCCAGATCAGGAAGTTCGATGCCCGTCGCTCTCCCCCGGACCGCAGGAACAGGTCGACGTTGGGCAGGTCCGGCTCATCCAGGTGGCGAGCGATCGTACGTTCAGAGATCCGGTCGGGACGCAGCCGTCCGGCCGCCACTTCCCTGGCGATCGCACGGGTCGCGTCCACCAATTCGGCGCGGCCACCGTAGTTGACGCACATCGTCAGCGTGCAGGTGGTGTTGTTCCGGGTCAGCTGTTCGGCCTGCTCCAGTTCGGCGATCACGCTGCGCCACAATCGCGGACGCCGGCCGGCCCAGCGCACGCGTACCCCCCAGTCGTGCATCTGGTCACGGCGGCGGCGCAGCACGTCGCGGTTGAATCCCATCAGCCACCGCACCTCGGCCGGTGAGCGCTTCCAGTTCTCGGTGGAGAAGGCGTAGGCACTGATGTGGCTGATTCCCAATTCGATCGCGCCGGCAACCATGTCAAGCAGCACCGCTTCGCCTGCTGCGTGACCATCGGTACGGGGCAGACCACGCGCGTTGGCCCACCGGCCGTTGCCATCCATCACGATCGCGACATGCGCCGGTACCAGCGCTGCAGGTAGCTGTGGTGGCCGGGCGCCGGAGGAATGGGCTGGTGGCTTGTTCACGCGCGTTCGACCAGCCGCAACGAGCGAAGTTGCCGCTCTAGGTGCCACTGCGTGTATGCCGCGACCAGCCCGGCCCCTTCTTTGCGGTGGCGTTCCTCGCTGGCATCGGCTATCTGCCAATCTCCGGTGAGCAGTGCCGCTAACAGCGCGACCGTCTGCGGGGCTGGGGCCGCCGACCCCGGCGGACGGCAGCGTGAGCACACCATGCCACCCAGCCCCGCAGCGAAGGCTCGATGGGGTCCGGGGGTGTCGCAGCGGGCACAGAGATCGAAACTGGGGGCCCAGCCGGCGATTGCCAGCGAGCGCAGCAGATAGGAATCCAAGATCAAGCTGGCAGCGTGGGCTTGGTCCGCCAACACCCGCAACGCCCCTGCCAGCAGCAGGTACTGCTGAGTGGCCGGCTCACGTTCGATCTCGGTCAGCCGCTCGGCGGTCTCGACCATCGCCGTCGCAGTGGTGAACAGTGAGTAGTCAGCACAGATCGCCCGGCCATGCGGCGCCAGCGTGTGCACCTGGGTGATCGTGTCGAGGTTCCGGCCCAGATACAACTGGGTATCGATCACGCTGAACGGCTCCAGCCGGGCCCCGAACCTGGAGGATGTACGCCGCACGCCCTTGGCCACGGCCCGCACTTGCCCGTGCTCACGGGTGAGCAGGGTAATGATCCGGTCGGCCTCACCGAGTTTGCGCGTGCGCAGTACCACCGCCTCGTCCCGGTAGAGCTTCACCGGATCATTGTCCCCTAGCCAATCGCCCGCGACCAGCCGACCCGCCCAACCTGCCGCACCCTCCCCACCCCGGCCGAACGCGGCATCCTGGTCGCCATTTCACGATTTGGCAACCTGGATGCCGCGTTCGATGTCGGATAGCGGCCAGCACACCGCGTTCGGCCATGGTCCACTGCAGCTGCAGCTATCCGCCGAGCACTGCCCCGGCAAATCGGGTCCAGAGCCGTGACCGTGGGCAGCCCGGTCAGCAATTGACCGTTAGTGAACCGTCAGCGCAGCGCCCGGTTGACAGCCGAGATGATCGCCTTCAGCGAGGCGGTCGTGATCGAGGGATCGATACCCACACCCCACAACACCTCACCGCCGATCTCACACTCGACGTAGGCCGCAGCCGTGGCGGATTCACCTTCGCTGAGGGCGTGCTCGGCATAGTCCAGCACCTGAACCTCGACGTCGGCCTGCGCCAATACCGCGACGAAAGCCGCCACCGGGCCGTTGCCCGAGGCCTGGATCGTCCGCTCGTCCGCACCGTCGTGCAGCGTCACGGTCAGGATGTCGCTCGACCCATCGCCGGCCGAGGCCACCTGCGAGGCGCCCAGCGCGAACCGGCCCCACGGCGTGTGACCGTTCTGCGTGGTGGCGGGCAGGTACTCATCGCAGAAGATTGCCCACAACTGCTCGGCGGTCATCTCCCCACCGAAGGCATCGGTGTGCTTCTGCACGATGGACGAGAACTCGATCTGCAGGCGGCGCGGCAGGTCCATATTGCGGGTGCTCTGCAGCAGATACGCAACGCCGCCTTTGCCCGACTGGCTGTTGACCCGGATGACCGCCTCGTAGTTGCGGCCGACGTCCTCGGGATCGACCGGCAGGTACGGCAGGTCCCAGGTCACCGCGGTGTCCTCGCCACCAGCGGCTGCCACCTGTTCGGCTCGATGCGCGAAGCCCTTCTTGATCGCGTCCTGGTGGGATCCGGAGAACGCGGTGTAGACCAGGTCACCGCCGTAGGGGTGCCGTGGATGCACGTCCATGCGGGTGCAATGTTCCACCGTGCGGCGGATGCCGTCGATGTCGGAGAAGTCAATGCCCGGATCTATGCCCTGGCTGTACAGGTTCATGCCCAGCGTGACCAGGTCGACGTTCCCGGTGCGCTCGCCCTGACCGAACAGGCAGCCCTCGACGCGGTCGGCGCCCGCCATCACCGCCAGTTCCGCCGCCGCGACCGCGCTGCCGCGGTCATTGTGCGGGTGGACCGACAGGGCGATGTGATCGCGGCGGGACAGCTGCCGGCTCATCCACTCGATCTGGTCGGCGTACACATTGGGTGTGGCACGTTCCACGGTGGCGGGCAGGTTGAGGATAATCTCCCGGCCATCCTCGGGTGCCCATGCGTCCATCACGGCCTCGCACACTTCCAGCGCATAGTCGAGTTCGGTGTCGATGAAGATCTCGGGTGAGTATTCGTACCCGAACACCGTGTCCGGGTCCAGTACCTTCTCGGCGTAGTCGATCACATGCTGGGTGCCGTCGGTGGCCAGGGCCTTGGTGGCGTCGCGGTCGTTGCGGAACACCACCCGGCGAAATACCGGCGCGGTGGCGTTGTACATGTGGACGGTGGCGTGATGTGCACCGATCAGGGAGTCGATCGTGCGTTCGATCAGGTCGCTGCGGGCTTGCGTCAACACCGAGACGGTGACGTCATCGGGGATGGCATCGTCGTCGATGATCGATCGGACGAAATCGAAGTCGGTCTGCGACGCGGCCGGGAAGCCGACCTCGATCTCCTTGTAGCCCATGCCGACCAGCAGGTCGAACATGGTGCGCTTGCGCACCGGGTCCATCGGTTCGATCAGTGCCTGATTGCCATCCCGCAGATCGGTGGACAGCCAACGTGGCGGCGCGGTGATCCGGTTCGACGGCCACCGCCGGTCCGGCAGATCGAATCCGCCATTGGTCTCGTGGAAGGGCCGGTACTTGCCGACCGGCATTCCGAACGTGGTGTAGCTGGTAGTCATCTCGCTGGTGCTCCTGGTCTGAGCCGCAGTTCGTGGCGGCTGGATGTGGGCCGGGCGCAACATTGCCTCCGCGACGAGGAAGCCGACCTAGTGGGCCTCGCCGCGGCGACCAAGCAGGAGCATCGTCCGCACGATCAACACTGTAGCTCACCGGTCACCCGCACGGCACACTACGTCCTCGTCTGATCGACCTGCACGTGAATGTTCCCGAGCAGGACTGCCCCGCCGAACCCCACCTGTTCCTCCAACCAGGCGGTCAGTGGCCGGTGGATACCGAGGGCATCGACAACGGTGGTGCCGTTCGTGGATGCCCGATCGGTGACATACACCGCCGACTCGGTGATGCGAATGGCAGCGTGGGTCTTGGACAGCGTCGGGTGTTCGATGACGAACGGTGTGGCCAGATCCGACTCCCTCGGCGATGGGTTGCGACCGACGAGAACGTGATCACCGGCACCCAGGGACCGGCCATCGGGGAACGTGACGATCGGTACCGGCACCCGAGGTGCCGGCGCGGCTGCCGGGGCCGCAGCAGCCGGGGCTGGACGGCGACCGGGCAGCGTGCGCCCATCGGCGAAGATCTCACCAGCCAGGGCAGCACCGGCGATCGTGTCCTCGCCCGGTTCGGGCTCCGGTACCCAGGTCGCTGTTGGGTCCTCGCCCTGAGCTGCTTCCGGCCCCGGTGGCGGCGGCTGCCACCGTGCGGCGGAGGGAACGGGAGCCGGTGGCGGCTGCGACTGGGCAGTGTGGGCTGCCCAGGGTGCGACCGGCGCTGGCCCATGCGGACCGGGGAAGGCTCCAGGGCCCTGCGGCAACGGAGCGAAGGACGCGTCGGCCCCGGCAGGTGAGGCTCCACGTAGCACGTGCCGCGCCCGCGACCATCCCGCCAGGGCGACGGCACCGATGAATATCAGCGACAGCGCCGCCAGGCCCAGCCCAACCGATGCGGCCACGGACCGTTCCAGGGCCACCACGACCAGCAGTCCCAGTCCCACGACGATGCTGGAAATCCCCGCTGCGATGCGGAACGCGCCCGGACCTCGAACCAGGCTCGCCTCGCCGGCGACGGGCACCTCTGGCGCTACTGCGTACCAGCGCTGCAGGGCGGCCAGTAGCGCCGCTCCCGAGCCGGACACCAACCGTCCGAGCAGTACCGCCGGGCCAGCCGCGATCAACGCGAGCAACAGCCCGGCCACGGCCAGAACCACCGAGCCGTTCGCCAGCATGAACTGCGTTAGCGCTAGCCACAGCGCGATCCCCGAACCGGCCGCGAGGACCGCGACCGCGACGCCCTGAGAGGTCCGTGAGGGGGCCACATAAGCCTGCGTTAGGGCCAGCACCGCTTGCGGGCGCAGGTTGCGGCCACCTTGTGCAGCGGCCCCCTCGGGTAGGTATGGCCGGGCGTAGGTCGCCACCCCAGCGATCTTGGCGCGTTGGCGCTCTGGTCTCATGGGGTTGGAACCGGGCCGTGGAGAACTCATGAGGCCATCTTCTCCGGTCGTGGCCGCCGGAGCGAGCGCAGCGAGAATCGCGCCCGGAATCTGCGTCGCAGACCCACCTGCTGTCCCGCGCCACGGACGGCTGTGTGAATGTCCGACCAGTAGGCCATGACCTGCTGCTCGGTTGGCTGTTCCGGGGCAAACACACCCGCATCGGCACGGATCGCCAAGGCGACGGCCCCGGTGCCGGTCAAGGCCGAATCGAAGGTACGACCCGCCTCGACCCGCGTAGCACCGGTAGCACTGTCCACCCCCAGGTCCAGCACCCGGTCGGACAACTCATCCCAACCACCGGCCAGCCGGGTGCTGGTGCCGCCCCGGGCTCGCCGTCGTCGCCAGCGCAGAGCCTTCATCACGACGACAATGATGAGCGGGGCCACCAGCACCAGCAGTGGGATGCCGATCGCCGCTACGAAGAACAGGATCCGCTTGACGGTGTCATCTTCTTCCGGAGGGTCCTGTTCGGTCGGTGCCGTACCCCGGTCCAGCGGCGGAACCACCGGTGGTTCCTGCGGCGGCTCCGGCGGTTGCAGAACCTGAGGTTCGGGACGATCCTGTGGCTGCGGGTTCTCCACCTGCGGGACCTGGTCCTCGTCCGGGGTAGGGAAGAAGGCCAACCATCCCATCCCCTCGAATGGCACCTCCACCCACGCGGTGACGTCCGCACCGGTGATCGCGACCGATCCCGACCCATGCTCGGGCACCTCGAACCCCATCACCACCCGGGCCGGCAGGCCCAGCGCGCGAACCATCAGCGCCATCGCGGCCGCGTATTGTTCGGCGTCACCGGTGATCTGGTCACCGTCCAGCATCGATACCAGCCGGGAAGCCCCGTGGCCGGGCCGCGATGGAGGCTCACCCTCCAAACCGTGCGAGAAGTAGCCGTAGCTGCGCAGAGCCGTGGCGATCATGTAGACACGTTCGAAATCGCCGACGGCTCCAGCTGAGTACTCCGTCGCTTTGGAACTGACTATCGCCGGCACCGCCGCAGGTTCCGGCATGGCGATATCCATGGCCGGCTGGGCGAGCATCGAGGTATCGGGCGCCTCATCCTCGTCGTCGGTGGCCAGGATTGGCTCTGGCGCCGCCAGCAGCCGGTAGCCGTCTCCGCCGCGGAGGCCGGCAGCGACCAGCCCGGTGTCGGTGGCGTCGTTGAAATAGAAACCGTCGGTCAATTCGTCGCTGCGGCTTCCGGTGAAGTCGATGTCCTGGGAAGCACCCAGCGTGGGCAACCACACGCCCCGGTACTCTTCCACGGCGACCTCAACCGCCACGGCATCGGAGGCGATCTCGGTCACCAGCCGCTCCCCCGGCCGCGCGAATGTCCCGGACCCTGGAGCACCGGAGGCACTGATCCCCCAGACGTAGCCGTCGTAGCTGTCCATGGTGGCGAGCCGGATCAGCTCGGTCTGCGCTGGTAGCCCGGAGACGGTGAACACGGTCTCTTCGGCCAGCGTGTCGACGTAGCGTCGCATGCCCGCCAGTGGACTGGGATAGTCGTGCGGGTCCGGGGGTGGCTCGATCAGGTCACGCAACACGAACCTGGGGTCGGACGGCGCCGCCAGCAACGCCGCCCCGGTACCCCCGATGGCGACCAGCCCCAGCGCCAACGGGATGGCGATCACCCGGTGCAACTCCAGCCGGCCTGCCCGCCAGGCAACCCAGCTGATGGCGAGCGCAACCACCAGCACCCCCAGCACGCCCGGCGCGACCGGGAACCTGGTGCTGAACAGGATCGCAGTGACTCCCACGGTCACCGGCACCAGCAGCGACAGCGACCAGCGGCGTGCACGCAATGAGATGGTCACCGCGATCAGGCAGCCGAAGTAGCTCAGGAAATAGGGCAACAGCAGCAGCGCGCCCGTGGTTCCCAGCGGTGGCGCGATGGTCAGGACCTGCTTCCACATCGTCACCATCCCCTGGCCCATCAACTGCCAGGTGGTCACCGACGGCAGAACGCCACCGATCGCGGTCTCGGGTGCGGCCAAGACCCCGAGCAGGAAGAACAGCGGCAGCGCAAAGGCCAGCACCGTCAGGGTCGGCCAGCGTCGTTGCGCGGCAATCGTCGCCAGTGCGGTTCCCACGATCACACCGCCGGCCACGGCCAGCCACATCGCGGGGGTGAGGTAGACCTCGTACAGCGGCGCCAGCACCATCGCGACCAACATCGCCGGGACGACGATCGCTCCGACCCGCTCGGGGGTCCACCAGAGTCGGCCTGGGCGATGCGAGCGGCGACCTGCGGCACTGCGCGTCGGGGCTAGCCCGCTCATCGGTCCAACCTCCGGAATCCGCGGGGCAGCTGCTCCAGCGATGGCAGCGTCAGTACGGAGACGTTCCCGAGCTGCCGCACCCCTAGTTCGGCATCCTCGGCGGCGCTGGCCTGGATGGCCAGCACCCGCACCCCCGCCGGCAGCACCGACCCGGCTGCACGGATCTGGTGCGGGCGGACCGAGGACCCGAAACCCAGCACGACGGCGGTGGCGCGGGGTACGTCGCGGGTCACGTTCCGCGCCAGGTCCACGATGGTGGCAGGACCGTTCACCGTGTCGATACGGGTCAGACCATCCAGGAACTGGCGGCGGGTACGGTGCCCGATGAGTTCCTCGGTGGTCATGGTGGTCAGATCGGACTCACTGCTGATCGCGTGCAGGCCCAGTGAGCCGAGTGCGCTGATCGCCAGCTCCAGTTCGTGCGGGTCGGCGAAGTCCCGCTCCTGCGCCGTCAGCGCTAGGACCAGGTGGGACCGGCGGGTCTCCTCGAACTGGCGAACCATCAACGTTCCGGTGCGCGCCGAACTGCGCCAATGGACGTAGCGCCGGTCATCACCGGGGACGTATTCGCGCAACGCATGGAAGGAGAGATCGGCGTTGGTGATGTCGTGCGTTGCCCGGCCTTCCAGATCGTGCAGCAGGCCGGCTGCCGAACCCCCCAGTGAGATCGTCCGCGGGTGAACGTAGACCTCCTGCGGCGCAGTCCACAGCACCGATCGGCGGATGAGCCCGAACGGGTCCCCGCGCACCGACGAGACAGGTCCCACCGTGATCACGCCGCGCCGCTGGGTGGGAATGGCGAACAGTTCATCGTGCTCGGCACCGGGCAGCAACGTCGGCAGCGCGAACGATGCCCGCTCCTGCCCGACCGGCAACTCGATCCGGGCCGGCAGGACCGGCCGGCTACTGGCGTTCTCGACCTCGATGACGCCCATGGCCCGCTCACCGACGATGACCCGCGCCTCCCGTACCCGGAGCTGGACCCGATACGGGTGGCGACCGATCGTGAACGCGACCGCGCCGACCACCAGCGACAGCAGGGCACCGGCTATCACGATCAGCTCGATCCAGGACAGCCAGCGTCCCACCGCCAACGCGACCAGGCCAGCCGCCACAACCACCCAGCCCGCACGGCTGACCCATGCGGCCACCACCGAGCTGCTGCGAATCCTGGTGCCGACGCTGGTGACCATCCCCGAGAGCGTGCCGCTGACGCTCGCTGTGGTGTTCAGCGTGCTGCGGGTTGCGGTCTGCTCGTCGGGGGCGGACATGGGCAGGTCAGCTATCGGAACGTTGCGCCGGCGGCGCGATCTGGGTCAGGATGCGGCGCAACGAGTTGGCAGTGGTGCCACCTTCGAACTCGGCTTCAGCGTCCAGCACCATCCGGTGCGCCAGCACCGGTTCGGCCAGATCCTTGATGTCATCGGGCACCACGTAGTGGCGACCCCGCGAGATCGCCCAGGTCTTGGCGCACCGCACCAGTGCCAGGGCCCCGCGGACGCTTGCTCCCAAGGCTATTTCGGGAGCGTTCCGGGTGGCCTCGACCAACTCGGTGATGTACTCCAAGACCGCGGTATCGACATAGACGTTGTTGGCGACGTCGATCATCGACAGGACTCCAGCACCCCCGATCACCGGTTCCAACGCGGCGGTCCGGTCCCGCACCGCGGACCCCACGAGGATCTCGATGGTGGCGCGCTGATCGGGGTATCCCAGTGACGTTCGCATCAGGAACCTGTCCAGTTGCGCCTCTGGGAGCCGGTAGGTTCCGGCCTGCTCAATCGGGTTCTGGGTAGCGAGCACGATGAACGGCTTGGTCACCGGATGGGGTACCCCATCGACGGTGACCCGGCCTTCCTCCATCACTTCCAGCAAGGCCGACTGGGTCTTGGGCGAAGCTCGGTTGATCTCGTCAGCCAGCACCACCGAAGCGAAGATCGGCCCAGGGTGGAACTCGAACTCCCGTTTGGCCTGATCAAAAATGGTGACACCGGTGACGTCCGATGGCAGCAGGTCCGGTGTGAACTGGATACGGCTATGGCTGGAGTCCAGCGATGCCGCCAGCGCCCGCGCCAGAGAGGTCTTCCCCGTACCCGGGTAGTCCTCCAGCAGCAGGTGGCCGCCAGAGAACAGGCACGTGAGGGCGAGGCGGACCACGTGCTCTTTGCCGAGTACGGCCCGCTCTACGTTTCCTACGACGCGCCCGAAGGTATCCGCGAAGGCCGCCGCTTGTTCAGCGGTGGTCACCACAGGTGCCGTCATTGTCATGCAACTCTCATCTTCTGCTCATTCTGACCGGTGTATCACCAGGTGCTACTACCGGTATAGGTTTCGCCGCCACCGCGCGCGGTCCACGTCACTGTCCCTCCGACACAGCCCAGACCCCAGTGGTTGGTCCCTTCCCAGGAACTGGTGCCACTGATGTCCACGCCCGTGTACAACGCTTGGCTTCCGGCTGTGGGTGCAGTGAATGTGCCGCACGCCGCACTGGTGGCGACGAAGGAGAGGTCGTAACCACCGGCGACCGGCGGCAGGTTGCTGTAATTCAACACCACGTTGAAGCAGGTACCGCCACCGATCAGGCAGACCACTTGGGCTCCCCGGGAGGCGCTGAGGGTGACCGGGGTCGGATCGGGGCCGATGGTTCCCGTCGCAGAGCCTGTGGCACTCCATTGACCCTGCTGGTTCTGCACCTGCACGTCGATCGTGTGGCTCTCGTTCCAATTCCCGGTGATGCTGACCGAACCGTCGCGGGAGGCGACCGGCACCCAGCCTCCGCCTCCGATCTGGTAGCGACTGTTCGTGACCGTCGAGCCGTTGCTGGCGGCCGGGGAGGTCCAGGTGAAGGTCACGGTCTGGCCGGACACCGAGGCGGCAACCGCTGGTTGTGCCGGCTGCCCATAGGTGGAGAACGAAGGTGACGATGGGCTCCAAAGCCCGCAATAGGTGTTGCACGCACGGATTTCGACCTGGTAGCTGGTGCCGTTGGACAATCCGGACAGCTGCCGGCTCCCCGGGACGATGCCCTCGATGCGGCCGCCTGAGGAGGTGAGCGCGTACTCGTATCGCTGAATCGGCTGGCCGTTGTCGGGCGGGGCTGCGAAGTCCAGGGCGGCGACCCCGCTGGTCCCGGTGGCAACCGCAGTGACGGCGGGCACCTGCCGGGGGGCACCGAAGGATCGGACGGCACCCGAGATCGGCGAGCTTCCCGAGAGCCCCGATCTGTTCTCTGCGGCGACGCTCACGCTGTAGTCGAAACCGTTCTCGACGGTGAACACACGCGTTCCGCCGCCGCCGCTGGCGCTCTGAGACACCGTGGTCTGTGCCACACCGTTCTTGTACAACGTCACGTGATACAGGTCGATGCTGTCGCCGTTGTCTGCTGGGGCAGCCCAGGAGGCGAGGACCTGTCCACCCAGTGGGGTGTCCGAACGCTGAACGCTCGGGGTGGCGGGAGCGTCGGGGGCAGCGGACGGGTACTCCGGTCGGGACCAGCTGCCCCAGTCACCGGGGTTCGGAGAGTCGTTCAGCGCCCGCACCCGGACCCGATACACGGTTCCGTTGGTCAATCCCGTCCAGGTGTGGGATGTGGCCGTACCTGGCAGCCGTACCTGGCCGCCACCTGCTGTGGGCGGGGAGATCTGCACGTCGTAGTTGGTGATCTGCGAACCGTTGTTCTCCGGCACGGTCCAGGTCAGCGAGAGTTCCGAGTCGCCGTACCCGATGGTCGGCGGCACGACCGGCCCGGGAGCCACATCGGGGCGCACGGACGCCGACGGAGCACTGGGCTGCGACTCTCCCACGACATTGATGGCGACGACGGTGAAGGTGTAGTCGACACCATTGGTCAATCCGGTGACCCTGCAGGTCGTGCTGGCACAGTCGACGGTTCGGCCGTCACTGACCGTCACCCGGTAGCCGGTGATCGGCGAACCATTGTCCGACGGCGCGGTCAGGTCGAGCACGACCTCACTGTCACCCACCGACTCGATAGCCGGTCGAGGCGGTGCATCCGGGACTCCCAGCACCGTTGCCGTGACCCGGGCCTGTACCTGACGTTCGGGGTCGCCAGTGGCGTCTTGCACGGTGTAGACGACGGTGATCCGGCCGACGAAGTCGGCGGCCGGGGTGACGATCACCTGATCGCCGCTGACGGTGACCGATCCGCTCCCCGTCTCCACCCCGACGCTGCTGATGGTCCGAGGTTGCCCCGGGAACGGGTTGGTGTCATTGGCCAGTACGTCTGCGCTCGCCGGGACGCCTTGAAATACCTCACCCAGGTCATCGTCGTTGGCCACCAGCATCGGAGCCAGGGTGCTGGTGGCACGCAATGTGACGGTACCTTCCACCGGCGGATTGGTGCCGTCGTCGACGAACACGGTCAGATCACCCGAGGTGCCGGGGACCGTTGACAATGGCGCCGAGGCAGTCAGCGTCAGCCCATCCAAATCCACCGAGAATCCGGCTGGCGCGGGCCCGATGGTGAGCTCCAGGTCGGCGTTCTCGGTGTCCCGGTCGGCCGCGAACCGTCCGATCTCCAACGTGACCTCGTCGCCACCGGCTTCCATGTCCATGGACGCGTTGCGGAATGTCGGCGCCTGCGCGGTGGTGGGAATCACCGTGATCGGAAGGGTCAGGACCGACATCAGAATGCCGTCAGCATTGACATCCGGGGCGTCGGTCACCGAGAACGTGATCGATGCCTGCCCGGCGTATTCCGGCGCCGAGACATAGCGCAAGGTGCCGGGGTCGACCACATACGGGCCGCCGTCGCTATTGGTCGCGGTCACGCTCTCGGGGTCGTACAACTGCACCGGATCACCGGTGAGGGAAACCACATACTCGTTCAGGTCGATGACCAGTTCCTCGCCGGAGTTGACCTCCAGGTCCACCTCGGGTAGCAGCACCGGGCCGGTGTCATCGGTCCCGGGAACCTCCACGAACGCGTAGGTTTCTTCACCATCGAGATCCTCGATGCGGTAGGTCACCACCTGCCTGGTGGCGGTCACCGGGATGCGCAGCCGGCCATCGCGCAACACGTCGATGTCCTCCTGGCCGGAAGCCAGCGAGACCACCAGATCCCCATCGCTACCGTCGGGGTCGTAGTCGTTCTCCAGTACCTGGACGTCGATGGTCTGCGCGTCGATCAGGGCATTGGGGGGAACCACGTCGTCGACGGCGACCGGTGGTAGCGGGCTGGCCTCCTTATCGACCGTGACCGTGAGCGCACCGATGTCTTGGCCGCCGTGTCCATCATCGATCCGGTATTGCAGCGTGTAGTCACCTTCCTCCTGCGGGGAGGTGAACGCCAGCAGGCCCTCGGCGATCGTCGCCTCAAGCCCAGCGGGTGAGTCCACGATCGGATCGGGTGCGAACTGCAACTGGTCGCCGTCCGGGTCGGTGTCGTTGAGCACGACGTCGACCTCAATCTCGCGGTTCGGCTTGACTTCGATACGGTCGGCCGCGGCAACGGGATTGCGGTTGGTGGTCGGGGGTGGGATGACGCCAACGGTGACCTCCGCAGTACCGATGGCACCGAGTCGATCCCTCACCGAGATCTCGAATCGGTCTGTCCCGCCCTCAAGGTCGTTGAAGGCCACATAGTCCAGGTAGCCGGCTCCGATCTCTACGATCCTGCCCCGGGCCGGGGAGGTGGTGGGTCCCACCAGTTGCACGGAATCGCCGTCGGGGTCGATGCCGTAGATGTCGACCGGGATCCGGATGCGTTCACCGGCGAATGCCCGGACCTCTATGTCCGCCGGTCGCGGCGGAGAGTTGGCTTCATCGGTACGGGCTTCCACGTAGATGGTCAGCACCGCCGAATCGGTCTGGCCGTTCAGATCGGTCACGTGGTAGGTGACTTCGTAGCTACCCGGCTCGTCCGGGGCGGCGAAACGCACCAGATCCTGACTGCTGAAGGCCAACCCGGGGGTGTCATCGGCGACCTCGATACCGCTGAGGTGGAACGCGATGCCATTGGGGTGGGAGTCGTTGCGCAGCACCGGGATCGTGACGTGGTCGGAAACTCGGACGGTCGCCACATCCGGGTTAGCCACCGGGCGCAGTACCGCCGCGTCCGCAGCCAGCGGCACCACCACCACTTCTCCGGCACTGGACCGTTGACCGTTGGACACCGTGTACCCCACGGTCATGGTTTGCGAGATCGATCGGTCACTGGTGATCCGCAGCACCCGGTGGTCCAGGATCGCGACCTGGAGCCCGGACCCGGCGGGTATGTCGATGCTCTGGACCGCCAGCACTCCACCCGCGGGGTCGTAGTCGTTGTCGAGTACGTCCACGGCCACCGAACCGCCCGGTGGCAGCAGGCCGGTGTCACGGACCGCCACCGGGGCGGCTTCCGGGGCGGGTTCGACGACGTCGACGCGCACCAATCCGTCGGCGCTGAGCCCGTCATCGTCGGTGACGACGTAGGTCAGGTAGTAACTGCCCGCAGCGGCGGCGGTGAAGGTGAACGTGTTGGAGGTGTTGTCGGTGACCTGGGTGCCGCCTTCAGGCGGATTGACGATCGCCAGGTTGAGTGGCCGGCCGTTGGGATCCAAGTCGTTGGCCAGCGGGCGCACCAGAATCGCATCCCCCACGAATCCTGTGGCGAAGTCGAAGACGGCTTGCGGTGGTGCGGCTGCGGCCGGGAGGACCTGGAGATCGATGGTGATCTCGCTCGGTTCACTGCGACCGTCGCTGACCCTGACGATGATCTGTTTCAGCCCGGTGGCCACTCCCAGGTCTTGGATACGCACGAGTCCGTCTGGTCGGACACTGACGTTGACCGTGTCATCGCCACTGGCGCCGAGCAGGTAGATCTCATCGCCTTCGCGGTCGCGAACATCGTTGAGGATGTTGACCTCGACGCTCTCGCCGGAGACCACCTCCGGAGTGATCTCCCGTAGCTGCTCCGGCATCTGGTTGGCCATGCTGGCGTAGGCGGTGATGGTGACCGTGGTGCTGTCCTCGCCGCCGCGACCATCGGAAATGGTGTAGTCAGCCACCACCTCGCCTTCGGCCTGCGGCGTCATCCGGATCTGCAACGCTCGGCCACCCAGAATCGGCTCTATCCGACCAAACGTCTCTGGAACAGCTGCCACCGCGTCGATGGTGAGCAGGTCGCCGTCCGGGTCCCGGTCATTGTCCAGGACCGGCAGCACGATGGTGCGGCCAGGCCGGCCACCCAGGTCATCTGGGTTGGCTACCGGGGCCTGGTTCTCAGCCTCCCGATCGAGGGGGACCTCATCGGTTTCATCATCCGATGGCTCGTCGGTCTCGGTGTCGTCCGAGGTGGTGGAAACCGCGTCTTCCCAGTTCTGCACGAGTACCAGGGTGTTTTCCAGCATCCACACATCACCGGACCGCAGGTCGTTGAGCACCACGTTCTGGCGGTTCACCCGGAACACCAGTTGCGCGCCGATGGCCGCGCTGGGAACCGCCTGTTCGGCCGGGTCGCCATCGCCGCACACGGTCACGTAGCTGGGTGTGGTACCGGACCAGGCGCTGTGGGCGCAGCCACCCACCTGTACCGGGGTCGCGGGCGGCCCGGCGGCCGGGCTCGGCAGAACCCGGGGCTCGTCCCCAGCCAGGGGAACCGTGACCAGGGCATCGGTAGTGGCCAGGACCACCCGATCACCGTCGGCACTGGTCGCCTGCAATCGCGAGCTCGCGATGTCGATCCCTACCTCGGAAAGATCCAGGTTCTCTTCACCGGGCCGGATCAGCGTCAGTGTGCCGGGGTCATCCTGGTAGGCGAGGACCACCGGGCTCTGCCCGACGGCGGCAATCTGCACGTCCGCCGTCGTCAGGTCGATGCCGTCGGCCAGTTCGATGATCTCCGGGCCGAGTTCGGCGTCGCTGCCCGATTGCGCGGCGGGATCACTCAGCGCAGTCCACACATCGGGCGGGTAGCTGAGCAGCCGATGCCCCACCGTGTCCAGCACATGCACGGTACCGTCGTCGGCCATCGCCATCTGGGCGCCCTCGCCGATGCTGGCGGTGGGTTCACTAGTGGTATCGGCCAGCCCCGCCAACCCGGCCAGCGGGACGACCCACAATCGGCCATCGGCCGGGTCGAGCACACTCACACCGGCACTGCTGAGCGCCACCTGGGACCGTGCTGGGACGGTGACGCCGGAGCCGGCGAACTGCACGTTGGCCGTGTCCACATGCCGCAACAATCCCGCGCTGCGGTCGTACATGATCACGTCATTGCCGCGCTGCAGCAGATCGATATCGGGGGTGTCAGCCGCCAACGTGGCGTCGATCTCCCGGACCTGATAGTTCAATCGGCCGATCAGGACGCTCTGCTCGTTCGAGACCCAGACGCCGCCGTCGTTGAGGTCCACATCGGCGGTTGCCAGGCCCCGATAGTTGACCGAGAGCGCAACGATGGTCCCGACCACCAGCGCCACCACCAATGCGCTGGCGACCCGGCGCCGGTCGCGCAGCCAACGCATACGGCTGGCCGACATGTAATCTCCCCGAATGGTGTTGTCCGGCTTCGACGCCCACCTGCGGAAACGCATACTCCTAGCCGGACCCGGACACTGATACCTAGGGCCCGATCTTAACGGCTACGGCCACATGGAGCGGCGGGCCGGTCAATCCACGGCGGCAGCGGCCTCATCCTGCTGCGCGGCGACTGCTGCGGCGTTCTGTTCGAGCAGTTCCAGATCCGCCGCGACCACCAGGCGGGAGGCGACACTGTGCTCGACCAACCGGGCCCGCCGATTGACCGCCAGCTGCTGCTGGCCACCACGCAGGCCGCGCACGCCGTGGCGGCTGAGTTTCTCGCACACGTTGTCGAGTTTGCGGTTGAACCGGGTAATGCTCCACCCCAGCCGGGCGGCGGCCTTGGCAGACGTCGGTATGGACGCGGTGCTACCGCGACCGCGCAGCACCGGCTCGGCCAGCGCCAGGATCAACAGCTTCTGCGAGTCGGTGAAAGCGACCGGCCCGATGGTGGTCTCGCCCACCTCGGTGCGCTCATTGACAGTCGAAGTGAACGTGGGCTCATCGCCGACGATCCCGACCTCATAGGTGGTGGGACCCGCGGTGAACAGCACCGTGGTGTGCGCGAACACCAGCGGCAGTCTGGCCCCCGGAGCCAGCCATGCTTGCACGTTGCCTTCGCTATCGGAGACGGTCGCCGACAACCGGGATCCCACGTTCTCCAACCACCACAGGCCATCCTGGAAGCCGATGCTAAGGAATCTACGGTGCAGGTAGGGATTGTCGTCGACCTCCAGGTCACCCTCACGGCCGATCTGGAAACCCTGTTCCGGATCCAGGTCGTACCACTCGCCGCAGAACTCAACCTGCACTCCCATGCTGACTCCCTTCCACGGCTCGCGGACTCAACTCACGCATGCCCTGGCATAGTCGGAAAACCAACCCTGCTCGGCCCGGGCAGCGACCTCGATACACACCGTACCCGGATCGGACAGATCCAGCGTTGTGTCACGGACTACCGATTCGTTGCCTTCGTCGCCCACCAGGCGCCACACGTAGCTCAGCTGGCCATCCCACGGTGGCGCTGACCAGGTGAATCGCACATCGGTATCGCTAAGCCGTTCTCCGGCGAGATCCGCCGGGGCACCGGGGTATCCCGTCGGCTCCGGTTCGGCGCTGACCACGGCGGTGGCAGTGCTGGCAGTAGCCGTTGGGGCGACGTCATCGGGACGGTTGAGCGCGCCGACGACAACCACCGCGAGAATCGCCAGCAGGACGGCCACAGAGGCCAACAGCGCGGGCCAGCGCCGCCGTCGCTCGGGTTGCGGCGTACCGGCGGGCCCAGCGCTCGCGTGCGGCCGTGGTGCCGGGACCGCGGAATGCCCCGGGCCGATGGTCGCCTGGTGGGCAGGTACCGAGGTCACCAACCGAGCGCGGGTGCGCAGTTCTTCGGCCACCTCACCGTCCCCCTGTGCCCAGGAGGTGTCGGGGACGTCCAACGAGGTCTGGGACAGGTGCAGTTCCTGTTCGATGCGCTGCAGCGCCCGCCCGAATGCGGCCGCGCTGGGGAAGCGGTCTTCGGGAGGCTTGGCCATCGCACGGGCGAGCACCAGTTCCAGGGACGGTGGCACGTCCGGGCGTCCGATCCCGGGCACCGGGTCGCGTTCGATCCGGCCCATCAGTTCCAGCGCGCTGTTGTGACCGGCGCCACCTTCGAACGGAGACCGCCCGGCCAGCAGCGCGTAAGTGGTGGCCGCCAGCGAGTAGATATCGGCCGCCGCACCCCGATGGGCCCCTTCGACGAAGAACTCCGGCGCCGCCCACGGGATCGACATCCCGATCGCCTCGCCGGTGGGTGAGGTGTGCGAGAGCACCGAGATGCCGAAGTCCGTCAGGGCCGGCCAGCCGTAGTCGGTGGTCAGGACGTTGGCAGGTTTGATGTCCCGATGCAGGATCCCTGCCTGGTGCGCCGTTTCCACGGCCCCAGCCAGCCTGACGCCGATCCGCAGCGCCTCGGCGACCGATATCCGCTCGCCGCGCAGCCGTCGGGCCAGGTTCGGCCGGGAGCAATACTCCATCACCAGGTAGGGGCGCCCATCTGCGGCGGTGTCGGCGTGGTAGATCGCCACGATCGATGGGTGCGCCGAGAGCTTCGCCATCAGGTTCGCCTCACCGACGAAAGCCGCCCGTGCCGAGGCACCGGAGGCGTCTCCGAGCAGCACTTTGACCGCTACCTGCCGGTGTGGCAGTACCTGGGTGTAGCGGAACACATCGGAAAAGCCACCACCACCCAGCAGGCAGTCGTAGCTGAACCCGGGGATGTCTGGTGGTGGAGCGGGAGGACGACGGGAGGTGACCAATGTGTTAGCCGAACATGATGCTGGCCGTCAGGCGGACACGGTCGAGGTTTCCGGTGTGGCGATGACTGCGGTGATGCCGTCACCCAAGTCGACGACGGTGCCCACCGGTACCGGCACGGACTCGCCGGGATGCAGTCGCCGTGGCGGAGTTCCCGGCACTACGACGACGGTTCCGTTCGTCGACCGCAGGTCGGTCACCAGCACGTGGTCGCCTTCCTGCTTGATCTCCACATGAGTGCGGGAAATGTCCTGTTGCGGGCTGGGTACCGTAATCAGCTTCGGCGTCTGCCCGAACCCGAACCGCGACGACTCGGGCGCTCGGCCGATCAACACCGCCTGATCCAGTCCAACGTGCTGGCCGGTGGACAGCGCCAACTGCAACGCACTGTTGTCCGCGGCTGGCACCGGCGGTGTCTGCCAAGCCCGATCCTTGATTGCCGGGATCTCGGCGGCGAGCAAGGTGTGGCCATCGTGGTCGCCAGAATCCAGATTTGGTTTCGGTAGCTCCGGAAGACGCTCGGTGGGCTCTGCGGCATGCGCCCCTGCGGGTGGGCCCCACTCACGCGCAGGCGGGGTAGCTGGCGGTGACAATTCCGTGGGCCATTCGTGGATCTGCGCCTCGGTATCGTCGGCAGGCTCGGCCTGCGATTCGTCCAGCGCCGTGCGACGGTCAGGCATGGCATGAACTTCAGCATGCGATTCCGGCTCCGAACCTGCCGTGCTCTCGGGCGACTCGGCCTCGGCCGCTGGATCAGCCACGGCGCCCATGTCTTCGGGCGGTGCCGCCTCGACGGTTGCGTCGGCTGGTTCCTCGATGGGCGACTCGGCCTGTTCCTCGATCGGCGCCACGGCTGATTGGGCCGGTGGCTGGACGGGCGCATGGTCGGACCATTCTGCCTGCGCGGCCATCGAGTCGGCTGCCATGGGCACGGCGGCTACCGGCTCCTGCCATCCTGGCTCCTGCGAAGCCAACGAGACCTCGGTTTGATCGTCCTGCGTGGGGAACACCTCGGGAAGCTGTCCGACGCGGAGCGTGGAGGCCAGCACCACGCCCGCTACCAGCGGAAAGCGCGGCTCACCGCCACCGGCGCGCAGCAACAGCCCGGTCGCCGTGGGCACGACGTGTTCACGCCACGTCCGCATATCACCGGCACTGACCTGATAGTCCTCGATATCGACCGTCACAGCTCCGCGGACAACCACCCGTAGACCATCGTCCCCGGGTGCCACCAGTCCGAAGTCCGGCAGGGCAGCAAGCCCGTTGCTGGCAAGCAGTTCCAGCCAGGTCTCCAGCTGGGCGCCTTCGGTGAGTAGGCGCCACACCTCATCGATGACCTCGGCGTCGACCGTGGGCGCGAGCAGCGCGGCTCGGCCCTGGTACGCGAGTGCGGTCCACTCCCCTGGTGCGTAGGCGTATTCGGTCATGATTGCCACCGTCCCTTCACGAACTCGTATGCTGTGGCTGATGGTCACGTGGCTGCTCTCGCGGCACCGTGTCATCGGGCATCATGTCTACGGGATGGTATTCCCCCACCGGCAACGACGCATCCATGCGGGGTGCCGCATTGGCCAGGACATCGATGACGACGGCCGAGACGTTGTCTGACGCGCCGCCTTCGGTCGCCCGCGCGATCAGGCTGGCAGCCACCTGTTCGGGGGGCTCCGGCACGCTCAGCAGGGCTGCGATGGCGTCGTCGTCCAGTTCCTCGGTCAAGCCGTCCGAACACAACAACAACCGTTCTCCGGGCGAGGCGGTCAACAGCCAGAAGTCTGCCTGGGTGTCACCGCCGCTCCCGACGGTGCGGGTGATCAGGTTCCGCAGCGGGTGCACCCGCGCCTGTGCTTCGTCGATCTCACCTGCATCCAGCAGGGATTGCACGACCGAGTGATCCTCGCTGATCTGGTGCAACGCACCGTCGCACAGCCGATAGATGCGTGAGTCGCCGACGTTGAACGCCAACCAGCCCCACCGGTCGTGTTCCTGCCTCAGGACTACGCCGGCCAGGGTCGAACCGGCCGTGAGGTTCCCCGCCTCCTCCGGTCCGCCCAGACCCAGGGCATCCCGGATGCGCTGCTGCGCTAGCCCGATCGTAGCTTGTACCGACTCCGGCGAAATCGCCGTGGACCCGGACCGGCCCACCCGGTCGGCGAGTTCCGCGAATGCCCCGACCACCTTGGCGGAGGCCATATCGCCACGCGAATGTCCGCCCATGCCGTCGGCCACGCAGAACACCGGTCTTTGCGCCAGTACCGCATCCTCGTTGACCGAGCGCCGGCCACCGGGATCGGTGGCCGTGCCAAAGCGCACAGGCGAATCATCGTTGGATGGCATTCCAGCCATGCTAAGTGATATCTAGAAGCCGAGTTTGCGTAACTGTCTAGGGTCTCGCTGCCAGTCTTTGGCTATCCGGACGTGCAGATCGAGGTAGACGGCGGCGCCCAGCAGCGCCTCGATCCCCCGGCGAGCATTGCTCCCAACCTGCTTCAGCCGGGATCCGGCGCGACCGATGACGATCGCCTTCTGGGAGTCGCGCTCGACGTAGATCTCGGCTCGTACGTCAACCATCCGACGGCCATCGCGCCGGACATCCCGGTCGATGATCTCCTCCACCACCACCGCCAGCGAATGGGGTAGTTCGTCCCGGACCCCCTCCAGCGCGGCCTCTCGGATGAGCTCCGCCACCATCACCTGGTCCGGTTCGTCGGTCAGTTCACCGGCCGGGTACAACGGTGGCGAGACCGGTAGTTTCGACAGCAGCACGTCGATCAGATCGTCGAGTTGGAATCCATCGAGGGCCGAGACCGGGACGATATCGGCCCAATCCCCCAACTCGGCTATCGCCAGCAAGTGTTCGACCATCCGCTGTTTGCCCACGGCGTCGGCCTTGGTGGCAACCGCGATCACCGGGGTGTCACCGTCGCTCAGTTCGGCGGCGATGAACCGGTCCCCCGGTCCGATGCGCTGGTCGGCTGGGAGGCAGAAGAGCACCAGGTCAACCTCTGCGAGAGTGCCACGCACCAGGTCGTTCAGGCGTTCGCCCAGCAGGGTGCGGGGACGGTGCAGTCCCGGGGTGTCGACCAGGACCAGCTGCCCATGCGGGCGGTGCACGATGCCCCGGATGGCACGGCGGGTGGTTTGGGGCCGATTGGAGGTGATAGCGACCTTCTGCCCGACCAACGCATTGGTGAGCGTCGACTTGCCGGCATTGGGTCGCCCGACCACGCACGCGAACCCCGCGTGGAAATCTGCGGTCATGATGCGGACTCCTCATCGGGGGCTGCTGGTGCGCGCCGGACGGAGACCGTATCGATCTGGCGGCGCCGCCCGGCCGTGCTCTGCACCGCGAGTTCCAAACCGTGGCTGGCTGCGACCGACCCGGCGATCGGCACCTTGCCCAAGGCCTTGGCGAGCAGGCCGGTGACCGTGTCCACCTCATCGTCGGCGATGGTGATGTCGAAGAGTTCGCCGAGCTCGTCCAGCGACATGCGCGCAGGCACCAGGTAGCTGCCATCCGGGCCCTCGACCACATCGGGTTCGCTGGGGTCGTGCTCGTCGGTCACCTCGCCGACCAGCTCCTCCAGGATGTCCTCGATCGTCACCAGCCCAGCGATACCACCCCACTCATCGACAGCGAACGCGATGTGGATCCCGCTGGAACGCATTTGTTCCAGCAGATCGTCGACCGGCTTGGTCTCCGGAACCAGCACCGGCTCGCGGGCGACGGCATCGACCGGGTCATCCTCACGGTCGGGACGAAACGCTGCGTATTTGAGCATGTCCTTGAGATAGAGCACGCCACGCAGGTCATCCACGCCATCCCCGATCACCGGAATGCGGGAGTAGCCGGACCGGATAAACAGGTTGCGAGCCTTGACCAGCGCGCTCCCGGCCGGGATGGTCACCATGTCGGTTCGCGGCACCATCACTTCCCGCGCCATGGTGGAGCCGAGTTCGAAGATTGAGCGGAGCATGTCACGCTCGTCATCGTCGATCTCGTCACTCTCGCTGACCCGGTCGACCATGTGTCGCAGGGGTTCGGCGCCGTCGTCGCCACCTTCTGCGGCGCTTTCGTGATCCCGCTGCCTGCTTCCGGCTCGCCATGGCCGCGCCAGCGCCAGCATGAGTGGTCCGACCGTGGCCAGCACGGTGATCGGGTGACGGCGACCAAGGCTGCGCGGGCTGGATCCGACGACCAGCAACATCAGCAGGGCGGAAACCGCGATCGAGCCGAGCAGCACCTGCCACCAGGTGTCCAGCAGGCCGACCATCACCAGGGTCAGGCATACCGCCCCGGCCATCTCCGCCAGTACCCGCACCAGTGCTGCTATCCGAGCCGGAGCCGACGGGTTCTCGGCGATCCGGACGGCGGTGGCTGCGCCCCGAACTCCCGCAACCTGCGCCTCATGTGCCGCCGAGCGGGTGATCGAGCGTGTTGCTTCCTCTCCGGCCGAGAGCACCGCAGCGAGGGCCAGCGACCCCAGCGCCAGCCACACCAGCGGGCTGATCGGAACACCGTCGGCTGGACCGGAAGTCGCCGAACCGGCAAACAGGTTCGGCCAGGTTGACGGCGGCATCATCGGTTCGCGAGGAAGGTGAGCAGAAGCGTGCGCTGCAGCGCGAACATCTCCTTCTCTTCGTCCGGCTCGGCGTGATCGAAACCCAGCAGGTGCAGGATGCCGTGCGTGGTCAGCAGCAGCATCTCCTCCTCCGGCGAATGACCGGCTTGGCGCGCCTGCTTGCGAGCCACTTCCGGGCAGACGACCACCGAACCGAGCATCCCCTCTTCGCTGGGACTGTCGGGCTCACCCGGACGCATCTCGTCCATGGGGAACGACAGGACGTCGGTCGGGCCTGCTTCATCCATCCAGCGCACGTGCAGTTCGCTCATCACCTCGGCATCGACGAACCTGATCTCCAGGTCCGCCTGCGGATGGACGTGCATCTGCTGCAGCACATAGGCGGCCAGCTGGCTGAATTCGACCTCGTCGACCTGGTCGCCGGACTCGTTGCTGACGTCGGTGCTCATCGCTGTCCACGCCCAGCCCGAGGTGCACGGGACGCCGATGGCGCCGGGTGGTCGGCGTCCCAGCGTGCGTAGGCGTCGATGATGTCTCCGACCAGGCGGTGCCGGACCACATCGGCACTGGTGAGGTTGCAGAACGCGACGTCGTCAATGTCGGTGAGGATGTCCTGCACCACCCGCAATCCCGACCGGGTACCGGTGGGCAGGTCGATCTGGGTGACGTCACCGGTGACCACGATCCTGCTACCGAAACCCAACCTGGTCAGGAACATCTTCATCTGTTCGGCGGAGGTGTTCTGTGCCTCATCGAGGATGATGAATGCGTCGTTGAGGGTCCGTCCGCGCATGTAGGCCAGCGGCGCCACCTCGATGGTGCCCGCAGCCATCAGTCGCGGAATCGACTCTGGATCGACCATGTCGTGCAGAGCGTCGTAGAGCGGGCGTAGGTAGGGGTCGATCTTGTCGTTCAGGCTGCCGGGTAGGAAGCCGAGACGTTCGCCGGCCTCGACGGCCGGGCGGGTGAGCACGATCCGGTTCACCTGCTTGGACTGCAGCGCGTGCACGGCCTTGGCCATCGCCAGATAGGTCTTGCCGGTCCCGGCGGGGCCGATGCCGAACACCACGGTGTAGCGGTCGATCGCTTCCACGTAGTCCTTCTGGCCCACCGTCTTGGGCCGGATGGTGCGGCCCCGGCTGGACAGGATATTCATGGTGAGCACCTGCGCCGGGCGTTCGGTTGTGGCTGCGGTCAGGATGGTGATGGCCCGTTCCACCGCGTCCGCCTCCAGCGGCTGACCACTGGAGGCGACCTGGCTGAGTTCATCGATCAGGCGCTGGGCAAGTGCCACGTCTCCGGGTGGACCGGTCAGAGTGACGACGTTGCCGCGTACGTGGATGTCAACGCCTCGAAAGCCGCTTTCGATGGCGCGGAGCACCTCGTCCCGCTGTCCGAGTAGGGCGACCATCGGTACGTCGTCCGGGATGGTGACCTGGTGGGTGACTCCATCGGCTGGTTTGGCGGCGCTCGATTCAGAGCTCGGGTGCTCCGATGTGGGGTGTTCGGACATGGGCCGGGGACGGTACCCCGTTCGTTCTCCTCATCTGGCGGTCTACGACGTGCCAAGCGTACCGGTGCGCTCTATGCCGAATGCGGCATGCACACATATCCTTGGTCCAGGCGCCCACCCTGCGCCCGAAATCCCCCCCATGATTGCTCGTCTGTGAATGCCATGCCCGTCGGCGACCCATCACGCCCTGGCTCGCCGAATTCCGGCGTGCGCCCGCTGCGGCTTGGCCGCTTGCGCGCAGTGCTCAGCCTGGGAATCGCCATCGGCCTCGGCAGCGCCGCCAGCGCCGCCGCCGACTGGCACAGCGCGTTGCCGCTCGACGCCGGCACGGTGGCCGTCGGCAACCTGGATGTGAGCGTCGACGGCGAACTGGTGGGCACGGCGAACATCGACGGCACCGTGGTCCGCTATGACCTGGAGCTGGTGGAGTTGCTTCCGCCCGAGCGTTGGGCTTTCCCGATCACCGCCACCAACAGCGGCACCATGCCGCTGGAACTTCAAGCCGGAATATTCGGCACCGGTCCGCTGACACCGGCATTGGCCATCCGGGCATGGGTTGACGCCGTACCGGCCAACAAGATCGGAACCAGCAACACCGCCGTCGAGGCCACCACCTATCGGCAGACCTCAACCTGTTCCGGAGGGCAGATGATCCGCAACTGGATTGAGCCCTCTGGCGCCGAGGCAGCGCCGACGTGGCTGGACCCGGGCCGGGTGTTGCTGCAACCCGGCGAATCCCGCACATATTGCGTGCTGGTGGCATTCAGCGGTGCGGTAGCGCTTCATACGGTTCCCGACTATCTCAATACCAAGGCCGGCCTGACCCTGATTATGCGCGGCACCCAGGTGGGAGCTCCATGAGCCGCCAGGCGTTTCGACGGCGGGCCGGCTCGGTCGTGCTGAGCCTGGGCGCGTTGGTAGGTTTCCTGTGCCTGCTGTGGGCGATCGCGCTGCCGTTGCTGGGCCTACGGCCGCTGCTGGTGACATCATCGTCGATGGCGCCCACGTTCATGGCCGGCGACGTCATTCTCGCCGAGACTGTGCCGGCGCAGTTGTTGCAGCCGGGTGATGTCATCAGCATCGTCGGCCTGGCCGGGCAGCGCTTCACCCACCGGCTGGTCGATGCTGAACCCCGGCAGGGCCAGGTGAGCGTGCTGCTGCAGGGTGATGCCAATGGCTCACCCGATGGGCAGCGGTACCTGATCTCCACGGCCGATCGTGTTGTGGGGCGCATCCCGCTGCTGGGGCACGTGACCGCCGTCGCAGCTGCGCCGTGGGGTATCGCACTCGGCCTCGGGTTGATAGTGAGCTGCCTGGTCATCGTGCGCCCGAACCGTGGCCAGCAACAGCAGGAACGCGGGAGATCGCACGATTCTGGGAGCCGGAACCGCCGGCGGCCCCGCGCCGGGGCCTGCGCGGCGGCTCTGGCCGGATCATTGCTACTCGGCGTGGTGGCGGTTCCGATCGAGCCGACTTTGGCGTATTTCACCGATGCCCCCAAGGTCGCGTCACCGGTGGACGCTTTCGACGCCGCACCGTGGATGACCTGCGCTCAAGCGCTCAGCACCGCCGGATACGGATCGCAGCCGTGGGCGCACCTGGCCTTGAATGAAACCAGTGGTGTTCAAGTGGCTGCCCCATTCTTCGAAGACAGCACGGGCAATGGCTGGCAGACCTGGTTCCTTGACGGAATCGACTATCTGCTGATGGCCCCGACAGTGGAACAGCCGAGCATGTGCCGGCGTGATACCAGCACCTCGCTGTATTTGGACGGGGACAACCAGTACCTGCGGATGAGATCGTCGTCGAACGACTCCAACGGTCCAGACGGCGCGCGCTGGAACACCTTCACCATCTCGATCTGGTTCAAGACCTACGTCTCCGGTTCCGATGACTTGGCCGGCGTGCTCATGGCCTACTCCAACGCACCATCCATTCAGGCCCGCCCCACCGACCGGATGCTGTATCTGGGTACCGACGGCGTGCTGAGGTTCGCAGTGAACAACGGCACCATCCATACCGTGAGCACCGGGACCTCGCTGGCGGACAACACCTGGCACCTGGCCACCGCCACGCTGAGCAGTGCCGGTCAGTGCCTGTATCTGGACGGCACGCTGGTCGCGTGTGACACCAGTGTCACGACCGCATGGCAGTCCTCCAGCCCATTCTTCTGGCGTTTCGGCGAAGCTCACGTCGCCGGCTATCCGGCGATGGATCCTCCGAGCACACCGCACGCCTCGTTCAAGGGCTACCTCGACGACGCCGCGATCTGGACCCGTGCCCTGAGCGCGACGGAGGTACGCGACCTGTACCGTGCCGCAATTCCGCTGAACAGCTGACAGCAGCCGCCGTTAACCCCAGCGCCCCACTCGCTGCGCCAGCACGGCCAGCGCCGCTGGGCCCGCCGTGGAACTGCGCAGCACGTTGCTCCCCATGAGCACGCACCTGGCCCCCGCTGCCACCAGGACCCTCACCTCGTCGTCGCTGATACCCCCTTCAGGGCCGACGATGACCATCACCTCGCCGGCAGCGTCGACCGGTGCCGTCGACATGGGCGTGGCGGCCTGTTCGTGCAGCAGCAACACGACGGCACCTGCTCGCACCGCATCGGCGACCACGTCCACCAGTTCCTCGCCCCGGACGAACGGGTCCACCCTTGGCAGCCGGGCCCGCCGGGCCACCTTGGCGGCCGCATGTACCAGTGCCCGCCAGCGGTGCTCGCCTTTGGCGGCCTTGTCGCCGCGCCACTGCACCACGCTGCGTTGTGACTGCCAGGGCCGGATGGCGTCGACGCCGAGTTCGGTCGCGGCTTCCACGGCCATCTCGTCCCGGCCACCTTTGGCGAGGGCTTGCACCAGCACGAATCGCTGCTGGGCGGCGGGTTCGGCGTGCAGGTCGATCACCTCGACCTGCACCTCACCGGGAACCGCTGCGGCCACCCGACCCCTCAGCCGTACCCCGTCGCCGTCGACGATCTCAATCGCCTCACCGGGTCGTAGTCGCTGCACGCTCGCCGCATGGCGGGCCTCCGGACCTCGCAAGGTCCAGGTGCGACCGGGTGAGAGCCCGGTGAGCGAGCCCGGGTCGCTGATGAAAACCGGGGCCGTCACCGGCCTGCAAAGGTGTCGCGCAGCTTGCGGAACATCGAGTTCTTGGCCGGTGCGACCCTCGCCTGCGGGCGTTCTTCGCCGCGCAGCGACGCCAGTTGCTGCAACAGCCGCTGCTGGTCATCGGTGAGCCTTGTCGGGACCTCCAGCTGCACGTGCACGTGCAGATCGCCACGTCCGGACGCCTGTAGGTGCCCCACGCCCAGGCCACGCATGGTGACCACATCCTCGGGCTGGGTCCCGGGGCGGATGTCGACCTCCTGGATACCGTCCAAGGTCTCCAGAGGCACCACCGTGCCCAACGCCGCAGCGGTCATCGGGAGTTCGATGCGGCAGTGCAGGTCGTCGCCGTCACGGCTGAAGGTCGCATGCTCACGTTCACGCACCTCCACGTACAGGTCTCCGGCGGGGCCGCCACCAGGGCCGACCTCACCTTGACTGGTGAGTTTGATCCGGGTTCCGGTATCCACGCCGGCAGGGATGTTCACGGTGATGGTGCGACGGGTTCGTACCCGGCCCTCGCCCGAGCATTCGCCGCAGGGGTCGGAGATGACGGTCCCGAATCCGCCGCAGGCCGAACAGGGGGCATTGGTCATGACGTTGCCGAGGAACGACCTGGCCATCCGCTGGACCGAGCCACGACCCTGGCACTCCGCACAGGTGGTCGGGCCGGTGCCCGGGCGGCAGCAGGTACCGCGGCAGGTGGTGCACACCACCGCGGTGTCGACGGTGATCTCCCGGGCCACGCCGAACGCGGCGTCGGCCAGGTCGATGTCCACCCGCAGCAACGCATCCTGCCCACGCCGCACCCGGGAGGCCGGTCCACGGGTCGCGCCACCACCGGTCGCAGCTTGGAAGAACGACTCGAAGATGTCGCTGAATCCGAATCCGTCACCCGCTCCGGACATTCCGGGGCGTCCGCCCATGTCGTAGGTGCGGCGCTTCTCGGGATTGGAGAGCACCTCGTGGGCGACGCTGATCTCCTTGAACTGGTCGGCGGCGTCGGGACCGGCCACATCGGGGTGGTACTGGCGCGCCAGTTTGCGGTACGCCCGCTTGATCTCATCGGTGCTGGCATCTCGGGACACACCCAGGACCTGGTAGTAGTCGCTCACGCTTCTCTTTCGTTTGCTTCGCGCCTCAGGACGCCATGATCTTGGATAGGTAACGGGCTACCGCACGCACGGCAGCCATGGTGGAGGGGTAATCCATGCGGGTGGGGCCAAGCACGCCCACATGTCCGAACCCGGAACTGGCCTCGGATGTTCCATAGGCTCCGGCCACCACCGCAGCCTCGGATAGGCCCTCGGTGTGGGTCTCGGCGCCGATACGCACCGCCAACGGTGATTCCGCGGCCATCTCGCCCAGCAGCTGTAGCAGCACCACCTGCTGTTCCAGTGCCTCCAGCACCGGTGAGATGGTGCTGGTGAAGTCGAGGTCTGCCCGGGCCAGGTTGGCAGTGCCGGCCACCACCATGCGTTCCTCAACCTGTTCGGACAGTGTCTCGTTGATCAGGCCGGCCACGCTGCTGGCCAGCCCGGCGTCGGTGCCGTTGAAGGCTTCCGCCACGGCGGCCAGTGCGGTCGCCAGTTCCGGCATCCGCCGCCCTGCGGCCGCAGCATTCAACCGGGCCCGCAGTTCTGCCACTAGGGCCTCGTCGGCATCGCCATGGTATTCGAGGGTCCGTTGCTCGACCCGGCCGGTATCGGTGATGATCACCACCATCAGCCGATTGGAGCCGGCGGGAACCAACTCGACGTGTCGCAATGCCGAGCGGGTCAGAGACGGGTACTGCACCACGGCGACCTGTTGCGTCAGTTGCGCAAGCAGTCGTACGGTCCGCTCCAGCGCGTCGTCCAGATCCAGGGCACCATCGAGTAGTTCGGTGATGGCACGCCGCTCAGCACCGGACAGCGGCTTGACGACGTTGATCTGATCGACGAAGGCGCGATAGCCCTTGTCGGTGGGGATCCGCCCTGCGGAGGTGTGCGGCTGGGCGATGTACCCGGCTTCCTCCAACGCGGCCATGTCGTTGCGGATGGTGGCCGGGGAGACTCCCAGGTTGTGTCGTTCGACCAGGTTCCGTGAACCGACGGGTTCGCGGCTGTGGACGTAGTCCTGGACGATGGCGCGGAGCACATCGAGTTGGCGGGTTTGCCGCTCCACGGTCCACCTCCTCTGGCACTCACCAATACGGAGTGCCAATCCTACTCGGCGGCCTCGGCCAGCACCTCGTCCGCGCCATCGTCGGCCAACTGCAGCAGTTCGGTGATCGCAATGGATCCATCGCCAAGGCAGTCACCCACCGCACCACCGGCAGACGATTGTCTGGTCGCAGCATGAACGCGATCCGACCACGCTATCAACGGCCGCCCGGCGGTGCCTCCCACACAGGGGACTCCACTTTCCGTAGGGTCGCTGGGTGACGACCGACCGCTACGGCACCGATGTGCTCGCCGATGATCCGCACGCTGAACGCCGGCCGCGCACGATTGACGTCCCGGCTGAGCGAGGGCTGGTGGTGGAGGATGTGGAGTCGGGCTGGACCGGAGCCGTGGTCCGTGTGGAAAAGGCTGGCGGCGATCACATCGTGGAGTTGGAGGACCGGTGCGGCCGGACGCGCACTTTCAGCCTCGGTGCCGGGTTCTGGGTCGATGGCAAGCCGGTGCGGCTGGTGCCGCCGAAGGGTTCGACGGGCCCGGTCGCCCCGGCGCGGACCGCCAGCGGTTCGGTGGCCGTTCGCGGTGCACGAGCGCGGGTGGCACGCGCATCCCGCATCTGGGTGGAGGGCCGTCACGACGCCGAGCTCGTCGAGCGGGTGTGGGGTGAGGACCTGCGGCTGGAAGGCGTCGTGGTCGAGATGATCGACGGCGTCGACAATCTGCTTGCCCGGCTCACCGAGTTCGGTCCAGGGCAACGGCGGCGAGTGGGGGTGCTGGTGGATCACCTGGTACCGGGGTCCAAGGAGAGCCGGGTGGCCCAGCAGGCGATGGACCAGCATGCTGGCGTGTTGGTGCTGGGACATCCCTACGTCGATGTCTGGCAGGCGGTGGTGCCCGCCCGAGTAGGTCTGCGGGCGTGGCCGGACATCCCGCGCGGCAGTGATATCAAAGTCGGCACGTTGCGGGCCTTGGGCTGGCCAGCAGCCTCCCAGGCCGATATCGCGGCGGGGTGGAAGCGAATCCTGGGTCGGGTACGCAACTACCGCGACCTGTCACCCGCACTGCTGGGGCGGGTCGAGGAACTCGTCGACTTCGTCACCGAATAGTCCAACGCAGAAGGCCGGCCAGGTCCACCAGGGAACCTGACCGGCCTTCGAAACCATGGATCAGCCGTATTGCGGCGCGGGTGGCGCCTGCGGCGGAACTGCCGGGCCGGCCGGGCCGGTGAGCCGCCGGTAGAAGTGCGCCAGCGCCAAGAGCGCAATCGGAGTGGTCGCGAGGGCACCGACACCACAGAGCAACGAACCGAGGGAGCTGATCAATATCGACAGCAGGATCAGCACGATGGTCTGCCCGGCGTTGGCCAGGGCTAGCTGGATGCTGGCCTTGATCGCGTCGATCGCACTCATCTGACGATCCACCACGAACAGGACGGCGTAGGCACCAAAGAACGCCATCGCCAGCGGTCCCACGACTGTGACTGCCAGCACAGCTCCTGCGGCACCGGAGATAAGCGCCAACAGCGCCAGCTGTGCGACGTTCGTGGGCTTGAAGAAGTCGCCGACACTGACCTGCTGGCCATCGACCGCCTTGAGCGCCGCACCGACAAACGCACCCATGAAGAACACACCCAGAACCACCATGGCGAGCACGACGATCAACGTGCCGGCGGGGCCGAAGGTGACGAAGACCCCGTTGGCGACGGCACCGCCGTCCCCGACGCTGAAAACGGCAACGCTGATTACCATGAAGACCGACATGACGACGCTGATACCCAGCACCCACAGCAACTGGGCGATCACGAACGGGCTCCAGGTGAGCTTGAAACGCTCCCACGCCGCCGAGATCGAATCGGTCGCCTGCGGGGTGCTGCTGGCCGGTGCGTAGCCTTGGGCTGGCGCCCCGTAGGGACTGGCTCCCGGCGGTGGCGGCGGGTAGGCGCTACCCGGCTGCTGCGGTGCTCCGTACTGCGGCTGAGCCGGTGGCTGCTGCGGTGGCTGGCCGTACTGCGGCTGAGCGGGAGGCTGCTGAGGTGGTGGAGTCACCGCCGGCTGGTCCGGCTGGCCGTACTGTGGCTGCTCCGAGCCGGGCTGGTCGGGTGGGTTCTGGGACATGACTCTCCTGGCGAATGGGCTCGCGTATGACGCACCGAGCCTAGCGACATCGACGGCGATTGGTGATAACCGCCGCGAAATAGTCAGCCGGTGTCCACCAATGCCGCGACCACTGAGTCCGCCAGCAACCGGCCGCGACGTGTGAGCCGGACCGTTCGGTTGGCTGCCGGCTCGGCTTGCGCCAACCCCTGCGACACCAGTTCGGGCAGAACCTGGTCCGCTTGCCGACCGGAAACCGGGAGACCGTCGACCAACCGGATCCCCAGCAGGATGCGCTCGTCGTCCATCTGCTCGGCCGTCAGCAGCTCCATCTGTGCGATGGGGAGGTCGCCAGCGCGAACTCGGGCTTCGTAGGCACGCGGGTGCTTGACGTTCCAGAATCGGCGACCGGACAGGTGGCTGTGGGCTCCGGGGCCGATCCCCCACCAGTCGTGCGACCGCCAGTAGCCCAGGTTGTGCCGGCAGCGCTGCTCGGGCGAACGCGCCCAGTTCGAGATTTCGTACCAGCCGAACCCGGACTGCTGCGCCAGGTCGTCGACCAGTTCGTATTTGGCGGCCTGGTCGTCACCGTCGACGCCGGGCAACTCGCCACGACGCACCTGCGCGTGCATCTTGGTGCCCGGTTCGATGGTCAGGCCGTAGGCGGACAGGTGATCGGGCGCCAGGTCCAGCGCTGTTACCACACTGGCCCGCCAATCGCCCAGGCTCTCCCCTGGCGTGCCGTAGATCAGGTCCAGTGACACCGCAAGCCCAGCATCCCGGGCCCAGCCGACCACCCGGGGCACCCGGTCCGGATCGTGGGTGCGGTCGAGGGTGGCCAGCACGTGCGGCACCGCCGATTGCATACCGAACGACACTCGGGTGAATCCGGCGTCGGCCAACTTCCGCAGATCCGCAGCCGTGACCGAGTCCGGGTTCGCCTCGGTGGTGACCTCGCTGTCTGCAGCCAGTCCCCAGGTGATGCGGACCGCATCGAGCATGGCGATCAGATCCGCCGTCGGCAGCAGCGTGGGCGTCCCACCTCCGAAGAAGACGGTGGTGGCCTGCCTCCGGGCCAGGCCGCGGCTGCGCAGATCGGCCTCCGCCAGCGCAATCTCCGCAATCGCCGTCGAGGCATATCCGGCTTGGCTGGCTCCGCCGCCGAGTTCTGCTGCGGTGTAGGTGTTGAAATCGCAGTAGCCGCACCGGGTTGAGCAGTACGGAACGTGCAGGTACACCCCGAACGGGGTCACTTGCTCTCCTTGCCGCCCCCGGCATCGGAGGAGAGTGCGGCGACGAATGCCTCTTGCGGGACCTCAACCCGGCCGATGTTCTTCATCCGCTTCTTACCCTCCTTCTGCCGCTCCAGCAGCTTGCGCTTACGTGAGATGTCACCGCCGTAGCACTTGGCGGTGACATCTTTGCGCAGGGCGCGGATGGTTTCGCGGGCGATGATGCGACTGCCGACAGCGGCCTGGATCGGCACCTCGAACTGTTGCCTGGGGATCAGTTCCTTCAGCTTCTCGGTCATCCGGACGCCGTAGGTGTAGGCCTTGTCCCGGTGCACGATGGCGGAGAATGCATCGACGCCGTCGCCTTGCAACAGGATGTCGACCTTGACCAGGTTGGCTTCGGATTCTCCGGACATTTCGTAGTCCAGCGAGGCATAGCCACGGGTGCGGGACTTGAGCTGGTCGAAGAAGTCGAAGATGATCTCGGCCAGCGGCAGCGTATAACGCAGTTCCACCCGGTCTTCGGACAGGTAGTCCATCCCCTGCATGGTGCCTCGACGGCCTTGGCACAGTTCCATCACCGCACCGACGAACTCGCTCGGGGTCAGCACGGTCGCCTTGACCAGGGGTTCGCGCACGGAGGAGACCTTCCCCGCCGGGAACTCGCTGGGGTTGGTCACCACCACCTCGGTGCCGTCTTCCATGGTGACGTCATAGATCACGTTCGGTGCGGTGGAGATCAGGTCCAGGCCGAACTCACGTTCCAGCCGTTCCCGCACGATCTCCAGGTGCAGCAAACCAAGGAATCCGCACCGGAACCCGAACCCGAGCGCGACCGAGGTCTCCGGCTCGTAGGTGAGCGCGGCGTCGTTGAGCTTGAGCTTGTCCAGGGCTTCGCGCAGTTCGGGGTAGTCCGAGCCATCGATCGGGTACAGCCCCGAGAACACCATGGGCTTGGGATCCGAATAGCCCGACAGCGGCTCCTCGGCGGATTTGATCTGGGTGGTGATGGTGTCACCGACCTTGGACTGACGCACATCCTTGACTCCGGTGATCAGGTAGCCCACCTCGCCAACACCCAGCCCTTTCGTGGGTTTGGGTTCGGGTGCGGAGACGCCGATCTCCAGCAGTTCGTGCGTGGCCTTGGAACTCATCATCAGGATGCGCTCGCGGGGTGAGAGGTGGCCGTCGACGACCCGGACGTAGGTGACCACTCCGCGGTAGGCGTCATAGACCGAGTCGAAGATCATCGCGCGTGCGGGGGCATCGGGGTTCCCGGTGGGCGGGGGCACATCGGCGACGATCCGATCCAGGAGAGCCTCGACCCCGGCCCCGGTTTTCCCGGAAACCCGCAGGCAGTCCTCCGGGTCGCCACCGATCAGCGAGGCCAGCTCTTCGGCGTACTTCTCCGGTTGCGCGGCAGGCAGGTCGATCTTGTTCAATACCGGAATGATGGCCAGGTCGTTCTCCATCGCCAGGTACAGGTTCGCCAGCGTCTGGGCTTCTATCCCCTGCGCGGCGTCGACCAGTAGTACTGCGCCTTCGCACGCGGCCAGCGAGCGTGAGACCTCGTAGGTGAAGTCCACGTGCCCGGGGGTGTCGATCATGTTCAGCGCATACGGCGTGCTGCCAGCGGCACCGTCCACCCCCCAGGGCATACGCACCGCCTGGCTCTTGATGGTGATACCGCGCTCGCGCTCGATGTCCATCCGGTCCAGATACTGGGCGCGCATCTGCCTGGCTTCCACCACCCCGGTCAGTTGCAGCATCCGGTCCGCCAGCGTCGACTTGCCATGGTCGATGTGGGCGATGATGCAGAAGTTACGCAGGAGCTCCGGCGCGGTGGCGGCGGGAGCTATCTGAGTGGTCTGGCTGGACGCACTGGGAATGGCAGGCAACGAGCGGACCCCGTGATCACTAGGTCGGAGGTGGGCAACTAGCGACTATCGTCCCATGTGCATGAGCCAGCTCTCGGACACCCTCGCCGCACTGGCCGTGGCTGTGGGCCAATTCCTTCGATTGCCCACGGCGTTCCTACTCACCTGGGCCGCAGTGATCGTGGGGGTGCTGGGGTTGCAGACCTGGGGACTGCTGGCGCCGGAGGGCGGGCCGGGACTGGCCGGCACGGCGCTGTTGCTCGGGTTGCTGGTGCTGTTGGTGGCACCGGTGCTGGTGCTGGCTATCCGCCGTCGACGCTGGCTGACGCGCTCGGTGCGGCGGGCAGCCGGTTCCGGACCGGTGGTTGCGAGCACCAGCGGATCAGCCGAACTGGTGACCATCGATTCGCTCGGAGACCGGATTGAGGACCAGATGCGCGGCCAAGACGGCGAGGCCGACGTGCAAGCGGTGATGGACGCGTTCACCGAGTTGCAACTACCACCCACGGGCAGGTTCGCCCGGATATCGATGATCGGCCGGGTCTTCGGCCGCATCGAACGGGCTCAGCGCGCCCTGCTGACCGCCGCCGGAGGTCCCGCCCACGCGCCCTACCTGGCTGATGATCTGCGGATCACGGTCGCAGCGCTGGTGGGAACACTGGTCACGATCCTCGTCGGCGGGGTGGGAATCGTGGTGCTCGGAATCGTCCTGCTGGCTCGCTAGGCCCGGCTGGGTCTTGCTGGCTCGCTAGGCCCGGTCGGCGAACGCGCGATTGGGGCAGCCACCCCCGGCTCAGCGCGGCCTTGAGCATCCGCAAGAGCGCGTTCGCGGGTCGGGAGGATCCACAAGAGCGCGTTCACGGGCCGGAAGGATCCACAGAGCCGGACGTTGACCGTCGAGCGCAAAACCGCCATGGTCAATAGCCACCGGGCAGGCACGTGAACGTCAACGGAGGAGTCAGATGGACAATTCTGCGCAGGCACAGGGCAGCAGCGAGCCGATCCGCGAGGTCGCGGTCGTCGGTGCCGGGTATATGGGCGGTGGCATCGCCCGGTCGCTGGCGGGATGCGGCATTCGCGTGCGGATGTGCGACGCCAGCGGCGACCTCGCCCAGGCGGGTCGCGAGCGCATTCTGGCAGAGGTCGGGGCCGACGTCGCCGCCGGGCTCATCGGCGCCGATACCGCCCAGGCCGTTGCGGCGAACCTCAGTTCCGTCGATTCCCTCGACGAGGCGGTCGCGGGTGCCCAGTACGTCCAGGAGGTCGTCTCCGAATCGCTTCCGCTCAAGCATCGGGTGTTGGCACAGATCAGCGCCATCGCGTCCGAGAAGGTGATCATTGCCTCCAACACCTCCTCGATCCCGGTTGCGCAGATGGTGGATGCGGTGCGGTTTCCCGAGCGTTTCCTCATCGTGCACTGGAGCAATCCGGCTCACCTGGTCCCCGGTGTGGAGGTGATCGTCGGCGAGCACACGGGCAGCGCGCTGCTGGCACCGATCGAGCAGATGCTCGCCACTGCCGGCCGCATCTGCGCCGTCGTTGGCGATACTCCTGGTTTCGTGCTGAACCGGCTGCAGTATGCGCTGGTGCGGGAGGCACTGCTCCTGGTGCAGGAAGGGCATGCCAGCGCCGAGGCAGTCGACACCGTGCTCCGTACCACCTTGGGCTTCCGGATGGCGTTCGTCCCGCCGCTGACCATGGTGGACATGGCCGGGATGGATGTGTACGCGGGGGCATTCTCGGTGCTCGAATCCTCCTTTGGTGAACGTTTCACCACACCTGCGGTACTGACCGAAGCGGTGGCTGCGGGGCGACTCGGCATGAAGAACGGTCGGGGCCTGTGGCGGGACTACCCGCCCGAAACCCTGGCCGCGATCAATGCCTGGCGGGCCAAGGCGTACACCGCCATGTCCGCGCTGCTGGCTGAGCTCGGTCCCGCGCCCATTCCTCCCAACCCACCGCGAAAGGCGATCCCGTGACCCACTCCCCCGGCGCCCAGGACTGGCCCATCGGTGCCGTCACGCTACAGTTCGGCGGCACGCTGCCCGATGGCACCGACGTCACGCACGCGGGACCGCGAGCCTGGCGGCCGGTCTTTCACCAGATCGCCGCCGCCGGGTTCAGCCACGTGGACCTTATGTCCTCCTTCCTGCGGATCGCCGACCTCGACGCCGACGGTCGGTCGCAATTGCAGGCTGCATTGGCGCAGTTCGGACTCACCTGCGGGGTCACAGCAGTGGCTCGGGCCAGCGTGATCGACCCCGATCCGGAGCGGGCCGCGACCAACCTGGCCTTCGATCTGCGCACGGTGCAAGCCGCCGGTGACCTGGGTATCAGCGTCGTGTGCCTGGGGTTGCACCGGCCCCTCACGCCTGCGCAGCAGCAGGCGACCTGGTTCTGGCTGGAGCCTGGTGCTGAGGATCCCGACGACGACGCCACCTGGGCGCTGGCGGTGGAACGGTTGCGCCGCATCGGGCAGGAGGCGGCCCGGTGCGGAGTCCAGATCTCGTTGGAGATGTATGAGGGCACCTACCTGGGCACGTCCGAAGGGTCGGTGCGGATGCTCCATGACATCGGCCTGGACAACGTGGGCCTGTGCCCCGACATCGGCAATATCGTGCGCCTGCACCGACCCGTGGAGGACTGGCGCACCATGCTGGAGGCCATGCTCCCGTTCACCAACTACTGGCAGGTCAAGAACTACCTGCGCGACTACGATCCGGCAACCGGGGCCTACTTCTCATCCCCCGCACCCATGGAGTCCGGATTCATCGACTACCGGACCGCCATCGGGATGGCGCTGCAGGCCGGGTTCACCGGCCCGTTCGGCGTCGAGCACTATGGCGGTGACGGGCTGAGCGTGTCCGCTGCGAACCGGGACTACATCCGCAAGATTCTGGACGCCCAGCTCACGGCAGCCACACTCTAGAAACCGTCAGTGATGTACTAGCCACAGTTGAACACGATCTCAGCGACCCCGTCATTGGGGTCCGGGACCGAATCGCGACATCGGGGCACTTCCCTCGATTCGTCGTCGAGCATGGTGAACTCCAAGTCGCTGAACGCCATCCATGACTGATCGAAGTTGGCATTCTCGAACGTCTCCTTCGCACCAAGACTGATGGTGACGTCACTGACCTCAAGCGCGGTCTCGTCATAGGTGAGGACCATGAGGTTCATTCCGTCCTCCGTCTAGCAACGTCATCGTGGCCGATCCCTCCGGCCCTCCCCCGCCAGACCTCGATCCAAGACATGCGTCGATCTATGTAGACCTCAGGACCACGACCGCCAGACCCCTACCTACCGACGTGACATCTGTCATCCGGAGCTGGTGACAGCCGATCCTGTTGGCGACACCGCGCGATCACAAGTATCAACGGTATGTCCTCAGTAATCGCCCTGAATCAGATCCACAAGACCTTCCGACTACGCCGCCAACCGCCTGTCCAGGCCGTCGACGGCATTGACCTCACGATCAATCGCGGGGAAATCGTCGCATTCCTCGGCCCCAATGGTGCCGGGAAGACCACAACGCTCGACATGGTGCTCGGGCTGACCCAACCAACGTCGGGAAGCCTGGCCGTCTACGGCACATCCGCACGATCAGCCATGAAACAAGGCAAGGTCGGCGCCGTCTTGCAGAGCGGAGGCCTGCTCAACGACCTGACCGTCCGCGAAACCGTGGCGGTCATCGCTTCCACCTATCCGAAGCCGCAAGCGGTCGCGTCCGTCATCGAACAGGCAGGCCTCACCAAGATCGCCAGGCGCCGGGTCAGCAAGTGCTCCGGCGGTGAGCAGCAACGTCTCCGGTTCGCCCTGGCGCTACTGCCCAACCCGGATCTGCTGGTCCTGGACGAGCCGACCGCTGGCATGGACGTGAGAGCCAGGCATGACTTCTGGGCCACCATGCATGCCCAGGTCGAGGCTGGCCGCACAGTGGTGTTCGCGACTCACTACCTGGAGGAAGCCAACAGTTTCGCCAAACGGATCATCATGATCGCCGGCGGCCGCATCGTCGCCGACGGCGCAACCACGGACATCCGCGCCCGAGCCACCGGACGCGTGGTCAGCGCCACGGTTCCACCGCAGTCCCACGCAACCATCACAGCGGCACTCGCCCAGCGCACCGATGTGGCATCCGTATCGACCGAGGCAGACCGGATCACGGTGCGGGCTACGGATTCCGATGCGGTGGCGTTGGCCCTGCTCACCCAGGGCGGATCCAACCTGGAAGTGACTGCGGGATCACTCGACGACGCCTTTCTGGCCCTCACCACTATGGAGAAGAACCGATGAATCCGACCTATTACCGCACGGAACTACTGCGAATCTTCCGGGACATCCCCGGACTGTTCTTCACCGCCGTGCTACCGGCGTTCTTGTATGTGATCTTCGGTGCCTCCCAGTCCTACTCCGACGCCAGCGCTGGCAATGGCAACGTGGCAGCCTGGGTGATGATCAACATGTCGTTGTACGGGGCGGTGACCGCTACCACCGGAATCGGAGGGTCGTCCGCCGTGGAACGCATGCAAGGCTGGGGCCGCCAACTGGGGCTGACTCCGATGAACGATGGAGCCTATGTGGCCGCCAAGGCCGCCGTCGGGGTCACCATCGCTGCTATTCCGGTGGGTTTGATCTATCTACTCGGACTGATCACGGGGGCTGAAGCCGACGGGCAGGTGTGGGTCCTCAGCGCTGTCCTGGTGCTCGTGGGGGCGTCGATGTTCTCGGTCTTTGGCCTGTCGTTCGGCCTGGCCTTCAAGTCGGAGGGCGCGGTCAGCGCTGCCAGCGGTTCCCTGGTGATCTTGGCATTCCTAGGCAACCTGTTCTTCCCGTTGTCCGGCACCATGCTGACGGTGGCGAGTTTCACGCCGCTCTATGGGATCGCGGCCCTGGCGCGTTACCCACTGACCGAAGGCTGGATCGTGAATGCCGATGCCATCGAGCCGGTTCAGCAGGCATTGTGGATCCCGCTGGCTAATGTCGGGGTGTGGGCGTTGATCCTGGGGTTGGTCGCGACGCTGCTGGTGCGCCTCAGCCGCGGCCGGCAATGAGCCAACCGTCAGAGCCCGGTACCCCTGCGGTTGCCAAGGATCCGTGGAACCTCTGGGCATGGTTGCTGGCCACCGCCTGGTTAATTTTCCTGGTCTTCCCGATCATGACAATCTGGAATTCCACCGAGTTGACCTCCACGCAGCGCATGCTCGGCCTGACCATCATTGCGATCTTCGCGGTCACCTACAGCATCGGCTTCGCGCGGGCCAAGACCACTGCGGCCGCGGTCGTGGCCCTGGTGGTCCTGATGGCGCTGAGCCTGGCGCTCACGGGCATGATCTGGACCGCGGCTGTCAGCCTGGTGCCATTCATTGTCGCGCTCGCTGTGTTTCACCTACCGTGGGTGGCCGCCATCATCGCGGGTGCGGTCGTCGCCAGCATCGGGGTATCGGCAATCCTGTTCGGCAATCGCCCTGGCTTGCAGGTGCTGCTGTTGATCATCCCGATGGTGTACGGATTCATGCTGTTGCTTCGGATCATGGAACGGTGGGGGGAGCGCCACAGGGAATTGAGTCAGCAACTGGTCATCGTGAACGAACGCGATCGTCTGGCACGCGATGTCCACGATGTGGTGGGGCATTCGTTGACGGCCGTGGCGGTGAAGTCAGAGCTCGCACATCGCCTGGTGGATTCCGATCCAGCACGCGCGAAGACGGAACTGGCTCAGATCCAGGCACTCGTGCGCGAGTCCCTGGTTGAGGTTCGTGCCACGGTGGCCGGGTTACGGGTCACCAGCATCGGTGAGGAGCTGGGCGTGGCCCAGAACATGCTCGTCTCAGCCGGGATCCGGCCTCACCTACCCGGCGACGCCGATTCGGTTGATCCCAGCCACCGCATCGTGATGGGGTGGGCGCTGCGCGAGTCTGTGACGAACGTCGTGCGGCATTCGCAAGCCAGAACCTGCACCATCGAACTGGGTCCGCGCACCTTGACCATTGCCGACGACGGTATCGGCCTGAACGCTCCCGATGGCAATGGGTTGCGCGGATTGCGTGAACGTATCCAAGCCAGCGGCGGAAGCCTGGCCATCGGCACCGGGCCTGGAGCTGCTGGCACCGAACTGAGATTCACCTGGCCGCAAGCGGGGTCCACCGAATGACGATCAGGGTATTGCTGGCCGACGACCAGCCCATGGTGCGCGGTGGCCTTGCGGCGTTGCTGTCACTGGAAGCCGATATCGACGTCGTCGCTGAGGTCGGACGCGGCGATGAGGTCGTGGCTGCGGCACGGGAGAACAGGCCCGACGTGTGCGTCATCGACATCGAGATGCCCGGATTGGACGGTATCGAAGCCACCGCCGCCGTCCGGGCGGCCCTCCCCCAGATGCGGGTGCTGATCGTGACGACTTTTGGTCGCCCCGGCTATCTTCGCCGTGCACTAGAGGCCGGCGCCAGTGGGTTTCTCGTCAAAGACACCCCTGCCAACGAACTCGCCGATGCGGTACGACGGGTCCATGCCGGGCTGAAGGTGGTAGACCCCGGGTTGGCCACGGACTCGTTGCTAGCTGGCAACACACCGCTGACTGAACGTGAGCAAGACGTACTGCGGCTGGCCCTCAGTGGTGCTGAGTTGGCTGGCATCGCGCAGTCGCTCCACCTATCGCGCGGAACCGTGCGCAACTACATATCGTCCGCTATCGGCAAGACGGGCACCACGACCCGATTCGAGGCCGCGCGGGTGGCACAGGAACGCGGCTGGCTCTAGCCGCGCTCACGGTGGTGACACCTACGCCATTGCCGTTGCGGTCGAGTACCACCGGCTCCATCCCGACTAGCGGTATAGGTGCAAGCGCCAGTGCCTTCCATCGCGTTGCCGACCAGTCCGGGCGTGCCCACCTTAGGATCCACAGATGCAGACCAGGCCGAGCGGACCAGTCGTGCCCCCGGTGCTCTACCTCCCGGTCAAACGCGGGGACGATACCGAGGTTTCGGTGGTGCGCATGCCCGTGGCCGGAGGTAGGTCTGCACTGCTGGCTTACACCGCCTTAGATCGCCTGGCCAGTGGCTGTGGTGAGGGCCAGGAATGGACACTCATCTTCACCGAAAGATTGCCCGAGCTGGTCCAGCAGGCGCATTTCGACACCATTGCCTTCGACGTGAACTTTCCCGGAGGATTGGCAAAGGCCCGACAGCTATGACCGATCTCTCCATCGATGCCGGAGCACGCCATGGAAGTTGGCTTGCTTGTCGATGGCTTGGTGATCGCGCATCCAACGACCTGGGTCACCTACTGCCCTGACCTAACCCCCCGTCCCGAACTGGGGGTACAGACCCCCGGACCGTATCTGGTCTCGACACACGGCTACCGTCCCGATGCGTATTTGTCTCGTGAGGCCAAACAGTACCTGCGCTATCACCACCTCCTGCGGGCTTACACCACCGCATCAGAAAAGGTCGGTGCCTGGGATGGCGAACTCGACCAATGGCTGGCGCAGTACATGGCGCCGTTGGTGGCGCAAATCGATGACCTCAGCCCCATCGCCGAAATCTTGGCAAGGCTGCGTGACGGCGAAGAAGGCCTCATCAGCGCTGCCTTGGCCGGAGTCGAATCGAGAATGCAATTGCAGCTGGCCGACTGGCGCGCAGCCCAGAACGAGATCAGCGAGCAAGCAGCTGAAATTAGACGCTGGCGGCGGTCCGAGAACCCGGCACGGCAGGCAGCCTATGCACGGTTCAACAGTGATCTCAGCAACTTCCGGATCAGCCAATTGGAGATACGGATCGGGACTATCGCCGGGGTCTCCCGGGTCGTTCCAGTCGTCGGGACCCTGATAGACATCGGCTTCACTGCGGCAGCCATCGCGGAAGGTGCCTCTGAGACCTCTGCCATAGCCGGACTCGTCGGCGGGGTGGCCGGCGGAGCCGCTGGTGGTGCCATCGTCGGTGGCGCTGCGGTGGCCTTGGGGTCCAACCCGGTCGGTTGGGTTGTGGCCGGACCCGCCGCCCTGGGTATCGGCGGCGCCGCTGCGGGTTCCTGGCTGTGGGAGGCCACCGTGCCGCTCGACGCCCGCGAATCGATGGATCACTGGTTCAACGAGACGTTCTGGTGGGATTCGACCAATGCCAGCCTCGTACCTGGGCAATGAAACGCATCGAGGTCGAATTTCCGGTTCCGGCCGGTCGGCGCGGAATGTCGAGCACCACAGCAGGCGCACTACTGCTCGCGTTTGCATGCGCAGCCTTTCTCATGGCCGGGCTGGCTCCGAGACATTCCCGCCTTTGGCATTCTTGCCTTTGGGCGCCTTCTTCCTTATCGGGTTCGTTCAGGCGGCAACAAGCATCAGAACCCAGCAACCGGGAATGGTTGCGCTGGCACCCGCGCCCGGCCGGGTGAGGTTCGTACCAGTCAGGGGCATGCCGTGGATTGCGGAACTCCTGCAGGCCGTGTGTCTGCTGCTGACTGCCCTGATCTGGACGGACCCGCAATCCCTGGCGAGCCTGCCGCCGATCGGGGGCAGGCTGCTATTGGCCGTCGCCCCGGTAGGTGCCGTGCTGCTGGTCCGCTTGCTGTGGTCATTGCCTCGGCCGGTGGGCCTGGAACTGGATCCAGCGGGACTGCACGGAGTCCGGGCCGGTCCGAGAGTCGATCTCTCATGGGATCGCCTCACCAAAGCCACACCGGGCGGCAAGCCCGGATTGCGTCGTCCGCCGCTGCTGCTGTGGTACGGGGACAAGATCAAGCGGATCTACGCCCCCGCTCACGGTGGCGACACCTACGCCATTGCCGCAGTGATCGAGTACTACCGGCTGCATCCCGATCAGCGGCATCGGCTAACCAGCGTCGCTGCCGTCCAGCACGTTGCCGACCAATCCGGGCGCGCCGGATCGCCGTGAACGCTAGTTCTCCCGGGTGATCTGAACTTCGACCTGCTGGCTGGAACGCCCGCCGCCGGAATAGACGCCCCGGATTGGCGCGACATCGCCATACTCCCGCCCCCGGGCCACGATCACGTGGTGGGTATTGACCGGGATCTGGTTGGTGGGGTCGTACCCGACCCAATCCCCGGCCCAATACTCCACCCAGGCGTGCGACTGCCCGGTGACCGGGACACCGGGCTGGGCCTCGGCGGCCAGCGGATGCAGGTATCCCGAGACGTACCGGGTCGGGATACCCACCGAGCGCAATGCCGCTGCGCCCAGGTGCGCAATGTCCTGGCAGACGCCCTTGCGGTCCTGCCAGGCCTCCACCGCCCGGGTGTGCACACCGGTGGCGCCAGGAACGTACTCCACCTGCTCGCGCACAGCATTCAGGATCGCGGCGGCAGCCTGCGGTGGCGTGTGACTGCCCACCAGCGACTCGGCCAGTTCGACCAGATCCGGGCTCGGCTCGGTGACCGACGTCGGCACCAGGAACTCACACATGCGATCGGCCGTTTGCGGGGAGCGCAGCACATCCCAGCCCACCATCTCACCCACGCTGGCCGGGCCGACGTCCACCCGGGCTTCCGCCAGCACGGTCAGCCCTTCGTGTGGCGTGAGGATTTCGAAACCCGTCACCGTGGCGCCCCAGTAGTCGACATAGCTGGCGTGGTGGGTGGCCGGCGTAGCGGTGATGCGTGAGTAGAGCACGCTCTGGTGCGCCAGGTCAGCCGGCCGCATCCTGGCCTCGTTGTACGAAGCGCTGATATTGCGGTCGTAGGCGAAGGTGGTGCGATGCATGATGTGCAGGCGGCTCACCAGGAATCTCCGATCCAGTCGTCGGATACCGCTGACGGGAAGTACCTCAGCTTGATGGCGTCGGAGGCTTCCGAGCACGAGCGCTGCACGTCCTCCATCTCATCGGGCAGGTTGCCAAGCAGCTTCAGCATCGGCCGGTACTCCAGTCCGGACCTGATGCGGCCAAGGACGGTGCGGGCATCGTCCTCACCGGCCCGGCGCGTTCCCCGTTCCAGTTCGGCCAGCGCCGTCTCGGCCCGGGCCAGCGAATAGAGCACCGAGCGCGGGAACTCCGGGTCCAGCAACAGGAACTCGGCAGCCAACCGGTCCGCCTCACGACCGCGATGGGTGCGTAGGTAGGTCTCATGCGCACCGCAGGAACGCAGCAGCGTGGTCCAGTCCGGAGCGGCGGTTCCGGCCAGGGCCCGGGTGGCGATCAGCCTGGCCGTCATATCGGCTCGCTCTATGGATCGTCCGAGCACCAGGAACTGGTGCGTGGAGTCCCGGGATGTGGTGGCATCGACCACTCCCCCGACCAGCGCGGCACGCTCGCGCACCCAGGAGAAGAACTGCGGCGGCGTCGATTGCCGGATACGGCCCGGTAGAGCGTTCCAGGTGGTATTCAGACCCTCCCAGAGCTCCGATGAGAGCACCTCACGAGCCCGCCGGGCGTTCTCGCGCGCGGACGTCAGGGAGCCGGCGATCGCTCCCGGGGATGCCCGGTCATAGGCCAGCGAATCCAGCACGTTCTGCCGGGTGACCAGGATTCCGTCCGGAGGAGAATCGGCCCCCATGACCGCCAGCAAGGAACGGCAGGCCAGATCTTCCTCCACCCACGGGTCCTCCAGCAGCAGTTGCAGGTGGGCGTCAAGGATGCGTGCGGTGTCGTCGGCACGCTCGACGTAACGCCCGATCCAGAACAGCGACTCGGCGATCCGGGACAGCATCAGCGACCCCCCGCCAACGCCTGCGGTTGCTGTTGTTGCTGTTGCTGTTGTTGCTGTTGCTGTTGTTGCTGCTGGGAGTGCTCCAGCACGTCCTGCGGGTTGGTATCGAGCCTGACGCCGCTGACCTGCGGTACACCGGACCGGACCACAGGCGCCGCCGACCTGCGGGGTCGGCCGCTACCGAGCACCCAGGTGTCCTTGGAGCCGCCGCCTTGGGAGGAATTGACCACCAGCTGCCCCTCGGCGAGCGCCACCCGGGTCAGCCCTCCAGGAAGCACCCACACCTCCTGCCCGTCGTTGACCGCGAACGGGCGCAGGTCCACATGCCGGGGACGCAGCGACTCCCCCGCGAGAGTGGGCACGGTGGAGAGCTGGACCACGGGCTGAGCGATCCAGCCGCGTGGGTCGGCTCGCAACCGGGACCGGGCCTGGTCGATCTCCCGAGCGGTAGCGGCGGGGCCGATGATGATGCCCTTGCCGCCGGAGCCATCCACCGGCTTGACCACCAGTTCCGCCAGCCGGTCCAGCACTTCGGCGAGCGCCTCGGGTTCCTCCAGCCGCCAGGTGTCCACGTTGGACAGGATCGGTTCCTCGGAAAGGTAGTAGCGGATCAGGTCGGGCACGTAGGTGTAGATGAGCTTGTCGTCGGCGACGCCGTTGCCGACCATGTTGGCGATGGTGACGGTACCGGCCCGGGCGGCATTCATCAGGCCGGGGCAACCGAGCAACGAGTCGGGCCGGAATGCCACCGGATCCAGGAACTCATCGTCCAGGCGGCGGTAGATGACGTCGACCCGGCGCCTGCCTTCGGTGGTGCGCATGTACACCCGGTCACCGGCACAGAACAGGTCACGCCCTTCGACGAGTTCCACACCCATCAGGCGCGCCAGCAGCGAGTGCTCGAAGTAGGCGCTGTTGTATGCCCCGGGGGTCAGCACCACCACCACTGGATCATCCACGCCCGGCGGTGCTGCTGCCGATAGCGCGCCCAGCAGCCGACGCGGATAGTCCGCGACCGGGCGAATGCGCATCCGGGAGAACATCTCCGGGAACGACTGGGCCATGGCCCGGCGGTTGGACAGCACGTAGGAGACCCCGCTGGGTACCCGGACGTTGTCCTCCAGCACCCGCCATTGGTCTGCCTGGTCCCTGACCACATCGATACCGGAGACGTGAATGCGCACGCCGTTGGCGGGTTCGACTCCGACAGCTGCTCGATGGAAGTGCGAGGAGGACAGAATCAGTCGGCGCGGCAGCACGCCGTCGGCGATCACCCGCTGCGGGCCGTAGACATCTGCCAGCAGCGCCTCCAGTGCGCGGACCCGTTGGGCGATGCCGGGGGCCAGGTGCTCCCATTCCATCCCGTCCAGCACTCGGGGCACCGAATCCAGCGGGAACGGCCGTTCCTCACCGCCGATGTCGAAGGTGACACCCTGGTTGAGGTAGCTGCGGGCCAGGGCGTCGGCGCGCAGCCGCAGTTCATCGGCGTCCAGCGCACCCATGGTGCGATGAACGTGTTGGTAGGGGGCCCGCACCGGGCCCAGCCCGGCACCGCCCATCATCTCGTCCCAGGCCGCCCCCGCCGGATACCCCTCAAACAGATCCGCCATGGCGCGCCAACCTACCCTAGGAATGTTTCCAGCTAGATTCGGCGCCTATGACCGTTCTCAACCGCGTTCTGAAAATGGCGACGTCGCTGGCGCGTGGGCTGACCCACTCTGCGTCCAGGCCAGGTGGCAGTTCCGACGAACGTGCTCCCAGCCGCCGGCCACGGCGCACCAGCCACACTCAGGCCGCCAGTGGCGACCCCAGCCGGGGCGTGGTGGAGTTTGATGGCCAGCTCCCAGCGTTGCAGTACCGGCCCCAGCCCGACGATGAGGCCGACCCCGGTGAGGTGGTGTGGGCGTGGGTGCCGTACGACGAGAACGACGGCCGAGGCAAGGACCGGCCGGTGCTGATTCTGGCGCGCGTCGACGGTGGATTCCTCGGACTGCAGATGACGTCGAAGGACCATGACCGGGACGCCGCCCAGGAGGCGCGATGGGGCCGGTACTGGATCGATGTCGGCAGCGGCGGCTGGGACAGCCAGGGCCGGGACTCCGAGGTCCGGTTGGACCGCCCGTTGTACCTGCCCCGCGGCGCCGTTCGCCGCGAGGGTGCCGGACTGGACCAGGAACGCTACGACGACGTCGCACAAGCGCTGCGCGCACTGCACAACCGCTAGCGGCAACGGCGAGCCCCGGGCGCATTGATGGCGCGGCGCGGACACGATGGGAGTACGGTCGCGACAAGGAGAGGTGATCACCATGAGAGCAGCTGTGTTCCACGGCAAGGAAGATCTGCGCGTCGAGGAGGTCGCCGAGCCCACGGCCGGACCGGGCCAGGTGAAGCTCCGCAATGCGTTCGGTGGCATCTGCGGGTCGGACCTGCACGTCTACTTCGCCCCCGAGGCATCCGGGATCGACCTGGACAACCCGCATCCGGTTACCGGGGCGAGCATGCCGCAGATTCTCGGCCATGAGTTCTCCGGCACCGTGGTCGAGATCGGTGCGGGCGTCAACAACGTCGGCGTGGGCGACCGGGTTGCGGTGTGGCCGATCTACTACTGCGGGCAGTGCCCAGCGTGCCAGCGGGGCGCGTACAACGTGTGCCGCACCATCGCGTTCCACGGGCTGAGTTCACATGGAGGCGGAATCGCCGAGTACACCACCATCGATGCCACCAAGGTGCACCTGCTGCCGGACTCGGTCGACCTGCGGATGGGCGCGCTGGTGGAGCCGATGGCCGTGGCCTGGCATGCGGTCGAGAGCAGCGGCATCCGACCCGGGCAGGCGGCGGTGGTCGCGGGCGGGGGACCGATCGGGATCGGCGTGTGGTTCGCCCTGAAAGGGCATGGCGTCACCAATGTGCTGGTGTCCGAGCCGAGCGCCGAACGCCGGGCCGCCATCGAGGCATTGGGTGCCGATACGGTCGATCCGGCCAACGACGACCTCACAGCGCGGGTGAACGAGGCCACCGATGGGATGGGGATCGATGTCGGGTTCGACGCCGCCGGCGTGAGCGTGGCGTTCGACGCGCTACTGGCGGCACTGACACCACGCGGGCGGGTACAGGTGGTGGCCCTGCATGAGCGTCCGCTGGAGTTCAACCCGACGCAATTGCTGATGGGTGAGACCGAGATCGGTGCCGCGCTCGCCTATCTGCCCCGTGATTTCGACGCCGTCATCCAAGCGATGGCAGACGGCCTGTACGACACCACCGGCTGGGTCGATGTCCGCCCCGTGGATGACATCGTCGATGCCTTCATCGGATTGCGGGCGGGCCAGGGCATGAAGGTGCTCATCGACACGCAACCCTAGCCTCACGACGTTGCCGCCGGGGCCCGCATGGCAGGGCACGGCGAACCGCCGGGCGCACGCTGGTGTAGCATGTCCGACTGGGTTGGCTGCTGTTCGGCCTGCCCACCATGCGCAATGCGGAAGCCTTAGGGATCCCAACCCCCGTGTCCGTCTCCCGCCAGCGCAGACACCCTCGACTTTATGTCCCATCGCGCGAGCGAACCCACCGAAAGAGTCCGAGAACACCCGTGGCAAACATCAAGTCCCAAATCAAGCGGATCCGCACCAACGAAAAGGCGCGGCTGCGCAACAAGGCCGTCAAGTCGGAACTGAAGACCCACGTGCGGCACGTACGTGAGGCCATTGCCTCCGGCGACAAGGACGCCGCGACCACCGCGCTGGCCACCGCATCCAAGCAATTGGACAAGGCTGCCAGCAAGGGCGTCATCCACCTGAACCAGGCGGCGAACCGCAAGTCGGCGCTGGCCAAGCAGGTCGCCGAGCTGTAACGGCTGCACACACCGAAGGCGTCGCCCTGGTGCGACGCCTTTGTTGTCGGGGCACCCATCGGCACTACCGCATCGCTGCTACCTCATTCGGTTCCGGCCCGCACGGGCACCTATTCCCAGGATCACGATTGCGGCGCTGAGCCCGAAGGCCAGCCCCAGGATGAGGTTCCGTGACCAGTAGGCCAGTCCGATCCCGGCGACCGCGGCACCGAGCCACCACCACCACACACGCCGGGGTAGATCGGTGTTCGGCCGGCGTCTAGCCATGTGCCGCAGCCACCCGCAATACTGCTCGTTCGACGGCGAACTGGGGCTCCCGGCTCTCGCCCTTGACCTGCGCGTCGGCATCGGCCACGGCGGTGATCGCTGCTGCGAGCCCTTCTGGGGTCCAGCCCTGCAGTTCCCGGCGGGCACGGTCCAGCTGCCACGGTGCCAACCCCAGATCCTTGGCGGTGACATTGCCACGGCCCCTGATCGCCGCCACTTTGGCCAACGTCCGCAGCTTCATCGCCAGGACCGCCACCAACGGCACCGGGTCGACCCCGGTAGCCAACGCGTGTCGCAACAGGGTGACGGCGGCGGCGCCGTCACCGGCGACGGCGGTATCTGCCACCCGGAATCCGGTCGCTTCCACTCGTCCGCCGTAGTACCGCTGCACCACATCGGGGGTGATCGCCGAGGTGGTGTCATCGATGAGTTGCTGCACACCTGCGGCGAGTTCACGCAGGTCCGATCCCAGCGCTTCGACCAGGGCGCGGACGGCGTCGGCGCTGGCTCGCCGGCCAGCGCTGCGGAATCTGCGGGTGACGAAATCCACCTTGTCAGACTCGCGCTTGAGCGGGTCGCACTGCACGACCGGGAAATTTGCTGCACCAACCGCATCCAGCAGCTTCTTGCCGCGCACACCCTTGGTATGCCGCAACACCATGGTGACCTCGCCCACCTCGGGTGCAAGGTGTTCCAGGTAGGCCAGGCCATCTGCGATAAAGGCGTCCGAAGCAGCATCCACCGCATCGACGATCAGGTGACGGCGCTCTTCGAACAATGACGGGCTAGTGAGCATGTCCAGTTGATGCACCTGATAGCCCGCAGCATCGATGCGGGTGATTTCAACCTCGCGGTCGCGCTCCCTGGCGAGGCTGGTCAGATGATCGGTCACGGCATCGATGAAGTACCCCTCACCGCCCTTGACCAGCACCAACGGCGCAAGCGGAATGGCGTCGAGGTCAACCGGGTTCAGCCCGGGTGGAGCTTTTCGTCGCGAGGGTGGCACAGCCCTAGCCTGCCATCCACGACCGACAGATGCTGCGCTCGCACCGCCTCGGCGGCCTGGGCCGACATCGGCTCAGCCGAGCCGGCGCACCCGGTCTCCCGGGATCCCCTTGTCCCACCAATGGTGGAACCGCGCCCACGGCGCATGGTCACGCTCGTTCAGGAAGCCGAGCAGTGCCGTGGCCTGGTCAGTCAGCGCGGCCCAGGTGCTCCTGGACAACCGGCGGAACGCGGTCGCTTCGACGTGCCCATCGATCACCCGCCACAGACCAGCAACCCGGCCGTCGATCAGCAGCGTCGGCAGCTGGTCACCGTTGATCCGAGTGACGATCTTCTTGTACTCGGCCGGGACCACACTGCCGTCGGCGTAGGCCATGACGTAGCTGTCCCACATGGTCATCAACCGTGGCTCAATCTCCTGGTCCGGATCGGCCAGATGCGCATCGGTAGCGTCCAGGCGTGGTTTGCCGTCCGGGCCGGTGACCGTCCGCACCAGGCCGGCGGCGTCCAGGTGCTGCAACGATCGGCCGATCACGGTGACCGGCAGCTTGGTGAACCGGGCGATGTCCGGACGAGCGGCCGGTCCGAACGCCTTCAGATAGCTGAGCACGAGGGCGTGTGTTCCGTGTTCGGGATCGCATTCGGTGTAATCGCGGTAGCCGAATCGGGGCCGACGACTGAACGTCCAGGCGGCGTCGTCGGCCGGGACGTGATGGATCGGCGCGGTCGACCGCAAAGCCCACCACAACGAGCCGGCCGCGTCGCCATGGCTGCGTGCGAGCAGTTCAATGATCTCCGCACTGGTGCGAGGGACCGACAGCCAGTCCTGGACATCGGTCGTGAGGTCATCGATCTGAACCTGGCTCAGGCCCGCCTCGGCGAACCTGCGGTCGCCCCAGCGGGTTCCGCGCAGGCTCTCCCTGACCGCCGCCCGGAAGGCCGGATAGTCACCAGCGGTGACCGTGTGCAAGGTCATGCGCATCAGCGTTGCCTTGACCAGGTCACGACGGTGGTACGCCTCATCCAGCTGGTCGGCGTGGAATCCCTCGATTCGATTCCACAGCGCCAGGTAGGGGGACACCGGTTCCTGGGATTGCAGCGCGCACAGGTACCCGACGGCCTCGGTGACGCTCAGCTGCTGCCGTTTCAGCAACCGTTGCCGATCCAGCCTGGTCACCAGCAACGCTCGCTCGTCAAGGACGTCACCACCAGGCATGGCAGACCACTCTAGGTCAGTGCCTGCTCGCGCACCGCCTGAGGCCCAGCTCCGGAACCTACTGCGGCAGGTACGGTGCGCTCCAGCCATCGAAGGAGGCCTTGTACCGCGCCTGGGCGCGCGCGATCAGTTCCGCAGGGTCCTCGATCGGGTCAAGCCCATAGTCACCCCTGATCCAGTCGAGATACCCATCGATGTCCTCGCTGGGCTCAAAATCATCGTCGTCCTTGTAGAAATAGGCCTCGTCCCAGTCGACCGAGATCTCGCAGTCGTAGCTGAGTAGGTGCAACAGGCCGAGTACGTTCTCGGCCACAACGTGAACCCCGCCCTCATCGCCGAAGACGATGACCGGCCAGTCATCCATCGCCTTCCCGGTGCCGTCGTCCCACAAGGCGTAGCTGGATCCGGAACCGTTGGCCGTCGCGAACGACAGGAAGGCACCTGCGAAGTCCGTGTCGGTGCTGTAGCCGTTCAGCGCGGGATCGGCGAAGTAGATGCTGAAACCGTCGACGTAGTTCTCGGGCTCGGAGATGGTCTCCTGAAAATAGCTTAGCTTGACCAGCGGCTCCGGCAGATCCGCCACCGTCAGTCCACGTTGGGCCAGCAACTCATTGACATCCATCCGGTAGCCCTTCGTTGGAGACCTGCAGTTCTCAATCATCCTAGGGCTGCAGGCGCATGGCTAGCGGCCGCTAGCGGCGTACCGGCGCCGCAGCAGCCACAACGCCGCCACCACCACCCCGCACCCCACCAGCGCCGACCATGGCAGCTGCGCCAGCGGCAACCCGGCACACCAGGTGGCGACCGTAGCTATCCACGCGGTGGCCCAACTGGCGGCAGTGGCCATAGCCACTGCCGCAGTCGGCGAGAACGGCGACACCACGGTGGCCGCCAATCCCAGCAGGGTCGCCGGCGGTACGGCCGGGGCAGCGAGAACATTCGCCAGCACCCCGTGCACCGGCATGGCCGGTTGCAGCAGCGCCAATGCCGGGGTGCAGGCCAGTTGCGCGGCGAAAGGAACCGCAAGAGCCATGGCCAGCCCCTTCGGCAGCCACCGGGCAGCCCAGCGCGCCAGTGGCCGGGCCAGCAACAACAGCCCCGCGGTAGCGCTGACCGACAACACGAACCCGAACGAGGAGGCGAGCCACGGATCGATCAGCAACAACGAGATCACGCTGAACCACAGTGCCGGCAGCGCCGACCGTGGCCGGGCCAGCAGCAGGCCAAGAATCAGAACCACGCCCATCGCCGCCGCCCGCAGCACACTGGCCTCCGGGTGCACCAACATCACCAGACCGGCCAGCACCAGCGTCGCGACGACTGCCCGCACCAGGCGTGGAGCCCAGGCCAGCCCCAGCAACACCAGACCCACAACCATGGCCACGTGAGCCCCGGAGACGGCCGTCAGGTGGGTCAGGCTGGCGGCACGCATATCCTGAGCCAGCGACGGCAGAAGTTCCCGGTCATCACCGATGGCAATCCCGGGCACCAGCGCCCGGGAGTGCGGGTCCAGTCCAGCACTCGCCCGGATCAGGCCAGCACGCAAGCTCGCGATCGCAGATGCCAGCGGTGGGGCCCGCGAGACCAGTTCTGGAGCGCCCGAGGTGATCAGCAGTACCGCCGCGCGGTCGCCAGGATCGGTGTCCGCGACCCGGACCAGCACCCGCACGATCGACCCCACCGTTGGCTGTCGCCAGCCCTCGCCGGTCAGGACCACGACCGGCACACCAGAGCCGAGTAGCCACCGGGCTTCCACCAGGCCGGTGCCGGCGCCGCCGGCCTGAATAGCGCCAGTCGGCTTGAACTCGGAGGTGATCGCGAGGGTCGCGTTCAGCTCGGATCCGATATGTGGCTCGACGCTCATCGCTCGCTGATGCGCGCGCAGCAGCGAGAGGCCCAGCAGCACCGTGGCCACCGCGCAGGCCACGGCCACGGTCGCGGCGGCACGGCCTGCGGCGTTGTCACGATGCCGACCCGACGGCGGTCGTCGCATCACGGAGACCGCACCCAGCAGGGTCATCAACACCAGCAACAGCAACAGCAACCCGGGCCCGGCCGTGACCCGGATGCCCAGCCAGACCAGCACCCAGCCACCCGCCGCTGCCGGCAGGAGCCGCAGATCCTGCCTCATACCGTGGCGTGGTCCCGGAGCCGGTCCACCGTGGCGGGGCCGATCCCCGAGACCTGCGTGAGCGCGTCCAGGCTGTCGAATCGTCCGTGATCATCGCGCCACTCGACGATCCGCTGCGCCAACGCCGGACCGATCCCGGGTAGCGATTCCAACGTCCCGGCGTCAGCACTATTGATATCGATCAGACCGCTACCTGTGCCCGGAGCGGCTCCGCCCGCACCATCACCATTCGCACCGCCTGCCGAGGGCAGGTGCTCCCCCACCACCGGCACATAGACCTGCTGCCCGTCCACGACGGGGGCGGCCAGGTTGAGCGCATCCAGGTCCGCATCGGGCCTGGCACCCCCGGCGGCCTCGATCGCTGCCACCACCCGGGTGCCGGAGGCAACTTCGACGACGCCGGGCTGGGCCACCGCTCCGGCGACGTGGACCGCCACCAGCCCACTCTGGCTCGTGGACGAAGGGGTGGGTGCGGTGGCAGGTGCCGATACCGGTGGGGCGACCGACGGGACCGGTGCAGGATCGGCCGGCCTGTTCAGCGCGAACCAACCCGCCGCGACTAGGCCAAGGGCGAGGATCGCAATCGCCAGGACGATCGCCGTCGGTGCAGCGATTGCCCAACGCCGTGAGATCGGCTGCGTGTCCTGACCGTCGTAGGCGGCACGCAGGTACCGCTGCAGTCGATGGCCGGCCTTGGGCATGGCGCGAGGTTAGGTCTGCGACCGGGCCGCCGACCATCCTGCTGCGGCCCCATGTGGAACACGCTGCACCGGCACCAGGTGCTGTGGACATCGCAGCATCACACGGACAATCCGCAGCGACAATCCGTTTAGGCTCTTGCGGCATGACCAACGAAGCAGAACTCGCGGCGTTGCGGGCCGCTGCGGCTCAGGCGGAAGCTGAAGCCGCCGCGGCCAAGGCCGCCGCCGCCCAAGCCGCGCTGGCCGCTGCCGAGGCAGCCGCAGCAACCGGGGCAGCCGCCACGCTCGACGGGACCGCTGACACCACTGGCGACGACGCCACGGCGAATGAGGCCGCGCAACGGGAATCGCCTGCGGTGCCGGATGCGGATCCAGGCGCACTCTCCGAGCATGCTTCTCGGATCGCGGCGGGCTACAACGTCGAGGCGGCGATGCTGCCGCTGGGGGCCCTGGTCGAGAACGACGCCGCCATCCCGTCGGTGCAGATCGGCCTGCCGTTGGCGATGATGAATCGGCACGGCCTGGTGGCAGGTGCAACCGGAACCGGGAAGACCCGCACGTTGCAGGCGATGGCGGAGGGGCTGAGCAATGCGGGCGTGGCCGTCTTCCTCGCCGATATCAAGGGCGACCTGTCCGGCCTGGCCGTCGAGGGAACCGGCAGCGAGAAACTGCTGGCCCGCACCACCAGCATCGGACAGGACTGGACGCCTGCGGCCTTCCCCACCGAGTTCTACTCGCTGGGCGGGATCGGCCACGGCGTCCCGATACGCACCACCGTCACCGACTTCGGCCCGCTGCTGCTGGCCAAGGTGCTCGACCTGAACGAAACGCAGGAATCCTCGCTCGGGCTGATCTTCCACTGGGCGGACTCCCAGGGTCTGGCACTACTGGACCTGAAGGACCTGCAGTCCACCATCGCCTACCTCACCAGCGAGGACGGAAAGGCCGAACTCAAGGGCATCGGCGGGATCTCGACGGCGACCGCCGGGGTGATCCTGCGCGAGATCGTCGCATTGCAGGCCCAGGGCGCGGACGTGTTCTTCGGCGAACCGGCATTCCGCACGTCGGATCTGATCCGCACCACCGGTGATGGCCGGGGGATCATCTCCGCGCTGGAGTTGCCCGACGTGCAGGATCGCCCGGCGTTGTTCTCCACATTCTTGATGTGGCTGCTGGCCGACCTGTTCAGCGAGCTACCCGAGGTGGGAGACGCCGAGAAGCCCAAGCTGGTGTTCTTCTTCGATGAGGCCCACCTGCTGTTCAAGGATGCCTCCAAGGAGTTCCTGGCCCAGGTAGTGCAGACGGTGCGGCTGATCCGTTCCAAGGGCGTCGGGGTGTTCTTCGTGACCCAGACCCCCAAGGATGTTCCCGCCGACGTGCTGGCCCAGCTGGGCAACCGGGTACAGCATGCCCTACGCGCTTTCACCCCCGACGACGCCAAGGCGTTGCGCGCCACGGCCCGCACCTTCCCGAATTCAGACTACGACCTAGAGGAACTGCTCACGGCATTGAGCACCGGGGAGGCAGTCATCACCGTACTGACCGAGAAGGGCGCCCCGACTCCGGTGGCCTGGACGCGCCTGCGCGCCCCGCAAGCCTCCATGGAGCCGGCTCCAGCCGCCACCATCGCCGGGATCATCAACGCGTCAGCTGCTCTGGCCGCCTATGGCACTGCCGTGGACAATGTCAGCGCGCACGAGATGCTGGTCCGCCGGATCGATAGCGAACGCCAAGCCCGGGAAGCTGCCGAGCAGGCCGAGGTGGCCGCAGAAGCTGCCGAGAAGGCCCGTCTGGCCGCTGAGAAGGCGGCCGCCGAGGAAGCCGCCGAACAGGCCAAACTCCAGGCCAAGGCGTCCGAACGCACCGCCCGTTCCACCCGCTCGGCGTTGGACTCGTTCCTGCGGTCGGCCGGGTCCACCATCGGTCGGGAGATCACCCGATCGATCTTCGGCACCCGGCGGCGCTGAACAACCACCAGCAGCCCTGGTGAGGGCGGCTTTGCGGTCGCCATTCTCCGGTTTGGCGACCGCAAAGCCGCCCTCGCTCAGGTTTGGCGACCTCCAGGCCGCACTCGGCCGGGTTTAGCCGACCACCAGGTTCACCAAGCTGGGTGGCCGCACGATGACCCGTCGAACCGACTTCCCCTCGATCTGGTCGGCCACGGCCTCCAACGCCAGCTGCTGCAGCTGATCCTCGGCGATGTCGGGTGAGACCTCCAGCCGTGCCCGCACCTTGCCCATGACCTGCACGATCGCAGTGACGGTCTCCTGCGCCAGCAGACTCTCATCGACGACCGGCCAGGTGGCGCGCCCGATGGTGGGCTGATGTCCCAGACGCTGCCACATTTCCTCGGCGGTGTAGGGGGCGAACAGCGACAGCAGGATGGCGATGGCTTCGACGGCCTCACGCACGGCCGGGTCCGCTCCCCCAGGTCCGGAATCGATGGCCTTGCGGGTGTTGTTGACCAGTTCCATGGTGCGTGCCACCACCACGTTGAACCGGTGGGATTCGACCAGTTCTTCGGCCTGCCGCAGCGTCTTGTGGGTGAGGGCGCGCAGGTTCCGGTCCCCGGTCGCCGGATCGGTCTCGACGGCGGAGCTCACGTCGCCGGCCAGCCGCCAAGCCCGCTGCAGGAATCGCAGCGATCCGCCCGGGCTCATGTCGGCCCAGTCGATGTCATCCTCCGGGGGGCCAGCGAAGACCAGGGTGAGACGGACGGCGTCGACCCCGTATTCGTCGATCATCTGACCCAGATCGACCCCGTTGCCCAGCGATTTGCTCATCGCTTTGCCTTCGTTGATGACCTGACCCTGATTCAGCAGCGCGCTGAACGGCTCGTCGAAGTCGATCATGCCCATATCGGCCAGCACCTTGGTGAAGAACCGTGAATAGAGCAGGTGCAGGATGGCGTGCTCGACGCCGCCCACGTACTGGTGGGCGGGCATCCACTCGCGTACGGCGTCGCCGTCGAATGCCTGACCGTCATCGCCCGGTGAGCAGTAGCGCAGGAAATACCAGGACGAGTCCACGAACGTGTCCATGGTGTCGGTGTCACGCTGGGCGGGCCCGCCGCAGTTCGGGCAGGACACGTTGACCCAATCGCTGGCGTTGGCCAGCGGGGAGAGCCCGCCTTCGGGCTTGAGCTGATCACCGGTCAGGTCGGGCAGTCGCACCGGCAACTGATCCTCAGGCACGGCGACCTCGCCGCAGTCGGGGCAGTGGATGATCGGAATCGGCGCACCCCAGAACCGCTGACGCGACAGCAGCCAGTCCCGTAGCCGGAAGTTGATCGCCCCGGTGCCGGTGCCGTGGCGTTCGAGGTAGTCGATGATGGTGCGCTTGGCCTCGCCTACCCCCAGGCCGTCCAGACTGACTTCCTCGTTGCTGGAATTGATGACGGCGCCGGAGCCGGTGTAGGCACCGCCGTCAAAATCCGCTGGGGTGGCCACGGTGTAGATCACCGGCAGATCGTGCGCCTGGGCGAAGGCGAAGTCGCGTTCGTCGCCACCGGGCACCGCCATGATGGCACCGGTGCCGTAATCGGCCAGCACGTAGTCGGCGGCCCAGATGGGGAGTTTGGCGCCGTTTACCGGGTTGATGGCGTAGCGACCCAGGAAGACGCCGGTCTTGGGGCGGTCACTGGCCAGACGCTCGATATCGGAAGCCCGACGGACCTGCTCGACATAGTCGGTGAGCGCCTGCTGCTGCTCCGCCGTGACCAATTCAGCAGCGAGCGGGGCATCGGCGGCCACCACGAAGAACGTGGCACCAAAGAGCGTGTCCGGGCGAGTGGTGAACACGGTGACCGGCTCGTCCCTGCCTTCGATAACGAAATTGACGTGCGCTCCTTCGGAGCGACCGATCCAGTTCTTCTGCATGGTCAGCACCCGCTCGGGCCAGGTGCCGCGTAGACCCTCCATGTCATCCAGCAGGCGCTGGGCGTAGTCGGTGACCTTGAAGAACCACTGGGTCAGTTCCCGCTTGGTGACGACTGCGCCACACCGTTCGCATTGCCCACCGACGACCTGCTCGTTGGCCAGCACGGTCTGATCCTGCGGGCACCAGTTCACCGGGGAGGCTTTGCGGTAGGCCAAGCCACGCTCATAGAACTTCTGGAACAGCCACTGGGTCCAGCGGTAGTACTCCGGATCGGAGGTGTGCAGCCGGCGGGACCAGTCGAAGCTGACACCGTACCGGCGGATCGATTCGGCCTGGGTTTCGATGTTGGCGTAGGTCCAGTCCCGCGGGTTCACGCCCTTGCGGATGGCGGCGTTCTCGGCCGGCAGGCCGAAGGAGTCCCAGCCGATGGGATTGAGCACGTCGTAGCCACGCAGCCACCAGTAGCGGGCCAGCACGTCATGCAGGGCGAACACCTCAGCGTGCCCCATGTGCAGGTCACCACTGGGGTACGGGAACATGGTCAGCGCGTAGCGCTTGGCCGCCCCCGGCTCGGCGGTCCCGGCACGGAATGCATCCAGGTCCTGCCACACCGGCAGCCACTTCTCCTGGAGAGCTGCTGCATCGTAGGTGGGCTCATCGGTGCTGGGTTCGGTGGTCATCGTTTTCCTTGGTCGGAGTAAGCCGTGCTCGGGCACAAAAAAGCCCCTCACGTGAGGGGCAGCCGCAGTCGGGAGGTTCGACGGCGGCTAGCTAAGGAGCAGGCTCGTCTGCATGCGCCCATAGTAGCGACCGAAGCTGCCCCTGCCCGGCCGCTGATCGCAATTGGCACCGAGGATCTCGCGGCGCTACCGCGATGGGATCGCAGCCGCAGCCTCGCGGGGCGTGTGGCCGTACGCCTGCTTGAACGACCGGGTGAAGTGGCTCCCGTCGGAGAACTGCATCCGGCGAGCGGTGGCCGTGATCGAGGCGCCCGCAAGAATGTCGTCGCGGGCTACCGCCAACCGCCGCATGCGGATGTGCTCGGCCACCCCGACCTCGGCACCGGAGAACAGCCGGTGCAGGGTGCGCAGTGACACCCCGACGGCCGACGCCACCGCGGCCGGGCTGAGGGCCGGGTCGCGCAGGTGCTCGTCGATGTATCGCTGAGCCTGCGTCAGTACCGCCGCCGCAGGCCGAGCGCCATCGCTGGCGGCAGCATGCAGCGCGGCGCCCAGCAGCTCCAGGGTTGCGTTGCGGACAGCCGCGATCGACTGCAATGGCAGGTCGTCAATGGTATGAGCGATGGTGTCCAGGTAGCCGGCCAGCAACCGCATGGCTGGCTGCTGTGCGTGCAGCACGCTTCCGGGGCGTAGGCGGCCACGGGTACCCAGCTCGCCTAGGGCCGATTTCGGCACGATCAGGGAACGCTTACGCAGCCGTTGCTGGACCCGGTAGCGAGCCGGGCGTTCGGAGTCCCACACCACGGCGGAACCTGGCCGAAGCTGCGATTGGTCCGGTCCCTGCTCGACCACCTCCCGGCCCGCCAGCGTCATCAGCAGCACGAAGTACTCGCCGTCCGTCCTGGCCACCTGGCCCTGCCCGCGGTGCCCGGTGGAAGGGTCGCAGGCGCAGTCCACCAAGATCAGGTCCCCCAGCGCCCGGCGTCGCACCCCGGCGCTGAACGACTCCTCGGGCCAGAACAACTCATCCAGGGACCATTCCAGATGGTTCTCACTGAGCATGCGCTCCCACGAGCGTGAGGCCACATCGACGGAATCTGTCCGGAATGTCCACTCGTACGGCTGGGTCCGCATGGGTCGGTCTCCTTCGTCCGTAGGGCCATTGACTCAGAAGTGGCGCTCAACGGCAACCGTTGACGCCGAACTGGCGCGGGCGGGCCAACGGTTGGCACCGTGATTCCACCACCGGATCCTCACCTGTTCCTAGCGTGGGAAGCCACGCCGTCCGGGCATGGCGGTCGGCATCGGGAGGAGGAGAGATGGTGGAGGGACAGATAGAGCTGTATGGGGACGGCATCCGGTCGGACGTGGAGTTCGATTCCGATGGGGTGCGGCTGGCCGGGTGGCACTTCGCAGCTCAATCCGGCGCCGCGAGCGCCCCGGTCATCGTCATGTGTCACGGGTTCGCAGCCGTGAAGGAGATGTGGCTGGACCGGTATGCCACCACCTTCGCTCAGGCCGGATACCACGTGCTGTGCTACGACAACCGCAATCTCGGGGCTTCCGGAGGTGAACCCCGGGGTGAGATCACGCCCTGGCAGCAGATCGACGACTTCCGCAATGCGATCACGTACGCGCAGTCGCTACCCGGGGTCGACCCCGGACGGGTCGGGATCTGGGGATCGAGCTACTCCGGCGGGCACGTCATCGTCGTCGCCGCCATGGACCGCCGGGTCAAGGCGGTCTCGGCGCAGGTACCCGTGGTCGACGGCGACGCCAATTTCCGCCAGCTTGTCCGGGCAGACTTCATCGGTCCGACGCGCACCAATTTCGACGCCGACCGGCGTGCTCGTGCCGCCGGGCAAGCTCCCGCCATGATCGATGTCGTCAACCCCGATCCGATGGCGGCCAGCGCACTTCCTACGGCGGACTCCTGGGCCTGGTTCAACGGCACCCACGAACTGCGCGCTCCCTCGTTCGTCAATTCCTGCACCCTGCGCAGTGTCGAACGATTCTCGGAGTACCAGCCGGGCGCCTACCTGCGCCTCATCGCTCCCACGCCCCTGCTGATGTGCGTGGCGGAGAACGACGTGCTCACCCCGACCAAGATCGCTATCGACGGTTTCGCCACCGCCTACGAGCCGAAACAGCTGGTGGTACTGCCGGGCGGTCACTTCGATGCCTACGTTGCGGGCTATGAGATCTCATCCACCACACAGCTGCGCTTCTTCGACGAGAACCTGATGGGGAGCTAAGACCATGGGACGACTACAGGACAAGGTCATCGTGATCACCGGTGGTGCCTCCGGATTCGGGCGCGAAAGCGCACAGCTGTTCGCGCGGGAGGGGGCCAAGGTGGTCGTCGCGGACATCCGCCAGATGCCGCTGGCCGGTGGCTTCGAGGATGATTCGCAGCACTCGACCGTGGACTCGATCACCCGGGCCGGAGGAGAGGCGACGTTCGTGACCTGCGACGTCACCGATCCGGCCGCCGTCGATGCGGCGGTCGGCGCTGCCGTCGACCGTTACGGTCGCCTCGACGTCATGTTCAACAACGCCGGGATCTACCGGGGCGGCAAGCTCATGGATGAGTTCGCTGCCGAAGATCTGTACGCCTGCTTCGACATCAACGTCAAGGGAACCTTCTTCGGCACCCAGTCGGCGGTGCGGCAGTTCCGCAATCAGGGCCGCGATACCGACGACCACGCGGGCACGATCATCAACCTGGTCTCGACCGCCGGGCTGCAGGGACACCCGAAACAATCGGTGTACAACATCTCCAAGGGTGCGCAGGCCAACCTGACCAGGTGCGCGGCGATCGAGTACGGCGCCGAGGGCATCCGGGTCAACGGCATCTGCCCCACCTACGCCAAGACCGCGCTGACGCGGGCACTGTACGACGACATGGAGTTCATGGCCTCGTTCGCCGAATCGGTTCCGCTCAAGCGGTGGGGCGAAACCGAAGATGTCGCGAACCTGGCGCTGTTCCTGGCCAGCGATGAGTCCAGCTACATCCATGGTGCGCTGATGCGCATCGATGGCGGCGAAACCCTTTGCCGCTACTCCGTCTGAGAATCGAGAGGATGCACCATGTCTGATCAGCACGTCGCCATCGTCACCGGGTCCTCATCCGGCAACGGCCGGGCGATCGCCCGGCAGCTCGCCGCAGACGGCTTCACGCTCGTGTGCTCCGACATCACCCCGCAAGCCCGCAGCGGAGGCTATGAGGCCGACGCGCAGGTGCCGACCCACGAGGCGATCAACGCCGACGGCGGAACCGCTCAGTTCATCGCGGCCGACACTACCGATGTCGGCCAGATGAAACAGCTGGTGGCGGCCGCCGTGAGCGCCTACGGCCGCCTGGACGTGATGGTGAACAACGCCGGGATCTTCACCGGGCTGGCGACCATCGTCGATGAAACCGAGGAGGACTTCGACAAGACGATCGCGGTCAACCTCAAGGGCGTGTGGGCGGGCAGCAAACTGGCGATCGAACAGTTCATGACTCAGGAACCCCGCGACGGCATTCGCGGAACGGTCGTCAATATCGCCTCCATCGGTGGCTTGGTGGGGCTCGCCGCCGAGCCTGGATACTGCGCCAGCAAGGGCGGGGTGGTCAACTTGACCCGGCAACTGGCCGTCGACTTCGCGTCGCACCGGATCCGGGCGACGGCGGTGTGCCCCGGCTTCTTGGAGACGGCGATGGTGCGGCCGTTCCTGGACGATCCCGACCTGAACCAGGCCCTGCACGACCAGTCGCCGTGGCCGCATCTGGGTACCGCCGACGACGTCGCGCAGGCGGTGGCATTCCTGGCCAGCAGTAAGTCGCGGTGGGTCACCGGGTCCACGCTGACCGTCGACGGGGCCTTCACCGCCCGTTGACCAGGCACCGCATCTGCTTCGGCGGTAGCGTGGCGCCGTGGGGAACGGGCGCAGGGCGATCGGGGCGGCAACGATCCTCCTGACTCTGCTCGGTGCCACCGCGGCCTGCAGCCAGTCGTCCCCGAGCGGTTCAGGCGGCGACGCCAGCACGAACCAGGGCGGCGACTGGTACCGACCCGAGCTCGGGATCTCGTGGAATTGGCAGCTTTCGGAGCAGCTCGACACCACGGTGGACGCCGACCTGTACGACATCGACCTGTTCGATACCGATGCCGCCACTATCGCTGAGCTTCAGGCCGACGGACACCGGGTGTTGTGCTACTTCAGCGCCGGGTCGCTTGAGGACTGGCGGACCGATGCCGACCAGTTCCCACCCGAGGTACTCGGTCAGCCGCTGGCGCAGTGGGAGGGCGAGGAGTGGCTGGATATCCGCGCGCCGCAGGTCCTGGATGTGCTGGCGGATCGTCTCGATCTGGCAGCGACGAAGGGCTGTGACGGCGTCGAGCCGGACAATGTCGACGGCTATATCCAACCGACCGGATTCGACCTGACCGAGCAGGATCAGCTCACGTTCATTCGCTGGCTGGCGCAGCAGGCACATTCACGTGGGCTGGCGGTGGCGCTGAAGAACGTCCCGGATCTGGTGCCCGAGTTGGTTGACGACTTCGACCTGAGCATCACCGAGCAGTGTGTGCAGTTCGATGAGTGCGCCGCTTTCACCCCGTTCGTGGCCCAGAACAAGCCGGTGCTCAACACCGAGTACGAAGCCCACTACCTCACCGACGACGACGCGCACGCCCGGATGTGCGATGCGACCAGCGATCTCCAGATCGTCACCATGGTGCTCCCGCTAGAACTGGACGGCTCGTTCCGGCTGACGTGCCCGTGAAGCCCCGATCCCGCAGCTACGAGTGGTGGCTGGAACCGATCTCGTCCCCCGCCTTCCAGTCCGCATACTCGGGCCGGCCTTCCATGAACGCCTCGACCTCGGAGATGGAGGCAACGAGTTTCGGGTCGTGTTTGAGGTACCAGCGGGTTTCCCGGACGATCAGGCCGGACAGGATCAGCAACCCCACCAGGTTCGGCAGCGCCATCAGGCCGTTCATGACGTCGGAGAAGTTCCACACCACCCCGAGCGGAACGGTGCAGCCGACGAACACCACCAACGAGAACAGCACCCGGAACGGCATCACCGCACCACGGCCGAACAGCCGCTCGATATTGCGCTCGCCGTAGTAGGCCCAGCCCAGGATGGTGGAATAGGCGAACATCACCAGCCCCAGGGTGACGATCCAGTGGCCCCACTGGCCGGGTAGTCCGTGCGTGAAGGCGGTGGAGGTCATCAGCGACGCTTGCAACTGTTCCCCGGTCTCGGGGTCGGTTTCCTGCCAGACGCCGGTGGTGATGATGACCAATCCGGTGAAACTCACCACGATGATGGTGTCGATGAAGGTCTGGGTCATCGCCACCAGGCCACCACGGGTCGGGTGCGAGGTCTTCGCCGCTGCCGCTGCGATCGCCGCCGAACCCATCCCGGATTCGTTGGAGAAGATGCCCCGGGCGACGCCGAACTGCACCGCGATCATGATCGTCGATCCGAGGAATCCGCCCGCTGCCGCACTCCCGGTGAAGGCATCGGTGAAGATCAGCGCCAGCGCCGCGGGCACCTCGGCGATGTTGGCGAGCAGGATGTAGATGGCACCGAGCACGTACAGCACGATCATCACCGGGACGAAGGCGGCGGTGACGTTGCCGATGGACTTGATGCCGCCGATCAGAACCACGATCGTCGCCAGCGTGAGCACCATGCCGGTCACCCAAGCCGGGACCGAGAACGAGTTCTCCACATTGGAGGAGATGGAGTTGCCCTGGGTCATATTGCCGATGCCGAAGCTGGCCAGCACCGCGAAGATGGCGAAGGAGATGGCCAACACCTTGCCGATCGGGTGTTTGATTCCGCGTTCCAGGTAGTACTGCGGACCTCCGGACTTCTCCCCTGCCGCATCGGTACGGCGGAACCGGATTCCGAGGAAGGTCTCGGAGTACTTCGACGCCATGCCGAGCAGCCCGGTCACCCACATCCAGAACAGTGCGCCCGGCCCACCGACGCCCAGCGCGGTCGCGACCCCGACGATGTTGCCGGTCCCGACGGTGGCCGCCAGGGCAGTGGTCAGGGCTTGGAACTGGGTGATGTCCCCCGTGGTGTCCGGGTCTTTGCGGCGCAGGATACCCAGCGTCAACGCCGCCCAGAGTTTGGTGAATTGGAGGCCGCCGAGTCTGATCGTCAGGTAGAGACCCGTGCCCAGCAGCAGCGGGATCAGCAACCATGGACCCCAGACGAAACCCGCAATGTTGCCCAGCGCTTCTTCCAGTGCTACCACGTCAAGCCTCCATCGAGGTGTCAGGGGTACCGCATCAGCCGGGAGGGCGGCCTGCTTGGGACCCTAGGGCATCGGCAGCTACCATGTCCGCTGCTTCGGCCAGGTCTTGGACCAGCCCAAGCGCGAGAGCCCCCAGCGCGATGGCTCCCAATGCAGATCCCCCAGCCGTCGAAATCGGCTGCACCGGGCGGCCCATGGCATGGCTGAGCGCATCGACCCATACCCTCGACCGCAGGGCACCCCCGGTGGCACGCACCTGGGCGACCGGCTGAACCTGATCCAGCGCCGCCACCACCGCCGCCAACCGCGCGGCAACGCCATCGACGGCGGCCCGGGCGATCTCGGCACGGCCATGGGAGCGCCGCAACCCGCTGAGCACGGCACCCTCGCCCGGTGCGGCCGGTGGACGCTCCGCGAGCAGGTCCGGCACCATGCCGACCGGGGATCTGCCGGCGGGTAGCTGTCCAGCCTGCTGCAACAACTGCGGCACCGAAATGCCGCACACCCCCGACAACCAATCCAGCACCACGCCACCATTGCTGATGGCCGCTCCGATCACCCAGGCCTGGTCGGTCAGGTTGTAGCAGAACAACGCCGGGTGCGCCGTCGGCGCTGCGACCACCATGCGTACGGCACCACTGGTCCCCAGAGACAGCCCCACCTGACCGGGACCCACTGCCCCGACTCCCAGATTTCCCAGCGGACCGTCGGTCGCCCCGAGCACCACCGGCAACCCTGCCGGCAGTCCAGGGATCTTCATGGTCAACGGCAACTGCGCCGTGGTGGGCCGGACCGGCGGCAGCGACGCCTCGTCGATGCCCGCCAGCGCCAGCGCTGCTTCATCCCAGATCCCGGCTCGTAGGTTGTACATCCCGGTGGCTGAGGCGGTGGAGGCTTCGGTGACGATCTGGCCGGTCAGATGTGCCAGGACCAGGTCCTTCAGGCCGACCCACCAGCGCACGCGCGGCACCTCCGGTTGTTCGTTGAACCACATCACCTTGGTCAGCGGGCTGAGCGGGTGCACCGGGGTACCGGTGCGGGCAAGCAGATCGGCCGCCAATCCTTCCTGGATCAACCGTTGTGCCTGCTCATGAGAACGCGTGTCCGCCCAGGTGATGATCGGGGTCAGCGGGAGGCCATCGGCGGCGAGGCCGATCAAGGCGTGCATGGCGGTGGAGACCACCAGCCCGGCCGCAGTCAGGCCTGCCCGGGCGATGTCTGTCCCGGCTGTCGCCAACACCTCATCCACTGCGGCCAGCACACCGGCCGGGTCTTGCACCTGCTGACCCGGCTCGGGCGACTGCATCGGGTAGGTGCGCTCGGCCTGGGTACACACCTGGCCCCGGTCGATTCCGACCACCTTGACGGCCGTGGTTCCGATGTCCAGCCCCAGCAGTACGCTCACCCGCTACAACCTAGGCCCGAGTGGGCACCCAGTCCGACCCCCTTGTCGAACTGGGCGTACACCACATCGAACTGCGCAGCGCGCAAAACGTCAATGGCTCAAGAGTCCTGCACAACTGGCCGGCGGGTGCGCCACCAGAGCTGCGCATGCCCGAGGCGGCCCTAGGATCGTGGCCACGCGCACCAGACTGCAGGACAGTGATGATCGCCCGTTCAGTCGACGTCCACAACGGGTCGTCGTCGCGCGAACTTCCTCGGATTGCTGCCGTGCTGGGCCTCACCCGGCCCAGGGCGACCAGCTGGCGTTTGGTAGCCTCCACGAAATCTGCGGATGGGGATCGGGATGGCGCGTCGGCGGGCGCGCTCCGGTGTCGGTAAGCAGGCAAGCATCGATCGCGTTGGCACCGATACGGCAGAAGGAGCAGGGTACGAACCGGTACGGGTTGATCGCGCAAGATCACTGGAGGGTGCACGCCCCGGCCCGTTACGCGAGCCTGGAGGATCCGGAGGCGTTCTTCACCGATCTGGGACAGGGCGTGCTGACCCAGGTGGAGCAGACCGCGGCGGAATTGGAGCGCGACCTGCCGGCGGACCTGCCCTACCTGGAGCGGGTAGCGCAGTTGCGGGCAGTACAGGCGCAGGCCGAGGAACTAGCCCTGGCGGACCTGGTGTACTCGGTGGAGCCGGAGACGGCGAGCCTGGTCGAGGAACTGGAGCAGATGTTGGGCCAATTGCCCAGCCAGGGCATGATCCAGGACGCGCTGATCCAGTTGGATCTGCTGGTGCAGGAGGATGCCGATTGGGAGGACCGGGACACGGTGATGACCTCCGAGCAGCAGGCTCACCACGATCGGTTGCAGGCTCTGCTGCCGCTGGTGAGCGGCCCGGAGCCGGAGCAGATGGACGAGCCGACCGTGCGGTCGCAGATCCTGGCGCTGGCGCCGTTCCTGAGCCCGGAGACGCCCGCCCGGTAGCCGGTGTCACGGGCCCACCGGAGGCGCGCACTTCCACCCCGCGCATCGCTGCCTAACCGCTCGGGATACGGCTCAGCGGTCGTCCACCTCGCGCCGGTGTGCGGCTCAGACGACGGTGACCAGCAGCCGGTCGTTGGAGATCTCGTAGATCACGCGGTAATCGCCGACGCGGATGCGCCAGGCGTCCTCGCCCACGAGCTTACGACCAGCGCGCGGGCGTGGGTCCTGTTCCGGGGCTGCAACGCACGGCCGGGTGACGGGCATCGTGGTGAACACGACGAGCACCCCGATGGCGAACGAGCACCTAGAGCAGGCTGAGCCATCCGTCCGCTAGCACGATCAGCGCCACGGCTATCAGCACCAGGTACCACAGTCCGGTCCAGACCCAGCGGTATTGCACGAGCAAGGCTCGCAGTCCACCGGAAGCCGGCAGCGCTCCGTTCTGGGTTGCCCGGGTGGCGGTATGGACGAAGATCGGAATCATCACCGCCCATACCAGTGCGCACCATGGGCAGATCGCCTGCAGGATGAACATCGCCTGGTACTGCAACCACAGCACGAAGGCGATCCCGAACAGTGTGCCGACCAGCAGACCGCGCCAGTACCAGCGCGGTAGCCGGGCCCCGGCGAGGAAGACGACGCCGGTGGTGACCAGCACCGGGAACGCCGCGATGCCGATGATCACGTTCGGGAATCCGAAGGCCTGCGCCTGCGGAGAACCCAGGAAGTTGCCGCAACTCAGCAACGGGTTCAGGTCGCACGCCGGTACATAGTCGGGGTCGCGCAGCGTATGGATGTACTCGATGTTGAGCATCAACGAAGCGATCGTGCCAAGCATACCGGCGATGATCAGCAGCCAGGCGAACTCGAGGCCGGCACCGCCGGCCCGCTCGACTTCACTACCCCGCCAACGGTCACCGGCGGTCTCGGCCGCCTCAGCCTTCGCGCTCACCGGAACAGGATAGATCCGCTACGGCTAGCTTTGGTCCCATGGCGCCTGGCCTGGTTCCGGGACGGGCAGATCGACCGGTTCGGACGGCGGCGGCGGGAAGGCTTGCCATGGCCCCAGGTCGACACTGTGGTCCACCCCCAAAGTGACGATCCGGAAGTCCATCGGGAGGTGGTTGGCGCGATCCCAGCGCATCACGGTGATGGTAGCCGGCGCCAACAGCGGACCGATGGTGGGGCTGGACTCGGCCGCCCCAGCGGTGCTGGCGCTGACGTACTCGATTCCCAGGCCCCGCTGCCATGGCCCAACCTGCCGGTGTTTATGGCCGGAGATGGACATCGGAACGCAGCCGGCCTGTAGTGCTGGGGTGGCAGCGGCAGGGTTGTGGACCAGCATCAGATCAATCCCGGCGGTGGCTTGCGCCCCGCAGGCCACCTCCCCCAATCGCTGGCCCATCTGGGCCACGCTCTCACCGCGCTGGCCGCTGGTGGGGGCGCCCAGTGAACTCAAGGTGGGATCGGTGTCCCCGAGGATGCGCACCCCGGCGACCTCGATTGGCTCACCGCGCAACACCTGCCAGCCGCGGGCCGCTTCTTGGTCCGCGGTGGTGTCGGAGTCATGGTTGCCGTTGGCCACCACGACCGGAATCCCGTTCGGTACCCCGTCGGCGAAGGCATTGATGCAGGCCGCCTCCACCGAGGTGCCCGCCATCACCGTATCGCCCGCGTTGAGCAGCATGTCCGCCTGTGCCAGCTCAACGACGGCACCGATCACCGGCGCCATGCCCACATTGCAGTGCAGGTCCGAAACGATGACCATGGTCACCGGATCGACCGGCTCAGTCGGCTC
>JBKDZO010000054.1:0-12881 GCA_047971285.1 Beutenbergiaceae bacterium | reverse complement strand
CACCGCCGAGGTCGCAGAGGCGGGCCTGGTCGCCGAATCGACCAGTTCGTAGGTCCAGGTCTGCTCGGGTTCCGGCGTCGGTGCGGGATCGGTGTTCCTGGCCTCCGGCGTCGAGCTGGTGATCGTGGTGGCCGGTTCCGGCGTGGCTGGGGATTCGGGTTCGTCCACCGCCACCGCACATCCACTCAGCAGCGCCCCGACGCTGACGGCGGCGAAAATGGCCAGGATGCGGAATCTGCGGATCACGGTAGACCTTTCGGCTGGAGGTGCGATTCACGCTATGGCATTGCTGAAGTGCCGTGTGCGCGCGGGTGTCGCAAGGCCGTCGCAGTTTTGCGACACCTATCGATCCAGGAACCCCATCATGGTGTCGTTGTAGCGATTCCCGGCCACGGGGATCCGGTCGGTGAGGCCGTTTAGCTCAGCGATCTCCTGGTGGGAAAGCTCCACCGTGGTGGCGGCGATGTTCTCCTCCACCCGTTCGATGCGTCGGGTACCCGGGATCGGCACGATCCAGGGGTGCTGCGCCAGCAGCCAAGCAAGCGCAATCTGGCCGGGGGTGACCGACTTGGCCCGGGCCAGATCGCGCACCTGCGCGACCAACGCCAGGTTGGCGGCCCGGTTCTCGGCGTCGAAACGGGGGACTCGATTGCGGACATCGCCGTCGGTGAAGCTGGTGGACGCATCCATGGTCCCGGTCAGGAACCCTCGACCGAGCGGGCTGAACGGCACGAAGCCGATCCGCAGCTCGGCCAGCGTGGGCAGCACGCTCTGCTCCGGATCCCTGGTCCACAGCGAGTACTCCGATTGCACCGCCGTGACCGGGTGGGTGGCGTTTGCCCGCCTGATGGTTCCCGCGCTGGCCTCCGACAACCCGAAATGGCGTACCTTGCCGGCGGTGATGAGCTCGCCGACGGTACCCGCGACGTCTTCGATCGGTACCTGCGGGTCAACTCGGTGCTGGTAGAACAGGTCGATGACGTCGGTTCCCAGGCGCTGCAGCGATGCCTCGGCCACGGCTCGGATGTGCTCGGGTCGGCTGTTCACGCCAACCATCTGCCCGTCGTCGTCGATATCCCAGCCGAACTTGGTGGCGATCACCACCTGGTCACGGATGGGCCGGAGCGCTTCGCCGACCAGTTCCTCGTTGATGTACGGCCCGTACACCTCCGCGGTGTCGATCAGCGTGATGCCACGCTCCACGGCACCGCGCACGACGCCGATCATGTCCTCGCGGCTTCCGGGATTGGGTCCGAAGCCCTGGGACATCCCCATGGCGCCCAATCCGATGGCCGATACCTGCAGTCCTTGTCCCAACGTCCGCGTGTGCATACCCCTATCCAAACCGAACCATTCCCTGCTGGGGCTGGTTTGGCGGGCCGGGCGGTCATCGGGAGAACTCGATGGTCGTGCCCCGTCGTGCCCCGTTGTGCCCCGTCGTGCCCAGAGCGCCCGTGCAACCAATCCGATTGCCGTGTGGGCAATGCCGGTGGCGACCCACATGGCCGGACCGTCGCCGACACCCTGCACCGTGGCGACGGCCGTGGCGAAGTGGAAGCCGGCGTGTACGCCCACCGCTGCCCACAGTGATCTGGTGAGCAGGGCGAGTGCCACGGCCGACAGTCCGAACGCGGCGGCCGGGAATAGGTAGATGAATCGCTCGCCCAGGTTCTGCTGACCGCCGGAGGAGAGCAGGTGCATGGCACCGAAGTACGCCACGCTGACGCCGATGGCCAGCGGCACTGCCAGCCACACCCACCAGGAAAGCCGGAATCAGCCACCGGGTGAACACCAGCCCGGTGAAGGAGAGCTTGCGGCGTTCCACCAGCCGCAGGTAGAGCGAGAAGATGGCCAACCAGCCCACGAAGCAGATCAGTTGGATCGCTATCCGCGCAACCACGCCGGCGGTGCCGGTCTCGGCGGTGAAGTCTCTGAGAACGGCCTGAACGGGAAAGGCGACCAGGTACGGCGCCATGAGTAGTGGAAACACCATCGCGACCCTGACCCACCTGGGCCAACGGGGCATGCTGCGATCGGTCGGGCGGCCAGGATCTGTGCTCGTCGTATTCACTCCTCCACCTTCGAACGTGACTCCCGGGCAGGCTTCCCCCACCGGTCACGACCACCACCGCCGATCGGCATGGTTGATCAGTGACCCCAGTCATGGGTACCGGTAGCCGCGGCGGCGTAGTTTGGCAGCGTGATAGTGGACAAACGTGCGCTGAAGATCCTGGATGTTCTGTTCGCGCTCACCCTGGCTGCGCAACCGCTACTGGTGGTTGCGTTCTTCGGTACCGGCGTGCCATCGGCTACTCGCTACTGATCGCGGTGCTGGCCGCGCTGTGGATCTACTGGCGTCGGCACCTGGCAGCCGATTGGGTGCCCATTGCCATGGTGGCTGCGAGCCTGACAGCGCAGGTCGTCGGGGACGGGGCTCTGCCGCTGCTCCTGGTGGCCTACTCCCTGATCATCGTCGTGGTGGTGGCGATGGGTGTCACCGGGCTGTTCGCGATGCCGCTGCGGCTGTTCGCGGAGGCCGCCCGTCCGGCATTGGCCGCCTCGATCGAGGTTGAGAAGGAGTTGGTGCTGGCTCGTGAACGGGCCCGGGAAGCCGGCGAACTCCACGATGGTCTGGGACACCAGCTCACGGCCATCGGACTGCTGCTGACCGCGGCCCACCGTCAGCGGGACAGCAATCCAGACCGGGCCTGGCAGACGGTGGTAGAGGCGCGCGCCGCCTCGGCCGACGCGCTCCGGGACAGGCGCACCTGGGTGCGTGCGCTCCATCCGACGCCGCTGGAGGACTTGGAAGACGGAACAGCGTTCGCGGAGTTGGCGCAACGATTCCAGGGCACTGATCTCGGGGTTGAGGTCGATGCGCGGGTTGCGGGCCTGGGTCCGGATATCGCGCTAATCGTGCGCCGATGCGTGCAGGAAGGTCTGACCAATGTCGTCCGGCATGCGGGCGCTCGCCGGGCGCGGGTACGGGTGCACCAATATGACAATGAGGTTCAGCTGGAAATCGATGACGATGGGGCAGGAATCACTGAATCGAGTGTGGGTTTCGGGCTCACGGAATTGCGCAGGCGGGTGGCGGACCTGGGCGGGTCGCTGACGATGTCGGACTCAACCATGGGTGGACTGCGCCTGGCTGTCGTGGTGCCGACATGATGCGGGTGCTGGTCGTCGAAGATTAGGAATTGGTCCGGCGGGGGATCTGCCTGGTGTTGCAGACCCTGCCCGGTGTCGAGGTGGTCGGCGAGGCCGCCGACGGGCGCGAAGCGCTGGCGCTGATCAATACCCTGTCGATCGATGTCGTGCTCACCGACGCGCGGATGCCGGTGCTGGATGGGCCGGGCCTGGTTGCCACAGCGGCGCGGCAACATCCGCAGGTTCCGATCGTCGTCCTGACGACCTTCGATGACGATGACCTGGTTCGTGAGGCGATCACGCGGGGTGCGGCCGGGTTCCTGCTCAAGGACGCCGCACCGGAGGAGATTGCCACGGCGCTGGCCGCAGCCGTCCGGGGCGAGATGGTGGTCGACCCGCGCGTCACCCGGGCGCTGGTGGCATCCCCTGCCCGTGACCCGTTGGAGGTGCTGACGCCGACCGAACGGGACGTTGCTGCGCGGGTGGCTACCGGCGCCGCCAATGCCGACATCGCCGCAGCCCTGCACCTGAGCCATGGAACGGTGAAGAACCACGTCTCTGCGTTGCTGCGCGAACTCGACCAACCGGACCGTACTCGTCTGGCACTGCACCTCGTTGCGCTCGGCAGGGCTGCCGGCGCCTGACCGGCCGTCAGGCCCAGTCGGTCGGTGCCGGGCGCCGAGTCGATGGCAGCTTGCCCGCATCGGCCCATTCGTGCACCCAGGGCTCGACCTCTGGCAGCCCCTGGGGTAGGTCGACCGCGGCGAACAGGTCGGCATGAGGCACAGGCCCGGTCTTGCTCAACAGCCGGGCCCGGATGATCGCGCGGGCGTAGATCTCGCCGTTGACCACTGCGCGATGCTCCATGTAGAGCGCACGGTCGTCAATACCGATCCAGCGGCTCTGCAGGGTGAAACGCTGCCATAGCCGCAGCGACTTGCGGAACGTGATCGTCTCGGTGGAGACGACCGGAAACCAGCCCCGCCGGCGCCATACCCGCGTCAGTCCGGTGCGCTGCATCATGTCCCACCGGCCCAGGTCGAACAACGACAGATAGCGTCCGTTGTTCAGGTGTCGCAACAGGTCGATATCGGTCGGCAGTACCCGGAGCCGGATGCAGAAGATGTCGGTGAATGGGCGCAGGCCATGGCGTCGTGCCGCCTGCCGGCCGCGCAGCAACACCAAGAGCGTGCGCCAGATCAGATTCACCACCACCACAGTAGGCGGTGCCGGCGAACCGGACCTGGCGATCACGGCCGGTCTTTGCCAGGCTGAGGGCAACCGAAGAGAGGACGTCGACGATGAAGATCCTGCCTAAACCCGCCACTGGAAAGAACCCGCCCGGCTGGTTCACCGGTGATGTCTGGCTGGACTCGATCGCCACCCCGCAGGATGAGGACCAGCGGATGAATGTACTACTGGTGCGATTTGCCCCCGGTGCGCGGACCGCGTGGCATCACCATGATCGCGGCCAGTTCGTGCACGTGACGTCGGGGATCGCGCTGATGCAATCTCGCGGTGGCACCGTGGTCACGGTCCCCACCGGTGCAACCGTCTACTTCGCCCCCGGTGAAGAACACTGGCACGGAGCCACGGCCAATGACTTCATGGAGCACATCGCCATGCACGAGAGTGCTGACAACCCGGCCGACACCACGATCTGGCTGGAGCCCGTGGCCGATGAGGACTACGCCCGCTAGCTGGGCGTCTAATCGGTGAGCAGGATCGTGGCGGGGTCGAATCCGAGGTCCTGCAGCATCGCCTCCAGCGGCAGATCGAGATCGTCGCCGTAGACATTGAGCGCCAGGCGCAGATGCTCGGCCATGGCGGCCCGTGCGGCCTCGGGATCGCCCGCTTCGATGGCCGCCAGGATCACCTGATGGATCGGGTCGCCCAGCTGCTGGATCGACCGGTCGCTATGGCTGCGCAGCATCAGCGCAAACACGTAGGAGCGAATCGAGCCGAACATCACCACGATCAGTGGATTGCCTGCGGCAGCCACGATGCTCTCGTGGAATGCCAGGTCGGTACGTGCCTTCTCGACCACGCTGTGGGACCGGTCGTGCTCGGCGAGTGCCTGTTGCATGCGCTTCAGGGCGCCAGCATCGCGCCGCGTCGTTGCCAGTTCGGTGGCAGAGTTCTCGATCATCAGCCGGGCAGCGACCAGATCGCGGGCGGTGGCGCCGCCCCGCCGTGCTACTCGCGACAGCGGCTGGGCCAGCTCCGAGGTGGTCGTCTCCCGTACGAACGAGCCCCGGCCGGGGAAGATCTCGATCAGGCCACGTTCGACCAGTCCGGAGAGCGCCTCGCGAATCACCGGGCGCGATACGCTGAACTCCTCCGTCAGTTCCCGTTCCGACGGGAGTTTCGAGCCCACCGCGTAGCGCCCGTCCAGGCATCGCTGTTCCAGCTCACCCAGGACCTCGGTCCGGCCCCATACCCGGGACGGGGAGCTGTGCGGCAGATCCATCCGTTCTCCTAACGCTGCTATCGGAACTTCCGATATCACGATCCGACTGAGGAACCGCCGTCGGCCAGTAGCGTAGCCCCCGTGAAGTAGTCGCCCCCGGACGAGGCCAGGAAACCGACGACCGCAGCGACGTCGTCGGGCTGCTGGAACCTTCCTAGCGGGATCGCCCGACTGGCCCGCTCGGCGTATTGGGGCTCGGTCAGCATCTGCTGCTTGGCCATGCCCGCGGCCACGATCCCCGGTGCCACCACGTTGGCCCGGACACCGTGGGGAGCCAGCTCCATCGCCAGCTGCCGGGCCAGCGCCTCGATACCTGCCTTGGTCGTGGCATAGGCGGTGATCTCCGGCCAGGGCCGCTGAGCTACCCACGAGGAGATGAACACGATCTGCCCGCCGTTCTGCTGGACCATCGACCGGGCTGCAGCCTGGGCGGTGTTGAAGGCGCCGCAGAGGTTGATGTCCAATTGCGCCCGCCAGGATTCCTCGCTGATCTCCAGGAATGGCGCTGAATCGACGATCCCCGCATTGGCGACTACCAGATCCAGCGGTGCCAGATCGGACAAGGCGTCGACCAATTCGTGCTGAACCCGGACGTCGGCCCGGCGGTAGCCGAACGTGCCCGGGTCCACGCGGGCGTCCGCGGCCAGGGCCTGGGTGAGTGCGTCCCCCTCGTCCTGCGCGAGCACATCGCACACCAGGACCCGGTATCCGGAGTGCTTCGCGAGGTGTCTGGCGATAGCGCGGCCAATATCACCTGCACCCCCGGTAACGACCGCCCACGGTCGTTCTTCGATCGCCGCCGTTGACATCGGCAAACCTCCTCTTGACAAAGAATCCCGATCCCGCCATTGTATGGTCCGACTGGTAAGACCAGCAAGACCAGCTAATTAGCAAGGACGCTCATGCGCATTGACGCGATCGAGACCATCCGGACCCCGATCCAGCCCAACCTGTGTTTGGTCCGGCTTCGCGCCGACGACGGCTCCATCGGCCTGGGTGAGACGTTCTGGGGTGCCGCCGCCGTTGAAGCCCACATCCACGACACGCTGGCGCCGCAGATGCTGGCCATGGAGAGCGTTTCGCCGGAAACCCTGCGTGAAGTGGGACGACCCTATGTGGGCTTCTCCGGCTCCGGGGCCGAGATGCGGGCGTTGAGTGCCTGCGACATTGCGCTCTGGGACCTGACTGCACGCCGGGCCGGGCTGTCGGTGGCGGAACTTGCGGGTGGCCCGGTACGCGACCAGATCCGGGTCTACAACACGTGCGCCGGCTACGACTACATCAGAGCCGAGAACCGCCAGTCGTCGAGCAATTGGGGCATCGGTACCGAGTCCGGACCGTACGACGATCTGAATGCGTTCCTGACCCGGCCCGAGGAACTGGTCGACTCCCTGCTGGGCGAGGGTTACACCGCGATGAAGGTGTGGCCTTTCGATCGTGCTGCGGAACAGTCCTATGGCCGGGACCTATCCCTGACCGGGCTGCGCGAGGGCATGTCGATCATGGAGCGTCTACGCGATGCAGCCGGCGATCGTATGGATCTGCTGGTGGAACTGCATGGACAGTGGTCGGTCAAGCCAGCGACCCAGATCCTGCGCGCTCTGGCCGACATCGACCCCTACTTCGTCGAGGACCCGCTGCGCACCGACGCGCTCGATGGCTACCGGATGCTGCGTGACCGGACCGAGGTGCCGATCGCCGCCGGCGAGACGCTGACCGGCCGTCGTGCGCACGCGGCGCTGTTGGATACCGACGCCCTCGACGTGACCATCATCGATGCGGGCTGGACCGGCGGCCTGACCGAGGCGTTGGCGATCTCCGCCATTGCCGAGTCCAGAGAAACTCCGTTCGCTCCGCATGACTGCACCGGGCCGGTCTCCTTCGCGGCCACCGTGCATCTGGCAGCGGCGCGCAGCAATTGCCTGATCGGCGAATCGGTGCGGGCCTTCCACGACGACTGGTACCCGCAGATCGCGCAGGGAGTGCCCGCGGTGGTCGACGGCGCAGTCCGGATCCCCACCACGGCTGGGCTGGGCGTGCGATTGCGCGATGACTTCCTGGCCCGCGACGACACCAACCTGCGCGCTTCGGTGCGCCCCTAGTCCCATCATCACGAAAGGAAACACTGATGAATCGCACAATCCGCCGCACCTCGGCCCTGGCGGCTCTGACCGTGGCGGCCATGGCCGCCGGCACCGCCTGCACCGTGCCGGACCCCGATGCTCCCGCGAGTTCCGCGGGCGACGACGGGCAGACCAGCGAGGTCGACACGGTCGAGCAGGGCGCGAATCTCAACATCTGGTACATCAATATCCTCACCTCCTACCCGGCGTGGAACGCGTCCATGGAGAAGTTCGTCGACGAAGCCGAAGTGGGCAACTACACCGCGACGGCGGTCGGCAACACCACGGTGGACATCCCAGCCAACATCTCCCAGGCTGAGCAGGCGATGGCGGACGGCGCCGACGGCATCATCATCTGCGACGCCGACCCGACGACCTGGGGTTCAACCATCAGCAAGGCTCAGGAGCAGGGCGTGGTGGTCGTGACCATCGGCTGCGTCGACGAGATCTCGGACTACTCGGTCGGCACAGACAACAAGAGCTTCGGCGAGGCTGCCGCCGATCAGATCGCCCAGGATGTGGGCGAGGACGCCGTCGTCGGGATCATCTCCACCGATGCTTCCACCCCCAACCAGGTGGCGCAGATCGAGGCATTTGAAGCTTGGAGCGTGCAGCAGTACCCGGACATGGTGGTGGCCGCCTCGGAGTACGACAACTCCGAGACATCGACTGCTGCGACCAAGATGTCGGCGATGCTCGCCGCGAACCCGGACATCAACACCATCTGGTGCGTGGAAGGCAACTGTCCCGCAGCCGCCAGCGCCGGCCTGTCGGAGGCGGGCAAGGCGCCGGGCGATGTCTATGTGCTAGGAATCGATACCGCCGACGCGACCCGCCAGATGATGGAGGACGGCTGGGTCAACGCCACCCTGGACCAGTGCTGGTTCGGCGCAACCCAACTCGTCACCGACCTGATCCGCGGTGCCAAGGAAGGCAACCCCTCGCCGCAGCAGAGCTGGGCGATTCCGGTGCAGGCGGTCTCCGCCGATGAAATCGGTGGCTACGCCGGATGCCCGGAATCGATCTATCCGACGCTGGATTGAGCCGCAGTCGATGACTTCCATGACGGGTACCGATTCCATCCTGCAGATCCGGGACGGTTGGAAACGGTTCGGCCACGTGACGGCGCTGCGGGCGGTATCGCTCGCAGCCCGTCCGGGGGAAGTGCTCGCGCTCTTGGGTGACAACGGCGCAGGCAAGTCGACCATGGTCAAGGTCCTGGCCGGTGTTCATCACCTGGATGCGGGCAGCTACCACATCGACGGCCAGGTGATGACTCACGCCAGCGTCGCCGAGACCAGGCGCCACGGCGTCTCCGCGGTGTTCCAGGACCTGGCCGTCGTCGAGACGCTCGACATCGCCGCCAACATGTTCCTGGGCCAGCCGGTCACCCGCACCGGAATCTTCGTCGACCGGCGGGCCATGATCGACAAGGCCGCAGCCACGCTGCAACAGCTGAAGGTCCGGATCCCCAGCGTCCGGGTGCCGGTCGGTGAGCTCTCCGGTGGCCAGCGCCAAGGCGTGGCCATCGCCCGGGCCGTGCTGCAGGACAACCCCGTGGTGCTGATGGATGAGCCCACAGCCGCCCTGGGAGTACGGGAAACCCGTCAGGTCGGCGAGACGATCGCCCACCTGCGCAGCCTGGGCAAAGCCGTGATCCTGGTCAGCCACGACATGGAGTTCGTCTTCGACTTCGCCGACCGGATCCAGATCCTGCGCCTGGGTGAGGTGCGGGCCTTGCGGACGGTGTCCCAGACCGATCGGCGGGAAGTCGTCTCGCTGATCACCGGGGCCGCGCCCGCTGACCCACCCGATGCCCTGACATCTGCCATGTTCGGAACCAGCCAGGAGGCGCCGTGAGCACCGATAGTGCCCAACCCAGTGATGAGGTGGCGGTGGCGGCAGCGACCACCCATTCACCCTTCGTGCGGCGGCTGCTGTACAGCCCGAGCTTCGCGCTGTTCATCCTGATGCTGCTGTTCGTCGCGGTGGGAGCCACCCAGAGCGACTCCTTCCTGTCCGGGGCCACCTGGATCAACATCCTTCGGGATGCCTCCTTCATCGCCATCACCGCAGTGTTCGCGGCGATGGTCCTGATCGCCGGTGGCCTGGATCTGTCGGTAGGTGCGGTCTATGTCGCCGCCGCCATGTTCTGTGCCGACCTGATGACCAAGGGCTGGCCGATCGGTCTGGCCATTCTCGGCGGAGTGCTGCTCGGGGCAGTGATCGGGATCATCAACGGCGTGATCGTCAACTACGCCAAGATCTCACCGATCATCGTGACGCTGGCGACGTTGTTCGCGGTCCGTTCGTTGGTCGACGCGTTCACGGAAGGCAACACCGCGACCGTTCCGCCGTATTTCGCAGCCCTCGGGCAGGCGACCGTCGGCCCGATCCCGGCGGTGGTGTTCATCGCGCTCATCGTGTGCGTGGTTGCGCACGTCATCCTGTCCTCGACCTCGCTCGGGTGGTCGATCCGAGCGGTCGGCGGCAACCTCAACGCCGCTGCCAGCGTCGGACTGCCGGTTCGGCGGATCTCGGTGACCGTGTATGCGATGTGCGCCGGTGCTGCCGCCCTGGCGGGCGTCCTGCAGAGTATGCGGTTGGGTTCGGCGCCGCCGAATCTGGGCATGGGCCTGGAACTGGAGGTGATCGCCGCAGCGGTCATCGGCGGCACCAGTATCTCCGGGGCCATCGGCACCGTCCCGGGGGCGGCGCTCGGCGCCGGAATGCTCAGCCTGCTCAACTATGGCCTGATCCTGCTGCACGTGGACCCGAACTGGCAGAATTTCGTGATCGGGCTGGTATTGCTGGCAGCTGCCGGGCTGGATCAACTGCGGCGGCGCCAACTGTTCCGAGCATCGGTCAAGGACGTGGAAGCCAGGCCGGAACGGCCGGACGCCGGTTCGGATTCACCACCACCGGCGCCCGCATGACCGCCTCGTCGATGCCCGCTGTGCGGTGGCACGCACGCGGCGACGTCCGCATCGACGAGGTACCGGTGCCGACGCCGGGCCCGGGCCAGGTGCTCATTGCTGTCGAGGCGTGCGGGATCTGCGGCACCGACCTGGAGGAGGTTCGTTCCGGTCCGATCGACGTACCCGTCGTGCGGCCGCATCCGCTCACCGGCGCCATGGCGCCGATCACGCTTGGTCATGAGGTTCTCGGAACGGTGGCCGCGGCCGGACCCGGCACCCGGGCACGGCTGGGGCAGCGGGTGATCCCCGACGTCGTGCTCGGGTGTGGTGCCTGCTGGTGGTGCCAGCGGCATCAACAGGGAATCTGCGAGCAGCGAGCGGTCCGCGGAATGCACACCGACGGCGGACTCGCGTCGTACATGATCGCCGATGCGGACACCCTGGTCGCGGTGCCAGCCGAGCTCGCGACCGAGGTCGCGGTCCTGGCCGAACCGGTATCGGTGGCGGTGCGGGCAATCCGGAAGGCAGGCGACCTGGCCGGCGCGCGTGCCATCGTGCTGGGCTTGGGCACGGTCGGCAATCTCCTGGTGCGGGTGCTACGCCGGTACGGGGTCGCGGTGACCGGGCTTGAGCCGGATCCTGGCCGCAGGCTGTTGGCGCAGGACGCCGGTACCGATGTGGCCGCGTCGGCCTCGGACCTGCAACCCGGCGCCGATGTGGTGTTCGAGTGCAGCGGCGCCGCCGGTGCGGCCGAGGCGGCCTTGGCAGTGCTGCGGCCCGGCGGTCTGCTGGTGATGGTGGGTATAGCGCACCAGCCGATCTCGATCGATCCGGCAACACTGGTGGTGGCCGAGCAGCGGATCGCCGGCTCGGCTGCGCATCTGTGGGATGAGGACGTCACCGTTGCGGTCCGGCTGCTGGCAGACGGGCTGGTCGACCAGGAACGGTTCCCGACGCAGAGCCTGGCGCTGGCGGACATCGCGGGCGTTCTCGTCGGCGAGCAGCCGGCGGGCGCGGTGTTGAAGACCATCGCCCGCCCGCCTCTTGCCGGCTAGGTGGGGATGATCTGCACGTGCTGGTGGTCGGCAGGGGCTAGCCACTGGAGCATTCCCCGGTCGAATGTCGCCAGTGTGAGCAAGTGTTTGGCGCTGAGGTTGACCAAGTGGAGGTCGGTCACCTGCTGATGGCCGGTGAGCACAGCGGTGGTGACCGAGGCCTGGGTCAAGGTACTGTCATCGGCGAGCAAATTCCAGGTTGGGTGGGTGCGCAGACCTTGAACCACGCTGTCTACCTCGGCGAACATTCGTGGGCTTCCGGTGATTGCCGGGTTCAGCAGCAGCCGGTAGAGGGCTGCCTCGGTGATTGGGGTGGTGTACCAGGGGTTGTGCAACGTGGCGAGAAATCGGTGCGCCGCGCGATGGTGCAGGTGGGTGGTCAGGCACAGTGCTACGAGGGCATTGACGTCGAAAAGCGTGCCGCGCCTAGCCATCACGATGTGCATTGACCAGATCGTCGGTCACGATCTCGGTGCCATCACCGATGAGGACGGGAAACGGACTGTAGGAGATATCGGTGCGTGCTGATTGATTGAGGCCACGCCGAGCCAACTCCGAGACGGCGCTGCCCAATGAAATGCCCTGCGTGCGAGCTAGGGATCGGGCGGCAGCGAGGACGACGTCGTCGATCTCCAAGGTTGTCCGCACCACCGCATCATAGCATCACGATGTGATGATGCAGGACGATCTCGTGATCTCTCTCAGCGTCCGGCCTATGCCTCCGGCATGGCTTCCTTCGGCAGCTTGCGCAACCGGCGGGCCCGGCGTCGGCGGCTCGGGATCAGGTCACGCATCTGCTCCAGGTTCCCGAAGCACAACAGCCGGTCGCCGTCCTCCAGCACCCGGCTGCCGCCCGGGTTGGGTACCACATTGGTGCCACGGTGCAGCGTCAGGACGGTGATGTCGCGCTCGCGTAGCCCGGACTCACTCAGTGGTTTGCCCACCATCTCCGATGCCGCGTGCACCACCACATCGGCGACGCCGTATCCGGTGGAAACGGTCAACCGCTGCCGCACATCGATCTCGGGGAATGCGACCTGGTTATCGATGTAGTCGATGATGGACCCGGCCACATCCAGCTTGGTGGCGGCTTCAATCCCCTCCAGCCCAGGGGACGAGTTGACCTCCATCACCAGCGGCCCGTCCGCGCCTTCGAGCATGTCCA
>JBKDZO010000053.1:0-71829 GCA_047971285.1 Beutenbergiaceae bacterium | reverse complement strand
GGCTGGACTGCAGTGGCTGGTGACACGTGAGAGTGCGCCGGTGACCAGCAGTCCTGCTTAGCGAACCGGTCCTGGCAGGGCACCACGAGAAGTGCCGTAGTATCGAACACATGTTCGATAGCGGTGCTCCCGCTTATGCCGAGTTGCACGCACACTCGGCGTTCAGTTTCCTGGATGGCGCCAGCCAGCCCGAGGAATTGGTGACCGAAGCAGTGGGGCGGGGTTTGTCCGGGCTGGCATTGACCGATCATGACGGTCTCTACGGGGCGGTTCGGTTCGCACAAGCGGCCCGGGGCCTGGGCCTTCCCAGTGTTTTCGGTGCCGAACTCAGTCTGGATTCGCCGATGCGCCCGACCGGAATGCCCGATCCCGGTGGCGAGCACCTGCTGGTGCTGGCCCGGGGGCCGCAGGGCTACCAGCGGCTGTCTCGTGCGATCGCCACCGCCCACCTGGCCACCGGCCGCAAGGGTGAGGCCGACTACCGGCTGGAGGAACTCGCCGAACATGCTGCATCAGACCACTGGATGATCTTGACCGGATGTCGCAAGGGTTCGGTGCGGCGAGCCCTGGAGCCGGCCCCCGGCGTCTGGGATCCAGCCGCCGCCGGTACCGAACTGCAGCGGCTGATCGAGGCCTTCGGGCGCGGAAACGTCGCCGTGGAAATCACCGATCTGGGTGCACCCCTGGATGCCGTGCGGTGCCAGGTACTAGCCGATCTGGCCCATACAGCTAAGGTCGCGATGGTGGCCACCGGCAACGTTCACTGCGCTTCTGCTGGCCAGCAACGGCTGGCCAATGCCCTGGCAGCTGTTCGCGCTCGCCGTAGCTTGGATGAACTCGATGGCTGGCTACCCCCGAGCGCCGCGCATATCCGCAGCCCACAGGAGATGGCGTATATCCACCGGAGTCATCCGCAGGCATTGGCTGCAACGGTGGATATCGCTGAGCAATGCGCCTTCGACCTGCAGCTGGTGGCCCCGAATCTTCCGCCCTACCCAGTGCCGTCTGGGCACACCGAGGCCAGTTGGTTGCGACAGCTGACCTATGACGGGGCCCGGCAGCGCTACGGACCGCCGGAGGCAGAACGTCAGCCCGGTGCCTACGCGATGATCGAGCATGAACTGGCGGTCATCGGCGCCCTGGATTTCCCCGGGTACTTTCTCATCGTCCAACAGATCGTGGAGTTCTGTACCCGCAATCGGATCCTGTGCCAAGGCCGGGGTAGCGCCGCCAACTCCGCTGTCTGCTATGCACTGGGCATCACCGCCGTCGATGCGGTTCAGCACAAACTGCTATTCGAACGTTTCCTCTCGCCGGGTCGTTCCGGCCCGCCGGATATCGATATCGACATCGAGTCCGGTCGTCGCGAGGAGGTTATCCAGTTCGTCTATGAACGGTATGGGCGCACTCACGCCGCGCAGGTCGCGAACGTCATCAGCTACCGGCCTCGCTCGGCGGTCCGTGATGCGGCCAAGGCGTTCGGATACGACGTCGGACAACAGGACGCATGGTCCAAGGGCATCGAACGATGGGGCAGCCTACGCCCGGAACCGCCGGCGGAACCGGCCCGAGAGCGGGTCAGTGAACGGGACAGGTTGCGCCGCGACGGCCCCTGGACGCCCAGTACCGAGGTGGAGGCTGCAGCCACCGGTGACATCGACGCGGTACCGGATCCGGTGGTGGACCTGGCCGAACAGATGCTGCGGCTTCCCCGGCATCTGGGTATCCACTCCGGTGGCATGGTGCTGTGCGAGGGGCAGGTCATCGATGTCTGCCCGACCGAGTGGGCCTCCATGCCCGGCCGCACCGTCCTGCAATGGGACAAGGATGACTGTGCCGATGCCGGCTTGGTCAAATTCGACCTGCTGGGTCTGGGAATGCTCACTGCGCTACGTCTGGCCTTCGACTGGATCAATGAGATCGAGGGAGTGCAGGTGGGTCTGCACTCGATCCCGCAGGAGGACCCGGCGGTCTACGACTTGTTGTGTGCCGCCGACACCGTTGGAGTGTTCCAGGTTGAATCCCGCGCCCAGATGGCCACATTGCCACGACTGCGGCCCCGCTGCTTCTACGACATCGTGGTCGAGGTTGCGCTGATCCGGCCCGGCCCGATCCAGGGCAACAGCGTGCACCCGTTCATCAACCGCAAGAACGGTCGTGAACCCATCACCTACTTGCATCCGCTGCTGGAACCGGCGTTGGCCAAGACCCTCGGTGTGCCGCTGTTTCAGGAGCAGCTGATGCAGATCGCCATCGATGTGGCCGGGTTCACCCCCGCTGAGGCGGACCAGCTGCGCCGGGCCATGGGATCCAAACGCTCGGCCGAACGCATGGAAGCCCTGCATGCCCGGTTGCTGGTGGGAATGGCCAGGAACGGCGTGGATACCGATACCGGAGAGCAGATCTTCGACAAGCTGAAGGCTTTCGCAGATTTCGGATTCCCGGAATCGCATGCGTTCAGCTTCGCTTACCTGGTGTATGCCAGTTCCTGGCTGAAGGTGCACCATCCGGAGGCCTTTTATGCGGGCCTGCTGGCCGCGCAGCCGATGGGTTTTTACTCCCCGGCTTCGCTGGTGGCCGATGCCCGGCGCCATGGAGTACGAGTAGAACGAGCCGATATCGCCCAATCTCAGGTGCATGCCTGTGTGCAGCGGATGCCCGACGGTGCTCTCGTGGTTCGGTTGGGACTGTCACCGATACGTGGGATCGGTGACAAGTGCGCGCAACGGCTGGTCGATACGCGTGAGCGGGCGCTGTTTGCCGATGTGGCGGACCTATCCCGCAGGGTGCGGCTATCGGCAGCGCAACTGGAAGCCCTGGCCACAGCCGGGGCGCTGGCAAGCTTCGGGCACGCCCGCCGGGAGGGCATCTGGCTGGCGGGGGCGCTGGCTGGGGAAAGCGGCCAACGGCAGGGACGGTATGTGCAGGAACCGCTGCCATTGACCGCAGTCGGGGTGCACGTACCGCAGCTGCCGCCGATGGATGAGGTGACCCAGGCGGTTTCCGACGTCTGGGCCACCGGGCTGTCGGTGGATTCCTATCCCACTCAGTTCCGACGCCGGGAATTGCGGCAGGCCGGGGTGCTCACCACTGCGCAGGTGCCGTTGGCGGGTAACGGCAGCCGGGTACGGGTTGCGGGCGTGGTGACACATCGGCAGCGGCCAGCCACCGCACGTGGCGTCACCTTCCTGTCACTGGAGGACGAAACCGGACTGCTCAACGTTGTGTGTACCGCCGGGGTGTGGGCTCGGCACCGGCGAGTGGCGCGAAGCAGCGCCGCCTTGGTGATCCGCGGGACCGTGGAACATGCCGATGGGGTCACCAACCTGATGGCGGACAAGATCGAGGTGCTGAGCCTGCAGGTGGCCACCACCTCGCGGGACTTCCGCTAACGGGTTGCGGCGTACAACCAGTAGTGCTCGGCACGTCCATCCAACCGCACCGGTACCTGCAGCGTTCGCACCGAACCGACGGTCGCCTGCAGTTCTCGGACCAGCTGTGGTGCCCGGTGAGCGCTCCAGATCACCAGCGTGCCGCCGATGGTGAGCACCCGTCGTAGCAAGGTCAACCCGGTCCGGTCATACAGTGCCGCATTGGTCAGGTGAACCAGTTGACCCGGGCCGTTGTCGACGTCGAGCAGCACCACCTCATAGCTGTTCGGCTCGGTGAGGCTGAGGTAGACGAGCAGGTCATCGACCTGTACCCGGACCCGGGGGTCGGCCAGCAGTTGCGGCCCATGAGCGATGGTGCCGTCGCGCATCCAGCCCACCAGAGCTTCTTCGATCTCCACCACCCTCACCTGCCGCACCCGCGGATCGGTGAGCACCTGCTCCGTCGTCAATCCCAATCCCAGGCCGCCGATCAGCACGCGGTCGGGCGTGCTGCAGACGTCGAGCGCCACCTGAGCCAGTGCCCGTTCGCTGGCCGTGTGCGCGGTATCCATCACGAACGTTCCGTTGACTCGCAACTCCAGTTCGCCCCTTCGACGGCTCAGGGTGACCTCTCCCCGAACGGAGTGGGAACGTGCGATCACGGACATCGGTGCTAGCCACCGGCTGCATAGCCATGCTGACGCCAGGCTTCGTAGACGGCGATCGCTGCGGAATTGGACAGGTTCAGCGAGCGTACGCCCGGCCGCATCGGGATCCGCACCCGGGCTGTGATTGCCGGGTCGTCGAGCACGTGTGCCGGAAGACCATCGGGTTCGGGGCCGAAGAGCAACGCGTCCCCGGGCTGGTAGTCGATGGTGGAGAAGGTGGTGGTTGCATGACCGGTGAACGCGTACACCCGCCCGCTGCCGTGCTGGCGCAGGTGCCCCAGTGTGGTTCGCAGATCCGGGTGCACGATCATGTTCGCTAGGTCGTGGTAGTCAAGCCCAGCCCGGCGCAGCTTGGCATCGGAGAGATCGAACCCGAGCGGTTCCACCAGGTGCAGGGTGCACCCGGTGGCCGCGGTCATCCGGATCGCGTTGCCGGTATTGGGCGGGATCCGGGGGGAGTAGAAGACGACGTGGAACATCTACGGGTTGGGCCAGCCATTGACTCGACAAGGTGCAACGGTCAGCGTCTGCTGCTGCATCACCGGCGCCAGCGCCCCAGACCTGGAACAGCTTTGATGGCCATTGCCCAATGCATGGCCGACCTCGTGATTGATCAGATACTGCCGATAGACGGTTAGGCTGCCGCCGGCACTGCGGAAGGCGGCCGCGTTGTTGGCCCAACGGTCGGCGTTGATGATGACCGAACTCCCGCGTCGACAGGAGGTGTAGCCATTGGTCGGCAGCGGAGCGCACAAGCGGTCCACGGTGGCCGGTGCGGCCAGAATGATCCGGATGCTGGCTCGCGACCGCGTCTGGATGAAGTTGCGTGGCCAGCCGCGAGGGTCATTGAGGATCGTGTGCACCTGATCGGCAAAGGTGCTCCCGATGATCGGCAGGCCCGACTCCACTTGCACCGAATAGGTGATGTTGGCTCCCGTGCCGGTACCGGCCATCGATTGGGAGACCACTGTTAGTGAGCCGCTCGCGGTCGCCGGGATCGCTCCCTTGACCGAGTCGATCGGTGGCACCCAGGCGCTGTTGACGCCGGAATAGGTGGCGGTGTAGTTGAACAATCTGCCGCCGCCGTCAACAGCCCACAGCCGCACCGACCGGGCGTCGGCCTCGACCGGGTGCACCTGCGTCATACCGCCCCACCCGTTGCCGATCTGCCAGCTGCTGAATCGGGTACCGCCGTTCTTGGCGGAGTAGAGCAGCAACCGGTTGGCGCCATCGACGGCAATCAGGTCCGAGTAGCCGTCCTTGTCCCAGTCCGCCGGGCCGGTGATGATCCGCATGGAACCCCATCCGTGCCCGACCTGCCGGGCGGAGGAGAACCGGCCACGCACCGTGGGGTACAGGCTCATACGGCCGCCCGGCGTGGTGGCCACGATGGCGGGATATCCGCCGATGGAGCGGTCCAGGACGGTCCAGTGGCTGAACCCCTGCCAGCCGTGCCCGATCTTGCGGGACCCGGCGAAACCACCGGAACCGTTGCCCGCATACAGGCGCAGTTCGCCACTGGGAAGCCGGGCCAACAGGTCCATATCGCCATCACGGTCCCAGTCGGCACCACCGCGGATCGACTCGATCGCGCCCCAGCCATGCCCGATCTGGCGGCGTTTGCCGAAGCTATTCGGGCCATCGCCCGGGTAGAACCACAATGCGCCGGACCGGTCGACCATCATGAGGTCGTCGTAGCCGTTGCGGTCCCAATCGCCCGGTGTGATCAAGTCCAGGCCACCCCAGCCTTGGCCGATCTGGGCGGTACCGGAGAAGCGGAGGTACGGGTGCCGGGTTGCTGCCTGTGCAGGCGGGGTGAGCGCGGTCAGGGACATACCCAGCACCATCGCGACCACCATAGCCAGCGTCATGAGGGCAACTGGGCGCGACCTGATCCCCGACGTGTTCATAGCTCGAGAATACCGGCGGCGACGCTTGCGAACTTGCCGTGCGTCTCACGTGAGCCAGGCGGGCGGGTGCTCCGGCGCCAGGCCCGACCAGGCTGCCTCGGCGCATTCTGTCAAGCTGCGGAGGTGCACGCTCCGTCCGGTCTCGTTGGGGCCATAGCGGGCGTATTTGCCAGAGTTGGTGATCGTCGCGTATGCGCTTACGGGAACGATGGGTGATCCGATCAGGCACCAGCAGGTATCGGCGATGAGAGTTGCGCCACTGGCTTCGATGCTGGCTGCCACTCCGCTTCGTCGGATTGCTGTCAGAGTCTCTCGCGCGCAGGTGACCGCGAGTGTGACCCTCTCATGGACGAGATTGCCTTCGCACAACGCTGCCAACCGCTCACATTCCTCGATGGAGAAGTGTGGGTTGCCAAGCGCTACCAGGTCGATTTCCCGGGTGTCGGCAGAGTTGAGTTCTCGCCAGGTGTCATTCAGCAGCGTGCGATCGATGCGTAGATGCGCGGTGTCAGTGTCGGCTACCGCAGCGAGTGTGGGTGCTTCGGGGGTGATGCCGATGACGTGGAACATTGGGACGGCGGATGTGGTGGCGAAGGCTGCGCCGAATGACTTGAGGTCGTCTCGTGTCGGGGCCAGCTCCTCGAGTCCGGTAATGGCTGGGATGTTGTTGGGGGTGAGCTTTCCGATCAGGTAGCCGAGCGAGGAGTAGAACGCGTCGTCGATATCGGGGAACCGGTCAACATCGATCACGATCTGTGCCCGCCGGACTGCGGGTAGATGCGTGCTGGTATTTGGTGCTCGGCCGGTGATCGCGATCAGGATCATCAGCGAAATGCCCCACGGCGGAGTCAAACAGTCGGGCTTCGGCAAGGACATGTCCGCTTACTCCCTTGATGACTACACCATCGTCAAACATGTCATGTACGACCGGACAGGAACGGCGATGCGCGACTGGCACCGCACGATCTTCCGTGGACCGGCAGCATGAGTGGCCGTTTCGCCGGCCGTGTTGCCGTAGTGACGGGCGGTGGTGGCGGAATCGGAACGGCCATTTGCCGTCGACTGGCCCGAGAGGGCGCCACAGTGATCGTGGCGGACGCGGCTGAAGCTGCCGCCATAGCCGTAGCCGACGAATTGGCCACGGCTGGATTTCAGGCGGAGACCTGCGTACTCGACATCACATCTCCGCCCGCCATCGCCCAAGCCGTGGCCAGTGTCATCGAGCGCCACAGGCGGATTGACGTGCTCGTCAACAATGCAGGCATCAACCGTCGCGGTGCATTGTTGGACCTAACCGTGGACGACTGGGAGGCGACCTTTGCAGTCAACCTCGACGCGGTATTCCATCTGACCCGCGCCGTGCTGCCGCACATGATCGATCGAGGTGGGGGAGCAGTGGTCAACACCGCCTCGCAATGGGGCATCAGTGCCGCCCCTGGTCATATCGCCTACAACGTCTCGAAGGCGGCAGTCGTCTCATTCACGAAGAGCCTCGCTGTCGACTACGCCCAGTACGGGGTGCGAGTCAACGCCGTCGCCCCAGGCGAAATCCACACTCCCATGCTGGAAGCCGGGGTCGCGGCAAGCGGACGAACCATGGCCGACCTCGATGCGAAGGTCCCGTTCGGTCGTGTTGGGACGCCCGATGAGGTGGCCGCTCTGGTTGCATTCCTAGCTTCCGACGAGGCTCCCTTCCTTTGCGGGTCAGTCGTCGAGATCACTGGTGCACAGGCGGTGGCGTGATGGGGGATCTCGAAGGTCGGCGGGTGCTCGTGACGGGTGCATCACGAGGCATCGGCGCGGCCACCGCGCGCGAGCTACATGCTCAGGGAGCCACCGTGGTCATCCACTGCAACAGCAGCCGAGTCCCTGCCGAGTTGCTTGCCGCCGACTTGGGCGAACGCGTTGGGATCGTTGAAGGTGACCTCGGCGATCCCGACGCTGCGCAACAGGTCTGGGCTGATGCCGTCGCGGCTGTCGGTGCGATCGATGTGCTGGTCAACAACGCTGGCGCATGGATTGCCTCAAACCTGGACGACACCGACGATGGATCGGAGGCTGGGAGCGGAACCTTGCCCTCAACCTGCGCGCTCCGGCGAACATGTGTCGCTGTGCGGTAGCGCACTTTCGAACACGCGGTGGCGGCGTCGTGGTGAATGTGACCAGTCGTTCGGCCCACCGGGGCGACGACATCGAGCATCTCGCCTATGGCGCTGCCAAGGGTGGGCTCCTTGCCCTGACCCGTGGAATGGCGCGCGGTCTGGCCCGTGAGCGGATCTATGCCTACGCGGTCTCACCGGGTTGGGTTGCGACCGATCTTGCCGCCGACGAAGACCTGGAGGCGTTGGCTGCGGCGCTACCGATGGGGGAGGTCACCCCACCACAGGAGGTTGCGACGGTTGTCGCGTTCCTCGCGAGCGGGTCGGCACGCCACGCCACTGGAACCACGATCGATATCACCGGCGCCGACTACGTACGCTGATCGAAAGGCACACACACATGCAATTCTCGCGAGTCCTGCAGGTGGTCGACTGCCACGCCGAAGGGGAGAGCGGTCAGGTGATCGTTGGTGGCGTCGGGCAGGTCCCCGGTGAGTCGATGTTCGACAAACGCGTCTACCTTGAGACCCACCTCGACGAGATCCGCAAGCTCGTGTTGTTCGAGCCGCGCGGCGCGGTCTGGCACAACGCCAATATCGTGTTGCCCTCGAACCATCCCGAAGCCGATATGGGCTATGTGATCCTTGAGATCACCGAGTACCCGGTGATGTCGGGGTCCAACACGATGTGTGTCGCCACGGTGCTGCTTGAGACCGGGATACTGCCGATGATCGAACCTGTCACCGAACTGACGCTCGAGTCACCAGCCGGTCTCATTCGGGTGCGTTGTGAGTGCGCAGATCGCAAGGCAACGAGCGTACGGCTGGTCAACCAACCCGCGTTCGTCTACTTCCGGGACGCCAGCATCGACGTCGACGGCCTCGGGACGGTGAATATTGACGTTGCCTATGGCGGCATGACGTATGCGATGGTGAACGCGCAGTCCCTGGGGTTCGAGATCGCACCGGACGAAGCGCGGGACATATGTGATATCGGGGAGCGGATCAAGGCCGCCGCAGCCGAACAACTACCGGTTGTACACCCCGGCAATCCGCGCATTCCGGGCATCACGAACTTTCAGATGATGGGGCCATTGCGGCGTGAAGATGGAGTGCTCACGGCGAGCAATACCGTCGTTGTCTCGCCCGGTCGCTGCGACCGTTCACCGTGTGGCACCGGGACCTCCGCACGCTTGGCGCTGTTGCCTGCCCAGGGACATATCGCACCGGGAGAAACGTTCGTGCACGAATCGATCACCGGAAGCCGGTTCACATCCTCCATCGATGCCTTGACGACCGTTGGGCCTTACCCGGCAGTGGTGCCGGCTGTTGCCGGGCAGGCCTGGATCACTGGGCTGTACCAGATGGGATTGCACCCGACTGATCCATATCCAGCGGGCTTTACGGTCGCCGATACCTGGTTCGGCGATGTGACCTTGACACGCGGGACTAGTCCATGAGCCGGGCGCTGATGTCGTCGATGGCGACGATGGTCTCCTGGTTGTAGGCGGCCGGTGCGCCGGGAATGTAGCGGACAGCGGTCAACGAGCCCGAGTGGGGGAACGAACCGTGTTGTTCGTGCAACTCCCAGTCGACCGGCCCACCGCCGTCGTAGCCGACACTGATGCCGGTGAACGGTGCCTGCCCGACCAGCATCGGTACCCGATCCAGCGCGGCCACCTGCTCGCCGTCGCGCGCGACCGTCACCCTCCATGCGAAATCCTCCAGGGCGTCGAAACGCACGGTGATTTCGCGGCCGGACCCGGCGGGTGCAGCAACCCGGTGCATGGCGCCGTACGCGTTGTAGCTCAACCGCAGCTCGCCATCGATCACGTACAGCAGATACCCGCCACCCTGATCACCGTGGGAGAAGACCACCCCGTGCCCCGGATCGGGGTCGAATCGGGCCTCCACCGAGAACGACCGCAGGCTGACCAATCGTTGGCTACGCCAGCGCTCCATCGTGGGCATACCCGGCCGGAGCGTCACCGGCTGTGAGAACTCCAGGTCGGTCGATGGCCGCTGGCTGACCAGGCTGTTGTCGTCATCCAGCGGGAACACGGTATTCGACCAGGCTGCACGCCGCCATTGTTCAGCCAACTCGGCCACCACCTGCGGGTGCTCGGGAGCGACATCGGTACTCTCGGCCGGATCGGAACTCAGGTCGTACAGCTGCCACTGGCTCAGGTCGTCGTCTCGCTCACCCAGCTGTGGTGCGACAGCTTTCCAGGAACCTTGGTAGTACGCGCGCTGACCCATGACCGCCAGGTACTGCCCCTGGTGCCGGCTCTCTGCCCTCCGGTCGCGGACGAGACCAGCGAAACTGACGCCGTCGGCCGGCACGGTGGGGAGACCACCGCGAGAATCCGGTCGCCCGACACCGGCCAGCTCCAGCAATGTCGGCGCGATATCGCTGATGAAGGCGAATCCGTGACGGACGCCGTCGTCGTCGGCCCCCCGGGGTAGACCGGCAGGCCAGGAAAGCACCAGCGGGGTGTGCACCCCACCCTCGAACACCGAACTCTTGTATTTGCGGAACGGGGTGTTGGAGGCGTGCGCCCAACCGCGCGGGTAGTGGCCGTGCACCCGCGGCCCGCCCATCTGCGACAGCGGGCGAGGGACATCGGTGATCCAATCCTCGGGCAGCCCGGCGGGCTGGGCGAACTGCGAGAAGTAGCTGCGGGTTCCCTCCACCCCCCCTTCGCCGGTTCCACCGTTGTCACTGGTGAAGACGAAGATGGTGTTGTCGTACTCGCCGAGTTCCTTGAGCCGCTGCACGATGCGCCCCAAGGATTGGTCCACGCCGTCCACCGCAGCCGCATAGACCTCCATATGGCGGGCGTAGAGTTCCCGGGCCTCGGGGTCCAGATCATCCCAGCGGGGGACTCCATTGGTGTCCTCGGGGCTGGACATGGGCAACGGTGTCTGATCCGGAAACAGGCCGTCGGCCTGCTGCCGGGCGAACCGCTCGGTCCGCAGCCGGTGCCAGCCGGCGTCGTACATGCCCCGGTACTTGGCGATATCGGCTGGTTTGGACTGCACCGGCCCGTGCACCGCGTGGTGCGCGACGTACAGGAAGAACGGTTTGCTCGGGTCGTTGCCGCGCAGCCCGTCGACCATAGCCAGCGCCTCGTCGGTGAGCCGGTCGGTCAGGTACTCCTGATCCCCGAACTGTTCGGTTACCACCGAGTTGTCCCGCACCAGCCGGTGCGGGTGATACAAGGTGGTGCAGCCATCCATGGATCCGAAATAGCGGTCGAAACCCCGCTGTAGCGGCCAGGATGAGCGGTCCGCGCCGTCGTGCATGCGGGACTCGATGGTCAGGTGCCACTTTCCCACCATGAACGTGGCGTACCCACCGCACCGGAATGACTCCGCCAGCGTCGGCATGTTCTCCGGCAGCAACATCCGGTAGCCCGGATAGCCGGGATCGAAGTGAGCGACCAGACCGAACCCCGCCCGGTGGGGATTGACACCGGTCATCAGCGCCGCCCGCGACGGCGAGCAATACGGGGTGGCGTGGAAATTGGACAAGCGGTACCCCTCGTCGGCCAACGCCTGAACTGCCGGGGTATCGATCTCACCTCCGAACGGGGACACATCGCTGAACCCCATGTCGTCCACGAGCACCACCACCACGTTCGGGGCCTGTGGGCGGGCGCGCTGGGGCGAGGGCCACCAGGGCGTGGACTGCGACGATCGTGTCGCCACCGTTCCGCCGAAGCTCTCGTATCCACGTGGTGCGGCCCCGGCAACCCCCTCCAGACTGGGCCCGGTCATCGTGTACTCACGGTTGCCAGCCGCCCTCGACCTGCACCTTCGAGGGGTCGTAGTCGGCCAGCAGATCGCTATAGGTGTAGGACAGCGGATCCTGCTTGTCGCCGATGGCCCCAGAGGCCACCGCCGCATCGGTGTAGGCGTTCAGGTCCTCGACGTACTCCTGGTCCAGGCTGGGGTCGAAGGTGTAGTCGCCCCAGATGGCTTCGATCAGCGACTTGTCGTACTCGGTGTACTTGACGAAGATGTCGATCGCCTCGTCGGTGTTCGCAGTATCGCTGATCCAGGCCTGGGCGTTGAACAGTGCCCGCATCATGGCCGCTGCCGAATTGGGGTTCTGGGAGATCCAGTCCTCCCGCAGGCAGAACAGCAGCCGGGCATGTGAGGCTCTCATCTCCTCGCCGTCGGCCCACGGGAAGTAGCTGGTGTTCTGCTCCCAGTAGTAGGTCACCGGGACGCCCGGGTTCTGCACCTGGAACTGTTCCGGCCAGGGATTCCAGATCATGATCGCCTGGACCTCGTCCTCGGCCAGCGCGACCATCTGATCGGCGGGGGCGAGGTTCACGGTCTGCAATGACCCGGCGTCCAAGCCGTTCAGCCGCTCCAGGTTGGCGATCACGGTGTCGGTGGCACCGGTCAGCGCACCGATCTTGATCTTGGTCAGATCCTCCGGGGTTTCCAGCGTGACATCGTCACGGACAACCAGCTTCTCGCTCCACCCGGAGGCTGCGGTGCCGGTGATCACGATCGGGACTCCGTTGTGTCGCATGCTGATCGGGGGATTGGTGGAGGTTCCCCACAGATTGATCTCGCCCGCCGCCAGCGCCTCACCAGCCAGCGCGCCGGCGTCGTAGCTGGTGGTCTCGATCTCGGTGAAGCCCTCCTCTTCCAGGAAGCCCTTGTCGATGGCGATCATCTGTGATGCCAGTCCAGGGTCCTTGGACAGCCCGATGGACAGCGTGGTGGTCTCCAATGCGCTGTCGCCGGTCTCGGCGTCCGCTGCCGATGTTTGCCCAGAGTCGCTCGATCCGGCGTCGGAGTTGCAGGCGGCAACTACGGATCCGCCCGCCAGGAGGGCGATACCGGTAAAGGAGCGCCGGGTGATCGTTCGGGACATGCTGATCCTCTCTCCTTCAGATAGGTGATTCGGATGTGCTCCAGGCCGGAACTAGTCCTCGGTGCGGGTGGTGCTCACGGCTGCCAGCCGCCCTCGACCTGCACCTTGGAGGGGTCGTAGTCCTCCAGCAGGCCGGTGTAGGTGTAGGACAGCGGATCCTGCCGGTCGCCGCTGATCGCACCCGAGGCCATTGCGACGTCGGTGTAGGCGTTCACATCGTCGACATAGGCCTGGTCGAGCGTGGGGTCGAAGTTGAAGTCCCAGGTGGTTTCGATGATGCTGCGGTCCTCCTCGAAGTACTTCAGATACATCTCGATGGCTTCGTCCCGGTTCGCTGGGTCAGCCACCCAGGCCTGCGCCTCGAACATTGCCTGCATCATCGCGGCTGCCGAATTGGGATTCGCGGTGATCCAGTCCTCACGCAAGCAGAACACCAACCGGGCGTTCGACCCCTTCATCTCTTCGCCGTCGGCCCACGGGAAGTAGCTGGTGTTGTTCTCCCAGATGTAGGTCACCGGCACCTCAGGGTTGCGCAGCCTGAATTGTTCCGGGAACGGATTCCAGGTCAGGATCCCCTGGACCTCATCGTTGGCGAGCGCAACCAGCTGGTCCGCCGGGGCCAGGTTCACCTTCTGCAGCGAGTTCGGCTCCAGGCCGTTCAGTTCCTCCAGATTGGCGAGGCACGAGTCTGCCGTGGAGCCGGCCAGAGCTCCGATCTTGATCTTGGTCAGATCCTCGGGAGTCTCGATCGTGGCGTCATCGCGCACCACCAGCTTCTCGATGATCCCGGGACCGGTCGCCGCGGTGGCGACGATGACGATCGGAACGCCGTTGTGACGCATGCTCACCGGTGGCATGGTCGCTGTCGCCCACAGATTGAGCTCTCCGGCCGCCAATGCCTCGCCCGCCTGCGCGCCGGCATCATACTGAGATGTGCTGATGTCGGTGAACCCCGCGTCCTCCAGGAAGCCCTTCTCGATCGCCACCATCTGCATGGTGTAGCCAGGGCCCCGTCTGAGGCCGAGGGAGATGCTGGTGGTCTCTAGCTCGCCATCGGCGCTCCCGCCACCACCGCCACCACCATTGCCTCCGCCACTGCTACAGGCAGCGACCAGGGCACCGCCAGCGGCGATGGCAAAACCGGTGAAGGTGCGCCGAGTGATCGTTTGGGACATCGTGGTTCTCTCCTTCGTGAATCGGATGTGTCGGAACGTGCGTTGCGTCAGTGTTCGGCGCGGAAGTGCCAGGCCAGCACCCGCTCCATCAGTACCTTTTGGATGAGGGCGTCTGTGGTCCAGCCCAGGAGGCCGATCAAGAAGATCCCGTAGACGATCACCGGGATCTCGCCGATGGCGCGGGCGTCCATGATCATGAATCCCAGCCCGCTTTCGCCGGCGATGACCTCGGCACCGACCAGTGCGGTGAAGGCAACACCCCACCCGATCCTGATACCGGTTGCGATATCGGGCGCTGCGGCCGGTAGTAGCACCCGGAGCAGGGTTCCACGCTGGGTGACGCCCAGGGTGCGACTGGCCTCGACCAGCATGGGATCGACGTCCTTGATGCCGCGGAATGCGGCGACGTATATGGGGAAGAAGGCAGCCATGAAGATGATGAAGACCTTGGAACCCTCGCCCAGCCCCAGCCAGATGATCGCCACGGTGATCCAGGCCAGTGGCGGGATCGGTCGCAGGAGTTCCAGCGGGCCATGCAGCAGCCGTTGCATCACGCGGCTGGCTCCGGTCAGAGTGCCCAGCAGGACGCCCAGGACCAATGCGAGCATGAACCCGATGGCTACTCGCAGCATGCTGATGCCGATGTCGAGCGTCAACCGCGAGGCCGGATACTCGGCGGCGGCCCGGGCGACCTGCACCGGTCCGGGGAACACGTTGGAGGAGATCGGCCCGAATCTCGCGATCAGCCACCACAGCGCAATCACCAGTACCACCGAACTCAGCGGCAGCAGCCACCGCCAGGAGCGGCCGGTGCTCTGGGCTGTCGCGGTCACTTCGCCCCCTCCAGTCCCTTGCGCCAGGGCAGCAGGGCGCGCTCCAGCAGATCCATCAGCGTGGCTAGCAAGATCCCCATCAGGGCGATGAACACCATGCCGGCGAGGGCGATATCGCTCCGGAAGAAGGTGCGCGCCTGTGAGATCAAGGCGCCGACTCCTTCCTCGGTGCCGACCATCTCGACGGCAACGATCACCAGGAAGGCACTGCCCAATGCGACCTTCATCCCGGTGAAGATGCGTGGTAGTGCCGCCATCAGGGTGACCTTGAAGAAGACCTGCCGCCCGTTGGCACCAAGCGCTCGCGCGGCCTCGTGGTAGACCGGTGGCACCCCCATGACAGCGACCGTGGTGTTGACCAACACGATCCAGAACACCGTGTAGGCGACGATGAGCAGGCGGGTGGTCTCACCGACGCCGAACCATGCGATGAACAGCGGCAGCAGAGCGAGCTTCGCGATTGACCGGGAGAATCCGACGACTGGATCGGAGAAGCGCCGCAATGCGTCGTTTCGGCCTAGCAGCAGGCCCAGCGGAATGGCTACTACGGTCGCCAGTGAGAAGCCCACGATGATCCGGAATGCCGAGGGTCTGATGTGCGTCCAGGCGGTGGTGCCGACGGGGAATCCGTCGTTGATTAGCGCCACGATCGTGCTACCGATCTTGGACGGCGCTGGGAACTGGGTCGTATCGATGATCCCGGTCCGCGAGGCCAACTCCCAGACGATCAGGATGACCGGAACGATGGCGAAGTCGAGCAGGACACTACGCCATCGTGCGGCCTTGCCCTCAGAAGATCGCATGGTGGATCTCACGTTCGATCTCGGCGAACTCCCGTGAGGTGCGTTCCCGCGGCCGCTCCAGGTCGATGGTGATGTCGGCGCGTACCTGACCGGGGTGGGGCGTCATGACGATGACCCGGTCGGAGAGATAGATGGCCTCAGCGATCGAGTGGGTCACGAACAGGACGGTCTTGTTGCTCGCTTTCCAGATCCGTAGCAGTTCCTCCTGCATCGCTTCCCGGGTCAACTCATCCAGGGCACCAAAGGGCTCATCCATCAGCAGCATTGATGGGTCTGTCGCTAGCGCTCGCGCGATGGCGACACGTTGGGCCATACCGCCGGACAGTTCATGCGGGTACCGCTCGGCCGCCTGGGTGATGCCGACCAGTTCCAGCAACTCGTCGGCATGTGCGTTGGCCTCGGCAGCGGAAACGTGCTGCACCCGAGGCCCGAAGGTGACGTTCTTACGGGCGGACAGCCATGGGAACAACGCCGCGCTCTGGAACACCATGCCCCGGTCGGGACCGGGTCCGGTCACCGGAGCATTCTCAACGAGCACCTCACCGGTGGTGGGCATGTGGAAGCCGGCGACCATCCGCAGCAGCGTGGTCTTGCCGCACCCGCTGCGTCCCACGATGGAGACGAACTCGCCGGACTTGACCTCGACGGAGACCCCGTCGAGCGCCAGTTCGGTGTCGTCAGGGTTGTATCGCTTGGTGACGTTCTGGATTGAGATCGCCCCGCCAGCGGTGCCGGGATCTTGAGGATTGGTTGGCTCGGTAGCCAATGTCAAGGTGATCGCCTCCTTGCGAGTCTCGATTATCGATTATCTATATTCTGGGAAGCGTGTCAAGGTTTTCGGCGGTGCGCAAGGGGTTGTTGCCGATTCGTTGTTGCGGCGGGTCGCTGAGCTTGTTGAGGCAGGGCGCTGAGGCGTTCGCAAGATCGCGGCATGGCCCGGTGATAGCGCCATGGTGAGACGGCGCAGGACTCGCATGACGGTGTGGACCCGCCGACTTACCCCACGCCGGAGGAGGTCCCCGCGCCGGAGGACGGCGGCGTCGGCATCCCGTTGCCGGTGCTGTCCAGCCCAGGTGGTCCGATCCGGGGCGGGCTGACCGACATTTCGCGGCTCGATCCTTCCCGGAGGTGGACCTGCTGACATTGCCCGGGTACGGAGGTTCGGCTACCGCTGAGAGGACTCGACGGGAATCGCCCGGGACATCCTGCTACCCATGCCGTAGTGGCCCGTGTATGTCAGGTCAGCGCATGGTCCACGGGTCGGTGGCGATCTGGAAGTCGGTCAGCGCGAGCACTACGCTGTCATCAGCGGCGTGGCCCAGCCAGGTGCCGTAGGAACCGTCACCCCAGCCGCTGGAGAACGCTGCGATCGGGAGTGCTCCCTCTCGTGGTGCGACGATGCCCGCCTGCTCAGTCGAAGATCCCGGACCGTCGAACAGCATCCGCGAAATCGGATCCTCAAGCATCCCTGCATCCGCATCCATCACCTCGCCAAGTGTTTCCAGCACCTCAGCCGGGGCGAAGCAACCGGTGCCGGCATCGACTCCATAAGCCCAGAACTCGCCGAGCTTGCCGCTCAAGTCGCCATCACTGGTCTGGCCGCAGGTCCAGCGCACGATCGTCTGGTCAGGCTGGGCGATCAGGGCCGCCGCGGTGATCCGTCGATGGTCCTCACCCACCAGCGCGCGGGCGACCGCCACGGTGGAGTTTCCGATGGGTAGCGGAACCGTGAATGGTGCACCTGCGCCGATATAGGGGTCACATGCGACGAGTCGCCCGGTCGGCAGGGTGATCGAGCCGAGATTTTCAAGGGTGATCGGCAGGTCGGTCGGCTCCGTGGTGCCCTTGGATACGAAGTGATCGCGCAACGTCCCGGCCCGGAGGCCCGCCAACAGCCAGGTCGGATGCTGCTGTAACCACACCTCCTGCCGGTCCACGTTGGCTTCGATACCGATAGCGCATGAGGGGAGGTCCACCATAGGGAGGCAGGATACTGGGCTCTGCGGGGATCGCTCGCGGTTGGGAACGGGTGGGTTCACAACGATGCTCAGGAGTAGCAGCAGCGTGCATGCGGCCAGGCCGAGGGGAGGGGTGACATTGGCGTTGAGGAAGTGAGTCAAGGGGGTCATCGGGCCGTGATCGACAAAGATCACGATCATGCCGAGAGCACACGGACCGATCCAGCCTGCTGCACCGAGATAGCGCGTGAACAGCGGGCCAATGGAGTAGGTGGTGGCGGCCATCAGAGTCTCGGACCAGAACTCTTCGCTGCCCGCCGCCATGATGAACCACGTGGCCAGGAACGCGGCCGTGATGATTGCGAGGATCAGAACTCGCGTGCTGCACTCTGCGGAGAGGGTTGCTGACAAGCTAGGCAAGCCACGACCACAGGAGGGCGTGGGTGAGATTGAGGAATTCTTGGCGAAGGCTCATGGAGAGACTGATGCCGCCGCCTGCCGGGTCTGCGGATCTCGCCTGGACTGAATCGGTTAGTGCCGACGTCGGGCGGTTGAGTGCGGCCCTCGCGGCCCTTGGTGATGACGAGTTGCGCGAGCGAATCCGTTCGACTGGCACGTCCTTTGCCGCGTCAGATCACGAGTTGGCGGGCTTCCTGGGTGCCGCGCGCGAACTGGCTCAACGGACAGCGGCGTTGCGCCCCTACGATGTGCAGTTGCGGGCGGCAGCAGCGATGCTACGTGGCACGTCCGTGGAGGTTGATACAGGCGAGGGCAAGACTCTTGTCGGCGCCATCGTCGCTGCTGGCCTCGTGCGATCGGGGCAACATGTCCACGTCCTGGCAGCGAACGACTACCTCGCCGTCCGAGATGCCACCTGGATGGGTCCGTTCCTTGAAGCGACAGGGGCGTCGGTTTCGTCGGTCACCTCTGGAACGGCGCATGAGGCTCGGCGGGACGCTTACCTGGCGGACGTCGTCTACGTGCCGGTCACCGAGGCCGGATTCGATGTATTGCGGGACCGCCTGCGCCTAGATCCGTCCGAACTGGTCGGGATCGCGCCGCCCGCAGCCGTGCTCGACGAGGCCGATGCGGTACTGCTTGATGAAGGCCGGGTACCTCTGGTGCTGGCTGGCGAACAGGCCGACGCAGGCGGAACGGACCACGACGCTGCGGGGCTTGCGGCTAGTTTGCGTGCGGACACTCACTATGAGGTTGATGCTGACCTCCGCACGGTCCACTTGACAGAGGAGGGACTGCAAGCGGTCGAACAGCGGTTTCCTGGAGTGGATCTCTTTGGCACCGATACCGAGTTGCTCGCCAGTGTCCATACCGCCCTGTATGCCGAAGTCTTGTTGACTCGTGATGTCGACTACGTGGTGGAGAATGGCCGGGTTCGACTGATAAGTCAGTCTCGCGGGCGCGTCGAGGCACTGCAGCGCTGGCCCGAGGGCCTGCAGGCGGCCGTCGAAGCGAAAGAGGGCCTAGCGCCCAGCAGCAACGTAGATATCCTCGACCAACTCCTAGTGCAGGATCTGATCGGGCTCTACGCACCGGTCGTCGGGATGAGCGGGACGCTCGTCTCTGCGGCCGCAGAGATCCTCGAACTCTACGGACTGCCTGTCGGTCGGATTCCGCCGAACCGGCCAAGCATCCGAACCGACGAGCCCGACAGGCTGTACAGCACGACGGAGCAGCGCGACGCGGCCGCCGTGGCGTTGGCTGCCGAAGCGAACCGCCACCGACAGCCGGTTCTGGTCGGCACGCAGTCGGTCGCTGAGTCCGAGCGATTCGCTCGCCTCTTAGGCGAAGCCGGGCTGGCGTCCGTCGTACTCAATGCCAAGAATGACGCCGCTGAGGCCGCTGTCATCGCCCGAGCCGGTGAGCCCGGCCGAATCACCGTCTCCACCCAAATGGCTGGACGTGGCACCGACATCCATCTCACGGGCGAGGGCGCGAACCTCGACGGCCTGCTGGTGGTGGGATTGGGACGCTTCCCCAGTAAGCGGCTAGACGATCAATTGCGCGGACGCGCAGGGCGCCAGGGTGACCCGGGACGAACGGTGTTTCTGACGAGCCTAGAGGACGGTCTGGTGACCGAAAATGTCGAGGAACCTCACGCCGCTCGCCGAATCGCCGATGATGGAACGGTCCGCGACAGCAGCCTGGCTCGCTTGACCGACCAGGCACAGCGCATCTCGGACGGTCAGCAACATAGTTTGCGCAACCTCTCTGGCAGCTATGGCCGTCTCCTTGGCATCCATCGGCAGCACGTCCTCACGCTGCGGCGAGAAGTCCTGCGCACCGATCGCGCTCTGGACCTGCTCGCAGACCTGGCGCCCGAGCGCATCGGGGAACTTCGGGAGCAGCTGTCGACGAAGAACCTCTTGCAGGCGGCACGCCTGGTTGTGCTGGCCTGCCTTGACCACCGCTGGACCGAGCATCTGGCCTACGCCGCAGCGATTCGAGAGGGCATTCATCTGCGAGCCCTCGCCCGCGAGGATCCCGAGCACTCATTCAACCGAGTGATCGCCGAAGCGGCGAAGTCGATCATCGATGATGCCCTCACGGAGGCCGTCACGATCGTCACGGCTGCCCGCGTCGCCGATGGGGTGCTCGATCTGGGCGATGTTGGCCTCTATCGCCCGGGCGCGACTTGGACGTACACAGTCACCGACGACCACTTCGGCACTGAGTGGGAGCGGGCTGGCAAGACCATCGCAAAGAAGCTTGGACTGACGCGGTGACCCTACCAACACTGTCGCGCGCACCCACTACTGCCCTTCTAGTCCGAGAATGGACTCAGCCGGGGCGTGCGGCAGCATCCGGCGGAGCCGGATTCCGGGGTTGTGGTGCTGAGTTCAGGCAACATCGACCCCGCTGGAGGGGATCGGAATACCTTGAAATAATTGGGATTCCACCGATTCTGCTGTGTCCGAGGGGGGACTTGAACCCCCACGCCCTAAAACGGGCACTAGCACCTCAAGCTAGCGCGTCTGCCAATTCCGCCACCCGGACGAGCGGCTGTTCGAAGCACCTGGGGAGCGCCTCGACAACGCCGGAAAAGATATCACGCACCTGCCTGGGCAGCCGCATCCGGACGGCCCGGCTGAGCGGGCGAGCCGGTTGCTCGTCAGCAAAGAGTCAGGCCCCGACGCACCCATGCGCCGGGGCCGACCGCGCGACGCCCGACCAGAGGGGACCGGCCGACTCGTCGCAGCTAACCGAGCATCGAATTCCCGAGGGGGACGGGAAGTTGTTCTCGGCTTCCACATGCTATCGCGATCAATACCTCAAGTTTCAAGCATTGGCCCGGTGTGGTGCCATTGATGGTTGACGCGGCATGATGCGTAACCACACCACCAACAGAGCGAATAGCGGAGGTTGCACGCGCATGAGCGCACCGTCACCAAGCCTGGAGCAGGACGCTGTCAGGATCTGTCGCGACCTAATCAGGATCGACTCCTCGAACTACGGCGATGGGACTGGGCCGGGGGAGCGTGCGGCCGCGGAAAGAGTCATCGAGCTGCTTGAGGATGTGGGCTATCAACCCAGCTACGTGGAGTCGGCAGCAACGCGTGGCTCGGTGTTGCTGCGCATCCCTGGTGCCGACCCGAGCCGGTCGGCATTGGTGGTCCATGGACACCTGGACGTGGTGCCGGCCCAGGCCAGCGACTGGAAGATGGATCCATTCGGCGGCGAAGAGATGGACGGCATGATCTGGGGGCGTGGTGCCGTCGACATGAAGGACATGGACGCCATGATCCTGGCGACGCTGCGCGATATGGCGCGTACCGGCTGGCAACCACCCCGAGACCTGGTCGTCGCGTTCTTCGCGGACGAGGAGGCCGGTGGGACTTTCGGTGCTCGCTGGGTCGTTGAGAACCATCCGGAGTGGTTCGAGGGAGCAACTGAAGCGATCAGCGAGGTCGGCGGTTTCAGTATCGATATCAACGGGCGCCGTACCTACCTGCTGCAGACCGCCGAGAAGGGCATTGCCTGGCTGCAACTGCTCGCCGACGGAACCGCTGGTCATGGTTCCCAGGTCAACACCGACAATGCCGTGACCCGGCTAGCGGCCGCCGTGGCCCGGATCGGAGCGCACCGTTTCGATCAGCACCTGCATCCCACGGTGACCGCGTTCCTCTCCGGAGTGGCTGAGCTCGCCGGAATGCGGTTCGAGCCCGAGGATCCGGGCAGTGTCGATGACTTGGTGGCCGCGCTCGGCCCGATGGCGAAGTTCATCGGCTCGACCACCGCCAACTACGCCAATCCCACCCAACTGGATGCCGGGTACAAGGCCAACGTGGTTCCCGGCCAAGCCAGTGCCGTGGTCGACCTGCGGTTCCTTCCCGGTCAGGAAGCGGATGCGATCCAGACCGTCCGGCGACTGGCCGGGGAGGGAATCGAACTACGCGACCTGCAGCGGGACATCGCACTGGAAGCACCGTTCGGTGGGGATCTCGTAGATGCGATGGTCACCGCATTGGATCTGCACGATCCGGGAGCTCAGGTTCTGCCGTACATGCTCTCTGGCGGCACCGACAACAAGTCGTTGGCCCGGCTGGGCATCACCGGCTACGGATTTGCGCCGCTCCGGCTACCGCCGGATCTGGACTTCGCTGGGATGTTCCATGGCGTGGATGAGCGTGTGCCCACCGAATCCCTCGAGTTCGGGGTTCGAGTCCTGCGCAGTTTCCTGCAGAACTGCTGAACAGGGATTCGCAGAACCGCTGAAGCAGGGATTCGCGCCGGGTGCACCTAGAGCGTGGAGCGCACCCGGATGATCCGGCGGCGGAGCCATACCTTGCGGTGACCACCGACGTACAGGCGCAACCGGGCCAGTTCCCACTTCCCGTATTCCGCTTCCTCGGTCAGTAGCCGGCGGACGTCGCCCCGAGACGTGCTGCGTGGCAGTGTCACGATCTTGACCTCGTACTCCGGTGTGGGCCGTAGCGCGGGCTGGGTCGGCATGGTCGCCACTGTAGCGGCGTGTGCTCAGTGCGATAGGGGGTATGCCCAACCCCTGAGGGGCGATACCTTTTACCGCATGGCCCTCGATCCGCGTACCGCCCTCGACGAGTTGGTGGCAGCCTTGCACGCACATCTGGAATCGGCGATCGCGACCTCGGACCCGGAGGCGGATGTCGTGATGGATGCAGCCGCGGGACTCGCCGACGCCTTCGATGCCTACGACGAGGTGTTGTTCGACGTCACCGGAGTCGACACGCCTCTTGACTTGGTTGATGACGATGATGATGACGAAGACATCGACGATGACGACGAGGATGACGAGGACGAGGAAGAGTAGTCGTCGGGTCGATCAGTCCCGCCGAGTGCCCGAAGCAGCCTGAGCCTGGTCGGCGACCTCATCCAAGGCTGTTCGGATCTGTTCCGGAAGTGTGAAGTCCACGGCCGCGAGTGATCCCTTGAGTTGAGCCGGCGTTCGCGCACCGACCAGCACGCTGTCGATACCCGCGGCATCTCGTGCCCAGGCCAGGGCCACCTCCACCGGTGCGCGCCCGAGCCCGTCGGCCGCCGTCGCCAACGCCTCCACGACAGTGCGTGCCTGCCCGGACAGGTACGGCTCGACGAAACCCCGCAAGTGCGGTGATGCGGCCCGTGAGTCGGCCGGAATCGAATGCCGGTACTTGGCCGACAATACCCCGCGGCCCAACGGTGACCATGCGATCGCGCCCACCCCCAGCGCGGCAGCAGCCGTCAGCAGTTCGCCGTCGGCACTGCGGTTCAGCAGCGAATACTCGGTTTGTATCCCTGCTAGACCCGGATCGTCTCTGAGCAGTGTCGCCACCTGCGCCACCTGCCAGCCGGCGTGGTTGGCCAGTCCGAGGTAACGGACCCGGCCCGAGGAGACCGCCCGAGCCATCGCCGACAGGGTCTCGTAGACCGGCGTATTCGGGTCGGGGGCCTGTACCAGCCATAGATCCAGGTAATCGGTCCCCAGTTGCCGCAAACTGGTATCCAGCGAATGCAGCAAGGCACCTCGGGAAGCATCGACCCGACCCCGGGCCACTCCGGATCGCAGGCTCAGCACAACGTCGTCGCGCCCCACCTGCTGCAGCAGCCCTCCGATGAGCTGCAGTGCGGCGCCATCGGCGTAGGTCGGTGCCGTGTCGATGAGCGACCCGCCCGCGTCCAGAAACACCTGAAACTGCTCGGCAGCCTCGTGCTCATCGGTGTCCCGCCCCCAGGTCATCGTCCCCAGACCGATCGAGGACAGTCGCAACCCAGACCTGCCCAACTGCCGCCACTCCATCCGGGCAGGCTACCGTCCGCGCGCCGCATGATGATGTCCGGGATTGTCGATACCCTTGCCGCCCGTGTCCATCGTTGAAGCGGCAATTCTCGGTCTGGTGCAGGGGATCACCGAGTTCCTTCCGATCTCATCCAGTGCGCACCTGCGCATCGTTGGCGACCTCATGGGCTCCGACCCGGGCGCGGCATTCACGGCCATCACCCAGATCGGGACCGAGACGGCGGTCGTGCTGTACTTCCGGCGCGATATCGGCCGCATCATCAGCCATTGGGTCAAGGCACTCCCGTTCGGGCCCTGGAAACGGCAACTGCCGACGTCGGATCCCGATGCCCGCATGGGCTGGTACGTCATCGTCGGATCGATCCCGATCGTGCTGTTGGGCCTGTTGTTCCAAGATGCCATCGAGCACACCTTGCGCAACCTCTGGATCACCGCGGCCGTGCTCGCCGGGTTCGCCATCATCCTGGGCTGGGCCGACGTTCGCGGACACAAGGTCAAAACCCTGGAGCAGATGACCTGGCGCGACGGCCTGCTGTTCGGCTGCGCCCAGGCGATGGCCTTGATCCCGGGTGTGTCGCGCTCCGGAGGCACGATCACCGCCGGCCTACTACTGGGCTACACCCGGGAAGCGGCAGCCCGGTACTCGTTTCTGCTCGCGATCCCAGCCGTGATGGGTTCCGGGTTCTATCAGCTGATCAAGAGCGGCGGCACGGGCGGCGCGAGCGCCGGCCTGCTACCGACCATCGTGGCGACCATCGTGGCGTTTGCCGTCGGATATGTCGTGATCATCGCGTTCCTGAAGATCGTCTCGACCTATTCTTACCGTGGTTTCGTCTACTACCGCATCGGCTTGGCGGCACTGGTAGTGGTGCTGCTGATCACCGGTATCGTCGATGCGGTCCCAACACCGTGAAACGAGGGGGTCAGGCAATGGCGCGGTTAGGCTCAACAGCGTGAAGAGTTGGAACGAACCCGGATTCGCGGCTCTGCCCGACCGGGGCCCAGTGCCACAGGTGTACGACACGGCGACCGGCTTGCTGGTCGGCGCGCCAGGAACCGATTCCACCGTGGGCCTATACGTCTGCGGCATCACACCGTACGACTCCACCCACCTCGGGCACGCTGCGACCTACCTGGCGTTCGACGTCCTGGTTCGATGCTGGCGCGATGCCGGACTGGAGGTGAAGTACGTCCAGAACGTCACCGACGTCGACGATCCGTTGCTCGAGCGAGCCACCGCCACCGGGGTTGCTTGGCACGATCTCGCTGCGACCGAGATCAATCGCTTCCGCGCCGATATGCAGGCTCTGCGCGTGGTACCGCCTACCCACTACGTCGGTGTGGTCGACTCGATCGAATTGGTCGTGGAGGCAGTCTCGGCCATGCTGCGCCAAGGTTCGGCTTATGTCGTCGGTACCGACGTGTACGCCGACCTGCAAAGCGACCCGCTGGTGGGATCTATCTCACAGCTGTCCTCGGCCCAGATGGATCAGCTCTTCGCTGAACGAGGCGGCGACCCGGAGGTCGAGGGCAAACGGCACCCGAGGGATCCGCTGCTGTGGCGCGGCCGACGGTCTGGGGAGCCCGCCTGGCCGGGAGGCGACCTCGGTGAGGGGCGCCCGGGCTGGCATATCGAGTGCGCGGTGATCGCGCAACAGAATCTGCAGGTACCGATCACCGTGCAAGGTGGTGGGCGTGATCTGATCTACCCACACCACGAGATGTCGATCGCGCACCTGCGGCAGACTTCTGGTCACACCCACCCGGCTCACAGCTACGTTCATACCGGCCTGGTCGGTTACCGCGGGGCCAAGATGAGCAAATCCCGGGGCAACCTGGTATTCGTCAGCGATCTACGCGGTGACGGGATACCGCCCGACGTCATCCGGCTGGTGCTGCTGAACCACCACTACCGGGCCGACTGGGAATACCGCAGTTCCCAGCTGTTCACCGCCGCCCAGCGTTGGCACCGGTGGCGGCACGCTGCGCAATCCACCACTGACCGCGACGAGAGCGCCGCCATCACCGACCTTCGCCGCGCGCTGGCAACGGACCTCGATACCCCATCGGCGTTGGCCGTGGTGGATCGGTGGGCAGCGCGGGCCGACCACGGGCAGCAGATGGTTGCAGCTGTCTCTGCGCTACTGGGAATCGACCTAGCTGTCGCCTCGACGGCGTAAGTAGCGTTCAAACTCTCGGGCGATGGCCTCGCCACTAGCTTCCGGCAGGTCTGCGGTGTCCTTGGCTTCTTCGAGTTGACGCACGTACTCGGCGACTTCCGGGTCGTCAGCGGCCAACTCGTCCACGCCGCGCTGCCAGGCCTCCGCATCCTCGTTCAGGTCACCGATCGGCACCGTTTCCCCCAGAACCTCTTCCAGGGCTCGCAACAACGCCAAGGTCGCCTTGGGTGATGGAGGCTGAGCCACATAGTGCGGAACCGCAGCCCAAACCGAGAGCGTATGCAAGCCACGGTCTGCGGCCATCTGCGCCAGCACGCCCACGATCCCGGTCGGCCCTTCGTATTCGTTACCTTCGACGCCGAGCAGCGCCTGAACCTGGGGATCGTCGGACGAGGTCTGCACCGGGATCGGGCGAGTGTGCGGGGCGTCGGCGAGCAATGCGCCAACAGTGACCACCGTGCCCACCCGCAGCTCCTCAGCGATGTCGAGCAGTTCGTTGCAGTAGCTGCGCCAGCGCATGGATGGTTCATTCCCCTGCACCGTCACGATGCTGCGGCCCAGCGTCGGGCTCAACGCTATGGACGCGGTGGTCAGCGGCCACTGCATCGTCCGCTTTCCATCGGCGTCACGAGTCACGACCGGCCGATTGACCTGGAAGTCGTGGTAAGGCTCGGGGTCCAGACTCCGCACCTCGCGGGCTCGCCAGGCTTTGGCCAGTGCCGCGACGGCTTCCGACGCGGCGGAACCAGCATCGTTCCAGCCCTCGAACGCGGCAACCATCATCGCTGGCGGCAGGTCGGAGCGCTCAGCGGCATGCCGGGGCTCAGTCACCGCTCTAGCGTAAGGCCCACCGAAGCCGTTCCCGGTCACCTATGCCCGGATCGGAGTGCTCGCCGGACCGAGCGCCGGTTTCTCCTTAGCGGCCGATGCTCCTAGACTGGCGAACCGTGCCCTCTCACCTTGATGCCGTGCTGTGGGACATGGACGGCACACTCGTCGATACCGAGCCGTACTGGTTCGAAGCCGAGAAGGCTCTGGTGCTGTCATCTGGAGCGACCTGGGACCCAGCGATCATCCCGCACCTGATCGGACGTCCACTCGATGTCAGCGCGGACCTGATTCGGGAATGGTTCGGTTTGACCATCTCACCGACAGACCTGGTTGACCGGATGCTCGACGACGTGATGGATCGCATGCGAACCCGCGGCGTGCCGTGGCGTCCCGGAGCCCATGAATTGCTGCTGGAACTGGCGGCCGCGTCAGTGCCCTGCGCTTTGGTGACGATGTCCTGGCGGCGGATGGCGCAAATCGTGCTGGACGAACTACCGCCGGGCACATTCGATGTCGTCGTCACCGGCGACGAGGTCAGTAACGGCAAGCCCCACCCGGAGCCGTACCTGAAGGGTGCCGACCACCTGGGAGCCGTCATCACCCGTTGCGTCGCCATCGAAGACTCGCCCACCGGCATCGCCTCTGCTGAGGCCGCCGGTGCCCGAGTCCTCGCAGTACAGGCACACCTGCCGATCCCGGCAGCCCCCGGCCGTAGCCGAGTGGAGACCTTGACCGGAATGTCGGTTGCCGATCTCGAGGAGATCGCCAGCGGTGCCGTCAAGGATCTCCTGCATGCGTAACAGCCGCGGGTTGCGGCTCGGCACCATCGGCGGTGTCCCGTTGTTCCTGACACCGGGCTGGGCGCTGGTGGCGGTCATTCTTATCCTGCTCTTCGGGCCGACCGTGCAACGCGCGTTGGGAATCGGGCTCCTCCCAGCGGCCGTGCTGGCAGCAGCGATCCCGGTGCTGCTGGCGCTGAGCGTCCTGTTGCATGAACTTGCCCACGGGCTGATGGCACAGCGTTTCAGAGTGCAGGTCCGCGAGTATGTGCTCTCGCTCTGGGGCGGCCATACGGCTTTTGGCAGCGAGATAGACCGCCCGGGCGCCTCGGCGCTGATATCGCTGGCGGGGCCGCTGACCAACCTGGTGCTGGCAGGAATCTTCTGGTACTTCGCACAAGACAGCGACGGCCCGGCGCTCGCCCTGATCCTGTTCGCGGTGGCCATCACCAATGGCTTCGTCGCGGTCTTCAATCTGCTCCCGGCGCTACCGATGGATGGTGGCCGGCTGCTTGAGGCATTGGTGTGGCGGGTCAGCGGCGACCGGGATCTGGGAACACTGATCGCGGGTCGGTGCGGACAGGTCATCGCGGTAGTGGTGGCACTGGGAAGCATCGGCTACAGTGCGCAGACGCTGGCCTGGATGACCGGAATCTGGGGTGTGCTGATCGGTCTCACGCTCTGGCGCGGTGCCACCGTTGCGGTACGCGCCGCACACGCGCGACGTGCTGTGCGAGACGTCGACTTGGGAGCCTGGGCCATCCCGGTGACCGTCCTGGCATATGACGCGTCGGTGGCGGCACTCCACCGGCAGGCAACCCCTGGTTCGCTGGTGTTGCTCAGCGGTCAGGACAATGTGCCCAGCGCGTGGGTGCAGCCAAAGGCGGTGGCGGCGGTACCGGCCGCCGAGCAACACCAGACACCATTGTCGGCAGTTGCCGTCCCGCTACCGGAGCAGGCTCTGCTGAACCAGCACACCGGTGCCGGAGCGGTTGCGCAACTGGCGCAGGCTGCTCGTGCCGGAGCACGATACGCGGTCCTGGTCGGTCTGGATCGTCAAGCTCTGGCGGTGGTGGACATCGTCGACGCCGGACGCCGCTTGCCGCGCTGAAAGCAGCGCGCCTGTTCCTAGACTGGATATCTGTGACTGAAGAACTCCGCCCCGACTCAGCGGCACCAGGTTCAGCTTTGCGTCGTGGTCTGCTCCGTGATGGTGACCGGGTGCAGGTCACCGACCCCAAGGGTCGGCCCAGCACCATCACGCTCCGGGCCGGAGCGACCTTTCATACCCATAAAGGCTCATTTGGCCACGACGAGCTGATCGGGGAACCGGAAGGCACCGTGGTCACCACCACCGGTGGGGTCTCCTACCTGGCGTTGCGTCCCCTGCTCAGCGACTATGTCCTGTCGATGCCGCGGGGCGCTGCCGTGATCTACCCCAAGGACGCCGCTCAGATCGTCACCATGGCCGACATCTATCCCGGTGCCCGGGTGGTGGAGGCGGGTGTGGGATCCGGTGCGCTGACGCTCTCACTATTGCGAGCCGTGGGTGAGCGCGGGTCACTCCTCAGCGTCGAACGCCGCAGCGACTTCGCCCAGATCGCCCAAGGCAACGTCGACGCATTTTTCGGGGGTCCACACCCAGCGTGGCAGCTGCGCGTGGGTGATCTGGCCGACGTCTTGCCCGGTGCAACCGAGCCGGCCAGCGTCGACCGGGTGGTCCTGGACATGCTGGCACCGTGGGAGAACCTGGATGCGGTTGCCAGGGTGCTGGTGCCCGGCGGTGTACTGCTGGCCTATGTCGCCACCACGACCCAGCTGTCGCGGTTCGCCGAAGATCTGAAAGCCCACGGCCGCTGGACCGAGCCCAACGCCTGGGAGTCGATGGTTCGGGGTTGGCACCTGGAGGGGCTGGCTGTACGACCGGACCATCGCATGATCGGCCACACCGGTTTCCTGGTGACCACACGAGCCATGGCCCCGGGCGTACAACCTCCGATCCGCCGGCGTCGTCCCGCCCCCGGCGCGTACAGCGAGCCAGTGGCTCAGTTCGATGCCGACACCCTGGCCTCCGACGTCAACGAGCGCGAGGTCTCGGCCAAGAAGATCCGCCGGGTGCTGCGGTCGCAGGCCACTGACCGGAACTCCGATCAACAGCAGGGCTAGCGGCAAACCAGCAGGACTGACCTATCGTGGTGCCATGAGCGAGCCTCGCCCGGTGGATCAACGTCTGATCGATCTGACCGCAAAGAACGAGCGATTGGTCACGGCGCTGACCGCCGCTCGTACCCAGCTGGTGGAGTTGCGTACGCAACTGGAAGAGATGAGTCGCCCACCGGGCTCCTACGCGTTGTTCCTCGCGGCGCACGAGGACGGCTCGATCGACGTGATGTCCGCCGCGCGCAAGTTGCGCGTCGGCGTGGCCCCATCGATTCAGGTCGATGAGCTGCGACCGGGACAAGAGGTCCAGCTGAACGAGGCGATGACCGTGGTGGCGGTCGGCAGCTACGAGCCTGTGGGTGAGGTGGTGACGGTCAAGGAGGTGATCGACGCCGAACGCGTACTCACCGTTGGCCGGGCCGAGGAGGAACGGGTACTTCGGTTGAGCGGGCCACTGCGCGAGCAGAAGGTGCGCGTGGGGGATGCCCTCACCGTCGATACCCGCACCGGATTCACCTTTGAACGGATCCCGCGCAGCGAGGTGGAAGACCTCATGTTGGAGGAGATCCCCGATGTCGCCTACGGTGATATCGGAGGCCTGGCAGCGCAGATCGAGGAGATCCGTGACGCGGTCGAGTTGCCCTTCGGCCACCCGGACCTATTCCGCGAACACGGGCTGAAGCCACCCAAAGGCCTGCTGCTGTACGGCCCTCCTGGTTGTGGCAAAACACTGATCGCCAAAGCGGTAGCGACATCCTTGGCCGCTGGTGCCAGCCGGGGCGACGACGCCAGGGCCACCTCCTCCTACTTCCTCAACGTCAAAGGTCCCGAACTACTGAACAAGTTCGTCGGGGAGACCGAGCGGCACATCCGGCTGATCTTCGCCCGTGCCCGGGAGAAGGCGTCTCAAGGAATCCCCGTGGTGGTGTTCTTCGACGAGATGGAATCGCTGTTCCGCACCCGGGGAACCGGCGTGAGCTCCGACGTCGAAACCACGATCGTTCCGCAGCTGCTCAGCGAGATCGATGGTGTCGAGCGGCTGGAGAACGTGATCGTGATCGGGGCCAGCAACCGTGAGGACATGATCGACCCGGCGATCCTGCGGCCCGGACGGCTGGATGTGAAGATCAAGATTGAGCGACCTGATGCTGAGGCTGCTCAGGACATCTTCAGCAAGTACCTCACCGCGGACCTGCCCATTCACCCCGACGACCTGGCCGAGCACGGTGGTGACCCGCAGGCGGCGGTTCAAGCGATGATCGAGCGCGCGGTCGGCCGAATGTACGCCCAGGATGCCGAGAATCAGTTCCTGGAGGTCACCTACGCCAGCGGCGACAAGGAGATCTTGTACTTCAAGGACTTCAGCTCTGGTGCCATGATCGCCAACATCGTGGACCGGGCCAAGAAGCACGCCATCAAAGACCTGTTGGCGACCGGCGTCCGCGGGATCCGCGTCGAACACGTACTGGACGCCTGCCTGGCAGAGTTCAAGGAGAACGAGGACCTGCCCAACACCACCAATCCCGATGACTGGGCCCGGGTATCGGGCAAGAAGGGTGAACGGATCGTGTTCATCCGGACCATCGTGCAGCACAAGGGCGTCCCCGAAGCCGGACGAACCATTGAGAACCTCAACCCCACCGGCCAATACCTATAGCCCGCCCCGCCCCGCCCCGACTCCGCGCTTGACGCCCGTTCGTGATGCGGCGATCTGACGCCCGCTCTCGATGCCGCTTTAGTGATCGGGCTGCGAATTAGTGAGTCGCAGCTCACTAACTGGTCGCCCCGTCACTAAATCGCATGGCCCGGGCGGTGCGTGAGCAAGAACCGCATAGCCCGGGCGACGCGCGAGCAAGAACCGCATGGCCCGGGCGGTGCGTGAGCACAAATCGCACGCGCCGCCTAGGCGGCGCGGGAGCCCGGCGCGAGTGACCCGCTATCCACAGATCGCACGGTGCTGTGCCGCTATCCCCACCTGGTCCGCACTGAGCCCCAGCGCCGATCGCCGTCCGCCAACCTGGCGGTATGACCTCGACCGATCTAGGGGGCTTGCTACTCACCCACCGCGAACACTCACCGGAACTGCGTCGCGCCATTCGTGCGGGCGTACTGGAACGCATCCGGCGAGGGGCGTATGCACCGCCACAGCCGGAGAGTCACGCCCAGCGGCGAATACGTGCGTTCCAGCGAATCGTCGCGGTGGCGGCTGGCAGCCGGTCGCCTGTCGTGATCAGTCACGAGTCGGCCGCGCTGCTGTGGGGTCTGCCTACCCTGCGAATACCGATCATCACCCACCTGATCCAGCCAAGCCCAGCTAGCGGTCGGGATGCTGCCGACGTCAAACGCCATTGTCTCCAACTCCCCGATCACGAACGGACAATTCGTGAGCGAATACCGGTGACCACCCTGCAGCGCACGGTGCTGGACTGTGCGCGAACACTGCCCTTGCGCGAGGCGATAGTGATTGCGGATGCCGCGCTGACCGGTGGTCTCGATCCGCATGCCCTGATCAAGCGGGTTCGCACGATCGCTGGCCGACCTGGTGCGCGCCGCGCACGCGAGGTGACCCGACTGATGCGGCCCGGGTCTGAATCGGCGGGGGAGTCGCTCACCCGGGTGGCGTTGGTCGAGGGCGGATTGCCGGAGCCGGAGGTGCAGTTGCCGGTATGGACGCCGTTCGGCAGCTACCGCCTCGACATGGGTTGGCGGGAGTGGCAGGTCGGGCTGGAGTTCGACGGCAAGGTCAAGTACTCGGAGTTGACCGATGATCCCGCCGAGGTGCTGTTCGCTGAGAAGGAGCGGCAGAACGCCATCGAGGCTCAGGGGTGGATCTTGGTGCGGGCCACATTCCGGGATCTCCGCGATCCAGTGCGCCTGTGCGATCTGGTAGGCGGCGTGCTACGGCGGGCCGGTTGGCCCGCGACTTAGTGATAGGGCGACCAGTTAGTGAGCCGCAACTCACTAAGTCGCGGCCCAATCACTAAATGGCCAGGGTGGCGGGACGGTCGGGGGTGCGGGGTGGGTTACTAGGGTGAGAGAGTGAGCGGGCAGCGGATCATGGGGATCGAGACCGAGTACGGGATACTTGGACTGCACGAGGACGGCACCAACCCGATGCTGCTGAGCGCGCAGGTGGTCAGCGCATATGCGGCCGACGGTGTGCCAGGCGGTGCGCATGCCCGCTGGGACTACCAGGATGAGGATCCGCTGTGTGACGCCCGGGGGTGGCGGCTGGACCGTGAGGACGCTCATCACAGTCAGCTCACCGACAGTGCACCGAGCCTCGCCACCTGGGACATCACGCAGCGGCAGCGGCCACCGAAAGCTCCGTCCGCAGAAATGGTCTCCAACGTCATCTTGCCAAATGGCGGGCGCTACTACGTCGACCATGCACACCCGGAGTACTCGGCGCCGGAGGTGACCAACCCGCGCGACCTGGTGATCTGGGACAAGGCAGGGGATGAGATCGCATTGCGCTCGACCCGGCTGCTGGCTCAGACCACCGGTATGCCGCACGTCGCGTTATACAAGAACAACACCGACGGCAAGGGTGCCAGCTACGGCACGCACGAGAACTACCTGATGGACCGGCGCGTGCCATTCTCGGATGTCATCAGGATGTTGCTGCCATTTCTGTCCACCCGCGCAGTATTCGCCGGTTCGGGCAGAGTCGGACGTGGGCAGGCGGGCGAACATCCAGGTTTCCAGCTCACTCAGCGGGCCGACTTCATCGAGGCGGAAGTCGGCCTGGAGACCACGCTCCGCCGTCCCATCGTCAACACCCGCGACGAACCTCATGCCGACGCTGACCGGTTCCGTCGCCTCCATGTGATCATCGGTGACGCCAACCAGATGGAGGTTCCGACGTACCTGAAGTTCGGAACCACCTCGCTGGTGTTGTGGCTGCTGGAGCAGCATGCGGTCCCCGCAGAACTGGCCGCGGTGGTTCTGGCTGACCCGGTGGCGGCCACCAGGCAGGTGAGCCACGACCTGACCCTGAGCCGCCCACTGGAACTGGCTGATGGTCGCACCATGACGGCACTCGATATCCAGCGGGTCTACGCCCAGGTGATCTCCGAGGCGGTCACCGCCGATGCCGGCGCCTCCCTCGACCCGGTGACCGCAGACGTCTTGCACCGATGGACCGGGGTGTTGCAGCGCCTGGCCGACGATCCGTTGCAGTGCGCCCGCGAGGTCGAGTGGATCGCCAAGCACCGCGTGCTGGAAGCCATGCGTCGTCGCGACCAGCTCGACTGGGAGCATCCACGTCTGGCGGCGCTGGACCTGCAGTGGTCCGACCTGCGCCCCGAGCGCAGCGTGTACCGCAAACTCGCCGATGCGGGTGCCGTCGACCGGATTGTCCGCGATGCCGAGGTCGAGCACGCGATCGCGCACCCGCCCGCAGATACCCGGGCGTACTTCCGCGGCGAGTGCATCAGACGTTTCGGGCCCAGTATCAGCTCGGCCAACTGGGATGCGGTGGTCTTTGACATCCCCGGTGCCCAGCACCTGCAACGAGTGCCGATGCCGGACCCGTATCGCGGCACGGCCAACCACCTCGCGGCGATCCTGGACGCGCATGCCGATCCCGGTGAGCTGCTGCAGGTGCTGGCCGGCTGAGCTCCCCTTAGGATCATGGTGGGTGTCACCGACCGAAGGAGCCACCGTGTCATCGCAGCAGTTTTCGACCCCCCAGGCGCCAGAGCCCCCCGACGACGAGGCTGCCCCCGCAGCGCCCGCAGCCGGCAATGCGGCGGCTCGCGATGCGGAGGTCGACTCGCTGCTGGCGGACATTGACGATGTACTCGAGACCAATGCTGAGACCTTCGTACGCGGCTTCGTCCAGAAGGGTGGCCAGTGAGCTATCAGCGCGGTGACCGGCTGCCGCCGGCATTCACCACACCCGGCAGCGCATCATTCACCGAGTTTCTGGCCGGTCATGCGCCCGACCTGCTGCCCCGGCACAACGCACCGGCCGGTCCGGCCATCGAGCAGGTCAGCGCCCACGCCACCACCATCGTGGCGTTGACCTATGCCGACGGAGTGGTGATGGCCGGAGATCGGCGCGCCACCATGGGTACGACCATCGCTCATCGCCAGATAGAGAAGGTCTTTCCCGCAGATGACTACTCCGGTATCGGTATCGCCGGTACCGCCGGTCTGGCGGTCGAACTCGTGCGCCTATTCCAGCTGGAACTGGAGCACTTCGAGAAGATCGAGGGTTCGCGGTTGTCGCTGGAGGGCAAGGCGAACCGCCTCGCGACCATGGTCCGCGGCAATATCAATCTGGCCATCCAGGGGCTGGCTGCTGTCCCGCTGTTCGGCGGGTATGACCTGGCCCGCGAGAAGGGCAGGATTTTCTCCTACGACGTCGTCGGCGGCAGGTACGAGGAGCAGGACCACCACAGCGTCGGATCCGGCTCGGTGTTCGCGCGGGGCTCCCTGAAGAAGCTGTGGAGCCACGGACTGGACGCCACGCAGGCGGTGGAAGTGGCCTTGCATGCGCTGGTCGATGCGGCCGACGACGATGCAGCCACGGGTGGCCCGGACCCGATCCGGGGGATCTACCCGATCGTGGCCCGCATTAGTGCAGACGGTTACGAACAGGTGTCGCCGGCCGAACTGGAACGTGGAACCGAGGCGATAGCGGCCCGGCGAGCCGCGCACCCGGAGCGAGGAGGGGCCTCATGACGCAGCCGTTCTACGTCTCGCCCGAGCAGTTGATGAAGGACCGTGCCGATTTCGCACGCAAGGGGATATCCCGTGGCCGTTCGGTCGTGGTGCTCGGATACGACGGCGGTATCGCCTTCGCGACCGAGAACCCGTCCCGGGCGTTGCACAAGATCAGCGAAATCTACGATCGGATCGGATTCGCCGCCGTCGGGAAGTACAACGAGTTCGAGAACCTCCGGGTGGCTGGCGTGCGCTACGCCGACCTGCGCGGATACTCCTACGCCCGTACCGACGTCACCGCCCGTGGCCTGGCGAACGCCTACGCGCAGACGTTGGGCTCGGTGTTCACCACCGAGTCCAAGCCGCTGGAGGTCGAGCTCGCTGTCACCGAGGTCGGCCTCAGTCAGGATGAAGACCAGATCTACCGGCTCTCCTATGACGGCTCGGTGACCGATGAGCCCGGCTATGTGGTGATGGGCGGCGACGCCGACCGGCTCGCCGAGCAGGTACGTCAGGGGTGGCGGGCCGGGCTGAGCCAAGCCCAGGCCATCCAGCTGGCCGTGCGGACGCTCGGCACCAATGCCGACGGCGTTGTTCAGGACATCGAGCCGTCGGCCCTGGAAGCGGCGGTGCTGGACCGTACCCGTAGCCGTCGAGCCTTCCGGCGGCTATCGGCCTCAGATCTGACGGACCTGTTGGCGCAAGAACCGTGATCCGCAGAATCTTCGGGCTCGAAACCGAGTTCGGAGTCACCTGCGTCACCGAGGGCGGACCTGCGCTCTCAGCCGAAGAAGTAGCTCGGTATCTGTTTCGCAAAGTGGTCGCCTGGGGGCGCTCCAGCAACGTGTTCCTGGGCAACGGCGCCCGGTTGTACCTCGACGTCGGATCGCACCCGGAGTATGCGACCGCCGAGTGCGACGACCTGGACCAACTCGTGGCGCACGACAAGGCCGGAGAGCAGATCGTCTCCGACCTGGTGCACGATGCGCAGGAACGGATGGCGGCCGACGGGGTACCCGGTCGTATTCACATCTTCAAGAACAACCTGGATTCGGCCGGGAACTCCTACGGCTGCCATGAGAACTACCTGATCCGACGTCGCGCCGACTTCGCGCGCACGACCCAGGTGCTGGTGCCGTTCCTGATCACGCGGCAGATCCTGACCGGTGCCGGTCACGTGCTGGCGACCTCGCGCGGCCCGCGTTACACGTTCTCCCAGCGTGCCGACCACATGTGGGAAGCCACCAGTTCGGCCACCACCCGATCCCGCCCGATCATCAACACCCGCGACGAGCCCCACGCCGACGCCGAGCAGTACCGGCGGTTGCACGTCATCTCCGGTGATTCCTCCATGTCGCAAACCACCACCAAGCTCAAGGTCGGCATGACCGACCTGATGTTGCGGATGCTGGAGGCCGGTGCGATGTTCCGGGACTTGACCCTGGACAATCCGGTGCGTGCGATCCGTGAGATCAGTCACGATCTGAGCGCCAGCACCCCGATTCAACTGGTTCGTGGCGAACGGATGAGCGCGGCGCAGATGCAGCAGCACTACTGGGAACGGGCCAGCGATTTCGTGGCGACGTCCGACCAGGTCCGGCCACACGATGCCTGGGTGCTGGACCTGTGGCGACGAGGGCTGCAGGCGCTGGCATCCGGTGATCTCAGCGGTATCGATACCGAACTGGATTGGGCGATCAAGAAGCGGCTCATCGACCGCTACCGCCAGTCGCATCAGGTGCCCCTGGACGATGCTCGGATTCGGCGTCTCGATCTGGCTTACCACGACATTTCCAGATCTGACGGCTTGTTCGCCCGGTTGACCGAGCGAGGACTGGCAGCCACCGTGGTGCCGCAGGCCAGCATCGCCGCCGCGGTCGAGCAGCCCCCGCAGACCACCCGCGCCAAGCTGCGGGGCGAGTTCGTGCAGGCAGCCAACAACCGCCGCCGCGACTACACCGTCGACTGGGTTCACCTGAAGATCAACGACCACACCGGCCGCACCGTCTTGTGCAAGGACCCGTTCGCGAATTCCGACCCCCGCGTCGATGCGCTGATCGCGTCGCTGGAGGCCACCGGGGGTGCAGTGCCCACCTTCGGGGCATGAGCGAGCCCGTAGACTCGGCCACCATGCTCAGGAAAGCTCGTGGTCGCCTGCTGGTTGTGGCCGCCCTAGCGCTGGTGGGCCTATTGCTCGGGGGGTGTCGACCGCCGGACCCACCGACCGGCACCGACCTGGTGGAGGTCGCCGGTGAAGTGGGCGGACGCCCGCTGGTGCAATTCGATCTGCCGTTGGCGATCACCGAGATCAGTACCGATGAGATCGTCACCGGTGCTGGGGCCGCGCTGGAACAGGGCAGCACCGTGATGTTGTCCTACCTGGCCATCGATGCCGCCACCGGTGAGGTGGTCGACGACAACTACGGCGAACAGCCCCGCCTGCTGGTCCTGACCCAGGACCAGGCCGGAGCCCTGTACTCGGACCTGCTCGGGCGGACCGAAGGCAGCCGATTGCTTCGTCTGGAACCGGGATCGATGACCCGGCCAGACCCGGTCGTGATCGTCTACGACATCCTGTTCACCCGGGCTCACGGCACGGCATTGGAGATCGATCCGGCCCTGCCACAAGTGGCGCTGCAACCCGATGGCAGTCCGGTGATCACCATCCCCGACGCCGAGCCGCCCCGTGCGCTGACGATCGCCCAGTTGATCCGGGGCGAGGGGACACAGGTGCAGTCTGGGGAATCGGTCACGGTGCGGTTCCTGCAACAGGCCTGGAGTACCGGCGACGTGGTCGAAAGCACCTGGGGTGAGGACTCATTGCCGGTGACCATTCCGCTGGTCGACCGCATCCCCGGGCTGCAAGAAGGGCTCGTCGACGCCGCAGTCGGCTCCCAGGTGCTGCTGGTGGTGCCGCCCGATCAGGCGGACGGAACCGACACCATGGTGTTCGTGATCGACGTCCTGGCCGTCACCACGTTGTCCGATCAATCCGAAGGTGCACAGCAGTGAGCGTGGCGGTACGAGTCATCCCGTGCCTGGATGTCGATGGTGGCCGGGTAGTCAAAGGTGTCAACTTCACCAACCTCACCGACGCCGGAGATCCGGTGGAATTGGCCCACCGGTACGACAATGACGGCGCCGACGAGCTGACCTTCCTCGATATCAGCGCCTCCACCGAGGGGCGCCAGACCACCCTTGAGGTGGTTGGCCAGACGGCGGAGGAGGTGTTCGTACCGCTGACGGTCGGCGGGGGAGTGCGTTCGGCGCAGGACGTCGCCACGCTGTTGCGCGCGGGGGCGGATAAGGTCGGAGTGAACACGGCAGCGGTGGCCCGCCCGGAACTCATCGGCGAGATCAGCAGGCGGTTCGGCTCCCAGGTGCTGGTGCTCTCGGTGGACGCCCGCCGCACCCGCGCCGGCGAGGCCAGCACCGACTCCGGGTACGAGGTCACCACCCACGGCGGTCGACGCGGCACTGGGCAGGATGCGTTGGCGTGGGTGCAATACGCCGCCGAACACGGAGTCGGCGAGATCCTGCTGAACTCCATCGATGCCGACGGCACCACCAGCGGATTCGACCTGGAGATGATCGCGGCAGTCCGGCAGGTGGTCCAGGTGCCGCTGATCGCCAGCGGTGGAGCAGGCAGCGCCGAGCACTTCGTACAGGCGGTACACGCGGGCGCCGATGCGGTTCTGGCCGCGAGCGTGTTTCATTTCGGCAGGTTGACGATCGGTCAGGTCAAAGACGCCATGCGTGCCGCCGGCATCGTGGTCCGCTGAGGTCAGAAGCCGGCCTCGGTAAAGGCTGCAATCGCCGAATCGGTGCCCAGCATCTGCACCTCCGCGGCCCGCCGCCGCCCCGAGGCCACCAGCGCCAGTTCGGTGGGGGCTCCCAGAACCGCCACGCTCTCCATGCCGCCTCCGGATCGTTTGATCACATTGCGGCGCCCGCCCGGTACGCCGAACACCACACCCACCGGGGCCGACCGCATCGCCAGCGCACCAAAGCCGGGCAGCGCATCGAAGATCGCATCGTTCTCATCCGGCGTCAGCGACCGGGGCTCGACCGGACCTTCGCCACGCCGCACGTCCTCGTGGTGGATGAGGTACTCCAACGTGTTCACCCGTGGGCCGAGCGGCCCATCCAGCAGGGTCATGGGCGAGATGCGCGCCGGGGCGGCAGCGAACTGCTCCACCAGGGCGGCATAGCCACCCGATTGCGCAGCGCCATCGGCCAGCTGCATGAATGCACTTCCCGCCCCCTGCCGAAACGCCGACCACGGTTTGTGACGCCGCAGATACAGGTGCGCCACCAAGTGCCTGGCCTGCCAACCGTCGCAGAGCGTCTCAGCGTGCGGGTCGGTAGCCCGCAGCGTTGTCAGCAAGTCGCTCAGTTCCCGGTGATCCCAACGCTCCATGGCCACCAGCGTGCCAGGTTTTGCAGCGCCCGTGGTTCCGGCAGGCAATTGCGTGGCAGGATCGTCGCGTGCCGCTCGACCCCATGATTGCTGAACGCCTACGCCGCGACGCCAATGGGCTGGTCTGCGCCGTCGTCCAAGACGAGACCGACGACCGGGTGCTCATGGTCGGATGGATGGACGACGAAGCGTTGCACCGCACCCTGACCACCGGCCGGGTGACGTTCTGGTCCCGCTCGCGCCAGGAGTACTGGCGCAAGGGGGATACCTCTGGTCACGCTCAGTACGTGCGCGGGGTGGAACTGGACTGCGATGGCGATGCACTGCTGGTGCGCGTGCACCAGGTGGGGTCGGCCTGCCACACCGGCGTCCGTTCCTGCTTCGACGCCGGTGGCCCGCTTCCGGCCGTGGTCGGGACCGCGCCGTGACGCACCCACCCGATTGGGGCCAGACCTGGCCGGCGCTGCCCGAGTTCCGCGAGTTGGCGCGTGAGCGCCGAGTGATACCGGTGGTGCGACGTCTGCTAGCGGACGAGCTGACACCGGTTGCCATCTACCGTCGGCTCGCGCACGGGCGCCTCGGAGCCTTCATCCTGGAATCGGCTTCCTCCGACGGCACCTGGGGCCAGTGGTCATTCATCGGCGTCAGTGCGCGTGCGGGGCTGACCAGCACTCCCGATGGTCAGGCCCGCTGGTGGGGCGATGTGCCGGTCTCATTGCCCGCCCAGGGAGACGTGCTGGATGTGCTCCGGTCCTCACTCGAGGCCCTGCACACTCCGCCGATCCCCGGTATGCCCCCGCTGACCAGTGGTTTCGTCGGCGCGCTCGGGTGGGATGTGATCCATCATTGGGAGCCTGGCCTGACGAAGCTTGCGGCAGCCGAGGATGATCTGCCGGACCTGTCCATGGTGCTGATCGGCGACATGATCGCCGTCGATCACCGGCAAGGTGCGATCTGGCTGATCGCGAACGCGATCAACGGGGACGACAGCGCCGACCGTGTCGATGAGGCATACCGAGCGGCCGTCGCCCGCCTCGATGCGCTGCTGGCGGCGCTGCTGCAGCCACAGACCCCGGTCCTGGGCATGATCGATGATCAAGCCCCGACGCCCGAACCCAAGCACCGGACCGCCGAACTCGACTTCCTCTCCTCGGTGTCGGCTGCCAAGGAGGCGATCACCGACGGTGAAGTGTTCCAGGTGGTGCTCAGCCAACGATTCGACGTCGATTGCCCGGCTGACCCGCTGGATGTCTACCGGGTGCTGCGCACCATCAACCCCAGCCCCTACATGTACCTGCTGCATCTCGGTGACGGCGCGGGAAGGGAGTTCCATGTCGTCGGATCCAGCCCGGAAACCCTGGTCAAGATGGCCGGGCGGAAAGTCACCAGCTACCCGATAGCCGGTTCACGGCCCCGCGGTACCGACCCGGCACAGGATCGCCAGTTCGCCGACGATCTGCTGGTCGATCCCAAGGAGCGCGCCGAACACCTGATGCTGGTCGACCTGGCTCGCAACGATCTCGGTCGGGTGTGCCAGCCCGGCACCGTCGCGGTGGTCGAATTCATGCAGATCAAGCGATTCAGCCACATCATGCACATGTCATCGACCGTCATCGGTGAACTGCGACCGGAAGCGACCGCAGTGGACGTCTTCACCGCGACCTTCCCAGCCGGAACACTCTCCGGAGCGCCGAAACGGCGGGCGATCGAACTCATCGACCAGTTTGAACCGGCTCGCCGTGGCATCTATGGCGGTGTGGTCGGCTACTTCGACCTGGCCGGTGACATGGACATGGCGATCGCGATCAGGACGGCGGTGATCACCGACGGCCAAGCCAGTGTGCAGGCCGGTGCCGGCCTGGTCGCCGACTCCGATCCCGGCACCGAGTACATCGAGACCACCAACAAAGCTGCCGCAGCCTTGCGCGCCGCCCAGCTGGCGACGCGTCTGCGGGTGCCCGCGCAGTGATGCTGGCACGCCGGCTGGGGCGGGTACCGGCGGTAGCCATGACCTGCGGCGCCGGTTTGGTGCTGTTCGCGCTGACGTTGCCGACCTGGGCCGTGGCGGCCTCGCCCACCGCGGTCGAACTGGTGCAGGTCGCCGTCCCGGGGACTCGTGCCGCCCCAGGGGTGGCCAGTGCGGCATTGGTGATCGTGGTGGCGGGTCTGGTCCTCGGTTTGGCCGGTCGGCTCGCGCGGGTGCTGGCCATCGCCGCGATCGTGATCGGTGCGGGGGTGGCATTGGCCGCAACGGTGCGGCTGCTGGCCGGTCCTGCCTCCGCAGTCCGGGGAGAAGTGGCACAGACCAGCGGCGTCACCCAGATCGTGGGACAGGTCGACCTCACTGCCTTCCCGGTCCTGGCCGCCGCTGCTGCTGCGGTGGTGCTGCTGCTGGGTGCGGCGGCGCCATGGCTGATCGGAGACTGGGGTCTGGTGGGCCGCAGGTTCCAGACCCGGGCAGACCCGGTGAGCCGGGGCGGGCCGGTCAAGCCAGCCACCGGGCGGACCCAGGCCATGGATGACTGGGACAGCATCAGCCGGGGTGAGGATCCCAGCGGCGATGGGCAGCGAGATCCGGCGGCTGGCAGCTCCGATGCCGTACGCTGACACCGTGGATCAGCGAACGGTTGTAGTGAGCCAGATTGAGGGTGCCGAACCAGTGCGCGAGGAACTGGTGCTTCCGGCTGCCGCACCTGCCAATGAAGGCAAGACCTCCGCCGCGTGGATTCTGACCCTGTTCGGCTGCATCGGTTCGCTGGTGGTGGCCATCGGGATGGTCATGGCGTCCACGCCGGCCATCTGGGCCGGTGTCGTGGTGCTGGGCGTGGGTGCGTTAGCCAGTGCGATCATGCGTGGCTTGGGCTACGGTCAGCCCCGCTCGGGCGCCTCCGCGAACAGTTCCTGACGACCCGATGTCCTACCCGTCGGCGCCACCTCCCAGCGATGGCGTCAATCCCTACCAGGATGCTCTGGAGGATGCGCCGCCACCCTCGGGTGAGCGGGCTTGGGACAGCCCCGCCGGCACATCGGCTCAGCCCGCCCCATATGGCACGCCACCGGTGGCACCGGGCGGCTACGCCCCACCCGGCCCACCCGGCCCACCGGGGGGATACGCCCCACCGGGACCACCGGGCGGGTATGGACCACCGGGGCCTGGCCCAGCTGGCTACGGCCCAGCGGGATACGGTCCACCGAGCTACCAAGCCGGCTATGCCTGGGCCGCCAGCACGCAGGAGAACGGCAAGGGAACCGCATCGCTGGTCCTGGGATGCGTCGCCCTCTTCCTCTGCTACATCCCAATAGTCTCGACCGCCTGCGCGGTGCTGGCCGTGGTTTTCGGTCGCCGTGGGCAGCGGGCAGCTCAGCAGGGTCGCGCCAACAACCAGGGTCTGGCCACGGCCGGGCTGGTGGTGGGCATCGTCGGAATTGTCGCCACGGTCTCGCTGTTGCTGTCCACTGTCTCGTCCTTGCTGGGGGTGCTGTGACGGCCACGGCAGCACTCGTCCGGCGCGATGTCCGCTCGCCGTTGCTGGTGGGTGCGGTGCTGGCACCGGCCACGCTGTTGCTGGCGTTCCGCGATCCCTACCAGGGTGGGTATCCGCTGTGTCCGATCCTGCTGATCACCGGCTTCCCCTGTGCCACCTGTGGCGGTCTGCGAACCGTGCACGACCTGGCACACCTGGACCTGGGTGCAGCCTGGGCGATGAACCCGATGCTCACCGTAATGCTGCCGATGCTGGCCGTGGGCTGGGTGGTGTCGCTGGTCCGCGCAGCCACCGGGCGTCGGGCGTGGAATCCGCCGACCTGGTTCTGGATCGTCCTGGGCGGGATCATCGTGGCATTCACGGTCGCGCGGAACATCCCGGCACTGACTGGCTACCTGGGACCGATCTGAGATGGTCATCGCGGCCACCGAGTCGAACTAGCATGGGCGCCGTGACTTGCGACGGGATCGACACATGACGGTGCTCGAAGACATCATCGTCGGCGTCCGGGAGGACTTGCAGCGGCGGGAGGAAGCGTGCCCGCTGCCGCAACTGCGCGCGATCGCGGAGAGCCGGCCACCCGCGCGCGATGCGATCGGTGCGCTGCATCGCGACGACGCGGTCACTGTCATCGCTGAAGTCAAACGTTCCAGCCCCTCGCGGGGTTCCCTGGCGGATATCGGCGACCCGGCTGAACTTGCCAGCGCCTACCAGGCCGGAGGGGCCGCAGCCATCAGCGTGCTCACCGAACAGCGTCGGTTCGGCGGATCGTTGAACGACCTGGACCAGGTTCGTGCCGCCGTCGACGTGCCGGTCCTGCGCAAGGACTTCGTGGTCACCCCGTATCAGGTCTGGGAGGCGCGAGCGCACGGCGCCGACATCGTGCTGCTGATCGTCGCGGCCCTGGAACAGCCCGCATTGACCGGGCTGCTGGAGCGGGTTGTGTCGCTAGGGATGACCCCGCTGGTCGAGGTCCACACCGAATCAGAATTGGATCGTGCGGCGGATGCCGGCGCGCGGCTGATCGGCATCAACGCCCGCAACCTGCACACCCTGGAAGTGGACCGGGAGACCTTCGCGGTGCTTGCGCCGCGGGTACCCTCGGGAAGCACGTTGGTAGCCGAGTCTGGCGTCCGAGGGCCGCACGACGTGCTGGAGTACGGCCGCTGGGGTGCTCACGCGGTGCTGGTGGGGGAGAGTCTGGTCACCACCGGTGACCCGCGGACGGCGACCGCAGACATGGTCGCCGCTGGAGCCCACCCGGCATTGCGAGCCGTGCGCCCATGACGGATCTGCGTGAGGCCGCCGGGCCGTACTTCGGGCAGTTCGGCGGGCGTTTCGTGCCGGAGGCGCTGATCGCGGCCCTGGATGACCTGTCGGTTGCCTGGGACAAGGCACGCCAAGACCCAACCTTCACGATCGCGTTCGAGACCCTGCTGCGTGACTACGCCGGCCGGCCCTCACCGATCACCGAGGCCCCCCGGTTCGCGGCCAGCGCCGGCGGTGTGCGGGTGCTGCTCAAACGTGAGGACCTGAATCACACCGGCTCGCACAAGATCAACAACGTGCTCGGCCAGGCATTGCTGACCAAGCGAATCGGCAAGACGCGGCTGATCGCCGAAACCGGCGCCGGTCAGCATGGGGTGGCCACCGCCACCGCGGCAGCCCTGTTCGGCATGGACTGCACCATCTACATGGGCGCCGAGGACACCAGGCGGCAAGCTCTCAACGTCGCACGGATGCGGTTGCTGGGGGCGGAGGTCGTGGCCGTCACCGACGGTTCGCAAACCCTCAAAGACGCGATCAACGAGGCGTTCCGCGACTGGGTCACCAACGTCGAGAGCACCAACTACGTCTTCGGAACCGTGGCCGGGCCGCATCCGTTCCCGACCCTGGTGCGGGACCTGCAGAAAGTGATCGGCATCGAGGCGCGGGAGCAGGTGTTGGACCGCTACCATGTTCTGCCGACGGCGGTCGTTGCCTGCGTCGGCGGCGGCTCGAACGCGATGGGGATCTTCCATGCGTTCCTCGATGACGAGGTTGCGCTGGTCGGCTGTGAGGCCGCCGGCGACGGCATGGACACCGATCGTCACGCCGCCACCATCAGCAAGGGGTCGGTGGGAGTGTTCCACGGTGCCAAGAGCTACCTGTTGCAGGACCAGGACGGCCAGACCATCGCCTCCCATTCCATTTCGGCGGGACTGGACTATCCGGGCGTCGGCCCCGAACACGCGTGGCTGGCCGACAGCCACCGCGCCAGCTACCGAGGCATCTCCGATGCTCAGGCCATGGAGGCGTTTGCGCTGCTGTCGCGCACCGAGGGAATCATCCCGGCCATCGAGTCCGCACACGCGCTTGCCGGAGCGCTGCAACTGGGCAATGAACTCGTCGATGGTGGAGCCGATCCCAGCCAGGTCACGCTCCTGGTCAGCCTCTCGGGGCGTGGCGACAAGGATGTCGAGACCGCCAGCGACTGGTTCGGTCTGCGCGGCGAAGGGCACGGGCTATGAGCCGCAGCGCCAGCAAGATCGACGCGGCCCGCCGCGACGGGCGCGCTGCTCTGGTGGTCTATCTCCCGGTGGGGTATCCGGATCTTGACACCTCGATCGCGGCCGCCCGGGCCGCTGTGGCCGCAGGTGCCGACATCGTCGAACTGGGCCTGCCCTACTCCGACCCCGGCATGGACGGCCCGGTGATCGCCGCAGCAGCGCAAACCGCGCTGGCCGCAGGCGTGCGCACCGCACACGTCCTGCAGGCGGTCGAGCAGGTCAGCGCCACCGGTGCCGCCACCCTGGTGATGACCTACTACAACCCGGTGCTGCGCTACGGCGTCGAAGCATTTGCCCGCGATCTTGCGGCAGCCGGCGGTGCCGGCCTGATCACGCCCGACTTGATTCCCGACGAAGCCCAGCAGTGGATTGCTGCCGCAGACCAGTACGACCTGGACAAGGTGTTCCTGGTAGCGCCCAGTTCCACACCCGAGCGACTGGCCATGACGGCACACGCCTGCCGGGGTTTCGTGTACGCGGCCTCCACCATGGGCGTCACCGGTGAGCGAGCCGCGGTCGGTGCCGCCGCGCCCGATCTGGTGCAACGCACACGCACCGCCGGGGCTGCGCGCGTCTGCGTCGGGCTGGGAGTCTCCAACGGCTCTCAGGCCGCGCAAGTCGCAGGCTACGCCGACGGGGTGATCGTGGGCTCAGCAGTGGTCCGGGCGCTGGCCGATGGGGGAATACCCGCAGTAGGTGACCTGGTCAGCGATCTGAGCGCCGGAGTGGCTACGGTCTCATGAACGCGATGCAAGCCCTGGGCGGCATTCCGAGTCCGAGCGTTGGTGTGTGGTACTTGGGCCCCTTGCCGATCCGAGCCTACGCTCTGGCCATCCTGACCGGGATCCTGGTCGGGGCATGGCTGGCGAATCGCCGCTACCGCGCGCGCGGCGGGCCGGCCGGAGCGGTTTCGGACGCTCTGATCTGGGCGGTGCCGTTCGGCATCATCGGTGCTCGCATCTACCATGTGATCTCCTCACCGGATCGCTACTTCGGACCCGACGGCGACATCTTGCTGGCGGTACGGATCTGGGAGGGCGGCCTGGGCGTCTGGGGTGCCATACCCATGGGCGCCCTGGGCGCGTGGATCGGACTGCGCCGGGCCGGCCTGCGGCTGGCCCCGTTCGCCGATGCGATGGCACCGGGGATTCTGCTGGCGCAAGGCATCGGGCGCCTGGGCAACTATTTCAACCAGGAGCTGTTCGGCGAAGCCACCACGTTGCCGTGGGGGCTGCAGATCGACGAATCGCACCTGCTGGCTCAGGGCCTGGACTATCCCGCCGGAACGTTATTCCACCCGACGTTTGCCTACGAGCTGTTGTGGAACCTGGCGATGGCCGCCTTGCTGATCTACCTCGATCGGCGATTGCGGCTACGGCACGGCCGGGTGTTCTGGGCGTACGTGGCCATGTACACCGCCGGGCGCGTCTGGATCGAGATGCTACGCATCGACGAGGCGGAAATGCTGCTCGGTTTGCGATTGAATGTCTGGACCTCGATCGCGGTCTTCGTGATCGCGGTGACGATGTTCATCGTGATTGGGCGCCGGACCCGTGGCGAACCCGATCCCATCTGGCTGCCGGGCCGCGAACCGGACTCCGAGAGCTCAGAGAACCACCACGATGACGCGGGCGACGACTTCGACGACGAGGACTTCGACGACGAGGACTCCGACGACGAAGACGACTACTCCGATGACCACGAGGACTCCGACGAAGCTGAGACCGACAGCGATGACCCGGAATCCGGTGAGGACCCACCGGAAGCCCCCGAACAGGCGGCGCCCGTCCCGTCCGATGGAACAACCGAGCAAACAGAGGACGATCGCCGCTAAGGTGGACCGACCCGGGCCGACGATGTCCCTCGCAAGCACAACGGTCGTGGCACAGGCATGCCACGGCAGGAGGACAACCGATGACTCAGACCCACGTGGGGAACGAACGCACCAACGCGTTTCAGGCATTCAGCGCCACCCCTGCCAAGCAGGGCCTGTACGATCCCGCCGCAGAGCATGACGCGTGCGGGGTCGCTTTCGTCGCGACCTTGCGCGGCACCCCCGGGCGCGACATCGTCGACGCTGGGCTGACCGCGCTGGCGAACCTGGACCACCGCGGCGCGGTGGGTGCCGAGGAGAACTCCGGCGACGGTGCGGGCATCCTCACCCAGGTCCCCGACGCGTTCGTACGCGATGTGGTACCGGTCGATCTTCCGGAAGCAGGCCACTATGCGATCGGCCTGTGCTTCCTGCCGCAGGACACCAAGGGTGTCGATGACGCGATCTGGCGGATCGGCGAGGTCGCCGAGGAAGAAGGCCTGGAGGTCCTGGCCTGGCGGGATGTGCCCGTCGACGCCGGGCTGGTCGGACCGACCGCTCGGGCGTGCATGCCTACCTTCAAGCAGTTGGTGGTAGCGGCACGTGATCGTCAGGCCCACGGCATCGCGCTGGACCGGATGACCTACCGGCTGCGCAAGCGCATCGAGCACGACCGGGGCATCTATTTCGCCTCGCTATCCTCACGCACCCTGGTCTACAAGGGGATGCTCACCACAACTCAGCTGGAGCCGTTCTTCCCTGATCTGTCGGACCCGCGGTTCGCGACCGAGATCGCCTTGGTCCATTCCCGGTTCTCCACCAACACATTCCCGTCCTGGCCGTTGGCTCATCCGTTCCGCCTGGTCGCGCACAACGGTGAGATCAACACCGTGCGCGGAAACCGGAACTGGATGGCCGCCCGGCAAGGGCAGCTGGACTCGGACGTCCTGGGCGATGTCAGCGAGCTGCTGCCGATATGCAGCGAGCACGAGAGCGACTCCGCCAGCTTCGACGAGGTGCTGGAACTGCTGCACCTGGGTGGCCGTTCACTACCGCACGCGGTACTGATGATGATCCCGGAAGCCTGGGAGAACCACGCCACGATGTCGCCACAGCGGCGTGCCTTCTACGAGTACAACGCCACCATCATGGAGCCCTGGGATGGGCCTGCGGCGATGTGCTTCACCGACGGCCGCTACATCGGTGCGGTGCTAGACCGAAACGGCCTGCGCCCCGGTCGGTTCTGGATCACCGAAGACGGCCTGGTGGTGCTGGCCTCGGAGGCCGGCGTGCTGGACATCGAGCCCGACCGGGTCGCCCGCAAGGGCCGGCTGGCGCCCGGCAAGATGTTCCTGGTCGACACCGGCGTCGGCCGCGTGCTCGAGGACTCGGAGATCAAGGCCGAACTGGCAGGAAAACTGCCATACGCCCAGATGCTCGAAGACAATCTGGTGCGCCTGGAGGATCTACCCTCCCGCGAACACGTGGCCCACTCGCGCAGTTCGGTCCTGCGCCGCCAGCAGACCTTCGGGTACAGCGAAGAGGAACTCCGCATCCTGTTGCGTCCGATGGCAGCCACCGGTGCCGAGGCGCTCGGGTCGATGGGCACCGATAGCCCGATCGCGGTGTTGTCCTCACGGCCGCGGCTGCTCTTCGACTACTTCAGCCAGCTCTTCGCGCAGGTGACCAACCCGCCGCTGGACGCCATTCGAGAAGAACTGGTGACGGCGCTGGGTGGTGCGCTGGGGCCCGAGCCCAACCTGTTGGTCGACAGCGAGTCGCATGCGCGCAAACTGATCCTGCCGTTCCCCACGCTGGACAACGATCAACTCGCCAAGATCAAGCACATCCACCGCACTCGTGGCCCGGGCAAGGACTTCGAAGCCATCACCGTCCGCGGACTGTACCGGGTCGCCGGCGGAGCACAGGCCCTGGCGGACCGGCTGGAGGAGATCTTCGCCGAGGTCGATGAGGCCATCGACCGTGGCGTGAGCTTCATCGTGTTGTCGGACCGCGAGACCGACCACGAGCATGCCCCGATCCCGTCGCTGCTGCTGACATCGGCGGTGCACCACCACACGTTGCGGCGCCAGACCCGGACCCGGGTCTCGCTGCTGGTCGAAGCGGGCGACGTCCGTGAAGTCCACCACGTTGCGCTGCTCATCGGTTACGGTGCCGCCGCGGTCAACCCCTACCTGGCGATGGAGACCGTCGAGGAACTGGTGCATACCGGCGTCATCGAAGGTGTCGAACCCCAGCAGGCGGTCAAGAACCTCATCAAGGGCCTGGGCAAGGGCGTGCTCAAAGTGATGAGCAAGATGGGCATCTCCACCGTGGCCTCCTACCGCGGCGCGCAGGTGTTCCAGGCTGTCGGTCTGTCACAAGAACTCGTCGACAAGTACTTCACTGCCACCGCCACGCCGTTGGGCGGCGTGGGCTTGGACGTTCTCGCCGATGAGGTCGCCGCCCGGCACGCTATCGCCTACCCTCCGAGCGGGATACCGGCGGCACATCGCCGGCTGGAAGTGGGTGGTGAATACCAGTGGCGCCGAGAAGGCGACCCGCACCTGTTCAACCCGGAGACCGTGTTCCGGCTGCAGCACTCGACCCGCAACCGCCGATTCGACATCTTCCAGGACTACACCCGCAAGGTAGACGAACAGTCGAAACGGCTGATGACCTTGCGCGGACTGTTCGAGTTCGCGCAAGGCGTTCGTGAACCGGTTTCGCTGGAGGAGGTGGAGCCGATCAGCGAGATCGTGAAGCGATTCTCCACCGGCGCGATGAGCTACGGCTCCATTTCCCAGGAAGCCCACGAAACACTGGCGCGTGCCATGAACATCCTGGGCGGAAAGTCCAACACTGGTGAGGGCGGTGAGGACACCGACCGGCTGCACGACCCGGAACGTCGCAGTGCGATCAAGCAGGTCGCCTCCGGCCGCTTCGGCGTGACCTCCGACTACCTGGTCAACGCCGACGACATCCAGATCAAAATGGCTCAGGGAGCGAAACCCGGCGAGGGCGGGCAGCTACCGGGAGCCAAGGTCTACCCGTGGGTGGCCAAGACCCGCCACGCGACTCCCGGCGTCGGTCTGATCTCGCCACCGCCACACCACGACATCTACTCGATCGAGGACATCGCTCAACTCATCCACGATCTGAAGAATGCAAACCCGCAGGCCCGAGTGCACGTCAAGCTGGTCTCCGAAGTGGGAGTGGGCACCGTTGCCGCCGGTGTGTCCAAGGCGCACTCCGATGTCGTGCTGATCTCCGGGCATGATGGTGGCACCGGAGCCAGCCCGCTGACGTCGCTCAAGCACGCCGGTGCACCGTGGGAGATCGGACTGGCCGAAACCCAGCAGACGCTGGTGCTGAACAACCTCCGGGACCGGATCGTGGTGCAGGCCGACGGCCAGCTCAAGACCGGCCGGGACGTCGTGATCGCCGCGCTGCTGGGCGCCGAGGAGTTCGGCTTCGCAACCGCACCACTGGTGGTTTCCGGCTGCATCATGATGCGGGTGTGTCACCTGGACACCTGCCCGGTCGGCGTCGCCACCCAGAACCCGGAGCTGCGTGCTCGGTTCTCCGGCAAACCGGAGTTCGTCGTCACCTACTTCGAGTACATCGCCCAGGAGGTCCGCAGCTACCTGGCCCAGCTGGGCTTCCGCTCCATCGACGAGGCCGTTGGCGCGGTCGAGATGCTCGATACCCGGGCGGCAGTCGAGCACTGGAAGGCTTCCGGCCTCGACCTCAGCCCGATCCTGACCAAGGTGGAACTGCCGGCAGGTTCTGACGCCTACCAGACAAAGGCGCAGGATCATGGCCTGGACCGTGCGCTGGACAATGAGCTCATAGCGCAGGCTCAGCCTGCGCTGACAGCCGGTACCCCGGTGACGATCTCGGCGACCGTGCGCAACGTGAACCGGACCGTGGGAACCATGCTCGGTTCGGAGGTCACCAAGGCCACTGGAGCCGCCGGGCTCCCGGACGGCACCATCGATGTCTCCCTGACCGGATCCGCGGGCCAGTCGTTCGGGGCCTTCCTCCCGGCGGGCATCACGCTGCGGCTGTTCGGGGACGCCAACGACTATGTCGCCAAGGGCCTGTCCGGCGGGCGGGTCATCGTGCGCCCCGACACCTCGGCCGTGTTCGCACCCAGCGAGAACGTCATCGCGGGCAATGTGATCGCTTACGGCGCCACTGCGGGGCAGGTGTTCCTGCGCGGGGTCGTCGGTGAGAGGTTCGCGGTCCGCAACTCCGGCGCCACCCTGGTGGTCGAAGGAGTGGGCGACCACGGCTGCGAATACATGACCGGTGGAACGGTAGTGGTGCTCGGACCGACCGGCCGCAACTTCGGCGCAGGCATGTCCGGCGGAACCGCGTACGTGTTGGACCTGGACCCCGATCTGGTCAACGGCCCGGCCCTGGCAGCAGGGGACCTGAGCCTGTCCGAACCGGATCAAGAGGACGTATCCATCATTTCCCGACTGCTTGATCAGCACGCGCAATACACCGACTCGCGGATCGCGATGGCGTTGGCCGGGGATCGAGCAGAGATCAAATCCCGTTTCACGCGGGTGCTGCCGCCGGCGTACGCGCGGGTCAATGATGTGTTGGCACAGGCCGCCGCGGACGGTATTGATGTAAGCGAGCCGCAGGTGTGGTCGCGTGTATTGGAGGCAACCCATGGGTGACCCGAAAGGCTTTCTGAAGACTCGGGAACGAGAACTGCCGCAACGGCGTCCGGTACCGATCCGGCTGCAGGACTGGCGCGAGGTCTATCAAGAGCGGCCCGAAGACGGCCCGGCCCTGACCCGTCAGGCGAGCCGATGCATGGACTGCGGCATCCCGTTCTGCCACAACGGCTGCCCCTTGGGCAACCTCATCCCGGAGTGGAACGACCTCACCCGGTTGGGCCGGTGGGATGAGGCGATCGACCGGCTCCACGCCACCAATAACTTTCCGGACTTCACCGGGCGGTTGTGCCCGGCGCCGTGTGAGACGGCCTGCGTACTGGGAATCAACCAGCCGGCGGTCACGATCAAGAACATCGAGGTCTCGATCATCGAGCGGGCCTTCGCCGATGGGCTGGTCGAGCCGCAGATCCCGGGTCGGCTGACCGGCAACACGGTCGCCGTCATCGGATCCGGTCCGGCGGGATTGGCCACCGCGCAGCAACTGACCCGGGCCGGTCACACGGTCGCGGTGTATGAGCGTGACGACGCCATCGGCGGCCTGCTGCGCTACGGCATTCCCGAATTCAAGATGGAGAAGGCGGTGCTCGATCGTCGGCTGCAGCAGATGGAGGCGGAGGGAACCCGGTTCCGGCCCAACGTGCGCGTTGGATTCGACGAGGGCACCACCGGGCAGGATCTGCTGGAACGCTACGACGCCATCGTGCTGGCCATGGGGGCCACGGTTCGCCGAGACCTGCCGGTACCTGGACGTGAACTCGGCGGAATCCACCAGGCGATGGAGTACCTGCCGCAGGGTAACCGCGCCGCGCGCGGGCAGCAGGTCGAGGACCAGATCCTGGCCACCGGCAAGGACGTGGTCATCATCGGCGGCGGTGACACCGGTGCCGACTGCCTGGGCACGGCGCTGCGCCAGGACGCCGCGAGCGTGGTGCAACTGGAGATCATGCCGCGCCCGCCGGAGGACCGGCCCGCGAACCAGCCGTGGCCGACCTATCCGATGATCTACCGGGTCGCCAGCGCGCACGAGGAAGGCGGCGAGCGCGTCTACGCCTCCTCGACTGTGGAGTTCATCGATGACGGCAACGGAAATGTCGGCGAGTTGCGCATCACCGAGGTGGAGTTCGTCGATGGCCGGCCCGTTCCGGTCGAAGGCACCGAACGCCGGATTCCGGCCCAGCTGGTGCTCCTGGCCATGGGCTTCACCAGCGTTGAGACCGATGGGATCGTCGGCCAGCTCGACCTGGAGGTCGACCAGCGCGGCCGGGTTGTCCGGGACGAGAACTTCGCCACCTCCGTACCGGGGGTATTCGTTGCCGGTGACGCAGGTCGTGGGCAATCTCTCATCGTCTGGGCCATCGCCGAGGGGCGCTCGGCCGCTGCGGCAGCCGATGAATTCCTGCGCGGCCATACCGAACTGCCCGCACCGATCGAACCGACGACCGTCCAGGTCACCGTCTAGGCGTCCGCGCCGTAAGAGTTTCTGAAAAAGGTTGAGTAATGCGTAGAGCAAAAATCGTCTGCACCCTGGGCCCGGCCACCGCCAGTGCGGAGCAGATCCGTGCCCTGGTAGATGCGGGCATGGATGTGGCCCGGATCAACCGCAGCCACGGCGAGGCAGACGAACATGCCGCCATGGTCGCCCGGGTGCGGCAGGCCGCCGCCGACTCGGGCCGTGCGGTCGCGGTGCTGGTCGACCTGCAGGGACCCAAGATCCGGCTGGGACGCTTCGTCGAGGGACGCCACGAACTGGCCGAAGGCGACGTCTTCACCATCACGACCGAGGATGTGCCCGGTACCAAGGACCTGGTGTCCACGACGTTCAAGGGCCTGCCGCAGGACGTTGCTCCCGGCGATCTGATCCTGATCGACGACGGCCGGGTCACCGTACGCGTCACCGCGGTCGAGGGCCCACGCGTGGTCACGCGCGTCGAGGTGGCCGGACCGGTGTCCAACAACAAGGGCCTGAACCTGCCCGGAGTAGCGGTCAATGTGCCGGCTCTGAGCGAGAAGGACGCCGAAGACCTGCGCTGGGGGCTGCGACTGGGTGCTGACTTCATCGCCCTGTCGTTCGTGCGTTCGGGCAAGGACTTCGATGATGTCGCCGCGATCATGGAGCAAGAGGGGATCCGCATCCCGGTCATCGCGAAGATCGAGAAGCCGCAAGCGGTCGACAACCTCGACGAGATCATCGCCGCCTTCGACGGAATCATGGTGGCCCGCGGTGACCTCGGTGTGGAACTGCCGCTGGAGCAGGTGCCGCTGGTGCAGAAGCGTGCCATCGAACTGGCCCAGCGCAATGCCAAGCCCGTGATCGTCGCCACCCAGGTGCTGGAATCGATGATCTCGGCACCGCGCCCAACCCGCGCGGAGGCCTCGGACTGCGCCAACGCCGTCCTGGATGGCGCCGACGCGGTGATGCTCTCCGGCGAGACCAGCGTGGGGGAGTACCCGGTGCTGTGTGTGGAGACGATGGCCCGGATCATCGAGAACACCGAGGAACAGGGGCTGGACCGGATCGCTAAGCTGAAGGTTCCGCCACACACCAAGGGTGGTGTCATGACCCGGGCGGCGACCTCGATCGCCGAGTCCTTGGATGCCAAGTACCTGTCGTGCTTCACCCAGTCGGGCGACAGCGCCCGCAGGATGTCCCGGCTGCGCTCTGCCATCCCGTTGCTGGCGTTCACGCCGGTTGAGGCGGTGCGGAACCAGCTTGCGCTGACCTGGGGGGTTCGCTGCTTCATCGTGCCGCATGTGATGCACACCGATGAGATGGTGGCCCAGATGGACAACATCCTGCAGCAGTCCGGCTTCGCGCAGGTCGACGAACACGTCGTCGTGGTGGCCGGATTGCCACCGGGCGTGGCGGGCAGCACGAACTCGATCCGACTGCACCGGATCGGTGAGGACCTGCAGAACGCCTAGTCGCTGTGCCGTCACATGTGGCGCCCGGCTGTGTTAGAACTGATCAAATGTTGCGTGGGACAACGGCGGCGCTGGCCGCAATCGCATTGCTGCTGACCCTGGGGGCCTGTAGCCTGCTGGACCGGGCTACGGACGATCCGGGTCAGGGCAGCACCGGGAGTGGGTCAGAGGATTCGCAAGGTGTGGGCGAACCGACGTCATTGGATCCAGCATTGCTGGAGTGTGGTGATCCGAAACTCTCCGATTCCTCACTGACGCTCCCGGACATCGACCTGCAGCAGACGTCGTGGGCCACCCCCGCCGGGTTCCAGGAGTCGTTCATCTACCAGGAGGATCGTCCGGTCGAGCACCTGGAGTCGTTCTGGGCAGCCGAACCGGCCGACAACCCAGTGAACCTGAACGCGCTGGCCGTGGCGATCTACTCCGATCTGGACTGGGGTGAGGACGCCGACGATTGCGGCCGCGTGCTGCTGACCGCCATCAACGAGCGGCTGGAGGGCTACAACACCGAGAACGGTGCCACCGCCCTGACCGAGGTGACGACGGTGGATATCGGCGGCATGTCGGTACTGCAGCAGGACCTGTCCTTCCCGGAGTACCTCTACCGCGGCTACTGGATCTTCAGCCGCGACCAGATGGTGCACGTGTACTGCCAATGGACCAGTGACGCCGAGAAGTCCAGGATCCTGGCTGGATGTGACGAGCTGATCGGATCGGTGCAGCTGCCGGGCTAATCCCGGCGGATCGGGCTGCCATCCATACAGGTTAGGCTAGCCTAAGTCGTCGTGGAGAGGGAGTCGTCTGTGGCCAGAGCAGCATCCGCCAGACCAGCGCGCCCGCAGGTCGTGCTGACGGTCCTGCGTACCGAATCGATCAGCCCTCATATGATGCGCGTGATCCTCGGGGGCGAGGGCTTCACACAGTTCCACGGCAACGAGTTCAGCGACAAATACGTCAAGCTGCTGTTTGCCGACCCCGCCCATGGGCTGGTGCCGCCATACGACCTGAAGGCCCTGCGGGCACAGCGTCCGCAGGCGCTGCCGGTCTCACGCACCTACACGGTGCGCTGGGTTGACCCCGAGGCGAGCGAACTCGCGCTGGACTTCGTCGTCCATGGCGCGGACGGCGTCGCCGGCCCGTGGGCCGCGCGGGTGCGGCCAGGTGCCCAGGTGGTCTTCAGTGGCCCCGGAGGCGGATATCGGCCCGATGCGGAAGCCAGCTGGCATCTGCTGGCCGGCGATCTGTCCGCATTGCCCGCGATCGCAGCAGGATTGGAGGCCATGCCGAGCGACGCCGTCGGGCAGGTGTTCCTGGACGTGCCGGATCCGCGGGACCGGCTGGAGCTGGAACGGCCGGAGGGCGTGCAGCTGACCTGGGTGTCCGGGGGAGCGAACCCGCTACTGGATGCCGTCCGGGCCATGAACTGGCCGGACGGCCGGGTGCAGGCATTCGTGCATGGTGAACGCGGCGCCATCAAGGACCTCCGGCGGCACCTGACCGACGATCGTGGGATCGCGCGGGACCAACTGTCGATTTCGGCTTACTGGGCGGCCGGTCGCGCCGAGGATCAGTTCCAGGCCGAGAAGCGCGAACCGGTCGGCCAGATCTGACCGGCGGCGCCCGCACATTCGAACCTTGGCGCCGAATTCGAACCGTGCGCCGTTCGAAATCGGCGCGGACGTTCGAAAGCGAGCTTCCTGCTCAGATATCGCACCGGTGCCCCGAGTGGGATTCGAACCCACACTGGATCGGGTTTGAGCCGAACGCCTCTGCCGGTTGGGCTATCGGGGCAGATCGCCGAGCTGACTCGGCAATCGCAGTGCTGGCGACTACGCTACCCCCGTGACCGAAGCTAAGCGAACCAAGGCCGCAGACAACGAACCCGTCCTCCTGGATCTCGACGAGATGGGGGAAACCGAATCTGAGACCGAAGCCCCCAAACGCGGCGATGCCCGCACCGTCGTCGTCGCCGAGGATGAGCCACTGATCCGGATGGACGTGGTGGAGAGCCTCAATGAGGCTGGATATGAGGTTATCGGCGAAGCCGGGGACGGTGAGGCGGCGGTCAAACTCGCCACCGAACTCGAGCCGGACATCGTCGTCATGGACGTCAAGATGCCCGTCCTGGACGGCATTTCGGCAGCCGAGAAGATCACCAAGGCACGGATTGCCCCTGTGGTACTTCTCACAGCCTTCTCCCAGACCGAACTGGTCGAGCGGGCGCGCGACGCCGGAGCCATGGCGTATGTGGTCAAGCCGTTCACCCAGGCGGACCTGCTGCCCGCCATGGAGATCGCGTTGCACCGCCACCGCGAAATCGCTGCGCTGGAATCCGAGGTCGCCGATCTGACCGACAGGTTCGAAACCCGCAAGCGCGTCGACCGGGCCAAGGGCCTGCTGATGACCCGGATGGGCCTGAGCGAGCCGGAAGCCTTCCGGTGGATCCAGAAGACGTCGATGGATCGGCGGCTGACCATGCGTGAGGTGGCCGACGCTGTCATCGACCAGGTCGGCCGCGCCGCTGAATAGCTCTGATCGAGTTACACGACGCCGGTAACAGGCGTATCGTGGCTTCGTTCTGAGGGTGGGGTTGCCGAGAGGAGAACCAGGTGCCGCACGGGGTATCCGTTGCAGTGGCTTCGGCGGAGGACTTTCCGCATATCGTCACGGTGCTACGAGCCGCACGTGCCGATTCGCCACTGGGACATCAGTTGTGCAGCCCGGAGTCGAACACGCTGCAACACCAGCTCGGCGCATGGTGTGCGCTGCCCGGTACCTGCCTGCTGGCCGCTTGGCTGGGCGATGACGTGGTCGGGGCAGCCTTGGTGCAGCGGATCGAGGCGAACTTGTTCTCCGATGTCACGTTCGTCCAACTGGAGGCGCTGTACGTCGATGCGGGCAGCCGCCGCCGGGGCGTGGGTCGAGCGTTAATGCACGCGGTCGCCGACATCGCGGTGCAGGGTGACGCCTCCCATGTGGTGACCATGCCGCTAGCCGGGAGCCGCTCGGAACAGCGGTTCCTGTCTCGCCTGGGCTTCGCGCCGGTCGGCACCCGCAGGATCGTGGAGACTCCCGCGCTGGCACGCCGGCTGGAGACGCTGGCGGTACCGCGGCACGCCAAGGGGCTGGAACAGCTGATCGCTCTGCGACGGCGATCTCGCGGCTTGGCCCCGACGCCAGACAGCGGCATCCCCGTGGGCGAGTCCCGTCATACGGTGACGCCGTAGCGAGCAGCGCTCAGCGCGGCTCGACCAGCCGGCAGGTCAACCGTGAGGTGCAGACGCGCCGACCGTCCTGGTCCGTGATGACGATCTCGTAGCTGGCGCTGGAGCGGGTCAGCGCGAGCGGGGTCGCCACCCCGGTCACGGTTCCTTCGCGCACGCTGCGGTGGTGCGAGGCATTGATCTCGATACCGACGGCGATCCGCCCAGACCCGGCATGGCAATTGGCCGCGATCGAGCCGAGCGTTTCGGCCAGCACCACCGACGCGCCGCCATGCAGCAGACCGGCGGGCTGGGTGTTGCCCATAACCGGCATGGTGCCGACGGTGCGTTCGGCCGCCACCTCGGTCAGCTCGATACCCATGCGTTCCAGCAAGGTTCCCTCGTAGGCGAACGTGCTGGGCAGGGTGGGCTGTGGGTGTGCATCGCCTGAGGTGTCGGTCATGGCATCTAGGCTTGCACTCGTGACGGCACCGGCGCGACCTCGACTGCTACTGATCGATGGCCATTCCATGGCCTACCGTGCGTATTTCGCGCTTCCGGTGGAGAACTTCGCCACCAGTACCGGGCAACACACCAACGCCGTGTATGGGTTCACCTCGATGCTGATCAACCTGCTCCGTGATGAGGAGCCCACGCACGTGCTGGTGGCGTTCGATGTCAGCGGGGCCACGTTCCGTACCGACGCCTACGCCGAGTACAAGGGCAACCGCAGCGCCACCCCGGAGGAGTTCCGCGGCCAGATTCCACTGATCGAACAGGTGCTGGAGGCGCTCGCGGTACCCAGCGTGGGCGTCGAGGGCTACGAAGCGGACGACGTCTTGGCGACCCTGTCCGCCCAGGGGGCTGCCGCGGGCATGGACGTGTTGATCTGCTCCGGAGATCGAGACACGTTCCAGCTCATCACCGACGCGGTCCAGGTGCTCTATCCCCGCAAAGGTGTCTCGGACCTGGCGCGCATGGATGCGCAGGCGGTGACGGCGAAGTACGGCGTGGGGCCCGAGCAGTACAGCGATCTCGCCGCCCTGGTGGGGGAGTCGAGCGACAACCTGCCTGGAGTACCCAAGGTCGGTCCGAAGACCGCGGCGAAGTGGATTCACGCCTACGGGGGCCTCGATGGTGTGATCGGCAATGCGGGTTCGATCACCGGCGTCGCGGGGGAGAACCTGCGCAACCATCTGGATCAGGTCATCATCAACCGGCAGGTGAACCGGTTGCTCACCGATGTGAGCGTGCCGGTCACGCTCGCCCAGTTGGAGCGCCAGCCGTACTCGCGCGAGCAGGTGCACCAGGTCTTCGACGCCCTGGAGTTCCGGATCCTGCGGGACCGGTTATTCGCTATGACCCCCACCGACGCCGAAACCGTGGCCGCGCAGGCGTTCGAGGTCGACGTCACCCACTCCGGAGTCGCCCAGTGGCTGGCGAATCGTGCCGGGCAGCAGCTCGGCCTGGATGTGTCCGGACCGCTGGCCCATGGCACCGGTGAGGCGGTCCGCCTGGGTATCGCCGACGACGGTGCGGCGCTCGACCTGGACCTGGCGACGCTCAGTGCGGACGATGAACAGGCCGTGGCCGCATGGCTGGCCGATCCCGGTGCGGCCAAGGCGCTACACGATGCCAAGGCGGCCTGGCATCGCCTGGACGGCAGCGGCCTGGCCCTGGCGGGGGTCAGTTTCGATACCGCGGTCGCGGAGTACCTGTGCCATCCGGATCAGCGTCTGTTCGCGCTGGACGACCTTGCCGTGCGACGGCTGCAGCGGGAGATCACTCCCTCCGACACGGCTGCCGATGGCCAGCAGATGCTCAGCTTCGATGGACCCGAGGACGACATCGAAGCCGGTACCCGCGCGGTTGCCGTCAGCCAGCTGACGCACGCGATCGCCGAGGATCTGAGCCAGCGCGGGGGCACCCAGTTACTCACCGAGGTCGAACTTCCGGTGGCCCTGGTGCTGGCCCGGATGGAGAAGGCCGGGATCGGTGCCGACGGTGACTATCTGCGGGATCTGGAACGGCACTTCACCGCTGCCGTCGACGATGCGGCCTCGCAGGCCTATGAGGTGATCGGGGCCAAGGTCAACCTGTCCTCACCCAAGCAGCTGCAGGAAGTGCTGTTCGAACAGCTGCAGATGCCCAAGACCCGCAAGACCAAGACCGGCTACACCACCGACGCCGATGCGCTGAGCGAGTTGTACGCCAAGACCGAACATCCGTTCCTGGCGCACGTGCTGGCCCATCGCGATGCCATCCGGCTGCGGCAGACGGTGGAAGGGCTGTTGCGCACGGTGGCTCCCGATGGCCGGATCCACACCACCTACAGCCAGACGATCGCTGCCACCGGCAGACTGTCGTCGGCTGATCCCAACCTGCAGAACATTCCGATCCGCACCGAGGAGGGAAACCGGATTCGGGCCGCATTCGTCGTCGGCGATGGGTACGAGTCGCTGATGACGGCCGACTACAGCCAGATCGAGATGCGGATCATGGCGCATCTGTCCGGCGATTCTGGCCTGATCGACGCGTTCCGATCAGGCGAGGATCTGCATTCCTTCGTCGGATCGCGGGTGTTCGAGGTGGAGCCGGACCAGGTGACCCCGGCAATGCGCTCAAAGATCAAGGCCATGAGCTATGGGTTGGCCTACGGGCTATCGGCATTCGGGCTTGCCAAACAGCTGGGGATTTCCCGTGGCGAGGCCAACGACCTGATGGAGGACTACTTCGAGCGGTTCGGCGGCGTTCGCGACTATCTGTCCTCCATTGTGGCGCAGGCCCGTGCCACCGGATACACCGAGACCATTCTGGGACGACGGCGCTACCTGCCTGACTTGAACAGCGACAATCGCCAACGCCGTGAGATGGCGGAGCGGATGGCGCTCAACGCCCCGATCCAGGGCAGTGCCGCGGACCTGATCAAGGTTGCGATGATCGATGTGGATGCCGAATTGCGCCGTCAGGGGATGGCCAGTCGCATCCTGCTGCAGGTCCATGACGAACTCGTTGTCGAGGTGGCGCCGGGGGAGGCGCAGGCGTGCGAGCTGGTGCTCCGTGAGCAGATGGGCGCGGCAACCGCCATGTCCGTCCCACTGGACGTCAGCGTCGGGTCCGGTCTCTCCTGGCGCGACGCCGGGCACTAGCCGTCGCCGTCGGCCTTGGCTTCGAGGCTGGTGACGAAGATCGCGGTCGAGGGGAACAAGGCACCGCGCATTGGGCTCCAGGAGCCCCAGGTCTGCGTCAGGTCACTGGGCCACTGCGGCTCTATCAGGTCGCGGATGGTGAATCCGGCCGAGCGCAGATCTCGTATGTGATCGCCGATCGTGCGATGGAACTCGGCGTAGGCGGGTGCCCCGGCATCGTCGAGTTCCACATACGGCGTGCGGTCGAAATAGGGGCGCACGACGGTCAACCCGCCCGGGCCGGGGTCGTCTGGGAAGACCCACTTGAACGGGTGCGTCACCGAGAACAGCCAACGACCGCCCGGGTACAGGACCCGGGCCACCTCCCGATGCAGCGCAGCCGCATCCGGCACGAATGGCACCGCGCCGAAGGCTGTGAACACGACATCGAAGCTGGAGTCGGCAAAAGGCAGGTCGCGGGCGTCGGCTCGCCGAGTGCGCACCGTGATGCCGGTCCGCTGATCCAGCGCGCGGGCCTGGGCCAACATTCCTTCGGAGATGTCGGTTGCGATGACGTCCACGCCGTGGGAGGTGAGCCAGCGAGAGCACTGCGCCGCGCCCGCCCCCACCTCCAGCACGGCCTGCTCGCGCAGGGTGTCCAGCGGCCCGAGCAGGTGGGCCTGGGACTCCCGGATCCCTTCGGGACACCAGCAGAAATCGGCGTCGCCGAGGAACGATCCATGATCGGCCAGGTACTCCTGGGCGTTGCGGCTCCACCAGTCCCGGTTGGCCGGTCCCGCGCTCGCAGGATCGATGTCGCGGTAGCCGAACCTCATGTCGGTCGACACTAGTGGGGCCACGCCAGCGATGGTTGGTGGCAACACCTGACTACCCTCTTGCAGCCATGGGCATATTTTCGCGGAAGCAGAAGCTGACACCCCAATTCCACGATGATGATTTCGGCGTGTACATGCGCGATCTCGACGGGTTTCCGGCCACAGTGATGGTCAATCTCACCGTGCACGAGATGGCTCCCGTACCCGCACTGCCGTACTTCTTTACCCTGCACGTGCCATATCCGCTCCAGAAGCAAAGCGGTCTACCCACCGAGGAGCAGCTACACCGGCTGCAGCGGATCGAAGGGATTGCCCGTGACGTCGCGGGGACGACGGTGCCGCACCGGCATGCCATGAGCGTTACGCACAACGGAACCCGCAGCATCGGGTTCTACGTTCCGTCCCAGCGCAGCCTGCGGGAATTCGATGCAACGCTGCTGTCCCGACTCGGTGCCGATGCCGAGGAACTCGGCTTCACGGAGTACGACGACCCGGCGTGGGCGTCCTACCTCGAGGACGTCTACCCGCAGCCGCACGAGTACGCCCAGATGAAGCAGTACTAACGCCGCGCACCGCCTGGCCCCATAGCTGCCGGGTCAGCTAGAGCTTCACCCTAAAGTGTCGACACTTAGGGATAAATCGGATACAGTACGAGGTAGTCACCGTTGACTGTCACCTTTCTCCGATGACGAAGGAAGAAGCAATGACGACTCCCAGCCTCCGGCAACGCCTCGCTCACGGTGAGGCGCTGGTGGGGACCTTCTGCGCCATCGCCCACCCCGCCGCGACCGAGATGGTCGCCCAGGCGGGCTTCGACTTCCTCTGCCTGGACGCCGAGCATTCCGCCATCGATCGGGGCACCGCCGAAGAGATGGTGCGCGCAGCAGCGGCGGCCGGGGTCCCGGCCCTGATCCGAGTTGCGGCGAACACGCCAGAACTGATCGGTGCCGCGTTGGATGCCGGCGCCGCGGGGGTAGTCGTACCGCGGGTGAACTCAGCCGACGAAGCCGCCGCCGCGGTATCGGCCTCGCGCTACCCACCGTTGGGCAACCGTGGCGCGGGACCAGGCCGCGCATCGGCCTACGGCAGCGAGCTCACCTCATACGTGGCCAGTGCCAACGATGACCTGCTACTGGCGGTACAAGTGGAATCGGCGCAAGCCGTTTCCCAGGCACGGGCGATCGCAGCCGTGGACGGCGTGGATCTGCTGTTCCTCGGGCCGGGAGATCTGGCGGTATCCCTGGCCGCAGACCGGGGTGAGCCGGTCGCTGCGGCCGAGCTGAGCCAGGTGATGACCGGAGTAGTCGGTGCAGCGAGCACCGAAGGCACCTGGAGCGGGCTGTTTCGGATGGATGGCGCCGACGTCGGCGAGTGGACGCAGCGCGGTGCGTCGCTGTTCATCATCGGTGCCGAGAGCATCTTCATGATCACCGGTGCGGCCCAGACCGCCCGGCGCGCCCGGGCACAGATCCTGGAGGCGTCGGGTGTTTAAGGTCGTGAAGACGGACGGATTGCTGAGCGTCGACCCGGAACAGCGTGCCTGCTTCGACGGTTTGGACGTCGACCTGGTCGAGGCGCAGTTGCTGACCGAGGATGCGCTGATCGAGACCTGTGCAGACGCCGACGCCCTGCTGGTGCTGCGCGAGCCGATCACCCGGACCGTGATCGAGCAACTGCAGCGCTGCCGCGTGATCAGTCGCTTCGGCGTCGGCGTGGACAGCATCGACCTCGAGGCGGCGGCGCAAGCCGGGATCGTCGTCACCAATGTGCCGGACTCCAACACCGAGGAAGTGGCCACACACGCGTTGGCGATGATCCTGCACCTCAATCGCCGTCTCGCCGATTTCGATCGTGGCGTACGCGATGGGAACTGGGACGCGATGTCGATCGGAGCAGGGATCCAGCGTCCGGCCGCCACCACCATCGGCATCCTTGGCCTGGGCCGGATCGGACGCCTGGTCGCTCAGCGGGCGCAAGCGTTGGGATTCGCCGTCATCGGGACAGACCCGATGCTCACGGCGTCTCAGATCGCCGACCTGGGGGTGACCGGCACCGACATCGACACCCTCCTGGGCACCTCGGACATGGTGTCGCTGCATGTGCCGCTGACGGACCAGACGCGCCTGCTCGTCGATGCCGACCGCATCGCCAGCATGAAGCCCGGGGCGGTGCTGATCAACGTCTCCCGCGGTGGAATCGTGGACGAGGACGCCCTTGCTCAGGCGCTGGTCGAGGGACGCCTGGGCGGGGCCGGGCTGGATGCCTTCGCAGCCGAACCGCCACCCGCCGAGCAGCCATTGCTGCGCGCCCCGCGCACCGTGTTCAGTCCGCATGCCGCCCACTACTCGGAGCAGTCGTACGCCGATGTGCGAACCAGGGCGTTCGCTGACGCCGCCGCTGTGCTCCGGGGTGCATCACCGAGGTACCCGGTCAGCAATCCGTAGCCGCTAGCACTATCGATTGGAGTTCCAATGACGGAAACCACGCAGTCAACGCTCAGCGACGCCGGCGACGAGAAACTACGCATGTACGGCGGCATGGGCACGCTGTTCATCCCGTTCGCCATCATGATCATCGGGATCGCGATCTTCGCCCTGCAAGGGGCCGCACTTCCGCAGGCCTACTGGGTGGTCACCCTGGCCGCGATCCTGGTCGGACTGGTCCTGTCCAAGAAGGCCTCGGTATACATCGATGCGCTGATCGGTGGCATCGCCAACACCATGCTCGGCGTCATCTTGCTCGCCTGGTTCCTGGCAGGCGTCCTGGGGATGCTGCTGCGCACCGCCGGGCTGGTGGATGGGTTGGCCTGGGCAGCGATTCAACTCGGCATCGGCGCGGCCTGGTTCCCGCTCATTGTCTTCTTCGTCTCGTGTCTGCTGTCGCTGGCAACCGGAACCGCATTGGGCACGATCTTCGCGGTCACTCCGACGCTGTTCTTCGCCGGCTTTGCCGTGGGTGCCGATGCATTCCTGCTGGTCGGGGCGATCGTCGGCGGTGCGTTCTTCGGCAACAACATCGCGCCGGTCTCCGACACCACCATCGTCTCCGCCTACTCGCAGGGAACGACGGTGACCAAAGTGGTCAAGACGCGCCTTCCCTACGCGGCCGTCGCCATCGTGATCACGACGGTGATCTACGTGATCCTCGCGCTGTTCGCCGACTCCGGTGCGCAGGTCACGGAACTGGAGGGTGAGGTCCAGCCGCGCAGCCTGATCATGTTGATAGTTCCGGTGCTGCTGATCACGCTGATGTTCTTCGGCAGGCATTTCGTCGAGGCGCTGCTATATAGCATCGTGTTCGGCCTGATCCTGGGCTTGGCGATCGGCGTCCTCGACCCGGCGCAGATCTTCAACGTCGATGCCGAAGGGCTGACTGCCGGGGGCGTCATCATCGACGGCATCAGCGGGACCCTCGGTGTGGTGGTATTCACCATCCTGCTGATGGCCTTGATCGGAACATTGCAGCGGGGTGGCGTCATCCAATGGCTGCTGGACAAGACGGAGAAGTTCGCGACCACGCCACGACGGTCGGAGCTGACCATCGTGGGTGTCGTGCTGCTGGTCAACGCGCTGGTCGCGGCCGGTACACCGGCAATGGTGATGGTCGGGCCCTATGTTCGCCGGGTGGGGTTCAAAGCAGGACTGGCTCCCTGGCGCCGGGCGAACCTGCTCGACGGCGCCTCCACCACGCTGGTGGCCTTCCTGCCCTACAGCGTCGCGATCCTCATTCCGTACAGCATCGTGCTCGATACGGTGATTGAGGCCGGGATCGCCAACTTCTCCCCGGTGACGCTGATGTTCTCGGTCATCTACTGCTGGATCCTGATGTTCGTCATCATCTTCGCGGCGGCCAGCGGGTGGCGCCGGGAGTTCAGCACTCCGGAGCAACTGGCGCAGGAGGTCACGATGCTGGAGAAGGAAGCTGCGTGATGGTCGCTGGGTAGTTAGCTACGGGACAGGTACATGGCCAGGTGCGACAGGCCGCTTCCGGCCCTGATGTGCTCGGTGAGGTCCTGTACCAGCGTCTCGACCGAGCCGCCCTCGAAGCCGCGGGCGAGCGCCAGATGCCGTTCGGTGATGCCGGCCAGCGATGGTCGTGCGCGGTCGTTGCTGCGCAAGGCCAGCTCGATCTCGTCGGTCAGCCCGTCATAGGAGCGCAGCAACCGGGAGTGATGGGCCGACTGCACCAGTGCCCGGTGGAACTGCTGGTCGGCGTGGAACGCGGCGCCTGCGTCCCGGTCGTCCTCAGCGCGGCGCAGCGCGCGCAGCGGCTCCTCCAGGCGCTCGCGCGTTTCCGGAGTGTCGAATGCGAGCCGGGCGGCAAACGACTCCAGATTGATCCGCAGGGTGGCGAGTTCGTACAGGTCTTCGTCGGTAAAGGCACGGACCGTGTAGCTCTGGTTGGGGTTCTTGACCAGCAACCCGGACTGTGCGAGCACGCGCAAGGCCTCACGAACCGGTGCCCTGCTCATGCCCAGATCTCGGGCAAGAACCGATTCCTGGACGCGTTGGCCCGGTTGCCGTCCACCGGAGAGGATCTCCTGGCGCAGGTGCTCGATCGCGGTTTCGACCAGTAGCCCAGGCCGTACCGTTCTGGGACTCGACGCACCATCCGTGTCGCCGTCCGCCATGGATGCCACACTATCCCAGCCCCCCGGGCGGGCCAGATCAGCGCTATCAGACCTGGCCGAAGAGGCCAGCGCCCACCCAGGAGCCTTCGACGGCGCCCGGCGGTATCACGAAGACGCCGGAGCCGATCGGCTGGATGTACTCATTCAGCAGGTCGGTCGAGAGTGACTTCTGCACCGTGATGAAGCGATCGACGTCGCTGACGTAGGCCAAGAAGAACAGCCCCGCATCCAGCCGGCCCAGGGCGGTGTTGCCGTCGGTGTAGTTGTAGCCACGCCGGAGCATCTTGATGCCCTGGTTGTGGTCGGGGTGCGCCAAGGCCATATGGGATGCCACCGCAATATGCGGGACCTCCTGGGTCGCGGCGGAGAAATCGGGCGCAGCGAATTCGTCCCCGCCGGAGAGCGGTGCGCCTTCACCCTTGTCCCGGCCAAAGATCCGCTCCTGTTCGGCCAGGCGCACGCGATCCCAGGTTTCGATTTTCATGGCGATCTTGCGCGCCACCAGGAATGAGCCGCCCTGCAGCCACTGCGGCGCGGATTCGTCCACCCAGACATGGGCCGACAACGCCGGGTCGTCCTCGGCTAGCACGTTGGCGGTGCCATCCTTGAAGCCGAACAGGTTTCGCGGTGTCTCCTGCTCCGAGGTGGTCTTGGACGTCCGCCCGAACCCCAGCTGCGACCACCGCAGTGTCGCTCGCCCGAAGGCGATCCGGGACAGGTTGCGAATGGCGTGCACAGCCACGAGCGGGTCATCGGCGCAGGCCTGGATGCACAGGTCGCCGCCGGTCCACTGCGGATCTAGGTCATCGCCCAGGAACGGTGGTAGATCGGCGAAGCCGGCCGGGCGAGCTGTGGCGATGCCGAACCGGTTCTGGCCATGCGCCCCGAACAGCGAGGGACCGAACCCGAACGTGATGGTGAGCCCGCTCGCTGGCAGACCCAGGGCTTCACCAGTGTCGTCCGGAGGTGCGTTCTCATCCCCGCCGACGGCGCCCGAAGCCGAGGCATCCAGGCCCTGCGTAATCCGCGATGCGGCATAGGACCAATCCTGCAGCAGAGCCATGAGGCCTGCGCGGTCCAGCGAGTCGACCACATCGAATGCGGCGAAGTGCAGGTGGTCCTGCACTGCGGTGGTGATGCCGGCCTGGTGCTGGCCGAAGAACGGATAGCTGGAGGAGGCCGGTGACGAGGGTGCGGGCAGCACCCGGTTGCCGAGGGCGGTGCCGGCCACCAGCCCGGCCGCACCGACTCCGGCCATTCCGAACAGCCCCCGCCGGCTGGTGCCGGCGGGAGCGGGTCCGGTCGGGGGTCGTTGTGCCACGGTCAGACCAGGATGGTCGAGGTCAACTGCGACAGCGGCTCGGCCAGGGCATTGATCAGATCGGAGAGATCGCGCTTGTCGGCGTCGGTCAGTTCGGAGTAGTTCACGAACCCGGCCTCCAGGGAACCGAAATCGGCCAGCCGGTCACTGAGGTCGCTGTAGCCACCTTCGATGTCCGCCACGAGTTGTTCGCCGTCGGCGCCCTGGCTGACTGCGAAGTCCCGCACCAGCGAGAACGCCATCTGCGACCCTTCGACGTTGGCGGCGAAGTCCCCCCGGTCGGTGCCCGACCACCAGTCCTCCTCACCGGTGATCTTGCCGGTGGCCACCTCATCCAGTAGCCCGATGGCCCCGTTGCTGATCCAGTCGATGCCTTGCTCATTCAGATAGTCGGTGAAGTCCGAGGAGTGCACGAAGTCGTACAACTCGGTGACATCGGCCACCAACAGGTCACCGAACTCCTGCCGCTGCTGCTGCGTGGATGGCTGCCAGTCCAGCAGGGCATCGGATCCATCGGAGTTCACGTCTCCTGGTTCGGGAGCCCACAGGTCCTTCTCAATGCGGTGGAAGCCGGTCCAGTCCAGACCCTCGGCGCGGGCGTCGACCTCCCGGTAGTCGATACGCGGGTCCAGGTCACCCAATGCTTCGGCGACCGGTTCGATCCGCTCGTAGAAGGTCCGCACCTGGGCGAACTGCTCCCGTGCGGCGTCGTCGTCACCAGCCTGATACAACGCGACGAATCCCTGGACGGCCGGAAGGAGTTCGCCGACCTGTGCCTTCACGAATGCCGCATACAGGTCCACCGCTTCCTGCTTCAATTCGGCGTCCTCGCCACTGATGGTGATCTGTTCGCCGCTGACGCTGAAGACCGCTGACCCCACTCCGGCGCCGAGCATGCCGGGCTTGCACAGCGTGAGGTAGTCACCCGGCTGAACGGTCGTCGTCAAGGTACGGGCAGCACCGGGGGCGATGTTCTCCACCTCGCCGATGATCCGCAGCCCGTCCTGTGCCATCAGGTAGAATTCAGTCACCTGGGAGCCGTCGTTGGTCACCTCGAACGTGAGGGTGCCGCTGGTGGCCTCGGCGGTCGAGACCTCACAGGCATCGTCGGTCGAGCTGACCGCAATGGCGGCGGCACCGCCGTCGGTGGCCTGGGATTGTTCCGGTGCCGGTTCATTGGGGACGCAGGCGGTGCTCAGTAGAGCCAGCCCGGCTATGGAGCCGATCGCGGCTAGTCGGTTTCTCATGTGTTCTCCTTGGCAGTATCGGACTGCATCTGGTGGGTTGGTTCGGGGGAGGGAGGTTCGGGCGCGAATGCGCGACGGATGAAGAGTGAGCCCACGATCGCCAGGTACAGCGCCCAGGCGATGACCTGCAGCCAGGTCATATTGGGCATGAAGCCGACGGTGGCCTGGAGCAGTGCGGCGATCAGGCCGCCGGGGGCGATGACCGAGTCCAGCTGGAAAGCCCATCCGAACGGGAATCCGGCCAGCCCGGTCGCGACTGCCCCGGTGCTCGGGTCAACCGGGGCGAAGTCGGGATGGAACGGCCCGGGCAGGACGGCGGCCTCTTGCAGGTCGAAGATCCCGTACGCCAGCACGCCGGCCGCGACCACGACCAGCACGGCGCCGGTCCAGTTGAAGAAGGCGCCCAGGTTGATGCGCACCATGCCGCGGTAGATGCACCATCCGAGCGCGGCGGCGGCCAGCAGCCCGAGTATCGCGCCGATCAGTGCGGCCGGTGCGTCGCCGAAGCTGCGGACCATCGCCCACAGGAACAGGGTTGTTTCCAGCCCTTCTCGGGCGACCGACACGAACCCGATCGTGACGATGCCCCAGCCGGACCCGACCAGGGCCCGGTCCACGCTCCGTTGCAGATCGGCTTTGAGGTGGCGTGCCGCCCGCAGCATCCAGAAGACCATTCCGGTGACCATGGCAACGGCCAGGATGGACAGGCTGCCGCCGATGATCTCCTGCGCTCGGAAGGACAAGCCGTATGCGCCGAAGGTAAGGATGAATCCGAGCCCGACGGCGCCCAGGATCGCCAGGATCACCCCGGCTGCGAGCCGGGGCAGGACCTCCGCGCGACCGGCCTTGCGCAGGTATGCCACCAGGATTCCGACGACGAGGGCGGCCTCGAGGCCTTCGCGCAGGCCGATGAGGAAGGTCGCGAGCATTCAAGATCCCAGTTCTTGGTGGCCTGGGCGCTGGGCCCAGCACGAACAAACTAGGCAAGGCTAACCTAAGCAAGCTAAGCCTTACCTAAGTCGGAGAGTAGTCATCGTGGCGGCTGGTTGCCAAGCCCGATCGGCGATCTGGGACGTGATGCCGCCCACAGGCCGCGACCCGGCGTGCGCGCCGCCGCCGATCGGTCATGCGACCCGCGCGACGCTGCTATCCTGGGCGAGAGCGCTTCATGCGCACTCTTGCTGTGCCCGCGATCCGACGTAATCCCGACGACGTGGTCAGTTCGGGTTCGTCGGCGTTCACCGGTTCCGTGGGGGCTATCCCTCCGCGCCCGGCCTTCATCTATTCCTACAATCCCTGTCCACTACGGAGTTCATCTCTTGACTATCACCGCCCCTTCGACGTCCGCCCCTCAGGTCGCCATCAACGACATCGGCTCGGAAGAGGACTTCCTCGCAGCCGTCGATGAGACCATCAAATACTTCAACGACGGCGACATCGTCGAAGGAACCATCGTCAAGGTCGACCGTGACGAGGTTCTCCTCGACATCGGCTACAAGACCGAAGGCGTCATCCTTTCCCGCGAACTGTCCATCAAACACGACGTCGACCCCACCGACGTCGTCGAGGTGGGTGAACACGTCGAGGCTCTGGTCCTTCAGAAGGAGGACAAGGAGGGTCGACTGCTGCTGTCCAAGAAGCGCGCCCAGTACGAGCGCGCCTGGGGCACCATCGAGAAGGTCAAGGAAGAGGATGGCGTCGTCACCGGCACCGTCATCGAGGTCGTCAAGGGCGGCCTGATCCTGGACATCGGCCTGCGTGGCTTCCTGCCCGCGTCGCTGGTGGAAATGCGCCGTGTGCGTGATCTGCAGCCCTACATCGGCCAGCAGATCGAAGCCAAGATCATCGAGCTGGACAAGAACCGCAACAACGTGGTGCTGTCCCGCCGTGCGTGGCTGGAGCAGACCCAGTCCGAGGTGCGCTCCACCTTCCTGCAGACGCTGGCCAAGGGTCAGGTCCGCTCCGGTGTGG
>JBKDZO010000052.1:0-11014 GCA_047971285.1 Beutenbergiaceae bacterium | reverse complement strand
TGGCGGCCTGCACCGCGACCACCGAGCCGGAAACGACCACAGAGCCCGCAGAGACGACCTCGCAGGCACAATCCGAGCTCACCGGAACGCTCACGATCTACGCGGCGGCATCGCTGACCGCCGCCTTCGACGATCTTGCCGCCGCGTTCGAGCAAGCCCACCCCGATCTCGACGTCGCACCGATCGTCTACGACGGCTCCAGTACCCTGGCAACCCAGATCATCGAGGGTGCCCCCGCCGATGTGTTCGCGTCGGCGAACGAGTCGAACATGGACAAGATCGTGGACGCAGAACTGGCGCAAGACCCCTCATTGTTCGCCACCAACACCCTGGTGATCGCAGTGCCATCCGGCAACCCGGGCGGCGTGACTGGCTTGGAAGACCTCGCAGATCCGGAACTCTCGGTCGTGCTCTGCGCCCCGGAAGTGCCGTGCGGTGCGGCCTCGCAGACGCTGCTGGAGCAACAGCAGGTCACCGTGACACCGGCGAGTTTGGAGCAGAACGTCAAGGCAGTGCTGACCAAGGTGGCGGCCGATGAGGCCGACGCTGGCCTGGTCTATGCCACCGACACCGCCGTCGAGCCCGCCGTCGAGGAGATTGCGGCCGCCGGTGCCGATGAGGTGGTCAACAAGTACCCGCTGGTCGCCCTGAATGATGCTGCCAACCCGGACGCGGCTGCCGCCTTCGTCGAGTTCGTCACCGGGCCCGAAGGGCAGGATGTGCTCCAGGAGTACGGATTCGGCTCCCCGTGAGCGGCGGGTTCGTCCCGCGGGTACTGGCCGTGCCCGCGATCGTCGGGCTGGCACTGCTGGTGGTTCCGCTGGGTGGACTGATCGCGCGGGTTGACCCGGAGACATTCTGGACCGATGTGACCGCCCCTGCAGCGCGCTCGGCGCTGGTGCTGTCTATGGTCACCGGGGCGGTCGCGACCCTCACCTGTGTGCTGCTAGGCGTGCCCCTGGCGCTGCTGATCGCACGCTCGGGTCCACGGGTCGCGGCGGTACTGCGAGGCCTGGTCACGGTGCCATTGGTCTTGCCGCCCATGGTCGGAGGTGTTGCCCTGCTTTTCCTATTCGGCCGCAATGGCTGGATCGGTTCACTGCTTGCCGACGCCGGTATCGCGCTGCCGTTCTCGACCCCGGCCGTGGTGATCGCGCAGACGTTCGTGGCGTTGCCATTCCTGGTACTGGCGCTGGAGGGTTCGTTGCGGGCCACCGGAACCGGCTACGAGGAGGCCGCCGCGGACCTGGGGGCAGGGCGCTGGACTACCCTGCGCCGGGTGACGCTGCCCCTGGCAGGGCCGGGGTTGATCGCCGGGACCGTGCTGTGCTTTGCCCGGGCTGTCGGTGAGTTCGGGGCGACTGCCCTATTCGCCGGGAACGCACCGGGAATCACCCAGACGATGCCATTGGCGATCTACACCGCGTTCAACGGTGCCGGAATCGGGCAGGGCACGGCCGTCGCTCTGTCGCTGCTGCTGCTGGTCACCGCGATCAGCGTGCTGCTGCTGGTGCGCGCGTGGCGGGTGGAGTCGCCCCGGTGAGTGGCAGCCTTCAAGCACAGGTCGTGGTCACCCGCGGCCAGTTCACGGTCGATGCCCGCATGGATGTGACGGCCGGCGCCACGCTTGCGCTGATGGGGCCGAGCGGTGCCGGAAAGTCCACCATTCTGAGCGCCATCGCCCGACGCATCCCGATGCGGGGATTCGTCCATATCGATGGTGAGCCCGCCAGAGGCGTGGTGCTGCTGGGGCAGGACCCGCGACTGTTTCCGCACCTGTCCGCGCGCAGCAACGTCGCCTTCGGGCTGCGGGCACGCGGGGTCCGGCGGCGGGTGGCCGATGCTCGTGCAGATGAGTGGCTGGGACGGGTGGGGCTTGACGGGTACGGCGATCGGCCTCCCAAGAGATTGTCCGGAGGGCAGCAGCAGCGGGTTGCCGTTGCGCGCGCCCTGGCGACGTCCCCGAGCGCGTTGCTGTTGGACGAGCCGCTGACCGCACTCGATGTCGAGACGGCGGCGCAGGTGCGCGCCGTGTTGCGGGAAGCGCTGGCCGCGACCGGAACCACGGCGATCATCGCAACCCACGACGCCGTCGACGCCGTCGCCCTCGCCAGCGACCTGATCGTGCTCGAGAACGGGACCGTCACCCAGTGCGGGCCGATGCGAACCGTGCTGAGCGAGCCCGCGACCCGGTTCGTGGCCGCGGTCGCGGGGCTCAACCGGGTGCCGGGACTGGTCCGCCACGGCCAGTTCGAGGCCGACCAGGTCGTTCTCGGCCCTGCCCCCGCCGGGCACGCCGGCGACGGCGAGGCCATTGCCGTGTTCCGGCCCGCGGACGTCTCGGTGCAGTCATGGGCCGATGATCACGCCGATGTCGGACCGGGACGCTGGCTCTCGCGGATCGAGGCGTTCGAGTTCACCCCCGGTGGGGTCCGGGTGCGGGTGGCGCGACCGGACATCGCCGCCGATATGAGCGCCGATGTGGCAGCCGACTTGGGCCTGACTCCCGGGGCTCGGGTGGTGTTGAGCGTGAATCAGGATGCCATGCGCCTATTGCACCGAGTCTCGATTGGGTCGGCCTAGGATGACAGCGGCACGGAGGCCGCACAGCCGGCGGTCCTAGCCCGTCAGACGCGGTGGTCAGCCCACCGTCCCGCAGTCACAAGACAAGGTGGTCCCGATGGTGCTTCCCAGTCCGAGCTACTCCGTCACGATCCGGGTGGAGTCACCGGTCGGACCCCGCAGCACCACCGATCTGGTCTCCGCCGTCGGTGAGACCGGGGCCGCAGTCACGGCGGTGGACGTGGTCGAATCCACCGACACCGGCATGGTGGTGGACGTCTCGGCCAATGCCCGCGATGAAGCGCACGTGGAAGAGATGCGTCAGCACATCGTCGCGCTGGAAGGCTTCAGTGTCCGCAATATCTCCGACGCCACCTTCCTGATGCACTTGGGCGGCAAGATCGAAGTCCGGCCGAAAGTGAACCTGCGCCACCGCGACGACCTCTCCCGTGCCTACACCCCGGGGGTAGCGCGCGTGTGCCTGGCCATCGCCGAACGCCCGCAGGATGCCCGCCGCCTGACCATCAAGCGGAACACGGTGGCGGTGGTCACCGATGGCACGGCAGTACTTGGCCTGGGGGATATCGGTCCGGCAGCCGCGATGCCGGTGATGGAGGGCAAGGTGGCCCTGTTCAAGCAGTTCGCCGGTGTGGACGCCTGGCCGGTGGCGTTGGACACCAAGGACACCGAGGAGATCATCGCGGTTGTCAAAGCCATCGCGCCGGCCTACGGCGGAGTCAACCTGGAGGACATCTCGGCGCCACGGTGCTTCGAGATCGAGCGGCGGCTGCGCGATGAACTGGACATTCCCGTCTTCCACGACGATCAGCACGGAACCGCCATCGTGGTGCTGGCGGCACTGATCAACGCACTCAAGGTGGTGGACAAGAAGATCGAGGATGTCCGGATCGTAGTCTCCGGCGTCGGAGCCGCAGGCTCGGCGATCATCCGGCTGCTGCTTGGGCAAGGCGCGCGTCACATCATCGGCTTCGACCAGTTCGGACCGGTGCGCAAACAAGACAGCTACCCACACGAGCACCGGCAATGGCTGGCGGAAGCGACCAACCAGGATGACTTCGCCGGAACCACCGGTGAGGCGCTCGCGGGAGCGGACGTCTTCATCGGGGTCTCCGCACCCAACATCCTGACCGGCGAGGACATCGCCGCCATGGCGCCCGGCGCGATCGTGTTCGCGCTGGCGAACCCGACACCGGAGATCGACCCCATCGAAGCATCCCAGTACGCCGCTGTCGTGGCCACCGGACGAAGCGACTACCCGAACCAGATCAACAACGTGCTCGCCTTCCCCGGAATGTTCCGCGGTCTGCTGGACGCGCGCGCCGTCTCCATCAGCGATGAGGTCCTGCGTGCCAGCGCGGTAGCCATCGCGCAAACCGTGACCGATGCAGAACGCAATGCCAACTTCATCGTCCCCAGCGTCTTCGACCCCGAGGTGGCCGAGGCGGTTGCCAAGGCCGTGGCCGATGTGGTGCGGACCGAGCGTGAGGAATCGGGGGAGGAGGTTCCGGCCAGCGGCGCATTGGCGCTAGGTTTGGGCCGGTGAATTCCCCTCGGGTGCTGGTGGCCCCGGATAAGTTCAAAGGATCGCTCGATGCCGAGGGTGTGGTCGCCGCCATCACGGCTGGCATCGCCCGTACCCGGCCTGCGGCTCGGGTGATCCCGCTGCCGATGGCGGACGGTGGCGAAGGTACTGTCAAGGCGGCGCTGACCGTGGGTTTCCAGCGGGTTGACGTCGAGGTCAGTGGGCCGATGAGTTCCCCGGTCAGGGCACACTACGCCCGGTTGCAGGATGTCGCGGTGATCGAAATGGCGGCCGCCTCCGGACTGTCGCTGACCCGCCCGGATGCCAAGTCTGCGCGATGGGCGTCCTCGTTCGGTACTGGCGAACTCATCGCCGATGCACTGGACGGGGGCGCACAGACGATCGTGCTCAGCGTCGGCGGTAGCGCCAGTACCGATGGCGGCGTCGGCATGCTGGCAGCACTGGGCGGCCGGTTCCACGACACCGGCAACGACCCGCTGTGGCGTGGTGGGGCCGCCTTGACCCGGCTCGGCGGCATCGACCTGTCCGGATTGGACCCGCGGTTGGCGGACATCGATCTCGTGCTTGCCAGCGACGTCGACAATCCACTGCTCGGCCAGGCGGGCTCGGCGGCCGTCTACGGACCGCAGAAGGGTGCTGATGAGGCGATCGTCGAGGAACTGGAGTTGGGCCTGAGCAGGCTGGTCAATGCGCTGACGCGCACCCATCCGTACGCGCGGCGACTCGCCGGCAGCCCGGGCGCCGGCGCCGCCGGCGGCGTGGGATTTGCCGCGCTGCTGGTCGGGGCGCGTCAGCGACCCGGAATCGAGGTGATGCTCGACCTCACCGGCTTTCGCGAGCATCTGCGTGAAGCCGCGCTGGTGATCACCGGAGAGGGCAGTCTGGACCAGCAGAGCCTGCGCGGGAAGGTCCCGGTCGGCGTCGCCGCCGCTGCTGCGCAGGCCGGGGTGCCCACGGTCGCCATCGCCGGTCAGTGCTCGCTGAGCCAACCGGTGCTGCGCGAACACGGAATCGAAGCCGGCTACGCCCTGACCGACATCGAGCCCGACGGGGAGGTCTGCATGAGGCAGGCGTCCCGTCTGATAGCAGAGATCGCTGCTGGAATCGCGCTGGCCCGACTGAACTGAGAACGTGAACGATCCCTCCGTTGGGATCAGCGCAGGGAATCGAGGGTCTGGTCCAGCCAGGTACCCACGGCGGCACGTAGCCCCGGGATGTCGGAGCGCAGCGAATGGTTGCCCCGCAGCTCGACGACCTGTCGACCCGGTGCCGCCGCCGGAATCCCGAAGGGGTCGCTGGCTCCCTGGACCACTAGGACCGGGACTGCCACGCCCGCCAGTTCGGGCAATCGAGACTTGGCCGGATCCCCAGCTTTCCCGGGCGGATGCAATGGGAACGCCAGACACAGCACAGCCGCTGCTGCGACGTCGGCCGCTGTACGGCAGGCCACCCGCGCGCCGGAGGAACGGCCCGCGCAGATCACCGGGACCTGTGCCGCCAAATGGGCCAGGACCGCGCGCCAGGCGGAATCGAGCTGCGCTGCCGGGGCAGGGGCCCGCCGTCCGGCAACGCGGTAGGGCTGCTCCACCAATGCCACCGCGACATCTCGCTCGCTGGCCACCTGTGCGGCGGCGGCGATATCCGGAGCATCGGTGCCACCCCCGGCGCCATGCCCGATCGCCAGCATCGCCCGTGGGCTGGCCGGGCCGCGATATCGCATCCGAGCATCGCCATATGGGGTCGCTACCAGCGTTGTCGACTCTGCTGCCATGGGGTCATCCTGCCAACCGCCCGGCCTACACTGCGGAAATGACCAGCGATGCCGCCCCCGATATCAAGCCCCGCTCGCGCGTTGTCACCGACGGGCTGGAAGCGACCGCTTCGCGGGGAATGCTGCGCGCGGTAGGCCTTGGCGACGAGGATTTCGCCAAACCACAGATCGGCGTGGCGTCGTCCTGGAACGAGATCACCCCGTGCAACCTATCGCTGCAGCGGTTGGCCCAGGGGGTTAAACAGGGTGTGCACGCGGCCGGTGGGTATCCGCTGGAGTTCGGAACGATCTCGGTCTCCGATGGAATTTCCATGGGGCATGAGGGGATGCACTTCTCATTGGTCTCCCGCGATGTGATCGCAGATTCGGTCGAGACGGTCATGATGGCCGAGCGGCTGGATGGGTCGGTGCTGCTGGCGGGGTGCGACAAGTCGTTGCCCGGCATGCTGATGGCTGCCGCGCGCCTGGATCTGGCCTCGGTGTTCCTGTATGCGGGATCGATCCTGCCCGGGTGGGTCAAACTAAGCGACGGCACCGAGAAGGACGTTACCATCATCGACGCCTTCGAGGCGGTGGGCGCATGCGCCCGCGGCCTGATGTCGACCGAAGATGTGGACCGCATCGAGCGGGCGATCTGCCCCGGGGAAGGCGCCTGCGGCGGAATGTACACCGCCAACACGATGGCCTCGGTCGCAGAAGCGCTGGGGATGTCGATCCCCGGGTCGGCCGCACCCCCATCCCCGGATGGCCGCCGCGACGCCTTCGCCCACCGCAGTGGCGAAGCGGTGGTCAATATGCTCCGGCTCGGGATCACCGCGCGGGACATCATGACCAAGGAGGCGTTCGAGAACGCCATCGCCGTCGTCATGGCCTTTGGCGGGTCCACCAATGCGGTGTTGCACCTGCTCGCGATTGCCCGGGAGGCGGAGGTCGACCTGACGTTGGACGACTTCTCCCGGGTAGCGGACTCGGTGCCCCATCTGGGTGACCTGAAACCGTTCGGCCGGTACGTGATGAACGACGTCGATCGCATCGGTGGTGTCCCGGTGATCATGAAGGCGCTGCTGGACGCCGGCCTGATGCACGGCGACACCCTGACCGTGACCGGCAAGACCATGGCGCAGAACCTGGCTGACATCGCGCCACCGGACCCGGATGGCAAGATCCTGCGCGCGATGTCCGAGCCGATCCATCCCACCGGTGGCATCACGATCCTGCACGGATCACTGGCGCCGGACGGGGCGGTGGTCAAGTCCGCCGGTTTCGACTCCACCACGTTCGAAGGCACCGCCCGGGTGTTCGATCGTGAACGGGCGGCCATGGATGCGCTGGAGGACGGCACCATCACCGACGGCGACGTCGTCGTCATCCGGTACGAAGGGCCCAAGGGGGGCCCGGGCATGCGGGAAATGCTCGCCATCACCGGAGCCATCAAGGGTGCTGGACTGGGCAAGTCGGTGCTGCTCCTGACCGATGGTCGGTTCTCCGGTGGAACTACCGGATTGTGCGTGGGCCACGTGGCACCCGAAGCCGTGGACGGCGGCCCGATCGCCTTCGTCCGCGACGGCGACCGGATCCGGCTCGATGTGGCCAGCAAGACGCTCGACATTCTGGTGCCGGCGGCCGAACTCGCCGTCCGCGCCAAGGGCTGGCAACCGTTGCCACCGGTGTACACCCGCGGTGTGCTCGCCAAATACACCAAACTGGTGCAGTCGGCTTCCACCGGTGCCGTCCTGGCCTGACCCTTGGCTCTATCTGCCACTTTCGAACTCCCGTGCCGAATTCGAACTGTGCAAGGTTCGGTTGCGGTAGCAGTGTTCGAATAGGCGCACGGAGGTGGAGGTCAGCTGTGTCGGGGGACGGTGCGGCATCACCACGCTTTGTCCGATATGCGGGACCGTAATCCACGATTCGAGACGTGGGCGGCTTCGGTTAGGAGCACTACTCGCCTGGGGCTAGAGTGTGGACTGTGTCCAGCACCGAGATTCTCGTAGTAGTTACCGAGCGCGCCAGCGCGACGGTCTAGCCGACGACCTCCCGCTGAGCGCGCACCCCTCGATAGCCCACTGGGCCGAGGGGTTTTTGTATGTCCAGCCCACATCGGGCGATCCGAAAGCAGTCAGGAGGAATGATGACGACGCAGGCTCCCAAGCCAGCGACGCCGCGACCCGCGCCACCGCGGATCCGGCCTACGCGCGCCGCCCCGGCCTCGGCCGGCGAGGCTATGACCGGTGCTTCGTCGGTCGTACGCTCGCTGGAGGCTGTCGGCACCGAGGTCATCTTCGGGATCCCCGGCGGCGCCATCCTCCCGGTTTACGATCCGCTCTTCGATTCCTCCATGCGGCACATCCTGGTCCGTCACGAGCAGGGCGCCGGGCACGCAGCAACCGGATACGCAGCGGCTTCGGGCAAGGTCGGCGTGTGCATGGCGACGTCGGGTCCCGGTGCCACCAACCTGGTCACGCCGCTGGCCGACGCGCACATGGACTCCGTGCCCGTGGTGGCGATCACCGGGCAGGTCGGCGAGGCGATGATCGGCACCGACGCATTCCAGGAAGCCGACATCGTTGGCATCACCATGCCGGTCACCAAGCACTCGTTCCTGGTGACCGATCCCGCCGATATCCCAGCGCGTATCACCGAAGCGTTCCACATCGCTACCACCGGGCGCCAAGGTCCGGTCCTGGTCGACATCGCCAAGAGCGCGATGCAGGCCGATACCCACTTCTCCTGGCCCACCCAGACCGATATTCCCGGATACCGGCCAACCAACAAGCCGCACATGAAGCAGATCCGGGAGGCGGCCCGGTTGCTGGCGACCTCGCGCAAGCCGGTCCTCTACATCGGTGGTGGCGCGATCCGTGCCAATGCCGCCGCCGAGCTGCGCGCTCTGGTGGATGTCTCCGGAGCACCCGCGGTGACCACGTTGATGGCGCGCGGAGCGCTGCCCGACAGTCACCCGCAGCACCTGGGAATGCCCGGAATGCACGGCGGGGTGGCGGCCAATGCGGCCCTGCAGAAGGCAGACCTGATCGTGGCGCTGGGGGCTCGATTCGACGACCGGGTGACCGGCAAGCTCGATGCTTTCGCACCCAACGCCACCATCGTCCATGCCGACATTGATCCCGCTGAGATCAGCAAGAACCGGTTCGCCGATGTTCCGATCGTGGGGGATCTGCGGGAAGTGCTGGTCGACCTGACCGCGGAACTCCAACGTGAGCAGGGACAGCACGGCAAGCCCGATATCGAGGGCTGGTGGCGCACCATGGAGGACCTGCGGGAACGATACCCACTGGGCTGGGTGCCCACCCATGACGGGCTGCTGGCCCCCCAGCATGTGCTCTCCCGCCTGGGTGAGATGGCGGGTCCTGATGCCATCTACGTCGCTGGGGTTGGCCAGCACCAGATGTGGGCTTCGCAGTTCATCCGATACGAGCACCCGCGGACCTGGCTCAATTCCGGTGGCCTGGGCACCATGGGCTACTCCGTTCCTGCGGCCATGGGTGCCAAGGTCGCGATGCCGGACCGGGAGGTCTGGGCGATCGACGGCGATGGCTGCTTCCAGATGACCAACCAGGAGCTGGCCACGTGCGCGTTGGAAGGCATCGGCATCAAGACCGCGGTCATCAACAACTCCTCGCTGGGCATGGTGCGGCAGTGGCAGACGCTGTTCTACGGAGAGCGCTACTCCAATACCGACCTCAACACCGGCCATGAAACCCGGCGCATTCCGGACTTCGTGCGGCTGGCGGAGGCCTACGGCTGCGTCGGGCTGCGCTGTGAGTCAGCCAAGGATGTTGACGCCACGATCGCCAAGGCCCAGCAGATCAACGACGTGCCGGTGGTCATCGACTTCGTGGTCAGTCGTGACGCGATGGTGTGGCCGATGGTGCCTGCAGGCGTGAGCAATGACGAAATCCAGTACGCCCGGGGGATCAGCCCCGAGTTCGAGCGGGATGAGTGAGCAGATGAGCCGACACACACTGTCCGTCCTGGTGGAGAACAAGCCAGGTGTGCTGACCCGGGTCGCGGCGCTGTTCGCCCGCCGTGCCTTCAACATCCACTCGCTGGCCGTGGGACCCACCGAGCACCCGGAGGTCTCGCGGATCACGGTCGTGGTCGATGTCGAGTCCAACCCGCTGGAGCAGGTCACCAAGCAACTGAACAAGTTGGTGAACGTGCTGAAGATCGTGGAGCTGACGCCGTCGGCGTCGGTTCAGCGTGAACTGCTGCTGGTCAAGGTCAAGGCCGACGATGCCTCACGAACCGCAGTGCTGCAGGTAGTTGACTTGTTCCGAGCCCACGTGGTCGACGTCGCCCCGGATGCGGTGACGATCGAGGCCACCGGTGGTGATGAGAAGATCAGAGCCCTGCTGGCGGCGCTCGAACCGTATGGGATCCGCGAAATTGTCCAATCCGGTGCGGTGGCGATCAGCCGCGGCAGCCGCTCCATGACCGACCGGGCGCTGGAACGGATCCACCGTTCTGCCTGAAGCCCACCAGACCTAGAACCAACGCACAAATCTAAGGAGATCGATCTCGTGGCCGAGCTGTTCTATGACGACGACGCCGACATGTCCCTCATCGCTGCCAAGAAGGTGGCGGTCGTGGGTTACGGAAGCCAGGGGCATGCGCACGCGCTGAACCTGCGGGATTCGGGCGTCGACGTCCGAGTCGGACTGCGCGAGGGCAGCAGCTCACGCGAGAAGGCCGAAAACGAGGGCCTGCGGGTGCTGACGGTGCCCGAGGCGGTGGCCGAGGCCGAGGTCGTGGTGATTCTCGCTCCCGACCAGGTGCAGCGCACCGTGTACACCCAGGAGATCGAGCCTCACCTGGCCGAGAACGCGACGCTGGTCTTCGGCCACGGGTTCAACATCCGGTTCGGCTACATCCAGCCCAAGCCGGGCAACGACGTCATCATGGTCGCCCCCACGGGTCCGGGCCACCTAGTACGGCGCGAGTACGTGGACGGCCGTGGGGTGCCGGTGATCGTGGCGGTCGAACAGGATGCCTCCGGAAGCGCCTGGCCCGTGGCCCTGTCCTACGCCCAGGCGAGCGGTGGCCTGCGTGCGGCCGGGATCAAGACCACCTTCACCGAGGAGACCGAGACGGACCTG
>JBKDZO010000051.1:0-54260 GCA_047971285.1 Beutenbergiaceae bacterium | reverse complement strand
GGTGCCAACCCGATCGCCCTGAAGAAGGGCATCGACGCCGCAGTCGAGGCTGTCAGCACCGCGCTGCTCGGCAACGCCAAGGAAGTCGAGACCAAGCAGGAGATCGCGGCCACCGCCGGTATCTCCGCTGCTGACCCGGCGATCGGTGAACTGATCGCCGAGGCACTGGACAAGGTTGGCAAGGAAGGCGTCATCACCGTCGAGGAGTCCAACGCGCTCGGCCTCGAGCTGGAACTCACCGAGGGCATGCGTTTCGACAAGGGTTACCTGTCGGCGTACTTCGTCACCGATGCGGACCGCCAGGAGGCGGACCTCGAGGACGCCTACGTGCTGATCGTCGAGTCCAAGGTCTCCAGTGTCAAGGAACTGGTGCCGCTGCTGGAGAAGGTCATCCAGTCCGGCAAGCCGCTGCTGATCATCGCCGAGGACGTCGAGTCCGAGGCGCTAGCTACGCTGGTGCTGAACAAGATCCGCGGCATCGTCAAGGCCGTCGCGGTCAAGGCCCCCGGTTTCGGTGACCGCCGCAAGGCGATGCTCGCCGACATCGCGGTGCTCACCGGTGGACAGGTCATCAGCGAGACTGTTGGCCTGAAGCTGGAGAACGCCACCATCGACATGCTGGGCACTGCCCGCAAGGTGGTCGTCACCAAGGATGAGACCACCATCGTCGAGGGTGCCGGTGAAGCCGACGCCATTGCCGGTCGGGTGGCCCAGATCCGCGCGGAGATCGAGAACAGCGACTCCGACTATGACCGCGAGAAGCTGCAGGAGCGCCTCGCCAAGCTCGCCGGTGGCGTTGCCGTCATCAAGGCTGGCGCGGCCACCGAGGTGGAGCTCAAGGAGCGCAAGCACCGCATCGAGGACGCAGTGCGCAACGCCAAGGCCGCCGTCGAAGAGGGCATCGTCGCCGGTGGTGGCGTGGCTCTCATCCAGGCTGCCAAGGACGCCCTCGAGGGTCTGAGCCTGGCCGGAGACGAGGCCACTGGCGCCAAGATCGTCAAGGTCGCCATCGACGCCCCGCTGAAGCAGATCGCCGTCAACGCCGGTCTCGAGGGCGGCGTGGTTGCCGAGCGCGTGCGCTCGCTGCCCGCCGGCCAGGGTCTGAACGCCGCGACCGGTGAGTACGAGGACCTGCTCGCAGCTGGCATCAACGACCCGGTGAAGGTGACCCGTTCGGCGCTGCAGAACGCTGCGTCGATCGCTGGTCTGTTCCTGACCACCGAGGCCGTTGTCGCCGACAAGCCCGAGAAGACCCCGCCCCCGGCACCCGGTGGCGGCGACGAGATGGGCGGCATGGGCTTCTGAGCCAGCCGCACATCGCGCACTCGCGCTAACGCGACGGCCCCCGGGGATTCCCGGGGGCCGTCGTGGTGTCTGCGGCCCTTCGGCCCTGGAGCCCGGGGCGGCTCAGGCCAGATCGCTCAGTTCGCGCGCGATGTTCGCCCGGGCGGTGGCCTGCCACAGACTCCGGCCCCGGTCGGTGCGGAACAGGGGATCGCGTGCTAGCAGGGCCGTCAGCACGGCGGCTCTGCCCTTGCGCCACTGGGTGTGGCCAAGATGGGCGAAGTCCTGCCGGACGGCGGCACGGTAGCGGTCATAGTCGCCCTCGGAGGCGCCGAGGATCGCCAGGTCGGCGTCGCACAGTCGCGCGCCGGAGTGGTCGTCCGGCGGGGGCTGGTGCTCGGTGGTGATCAGGATCAGCCGAACGATCTCCGCGACGTCGGCCGGTGGTAGCAGCCCACTCAGTTGGCTGCGGGCCAGGTTGGCGGATGCGGCCTCATCCGCACCGGGCACCCCGTCGTAGACCGCGTCGTGAAACCACGCCGCCAGCACCACGTTCTGCTCGACCGGCCCAGGCCGGTACAACAGATCCAGGGCATCCAGGACTGCGAGCAGGTGGCGCGAGTCGTGGTACCGGCGGTGCGGTTGCGACCAGCGGTCGAGCAATTCGTCCCGCACCCAGACGGCTCCCGGCACACTGGTGGGCCACCGGTGCCGCACGGCGCGCAACGCATGCCGGGCGCGTGCCCGTGGTGGAACTCGCAGGCCGGAGGCCCGCAACCGGCGGATGAGCTCGCCTCCGGTCACCGGACTGGCCCCCTCCGCCACCAGTGCGTCGTACCGCTGCGCCGGGACGTCGTAGTGGTCTTCGTCGAAGGCCCGCTCCGGGATTCCGGCGCTCGCCGCGAATGCGTGTAGCTCCGCCAGCGAGGAGTCCGAGACCAGGTGCGAGAACGAGGTCCCGTGCGCTGGCCAGCGAGGCGGGTCGATGAGGATCGCCACCCACGCAGCCTAGGGCCTGGGCGTGATGCTTCCAACGACTCAGACGCTGGCAACCCGCGCGAACCGCGGGCAGGCTGGGGTGGGCGCGCGGTCGGCGAACCGGTCGTTCAGCATGCTCGTACTCCTGATCGGATGCCGTCGGAGCTAGCGCGAGAACATCTGCAACGTGCTGTTCTCGGCGTCTTCGTACTGGCGTGAACCGGCGTCCAGGCACACGCTGATCGAATCGAGCGATTGCTCCACCTGTTGCTGGGTGCCACGCCACTGCGACAGCACGGAAGCGAACGCTGCGGAGGCGCCTCCGCGCCAGGAATCCTGCAGCGAGGTCAGGTGGTTCACCATTGCCGCCACCTCGCCCCGGATCGTCTCCGCCGATGTGCGCGCCCTGCCGGAGGCGCTGCTGATCGCCGCACTGTCTACCTCGAAATGTGCCATGGCCGAACTCCTCTCTACGGTGGCCCTGTGCCAACCGGGTGGCAACGACGCTAGGGAGTGGGGAACCGTCGTTGTGCGCGTGCCCCCTGTGCTGTGGATTTCCGAGCATCAGCGGTGAGTCTGGGGATAACGGTCATCGGCGACCCCTCACGCGCACGTTCGAACGTCCGGGCCGACTTCGAACCGTGCACAGTTCGAACTCGGTAGAGACGTTCGAAAGTGGCGGGCTGGCGTGGGGCTGGGCGGGCTTGGCGCTGGCGGGCTGGGCTAGTGGGTGGGCTGGGCTAGCGGGTGGGTGGGCGTGACATGGACGACCCGTCGTCGTGCTGGGAGCCGTGGCGGACTTCCTCGCGCTCGCGAGCCCGCTGGGCAGCGCGTTCCTGCTTCTCCAGCCGCCGCCGCTCCCGGTCCGCCTCGGCCGCAGCCCGTCGTTCCGAGGCGCGTTCCTGTGCGGCACGGCGGGCCAGGTCGACCCGGTCGGCGGCATTGCGGGGCGGTGCTGCGGGCGCCGGGTCGGGCTCCTTCGCAGCCACGTCGGCAGCGTCGATCTTGGCCAGCTTGTCCTCGATCATCTCCGCCATCACCGATTGCTCGCCCTCGCTGCGTTCGGGCAACGTCGCGAGTTCTGCCTGCAGCCGCGCCAGCTCGGCATTGAGGTTGTCGCGGGCGCGATCCTCCCACCCCTGACCGAGCGGACTGGCGAACAGCTGCTTGCGTTGCAACAGCCGGGTGATGATGGCGATTCGGGCTTCGACGTAGTCGCGCTCGGGAATGTGGGCGTATTCGGCCCGTACCTCGCGCCGATAGTCCTCATACCGCTGCGGCTCGGCGGCCAGACCGCCCAGGTCGGCGTCGCACAGCGCCTGAGCATCGATATCGTCGGCGGGAGCAACATGGCGCGAGAGCGCCCGCACCAGGCTGACCACCCGCTCAATGACCTCCGTGGGCACACCGAGCCCAGCCAGTTCGGTACGCGCGAGCGAGGCCGAACCACCCGCGTCGGCGCCGCCCTTGTGGGCGTAGGCCTGGTGGGCGGCGCTGGTGAAGACCGCACCGTGGTACCAGGCGGCCAACCGCACCACCTCGGGGTTGTGCGTCTCCTCCGCCAGCTCATCCACCCGCGCCAGCACCCCGATCAGCCGCTTGAGATTGTGGTGCACCCGCTCCGCGTCGCTCCAGCGTTCGATCAACCCGTTGCCGACCTTCTCGATCTCGGCCCGGTCGGCGGTGGCGCCGACCGCGGTGACGCTGCGACGCCAAGCTGAGAGCAGCCACTGGGGCGCTTCGGTGCCACTCACGTGATATCCATCTCCTCGATCTATGGCCGGATCATCGTAACGCCGTAATCACCTGCTGTGTGGGCCTCGTAGGCTGGCACCGTGAGCAGAATCCGGGTGGCCGTCATCACCGTCTCCGATCGGTGTGCCGCAGGCGAGGCCCAAGACCGCTCCGGTCCGCACGCGGTCGAGCTACTGACCGCGGCAGGCTATGCCGTGCAAACCCGGATCGTGCCCGACGGCGTGACCTCGGTTCAGCAGGCGATCGGGGCTGAAATCGCCGACGGCGCTCGCATCGTCTTCACCACCGGCGGCACCGGAATCGCCCCCCGGGACCACACGCCCGAAGCGCTCGCAGGCCTGCTGGAGCGCACGATCCCGGGAATCACCGAGGAGATCCGACGCGTGGGGGCACGGGAAACCGGCGCCGCACTGCTGAGCCGGGCCGTCGCGGGCACCGTCGGATCAACGTTTATTCTGGCGATGCCCGGATCCCCGGCCGCGGTTGCCAGTTCCCTGCAGGTCGTGCTGCCGCTGCTGGATCACATACTCGCGCAGTTGCAGGGAGCAGACCATGGTTGAGGCAGGTGCACCGGTGGGTGTCATCATGGCCGAACTCAGCCACGGCCCGCTGCATGTTGAGGCCTACGCGGAGGCTGTCCGGACCCCCGCCGTGGGGGCGGTGGCGACATTCGTGGGGACCGTACGTGACCACAGCCCGGATGCCGCCGGACCGGTCGTCGAGTTGCAGTACTCCGCCCACCCGGATGCCGCCACCGTGATCCGTACCGTGGCCGAGCAGGTTGCGGCTGACCATCCCGGGGTGCGGCTGGCCGTCGGTCACCGGGTCGGGATCCTGGGCGTGGGCGACGCAGCGCTGGTCGCGGCCGTGGCCGATGCCCACCGCGGTGAGGCATTCGATGCCTGCCGTGAGCTGGTGGAGCAGGTCAAGGCCCAGTTGCCGGTATGGAAGAAGCAGGTCATCGCTGACGGCACGCATACCTGGGTGGGGTCGGCATGAGTGTTTCGTCACACTTGCGCGGACCGCTGGCAGATCGTCACGGCCGGGTGCACCGGGACCTGCGGATATCCCTGACCGATGTCTGCAATCTGCGCTGTACCTACTGCATGCCCGCCGAAGGCGTGCCCTGGCTGGCTCGCGAGAACATCCTCACCACCCCGGAACTAGCTCGGGTGGCGCACATCGCCGCAGCTCTCGGGATCGTCGAGGTGCGCCTGACCGGGGGAGAGCCGCTCCTGCGTGCCGACGCGGTGGACGTGGTCGCCCAGATCGCCGCCATCGATGGCGACAACGGGCCGTTGGAGGTATCCATGACCACCAATGCGCTGCGGTTGGTCACATTGGCCCGGCCGCTGCGCGAGGCCGGGCTGACCCGGTTGAACATCAGCCTGGACACGCTGCGCCGGGATGTCTTCGCCCGCCTGACCCGGCGGGACCGACTGGAGGACACCCTCGCTGGAATCGATGCCGCGATCGAGGCTGGATTCGCTCCGATCAAACTCAATGCAGTGGCGATGCGCGGCGTGAACGATGACGAGTTGTGCGACCTGCTCCGATTCGCCACCGAGCGTGGCTTGGAGCTGCGGTTCATCGAACAGATGCCGCTGGATGCCGGTCACACCTGGTCCCGGCCGCAGATGGTGACCGGGGAGGAGATCCTGACGGCGCTCCAGGCCGAGTTCACGCTCACTGAGCTGCCCGGGCGCGGTGCGGCGCCGGCCGAACGATTCACCGTCGACGGCGGACCCAGCACCGTCGGTGTGATCAGGTCGGTGACCCGGCCATTCTGCGGGGCGTGCGACCGGGTCCGGCTCACGGCCGACGGCCAGCTGCGCAACTGCCTGTTCTCCCGGACCGAATCCGACCTGGCAGGCCTCTTGCGCGGCGGCGGCAGCGACGACGACATCGCCCAGATGATGCACACCTGTATTGCGGGCAAACTCCCCGGTCACGGCATCGATGAGCCAGGGTTTCTGCAGCCGCAGCGGCCGATGTCGGCCATCGGCGGTTAGCGCCGCCGGTCGTCGGTGCCGGATGCGCTCGCAGAGACCGCAGCCCGGACCCACTAGATTGGGCGAACGTGGATACCGACGACGTCCTGGACTTGATGCGGCAGACGGCCGAGCAGATCATCACTCCCCGATTCCGGGCCCTGGCTGCCGGTGAGGTCTTCGAGAAGCGTCCAGGCGATCTGGTCACCGTCGCCGATCGCGAGGCGGAGCTGGCGATGACGCCGGTGCTGCAGCGTGCCTATCCCGACGCGCTGATCCTCGGTGAGGAAGCCAGCGAGACCGAACCCGGCCTGCTGGACGCCTACACCAGGGCAGAGCATGCGTTCACCATCGACCCGATCGACGGCACCGCGAATTTCGTGCGCGGCAGCGACGACCATGCGGTCATGATCGCCGAGTTGCGTTCCGGGGAAGTGGTGCGCAGCTGGATCTGGCAACCGGAGCACCAGCTGGCCTTCGTCGCCGAACAGGGCGCGGGGGCGTGGTGCAACGCAACCCGGCTGCCGCAGCTGTCGCCGTCCACCGAACCCGGCCAATGGCGTGGCATCAGTTCCCAGCAGGTGTTGCAGTCCGGTAACTTCGAACCGCTGGCACCGATCAAGGAAACCTGGTTCTGCGCGGGAGTCGACTACTCCAAGTTGGCCCTGGGTGAGATTGACTACGTGGTGTTCAACCACGCCAAGCCGTGGGACCACGTGCCGGGGTCGCTGCTGCTGACCGAGGTCGGCGGTCGGTGCGTGCGGTTCGACGGCACTCGGTACCGCCCCAATGAACTTCGCTTCGGGTTGCTCAGCGCCGCCGGGCCGGAGGTCGTCACCGGCGTGCGGGCCGCGTTGTCCGAGGTGTTGGCCTGATGGTCAGCCGCCGGCGAACGGCGGCAGCACGTCGACGACGTCGTCGTCGCTGACCGGATGCGACTCGTCGTCGGCACGCTGACCGGCGACCAGTAGAGCGCACCGGGGGAGCACCCGGGCCAGCCCGTCGCCGTGGCGGGCCACCATGGCTGCACGTAGCTGCCCGACGGAGGTGGCGGCCAGTTCTTCGCTCTCAGTGCCAGCCGCTTCGGCAGCGGCGGCGAAATAGCGCACGGTGGTCACGGCTGCTGCCAATCGCGTGCCAACGCAGCCGCCTTGTCGCTCAGGTCCCGTACCGACGCCGAACCACCGGCGGCGGCTGCGCCGACGATGAAGGCGGTGATCGGTGCCGCGGGTCGATCGACCTTGTGTGCCACGTCCTTGGTCATGTCCAGCAAAGCGCGGATATCCACCGATGCCGGATCCACTCCCAACTCGGTGCAGACGTGGTTGACCCAGGCTTGGATGGGAGGCAGATCGCTCATGTCGCTCTTTCCGTCGGAGTGCTTGGCGAGATCATCCCAGGTATCGATGTCTGCCACCGTCGATTGCGTGGCCTGGACGATGCTCAGCCGGGCCGGTGCCAGCAGCCGCCGCATGGAGACACCGGAGACCTCACCGGCGTCGGCTATGGCGCGGTCGAGGTAGCTGCGGGTGTAGCAGCCGGCCAGCCATTGCATCTGGCCGCCCGGATCCCGCAGCGCGACGCCGTCCCGGCCCTGCGGCAGCGGCAATGCCCCGGTGAGCGTGGCGACGACGGCCTCGGGGTGCACCAGGTCGACCGCGAGCGTCAGTACCAGCGCGCCCTGCGCCGCGGGGCCCAGATGCGCCAGACCGGCCGCCAGCCCCGCAACCGGACCGCCGAAGGCAGGGTGCTCCCGCACGATCGGCGCATCGATCCCGGGCGTGGCCGGTCCTACCACCACGCAGCGGCTGGCCCCGCCCGCCCGTGCTGCCGCCAGCGACCGGGATATCAGCCGGTCGCCGTCTAGGCGCAGCGCCGCTTTGTCCGCCCCGCCCAGACGCCGTGCGCGTCCGCCGGTGAGGATGATCGCATCGAGCCCGGGGTCGCTCACCGGTGCGGTCTGACCCAGTCGCCGGATTTGCCGCCGGTCTTGGACTCCAGCCGGACGTTGCTGATCTGGGTCCCCTTGTCGAGTGCCTTGACCATATCCACCACCGCCAATGCGGCTACCGAGGCCGCCGTCAGCGCCTCCATCTCCACGCCGGTGCGGTCGGCGGTGCTGACGGTCGCCGAGATCGCGACGCCGGAGTCGGTGACCTGAACATCCAGCACCGCGCCGTGGACGCCGATGATGTGAGCCAGCGGCAGTAGTTCCGGTGTGCGCTTGGCGGCGGCGATCCCCGCGATCCGGGCTACCGCCAGCACATCGCCCTTGGGGACGCTGTGATCGCGGAGCGCAGCGACCACATGGTCGGCACAGTCGACGAAGGCGCTCGCCCGTGCGGTCCGGACCGTCGGTCGCTTGCCGGTGACGTCGACCATCCGGGCCGCGCCCTGGTCATCGAGGTGGGTGAACTCGGTCATCGTGCGCCCTCCAAGACGTCGACGGCGTCCCCGGCGTGCACCTGGGTGACGTCGGCCGCCACCCGTGCCAACCCGTCGGCACCGGCCAGGCCACCGACCAGGTGGCTACCCGAACCCTGCCGCGAAGCCGGGTTTACCAGGGGCGTGACGCCTTCGTGGCTGATGGTCACCGGCATGTACTGCTCCCGTCCCGCCGGGCTGGCCCAGTCCGCGGCAGCACGGGCGGGCAGGAATCGTGGTTCGACCCCACGCTCACCGGCCATCGCGCGCAATGCCGGGCGCACGAATACCTCGAACGAGACATAGACGCTCACCGGGTTTCCCGGCAGCGTGATCATGCTGGTGCCATCGGACAGGCGCCCGGAACCCTGTGGCTTGCCCGGTTGCATCGCGACCGGACCGAACCACATGGTGGGGATCGGTGCCAGAACGGCTTTGACGACGTCGTAGGCGCCCACGCTGACCCCGCCGGAACAGATGATCGCGTCCACCTCGGCAGCCAGGTCGGTCAACGTCTGGGCGAACACCGCCTCGTCGTCCACCAATGCTCCTACGCGTGTGACCTCGCAGTGTGTTTCGGCGGCTGAGGCGGCCAGGACGAAGCTATTGGAGTCGGGGATCTGCCCGTGCTGCAGCGGCGTTCCGGGCGGCATCAGTTCGGACCCGGTGGAGATCACAGCGACCCGGGGACGCCGGTGCACGGTCACCACACCGTGCCCGGTGGCGGCGGCAGCGCCCAGGTGGCGGGCAGTCAGCCGGGTGCCGGCGGTGAGCACCAGTTCGCCGGTCGTCAGGTCATCTCCGGCATGCCGGATGTGGGCTCCGACCTGGTTCGCCCGCATGATCGCGACGTTCGAGGTACCGCCGTCGGTCAATTCCACCGGAATGATCGCATCGGCACCAGCCGGTACCGGCGCTCCGGTCATGATCCGGATCGCGGTGCCGGCAGGCAGGGTCAGCGCCGTGGTCCGTCCGGCAGGGATATCGTCGACCACGGGCAGGTGCACCGGCTGTTGCGCCGACGCGGCCGCGACATCGGCCGCGCGCACCGCGTAGCCGTCCATGGCGGAGTTCGTGAACGGGGGAATCTGCTCCCGTGCATGCAGGTCTTGCGCCAGCACCAGGCCCTGCGCGGCGGACAGGTCCACCGCCAGCCGCGGCGTGGGCTCGATGGTGGCCAGGAGCTGATCGCGATACCGCTGAGCGGTCAGTGGCGTCATGCCTTCGACCCATCGGTGACCCATGCCGGGTAGCCGCCGTCCAGCCAGCGTGCGTCGAACCCGGCGGCGTTCAATGCGGCGGCGGCTCGCTGAGCCCGGGGGCCCACCTGGCAGTAGGTCACCACGGGTGCGTTGCGCGGAACCTCTGCGCGGCCACCCTCGGTGAGTATCTGGGCCAGCGGAATCGCCAGCGCTCCTGGTATCGCGCCGCCCGCCACCTCCTCCGGCTCGCGGACATCGATGAGGGTCGGCTGCTCGCGCCGGCGCAGGTCCGCCAGCTGGGGCACGTCGATTGATACCGGATCCGGCGTGTCCGCAACCGTGACGGTGGCCGCCGCTGTGGGTGTTGCAGGCCGCGCCGGTCCGTTCGAGGGGGCAGGCTGCAGTGGGACCTCGTGCCAGCGTTGCCGCAGTCCGTCGAGCACCAGAATACGCCCGAGTAGGGGATCGCCTACGCCGGTGATCAGCTTGATCGCCTCGGTTGCCATGACTGAGCCGACCTGCCCGGTGATGGCGCCCAGCACGCCCGCTTCTGCGCACGAGGGGACCGTGCCGGGCGCCGGTGGGGTGGGAAAGACATCCCGCAGCGTGACTCCACCGGCAGGCTGGGACCAGAACACCGACACCTGCGCGTCGAATCCCAGCACCGACCCCCAGACCAGGGGTACGCCCAGCATCTGGCAGGCGTCGGAGACGGCGTAGCGGGTCTCGAAGTTGTCCGTGCCGTCCAGCACCAGGTGGTACCCGCGCAGGATCTCGACCGCGTTTGCCGGCTGCAGCCGGTGCGGGTGCGCTTCGATGGTCAGGTCCGGAGCCAAGGCGGCCAGGTGGTCGGTGGCGCTGTCGAGCTTGGCGCGGCCGATGTCGGTCGGGGTGTGCAGGACTTGCCGATGCAGATTGGACCGTTCGACGACATCGTCGTCGATGATGCCGACGGTGCCGACACCGGCAGCGGCCAGGTACAGCAGTGCCGGTGAGCCCAGTCCACCGGCCCCGACCACCGCTACCCGGGCCGCCAGCAGCCGGCGCTGAGCGGTTTCCCCCAATTGCGGCAGTAGCAGGTGCCGAGAGTACGTCTGTGCCTGTGCCGCAGTCAGTGGCGGGCCTGGGGACACGAGCGGGTTCACACACCCACGCTACTGGCGATCGGTGGCACCGCGTGCCAGCGGTGGCTTTTTCGCATAGGGTGCCTATCGGGGCAGTCGTATTGGGCATGGGAGCAGGTTGGGAGCAATGAAATACACCCTAGAAAAATCGTCGTACCGACGCTTTAATGGAAGGTGTCGGGTAAGAACAATTGCAGTTTTGAAATGAGTAGCGTGATGACCGGTCCTCAGGCTCGGCTCGCCGTAGTCGGCAAGATCGAGGCTCTTGGCTTCCGGTGGCATGGTTCCAACGGACACGACGATTCCTTTGTCAATCAGCGGACCAACCACCGGCTGGTACTTTCTGTCGCCCCTCGCTGGGGGCGTCGGGTGGATATTCTCACGGCTATTTCCAGCTTTCCGACACCGTGTCAGATATTTGCGCCAGCCTTCCGGTTCGACCTGGGAACGCAGGTCAGCCCGCAATCGGCGAATATCGCCGCGCGGTGGTCGCCGGCGAAAGTCAGCGACCTGGTAGCGGTCCACCTGCTGCCCTACCTCGAGCAGGCACATTCGGCGGCGGCAATCTTGGATCTGCTGGTCCGCGGAGAGGTGATGCCGATGGGTGCCCCGGGGGTGCCCGGAGTCGTACAGCAGGGCTTCTACCTCGCCAAGTGGTGGCAGTTACAGGACCAGATCACCCCGTTGGGGCACCTCAGTGCCGAACTGCGTTCGGCAGAACGGGAGCGGCTGGCCCATGCCCCATGGGGGCGTACCGAACTGGCCGAGGTGCTCTTCGATGGCCGGGAGCTGTCTGCCGCGCCGAATCGCATCCCGTGGGGTTTCGGCGACCAGGGTGACCCGCGGGCGGAGATGTGGTTGGCGGACCCTGCGGGGACCAGCGCTTTGCGCCACCGGGAGACCAGCAGGGTCTGAGCGTTGACCCCGCCGTGCGATCCCCGGCAGCGATCCGTGGTGATTAAACGGACTGCGGTGATAGCCTCCGAGCGTGACTGCCTACCGAATTTCTGAAGCCGCTCGGCTGCTGGGAGTCAGCGATGACACCGTCCGGCGCTGGGTGGACGGCGGTACTCTCACCGCAACCACCGATGCCGCCGGTCGCGCCGTCATTCCGGGTGCCGATCTAGCGGCCCGGGCGCAGGAAATCGCGACCGGACTCCACGATGACCCGCACGCCTCCAGTGCCCGGAACCGGTTCGTCGGGATAGTAACCGCCATCACCACCGACACCGTGATGGCGCAGGTTGACCTGCAGTGCGGGCCATTCCGGGTCGTTTCGCTGATGTCGTCCGAGGCTGTCCGCGACCTTGGCCTGGAGGTCGGTTCCACCGCAGTCGCCGTCGTCAAGGCCACCACGGTCATCGTGGACAAAGAGCACACATAGCCGCTGAGCTAGTCGGCCCGTGGGCCGGGTACCGGAAGGCGCACCACGATGGTGGCCCCGCCATCCGGCGTGGGCTGATGTCGCACGGTGCCACCGTGCGCGGCCACGATCGTGGCCACGATGGCCAGACCGAGGCCGGAGCCGCCGGAGCTGCGGGTCCGGGAGCTATCGGGGCGGTAGAACCGCTCGAAAATCCGTGCGGAGTCCGCCTTGTCGATTCCTCCGCCGTGGTCGCGGACCTCCAGCACCCCCCACTGCCCGGCGTCGCTCTCGGTTCGCACCACCAGCTCGACCGCAGTCCCGGCGGGGGTGTGCTGAACCGCGTTGCCGATCAGATTGGTCACCACTTGCCGGATCCGGCCGCTGTCGGCGCGGATCACCACGGGGCCATCGCTGATCAGCTGTGCTCGACGGGTGGGGTCCAGCGCTCCCAGGTCGGCGACGCCGTCGGCGGCGACGACGTCTAGATCCACATCCTGCAGCGTGAGCGCGTGCCCCTCGTCCAAGCGCGCCAGTGCCAGCAGGTCATTGACCAGCAGGCCCATTCGGGTGGCTTCGCTTTCGATCCGGGCCAGGGTGGCCGGAACATCCGCCGGTGGCACCGCCCCCATCCGGTACAGCTCGCCGTATCCGCGAATCGAGGCCAGCGGAGTGCGTAGTTCGTGGGAGGCGTCGGAGACGAATCTGCGCATCCGAGATTCTGATGCTTCCCGCTGCGCGAAGGCCTGTTCGAGTTCAGCCACCATGGTGTTGAAGGACAGTCCCAACCGGCCCACCTCGGTGCTCGGTGGCTGTAGTGGCGCCCGCTGGCTGAGGTCGCCGGTGGCCACCCGCTGTGCTGCCTGCTCGATGTCGCGCAGCGGCCGCAATGACCGTTGCACCGCCAGGTAGCCGGTGAATGCGGCGATCGTCACCACGCTGATGCCCACGATGGTCATCGCGCGCAGCATCGACGCGGTGGTGCGGTCCACCGAGTCCATCGGCAGCGCCACGATCAGCGTGCCGGCCTGATCGCTGGTGGGGTAGGCGATCAGACGCCAGTTGGAGGAGCCGCCGTCCTGGGATGGAACGGTTATCGGAACGGCGGTGGTGAGCTCGGCCACGGCTGGCATGGCCGGGACCTGGCCACCGGCGGTAGTCGGCGTGGATAAGATGTATATGGCGTCGTCGACGACGATGGCGACGAAGTAGTCGGTCGGGCCACGTGGATCGTCTTGATCCGAGTAGCTGGACGGCCCTCCCAGATTGAGCAGCCCTGGTTGGTGTGCGGCGTCGGAGAGTTCCCAGTCCAGTCGCTCAACCTGGGAATTGTGCACCAGTGCCACCACCACGGCGGAGAACGACGCCATGGCGACCAGCACCAGCACGGCGGTGATGATCGATAGTCGCCACCTCAGCGGCAGGCTACGCATGGTCACTACTGCGGGGCGCGCAGTACGTAACCGACGCCCCGCTTGGTGTGAATCAGTGGCCCGCTGTCGAACGGAGCGTCGATCTTGCGCCGCAGGTAGGAGATGTAGGACTCGACGATTGCCCCGTCGCCGCCCCAGTTGTAGGCCCACACATGGTCCAAGATCTGCGATTTGCTCAAGACCCGGCCGGCGTTGAGCATGAGGTAGCGCAGCAGGGTGAACTCGGTCGGCGAGAGATCGATCTGCTCACCGGCGCGGGTGACCTCATGGGCGTCCTCATCCAGGGACAGGTCCGCCACTGTGATCAATGAGTCGCTCTCGTCGGCGACTGCTCCGGCGCGTCGCAGCACCGCCCTGATCCGAGCGATGACCTCATCGAGGCTGAACGGCTTGGTGACGTAGTCGTCACCACCGACCGTCAGCCCCGCGACCTTGTCGGAGGTCTCGTCGCGGGCGGTGAGGAACACCACCGGCATGTGCTTGCCCTGCTCCCGTAACCTCCGAGTGACGGTGAAGCCATCCAGGTCGGGCAACATCACGTCCAGCACGATCAGGTCGGGATCGCCATCCAGAGCCTTGCTCACCGCCTGCCGGCCGTCACCGGCGGTTTCGACGGCGAACCCGGCGAATCGCAGACTCGCGGCCAATAGCTCGCGAATGTTCGGTTCGTCGTCGACCACCAGCAGGTTGGCTTCGGCACTTCGAGTGCTTTCGCTACCGCTCATGCCTTCAGTATTGGCGCTTCGCCTGAGAGTTTCCTGAACAGAACCTGCGACCGCGCCGGGATCGGCTAGAGGTAGCGGGCGGGGTCGAATTGCTGCAACGGGATGATCCGTACCCGCGGCAGTGGTGCGGTGAAGGCACCGGCATCGTCCTCCAAGTCGAAGATCTGCAATCCTGCTGGAGTCAGTTCACCGACCCGGGCATTGACGAACTCCCGGAAACACAACACCCCCACCTGCCGCTGGCCGTCGAGCAATGGTTCGAGCTGCGGCAGGAAATCACCGTCGTGACTGGCCAGCAGCACATCGCCGTCGCGGTACCGCAGCGCCTCCAGGGTGCGCTGGATACCGATATCGACGACCTTCTCGGAGGTGGATCCAGCCAGCGGGATCGGGTGGTAGTTCATGGCGAGCAGCGCTTGCACGAAGCTCATCGGCATCTGCCCGGTGCTGGCGTTCAGGAAGAACAGCCCGCGCACGGGCTGATTCCATCGCCGGGCGGCGAACTCGCTGATGCGATCCCAACGCGGACGTTCTTCGGGCGCTGGGCGATGGCCGAGGACGCTGAGACCCAATGTCGCGTCGATATTCTCGCCGTCCACGATCAGGTACGTCTGCCGTGGCTGCTCGCCGTCGCTCATGGGTGCCAGCGTAACCCCGCCGAACGCGGCATCAGGGTCGCCAAATCCCGAAATCGCGACCCCGATGCCGCGTTCGCGCACCGGTTACGGCCATGAAGCCGCGCTCGGACCTAGCCGCCCTGCGTGGGCGCTGGTGGTGTGGGTGCAGGTGGCGCCGGTGGTGTGGGTGCAGGTGGTGCCGGTGGCGCAGGTGGTGCCGTAGGCGTAGGCGCAGGTGGCGTGACTGCCGGGGGTGCCGGGGGCGCGGCCACAGGGGGCGCTGCGGGTGCGGGTGCTGGTGGATAGCTGGCTGGTGCATCGGTGATCACCGGTGGGGCTTGGCTGCCCTGCTTGAGGGCTTGCAGCCGTGCCTCGACCTCCAGCGTGTCACCGGCGGTCTCCAGCTCTTCGAACTGGGCATCCAGGGATGATGCCGCTAGCTCCGCCTGGCCGGCGACCTGAGCCTCCTGCCGCCGGACCTGATCCTCGAACCTGCCGAGCTCGCTGGTGGGGTCGAGGACGTTGATCGAACCGATCGCGTCCTGCACCTGCGCCTGGGCCTGCGCGGCCTTGGAACGGGCGATCAACTCGTCGCGCTTGGTCTTGAGCTGGTCCAGCCGGTCCTTCATCACCGCGAGCCCGTTCTTGAGCTTCTCGACGACCTCGTTCTGGGCCTGCAGGATCGGGACCGCCTGCTGCACTTCGCGTTCGAACCCGAGCTGCTTGCCCAACGCGATCTTGGCCAGCGAGTCGTACCGGTCAGCCCCGGCGACGTCGCCCTGGGCGCGGGCGGCGTCGGCTCGGGCGGATGCTGCGCGGGCCTTGTCACCCCACTCGGTGACGGCGGCGACGTCGGCGTTGTAGTCCTGTTCCGCGAGCCTCAGGTTGCCAATGGTCTGAGCGACCGCCTGTTCTGCCTCCACGATGCTGTTGGTGTAGTCGCGCACCAACTGGTCGATCATCTTCTCCGGATCCTCGGCCCGATCCAGCAGCGCGTTGATGTTTGCGCGCGTGAGCTGGGCGATTCGCCCGAGGATTGTCTGCTTCTCTGCCATGTGGAAACCCTTCATTTCAAGAACTGGCATGCAGCTTAGGTCAGCGTGAATACTCCGTGTTAGCGACGTCGGCGGCTGCCACCTCCTGAACGGCGCCGGGAACCACCGCTACTGGAACGGCGCCGGGAGGTGGAACGGCTCATGGACGTTCGGCGACGGCTGCTGGTCGACCGGCTGCTACTGCTGCCACCCCATCCGCTGGAGCGAGAGCTGCTTCCGCCCCAACCGGATCGATTGCGATCGGATCCGTTGCCGGTGCCCAAGTAGTCGCTGCCCCATGGGCTGCCACCCCAGCGGGACTGGCCGCGATATCTGGACTGGTCGTAGCGCTGGCCGAGCAAACCGCCCAGGATCAACGACTCCAGGTCCACTCCGCCCGAGCGTCCGTAGTATCCGCCGCCGGGGATGCGTTCCCCACCCCGTGGCCCCATGTCGCTAGCTGCCCGCTGCTGGGCGGTCTGGGCCTCGGTGATGGCTCGCTGGGCGGAAGCGGCTGCCTGGTCGGGCTGGGTCGACAAGGCGGCCTTGGCGTGCTCCAGCGCGGCCTGGGCCGAGGCCAGCCGGCTGCGTGCCGCCTGCCCGACCACGCCCCGGTTCAGGTCGATGAACTGGTCGGCCTGCCGCACAGCGGCCTCCGCCTGGGTGATCAGCGCGGCGGCATTGGTGCGTGCCCGGGTACTGGCTTCCTCGGCTTCCCGGTAGGAGGCCAACGCCGCGTCCAGAGCCTGTTCGGAGGACGTGAGCTCGGTCAGCGCCGCAATCGGGTCGCCACCGGTCTTGGCCTCGGTGGCACCGGCGATGGCGGCCTGGGCGCGTTGCACCACGGCCGAGACCGCATCGGGCGGCGCCAATCGCCCGGCGTCGGTGATATCGGCGCTCAACGACGTGATTCCCGGCTCCAGGCGTGCGGCCGCATCCGCCAGCGCCGCTCCCGCATTGCTGGCCATCGCCAGCAACTGGGCGACCTGCTCCAGGGCCGCCTCGGCGGTGCGGGCATAAGCGACGGTGCTGCCGCGGTCATCGGCCTGCAGCCGGGAACGCCCCTCGGCCACAGCCTGTTTCGCCGAGGTCAACAATGCCTGCGCCTGATCGGCCGAGCGGGAGACCGTGGTCAGCGCGGTAGCCGGATAGGTGGCGCCCAATTGGCTCAGCGCCGCTCGGGCGGGTGCGACACCTGCCTGCAGTTCCTCAGCCCGCTGCTCGAGTTCGGCGAGCAGCTGCGGTGCCCGCTGCCGCATGGCACGCAGCTGGTCCAGCGCCTCGGTCTGAGCATCCAGGGCGGCGTCGGCGGCCTGGCACAACTCCAGGATCCGGCCCCAGTCCTGCTGCTGTCGTGACGGAGGTCCGGTATCCAGGCCCCGTTGTATTTCGAACGCCTGCTGCAATGTTGCCTGGGCCTGCGTGAGCGCGGCCTGGAAGTCCTTGGTCGCCTCCAAACCGAACTGCGCCTGGGCGAACGACAGCTCGTTGGCGCTGGAGCGCACATCGTTGTCCAACTCCACCAGCGCCGAACCAGCCCGCTTGGCGAGCGCGGCAGTGCTCACCTGCGCTGACTCGTCGGCCGCGTTGCGGCGGCGGACCTTGCGAATGCCGGCTACCAGGATCCAGACGAGCAGCGCGATCGCGCCGCCGATCACCCAGGGCAGGATCGACGGTCCGCCGTCGTCCCGCCCGAACTCGATGATCGCATCGGCCACGGAGGTTGCGGCTCCGGCGAGGTCGCCGTCGAGCAGTTCGTCGTCGACGCTCTGCTCGATGTCGGTGATCTGCGCATCGGTCAGCTGCGCGTCCTGGGACACCGAGAGTGCGAAATCTGACTCCTGCACCGCCACCGCCAGCAGCAGCACATCATCGCCGGCGCCTGAATCCAACGCGACGTCATTGGCCCAGTCGTAGGCATCCATGCCATCGAAAGCATCGACGTACACGACCCACAAGTCGTAGTCGGTCTGCTCCACCACCCGGTCGCGGGACTGCTCCAGCTCGCTCACCTGGGCGGCGGTGAGGGCGCCGGTCCGATCCTCGACCGGGCCGTCCATGGCGCTGGGCGGTGCGGCCGAGGCAGGCAAGAGCCCTAGTACGCCGGTCGCCGCCACAACCCCCAGAGTGGCCATGCCGCGGCCCACGGTGCGCATCCTCACCCTGCGATCTTTGCCGGTGATCCGCTGACTCGCAACGCCATTGGTGCCCGAATGGCGTGAACGTCGAGCCCGAGGACGGTTCTGGGGTAGCGTCATTGCTCGTGTCTTCTTCCTCCCGGCCACGCATCGTGGTTGTGCAGCACCAGGACCTCGTTCCGCTCGGGCTGCTCGGCCCAGCTCTGGCGCAGTGTGATCTCCTCACGCTCACGCCAGGGCACGACCAGCCCTGGCCCGCGCCCGCTGACTTCGACGCGCTGATCGTGCTCGGGGGCACCGCTGACGTCCGTGACCGTGATGGCGATGTTTGGCTGGCGCAGGTCGGAGCGTACCTGCGCGCCGCCGTGCAGGCTCAGGTGCCGACCCTGGGTATCTGCCTGGGCGCGCAACTGCTCACCACCACCCTCGGTGGCCAGGTCGAGCATGCCGCACCAGGTGGCCCGGAGCGGGGACTGGTGGAGTTGCGGATGCGTCCGGAGGCCGCCGACGACGCACTCCTGGGCCCCGTCGTCGCCGCGCTCGGCCGTGACGTGGTCGCGCCTGCCAGCCATGAGGATGTGGTCTCGACGTTGCCGCCCGAGGCGGTGTGGCTGGCCAGTTCACGGCAATACCCGTTTCAGGCGTTCCGGGTGGGATCGGCGTGGGGGTTGCAGTTCCACCCCGAGGTCGAGCAAGCCAGATTGGCTTCCTGGATCGCTCGCCACGGCGGAGATGCCGATGCGGTCAATGCGCGGTACGCGCAATACGCCGAGCAGCTGGGTTCGCTAGCGAGCCTGCTGGGTGCGGCCTTCGCCGACCTGGCTCGTTCTCACCGGCGCTGACCGGGTGTGGCCCGGGAGCGAACCTGGAGTTCGTGGGCTAGCAACCACTGCTTGACCCCGACGCCCCCGGCAAAGCCGGTGAGGGCGCCGTTGCTACCCACCACACGGTGGCACGGCACCACGATCGGGATCGGGTTCTTGCCGTTTGCGGCTCCGACGGCCCGGGCTTTGTTGGCATTGCCCATCAGCCGCGCCTGCTCACCGTAGGAGATGGTCCGGCCGTACGGGATCTGCGTCAGGGCCACCCAGGCGGAGCGTTGAAACTCCGTTCCGGTGGGCTCCAGCGGCAGGTCGAAGCTGGTCCGCTGACCGGCGAAGTACTCTGCCAGCTGGTCGATGGCGGTATCGAGAACCTCCGAGGTGCCGGGCTCGACGTCGGTGATCTCGGATTCTTGCAGGCGGTGTTCGACCGGGTTGCGGGCGGTGCCTGCGCCCAGTTCGTGCTCGGTGTCCCAGCAGATGGCCACGACGGCATCGGGGCCGGCGATCACGGCCAGGTTCCCCACCGGGGATGCCATGTGACGGCGGTGTAGTGCGGTCATGTCGTTGCCTCTCTCGATGGCGTGCTGGATTGGTCCGGTTCGGTGGCCCATAGATGATGCATGGCATAGCTGCGCCAGGGTTGCCAACCCGCGGCGGGGTGCGTGATACCCAACCTCGACATGGCGCGTTTGACGCCCAGGTCCGAGGCGAGGAACACGTCGGGGTGGCGTGCGGCTCGCATGACGACGTAGTTGGCGGTCCATGGGCCGATGCCGCGGATCGCCAGCAATTGCTCGCGCAGATCGGCACGGTCGGCATCGAGATCGACGGTTGCCTTGAGCACCGCCCGAGCCACCCGGCGGATCGTCTCCCGGCGTGCGGCGGGCATCGGGAAGTCGTTGTCGGTTGCGGTGAGCACCGATGCCATCGTGGGGAACACCCGCGTCAGTCGTGGGTGCGCGATCTGCAGCGGCGCCGCCGTGGTGTCGGCCAGCGAGCCCGTGACCGTCCGGGCACCGGCGACGGACACCTGCTGGCCGATGATCGCGCGCAGCAGGGTCTCGGGCAGCGATACCGATCCGGCTACCCGCAATCCGGGCCGTGCCTGCACCAGCGGGCGCAACTGCGGGTCGGCTGCCAGGGCATCGTCGATGGCGGCCGAATCGGCGTCCAGGTCGAACAGCCGCCGCACCCGTCGGACCGCCGGTGCCAGATCGCGCCAGTCCGCTAGCCGGAACGTTGCCCAGAGCCCACGCGGGCCGGCCACCACGTCGACGGTTCCGTGCCCGTGTGGCAGATCCAGCGCGCGGGCATAGCTGTCGCCGGTGCCGTGCTCGACGCCGCGGACCGTTCGGGCCGCCAGGAACGCGAACAGGTTCCCCAGATCGAACGGTTCCCTGGTCGGCAACTGCACCCGGATCGCGCTACCGTCCACGGCCTGGGGGGTGCGCCGCCGGGTGCGCAACTGCGAGGGCGAGGCGTCATACACCGATCGGATCGTGTCGTTGAACTGCCGAATGCTGCCGAAACCGGAAGCGAACGCGATCTCGGCCATGCTCAGCGTGCTGGTTTCGATCAGGGTGCGGGCCGTCTGGGTACGTTCGGCCCGGGCCAGTGCGTTCGGCCCGGCGCCAAGTTCGTCGGTCATGACCCGGTTCAGCTGCCGTTGGCTGTACCCGAGCCGGTGCGCGAGGCCAGCGACGCCCTCGCGGTCCACCACGCCGTCTCCGACCAGGCCCATGGCCCGGCCCACGAGGTCGCCTCTGATGTCCCACTCCGGTGACCCGGGGGTGGCATCCGGCAGGCAACGCTTACATGCTCGGAATCCGGCCTGCTGCGCCGCCGCGGCCGACCGGTAGAACTCCACGTTGTGGCGTTTGGGCGTCACCGCCGGGCAACTCGGCCGACAGTAGATTCCGGTGGTCCGCACGGCGGGATAGAAGATGCCGTCGAACCGCCGGTCACGGCTCTTGAGCGCCGCATAGCACTGGGGGGTGGAGAGTTTCACCCTTCCATTGTCGTTGCTGCCGGCCCAGGTTCTAGCGGAAATCGGACATGACGTGCCGCGGGTCGGTCAGTCGGCACCGAGCAGGTCCTCGGCGTCCACGATCCGGTAGCTGTAGCCCTGCTCGGCCAGGAATCGCTGGCGATGAGCGGCGAATTCGGCGTCGACGGTGTCCCGGGTGACGATGGTGTAGAAGTGCGCGGTCTTGCCGTCGGCCTTCGGGCGCATGACGCGGCCCAGCCGTTGTGCCTCCTCCTGGCGGGAGCCGAATGTTCCGGAGACCTGGATCGCCACCGACGCCTCCGGCAGATCGATCGAGAAGTTCGCGACCTTGCTCACCACCAGGGTGTCGATCTGGCCGTCCCGGAATGCCCCGAACAGCCGTTGCCGCTCGTTCACCGTCGTCGCCCCGGTGATCAGTGGCGCAGCCACGGATTCGGCCAGGTCCTCCAACTGGTCCAGGTACTGCCCGATCACCAGTACCTGCTCGCCCGGGTGCGTTGCCAGGAGGTGTTTGACGACGGCGGTCTTGGCCTTCGCCGTCGATGCCAACCGGTAGCGGTCCTCCGGTTCCGCAGCCGCGTACACCATGCGCTCGGCCTGTGGCAGGTCCATCCGCACCTCGACGCATTCGGCGGGTGCGATCCAGCCCTGGGTCTCGATGTCCTTCCACGGGGCGTCGTAGCGTTTTGGCCCGATCAGCGTGAACACCTCATCCTCGCGGCCGTCTTCCCGGATCAGGGTGGCGGTCAAGCCCAGCCGTCGCCGGGCCTGCAGATCGGCGGTCATGCGGAAGATCGGCGCCGGTAGCAGGTGCACCTCGTCGTACACGATCAGGCCCCAGTCGCGGGCGTCCAGCAACTCCAGGTGGCGGTACACGCCTTTGCGCCTGGTCGTCAGCACCTGGTAGGTCGCGATGGTGACCGGCCTGATGTCCTTGCGGGCGCCGGAGTATTCGCCGATCTCCTCCTCGGTCAGGGACGTGCGGCGCACCAGTTCATCACGCCATTGGCGCGCGCTGACGGTGTTGGTGACCAGGATCAGCGTGGTTGCCTGCGCCTGGGCCATCGCCGCTGCTCCCACGATGGTCTTGCCCGCGCCGCAGGGCAGCACCACCACGCCACTGCCGCCGTGCCAGAACGTATCCACGGCTTCCTGCTGATACGGCCGCAGATCCCAGTCGCCGGTGGCCAACGACATCCCGTGGGCTTCACCGTCGACGTACCCGGCCAGGTCCTCGGCTGGCCAGCCGAGTTTGACCAGTACCTGTTTCAGGTGGCCGCGCTCGCTGGGGTGGACCGCGATGGTGCTGTCGTCAATGCGGGCACCCAGCAGACCATTGGTGCGTTTGGAGCGCACCACCTCGGTCAACACCGCAACGTCCACCGCGTGCAGGACCAGCCCATGGCTCGGGTGCGACAGCAACTGCAGCCGCCCGTACCGGGCCATGGTCTCGGCGATATCGACCAGCAGCGCATGCGGTACCGGATACCGGGAGTACCGCATCAAGGTGTCGACCACCTGCTCGGCGTCGTGCCCGGCGGCCCGCGCGTTCCACAGCCCCAGGGGGGTGAGCCGGTAGCTGTGGATGTGCTCGGGTGCACGCTCCAGTTCGGCGAAGGGTGCGATCGCGCGACGGCAGTCGGCGGCTTGTTCGTGGTCGACCTCCAACAACAGGGTCTTGTCGGATTGAACGATCAGGGGACCATCGGGCATCGGACCATTGTCACGCCTGTTGCGCCCAACTCCTACCCGCGCTGCTCAACCTACCTCTAGATGCTCGCCTGGGGTGAGCCGGTGGTGGGTGGCTCCGATGCTCTCGGCCGCCTTGGCCAGCAGCGTGTTGGTCAGCGTCAGGCCGACCGGCGACAGCAGCGCGTCGTGAACGGCGAGGGTGTGCTCTGGCCGGATATCGATGAGGTAGTCCATCACCTCACCCAGTTTCAACCAGGGTGCGCTCGCGGGTACCGCCAGCACCTCGGGTCTGCCGTCCGGCGGCACCAAGGCGTCACCGCCGTAGGCGAATCTGTCATTGACCATCACGCCCACGTTCTGGATCGGCGGGATGCTGGCATGAATCCGTGCGTGTTCGCCACCGTAGAACCGCAACCGGAACGGCCCGACCTGTTGTTCGGAGCCGCTGGCGACCACGCTGATATCCACCTCGGTGGCCTGGGTGAGGTCTGCGGGTCCGAATACCGGTGCCTGCCCGAACCGTTGGCGCAGGCTCGCCAGATGGTCGGGAGTCCAATGATCGGCATGGGTGTGGGTGACCACCACGGCCACCACGGTTTCCACATCGTCCAGCGGCGCGGTCCACCCGCCCGGGTCGATCAGTAGCGATTGACCGTTCTCGGTCACGACCATGCAGGCATGTTCACGCTTGACGATCCGCATCCGTTCAGCCTAGGCGTCTCCGCCATCCGGGGGAGGGATTCCACCGCCGGACGGAACCGCGGAAGCGCCGTGTTGCCTACCCTGGCTGTATGAGCCAGTTCCACAGACAGGTGAATCCGGCCATGGTCCGGCGTGATCTGGTGGTCGCCCTATCCCTGGGTGTGGCCGGCATGCTCCTCGGCGTGCTCGCGAAGCTTGCCCAGTACTTCGGCCGTGTCGACGTCCCCGCCTGGCAGATCATGACCGCTTCGCTGGTGTTCGCCGTGCCGCTGATCTGGCGCCGTAGATTCCCCTCCGCCGCTGGCGTCGCCGTGCTCGCTCTGTACGTGCTGCTGATGGAACTGCAACTGCTGGAGTTCAACGTCTCCCAGATCGTCCTGTTCCTGGCGTTCTACTCGATCGGTGCCTGGGAACAGCACCGGCGACGCGCCTTCTGGGTCAGGCTCGCGGGGGTGATCCTGATGGCTGTCTGGTTGGTGGTCGGCGCCATCCGTTCGTTCTACACGCCGGAGACCGGCGAATATGGCGTGCAGGCATATTTTTCCATGCTGCTGATCCAGGTGGCGATCAATGCCGGCTACTTCGGCGGCGGTTGGATCTTTGGCGATCGGTCCTGGGAGCAGGCCATTGAGCGCAAGCAACTGCAGAGCGCGCAGGCTGAGATCCGCGCCCAGCAGGCACAACTCACCGAGCAAGCGATCTCGTTGGAACGGGTCCGGATAGCCCGGGAACTGCATGACGTGGTCGCCCACCACGTGTCCGCCATGGGTATCCAGGCGGGGGCGGCGCGCCGGGTGCTGAGCAACGACCCCGAACGGGCGAGCGTAGCGCTGCGGGCGGTCGAAGACAGCGCCCGCACGGCGATCAGTGAACTTGGCACCATGGTGGGTGCGCTGCGCAGCACCGACGACAACGATGCCCCGATGCCCACCCTCGCAGACCTGCCCGATCTGGTGCAGGATGCCCGCGAATATGGGCCGATCACGTTTGCGGTGGTGGGCGAGCAGCGGCAGTTGAGCCCCAGCCTCGAACTGACCGCCTACCGTGTCGTGCAGGAGGCGTTGACCAACGTGCGCAAGCACGGTGGCGCCGGGGTGAAAGCCGATGTCCGGGTTCGCTACCTGCCAGATGCGGTGGAGGTCGAGGTGTCCGACGACGGGCACGCGACCGCTAGTGCGGTGGCCGGGCTGGGTATCGGGCAGACAGGGATGAAAGAACGGGTGATGGCAGTGGGGGGAACGGTGCAGATGGGACCCAAGAGCCGAGGAGGCTACCTGGTGCGGGCTTCGATTCCGACCGACTCCGACCTTGGCAGAGTCGATTCTGCGGATCTGCATGAGGCCGGATCGGGCGCCTCCGGCGCCGATGCCCCTGACCCGGATGGGCCCGGCGCGGATGGTGTGGGGCCAGGCACAGGCTCGCCCAGCGATGTGGTCCGCCTGCGATGACCCGCATTCTGCTGGTCGACGACCAGGCTCTAGTTCGGGTGGGATTCCGTACGATCCTGGAGAGCGAACCAGGATTCGAGGTCGTCGGTGAAGCCGCCAACGGTCAGATCGCTATCGAGCAGACCGCCGCGCTCAAGCCCGACGTGATCTGCATGGATGTGCAGATGCCGGTGGTGGACGGGCTGGCTGCGACCCGTTCGATCTGCGCCGGCGACAGTGGCGCCGCAGTCATGATCCTGACCACCTTCGATCGGGAGGACTTCTTGTTCGAGGCCTTGGATGCCGGAGCCAGCGGCTTCCTGCTCAAGTCCGCCGAACCGGAACACCTGATCGATGCGGTTCACGTGCTGGCCCGTGGGGACGCACTGCTATCACCCCAGGTCACCCGAAGTGTCATCAAGCGTTATGCACGCACGCTGACCGGGCCACGGGCGCAGACCAGCGAGGTTCCAGCCGATCTCGGCTTGACCGAGCGGGAACAGGAGGTGCTGCTCTTGCTGGCGCAAGGCAGTTCCAATGCCGAGATGGCCGGTGAGTTGTTCCTGGGGGAGGCGACGATCAAGACGCACGTCTCCAATGTGCTGATGAAGCTGGGTGTGCGTGACCGGATCCATGCCGTGATCTGGGCGTACGAGCATGGCGTGATCAAGCCCTCCGTCTAGCCGGAGCCGACAGCAATCAATCTTGCGGTGGAGCGCGTTCCGCCGCCAGGCTGATCCCCCCGCACCGGGCGCGCCCTAGCGTGAGGTGCATGATCTCGCTACAGGAAATCAACCGGTCGTTCAACGGCCAGCAGGTTCTGCACGATGTCACCTTCGACGTCACCCCGGGGCGTATCACCGGATTCGTCGGCGCCAACGGCTCCGGCAAGACCACCACCATGCGGATCGTGCTGGGGGTGCTGGGTGCCGCTTCCGGATCGGTTCTGGTCGACGGCGAGCCGATCACCGCCGAATACCGCGCCCAGATCGGATACATGCCCGAAGAGCGCGGCCTCTACCCCAAGATGCCGGTCATCGACCAGCTGGTCTACCTGGCCGAACTGCACGGTATCGGCCATGCCGCCGCCCGGCGTCGTGGCCTGGAATTGCTGGAGCGCCTGGGGCTGGGCGAGCGGGCCAGCGACATGCTGGAATCCCTCAGCCTGGGCAACCAGCAGCGGGCTCAGATCGCTGCGGCACTCGTGCATGACCCGATCGCGCTGATCTTGGATGAACCGTTCTCGGGACTCGACCCCATCGCGATAGAGAACACGCTGTCGGTGCTGCGCGACGCCGCCGGCGCCGGGTCGCCGGTGCTGTTCTCCAGTCACCAGCTGGACGTGGTGGAGCGCTTGTGCGACGACCTGGTCATCATCGCCGACGGTCGCATTCGAGCACACGGTTCCCGAGAGCAGATCCGGGCCGACTATTCCAAGCCCGAATGGACCATGCAGATGCGTGACGACACCGGTTGGGTACGCCACCTGCCCGGCGTCTTGGTATCCGAGTTCGACGGCGGTTTCGTCCGCTTCGGAGCCCAGGCGGATGCCGACCCGGCCCAGGTGGCTGAACAGGTGCTTGCGCGCGCCGTCGGACACGGGACCGTCCTCAGTTTCAGCCCCACCCAACGCCCGCTGACCGAGATCTTCACGGAGGTAGTCCGATGAGCTCCGCGAACCGCATTTCCTTTGCCAGCGCCGCCACCATCGTCGCCAAGCGCGAGATCATGGTGCGGCTGCGGTCCAAGGCATACATCATCTCCTCCGCCGTGCTGCTGGCGGGCATCGTCGTCGGGGTGGTCCTGGCCTCCTACGGGCCGCAGTGGTTCAGCAGCACCACCATCGTCGCCGCTACCAGCGATGCCGCCGGCGTGGTCCAGGAGATTCCGGACATCGACCTGGTGAACGCGGCGTCGGCCGATGAAGTCCGGACCCTGGTCGCCGACGGCGACGTGGACGCCGGTGTGATCGGTACCCCGGATGCCCTGACCGTCATCGGTGACCGCACCCCGCCCGATGAGGTCATGTTCGCGCTCAGCACCCCGCCCGCAGTGGAGATCCTGGACCCGAACGCACCACACCCGGCGCTGGCCTACCTGGTCGGATTGGGCCTCGGGATCATGTTCTTCTTGGCCGCCATCACCTATGGCGCCACCATCGCCCAGAGCGTGGTGGAAGAGAAGCAGACCCGGATCGTGGAGATCCTGCTCGCCACTATTTCCGCTCGGGCCCTGCTGGCGGGCAAGATCATCGGAAACTCGGTCCTGGCCTTCGCTCAGATCCTGCTCACGGCCCTGCTGCTCCTGGGAACCGGCGCGGCCACCGGGAACAGCGTGATAGCCGATGGGCTCGGCATCCCGTTGGTGTGGTTCGTGGTGCTGTTCACCGTCGGTTTCATCATGCTCGCCAGCCTGTATGCGGCCGCCGCGTCGCTGGTGTCACGGGCCGAGGACGTCGGCAGCGCCACTGGCCCGATCATGATCCTGGTGATGATCCCGTACATCCTGATCACCTTCCTGAACAACAACCCGGCCGCGCTCGCGGTGATGTCCTACATTCCGTTCTCAGCTCCCATCGCCATTCCGATGCGGCTGTTCCTGGCGACGATTCACTGGTGGGAACCAGTGTTGGCGCTGGTGATCCTGCTGCTGTTCACGGTACTGACGATTCGCCTGGCGGCCTTGATCTACGAACGGTCGCTGCTGCGCACCGGTAGGCGGGTGCAGCTCAAGGACGTCCTCGGCTCAGGCAGCCGCTGAGCGCACCCCGCTCAGATCGGTCGAACCGACACGATCCGGTGGGGCGCGATGGTCAGTTCACTGTCGTGATCCAGGTCGATGGCGCGCACCCGCCCGCTGTCGACCGATAGTGGCCGCACCTGTCGCTGCCGAGTGGTGCCCGATGCCCCGGCAACGACGATCTGCACCGTGGTGCCGCGCGAGGCAGCAGCCCGCAGGACCTCAAGATCGGCTCGTGTGTCGTTCGGCTCGGTGCCGTTCAGCAATGCGTCCGTCCGTAGCTCGCCGGCCCGCATCGCCCGCACCGCCGCTTCCGGATCCACCGGCGCAGGGGTGGGCGTGCCGAGCGAGAACGGCCGGAGCGCATAGGCCCGCTCCCCGGGGATCTGCAGTGGGTGCCCGGCGGCATCTTCCAGCACCGTCGTGGTGGTACCGCCATGCAACGCATCGCGAACCGCCATCGGGCTGGCGTCGGCGGCAAGGGTGGCTGGTCCTATCCGGCGCAACCCCAGATGCCCGTGAGCGGGATCGGCCAACAGCGCCACGGCCTGCGCCTCGTCGTCAACACGAATCACCGAACTGGCCGCCTGGATCCGTACCCGCCGACTGCGGCGAGCGGTGTCGGTGACCTGATAGTGCAATGGCTGCGGCAGCGGTGCCACGGAGGCGTCCGACAGCGCCGTCAGCAGGTCGTCGGCTGACCAGCCGGCCTCCAGTGCTCGCCCGATGCTGGCAGCAGTGAACCGGACCTGGAGCGCGGCCCCCCGGTTCTCCACCTCGGCGCACAGGTCCAGCAATGTCGCCAACTCCGCCGTCGGCCGACCCGGGACGATGCCGGTCAGATCGCCTTGGATGATCAGCTCGGACACCGGTTGCGGGTACAGCTTCGCTAGTGCCGAGGCTGCGATCTCGGGGTCGGTGCTGGTGATCGCCGCACGACCGGGGTCGGTCAGGGCTCCAGCGCCGACCAAGCCCAGAGCGGTGGCCTCGCTCAGCACTGCCGAGATGGTGGCTGCGGGCGGTGTCGCGCGAGGGGTCTGCCATGCCAGGTGTTCGCGGACCTGTTCGGCGGTCGGTGCCGCCCCAGCCGGCCAGGATGCCAGCGCGGTCAGCACCTCCCGGCGCAGCCGGCTCGCCCATGGACGCGACAGATCCGGGTCCAGTGCCGCCCGGCGCACCCCCCGCTCGGTGCGCGTGCCCGCCAGCCAGGGAACCCGTGGGGAGCCCAACCAGGCGTGCACCAGGTGGCTCCAGCGGTCGTAGTCGGGCAGTTCCAGCCAGAACGCGGCCTCGCGGGTCGGTGCCCACAGGGTGGCGTCGTCGGTGTGGATCTGACCCAACAGGTCGACCATGGCGGCACCCTCCAGCACCAGGGCGGCGCGCGCGTCGTCGGCCTCCAGAGCTGCGGCCATGTCGGTAACATCCCGGGCGGCCACCCCGCCACGCCGCAGTACCGGTCGGGGACGCGAACTCCAGCGCTGCACCACGACGGCCAGGTCACGCAGGATCGCGTCGGCCGCACTGACCGCTTCGGCCGCGACGCTGGCGGCCGGTCGCTGCGGAGCCTGCCGAAGCGGTGCGGACGCCGCAATGGCGGGCGCTATGCGGGTTCCCCGGGCGGCGATCCCGATCTCGCGCGGCAGCAACACCTCGGTACTGGACTTGCGATGCAATACGTGATGTTTCAACAGCCAGGCCGCCGCTGGCGGCATGTCGGTTCCGAGCGTTCCCACTGGAGGCCCCCAGGTCAGGGCCTCCAGCAATCGCCGCGCACCCGTCGGCGCCTGACCCATGACCTCCGCCAACGCCGGTGGGGTCACCGGCCAGCCGTCGGAGAGATTGACGCCGAGCGAGCGCAGCGACGGTCCCAGGCCCAATGGTGTCGGACCGAGGGCCTCGGCCACTCCTGGTGCCGGGCGCAGCTCGTCGTCGCCCAGCAGCAGGGCGTACTCCCGCAATCGCGCGATGAAGCCGGCCGCGTCCATGCCCAGCGCTGCCGACAATGCGGTGACGCTGGTGTTGCCGTCGCTGCCCGCCAGCACAACGCTCAATTCCAGGGTGGCCAGCGTGGGCGCATCCAGGCTCGCCACGGCTCGGCTAGTTGAAGCTCGGGTCGCGAGCCGGTTGGCCATCGCCGAGAGCGATGCCGGAACCGGCTGGGACAAGTCCGGGCGCAGTCGCAGCAAGGTGGCCAGCCAGAGGTCATCGGCGTCGTGCAAGAGTGCCGTGAGCGCGGGGATGCTGGCCATCGGTCGATCCTAGAGACTCGGGTTGGTGGTTGTGACCGCGATAGCAATCGGGCGTTACGATGAGGTCCGGTACCACCCCGACTGCGCTTCTGCGCGCCCATACACAACGACAGGTAGGCAACTCGTGCCCTCCGGCAAGGTCAAGTTCTTCGACGCCGACCGCGGCTTCGGCTTCATCGCATCCGACGACGGCGGCGAAGTGTTCCTGCATGCATCCGCCCTGCCCGCTGGGGCCGCAGCTCCCAAGCCGGGGACTCGTGTCGAGTTCGGTGTGGCCGATGGGCGCCGTGGCTTGCAGGCGCTGTCGGTGACGGTGCTGGACCCGGCCCCCACGGTGGGTCGCGGACACCGCAAGCCGGCTGAGGACATGGTGCCGATCGTCGAGGACCTGATCAAACTGCTGGACCGGGCCGGCAACCGGCTCCGGGGCGGGCGCTACCCCGACCGGGCCGAGGCTAGCAAGGTGGCGGCCGTGATGCGCGCGGTCGCGGACGAGTTCGACGCCTGAGGAAGGCCGTATGGAAACCTCAACTCGCCGAGCGCCCAAAGAGACCGTCCTGCCCGCAGCCGTCGAGCTGGCCCGGGCGGCGATCGAGGGTGACGTGGGCGCCGAGCAGGTTGGCGAGCACCTGGGGTTCACCTTGGACGGCGAGCGGATCGGGAGCCACGCATTCGCGTGCCTCAAGCCCGGCTACGTGGGCTGGCACTGGAGTGTCACGCTGGCGCGGGTGCCGCGCTCGCGGACGCCTTCGGTCTGTGAGGTACAGCTGCTGCCCGGTGCGGGAGCGCTGCTGGCCAAGCCGTGGTTGCCGTGGTCGGAGCGATTGGCCCCTGGGGATCTCGGCGCCACCGACCAGCTGCCGTACAACGCCACCGACGAGCGTCTGATTCCCGGCCACGTCGCCACCGGAGACCCCGAGGTCGACCGGGTCGCCATCCTGGAGCTGGGCCTGGACCGGGAACGGGTGATGTCGGCCAGCGCGATCGATGCCGCCGCCACCCGGTGGCATTCCGGGTCCCGGGGCCCGCACACCGCCGGTACCCGCAGCGCGGATCAGCCGTGCGCGACGTGCGGTTTCATCGTCCCGCTGGCCGGACCGCTGGGGACCGTGTTCGGCGTCTGCGTCAACGAGTGGTCGCCCGACGATGGCAAGGTCGTCAGTTTCGACCACGGTTGCGGAGCGCACAGTGAGACCGATGCGGTGCGCAACGGCCATGAGTGGGAGCAATCGGAGCCGGTAGTCGACGAACTCGACCTGGAGGTCATCGCCACCGAGGGGCAGGAACCGTCCTGACCCGGAGGGTCGAGGTTCCGCACTCACGGCTCGACCGCTGGTTGGCCGGATTCGCCGACCGTCACGGTGGCGCGATGGTCACCGGAGCCATCGTTCGCGGCGCGGACGGTGAGCAGGCCACGGTCACCTCCTGGGCCGACCTGACAGCTGCGGAGACACTGCCGGGGCTGGTCGCGCTTGCTGCGCCCCCGGAGCGGATGGCGGTGCTGCTGCTGCGACGAGGCGGCTATGCGGTCGCTTACTGCCATGGGCAGCGGGTGGTCGAGCGGAAGATCGGGCGGCGGCACGTGCAGTCTCGCACCGCGGCCGGAGGCTGGTCGCAGCAGCGGTTCGCTCGCCGCCGTGGCAATCAGGCCACCGAACTCGTCGGCGCTGTGGCTGACCATGCGGTGCGGATCTGGCCTCGCGCCGGGATCGACGCGCTGGTGCGTGGCGGTGACCGGGCACTGGTGGCCACGGTGCTCGCCGATCCTCGGTTGGCATGGCTGACCGCGCCGGCCCGGGACTTCTTCGACCTGCCCGATGCCACGCCAGCGGTGCTTGACCGGGCGCTGGAGCGGGCCCGGTCGGTGGCCATCGAGGTATCGGGCTAGCGGGGCTGAGCTCCCACGAGCGGGTCTCCGGCCAGGTAGCGCTGGAGATTCTCGGTGATCCGCACCCCTGGCTGTTGCGGACGCCCGCCCGCAGCATGGGCGGTGAGGATGAGGTTGGGAGCGTGCCAGAGTTCGGAGTCGGCGGGGAGTGGTTCGATGTGGAACACGTCCAGAGCGGCCCCGGCGATCGCGCCGGTGCGTAGTGCGGCCAGCAACGCCTCGTCGTCGACGGTGGCGCCACGACCGACGTTGATGAACCAGGCATGTGCGGGCAGGGCGGTGAACACGGCGGCGTCGACCACCTCTGCGGTGGCGGCCATCCCGGGTAAGATGTTGATCAGCAGATCGGTGTGCGGCAGCTGCTGGGGCAGTTGGCCGGGTTCGATGACCGGGAATCCGGCGCGCGTGCCGGCGGTGCGGGCGACGCCGGTGACCTGCGCTCCGAGCGCCTGCAGGTAGCCCGCCAGCGTGGTCCCGATGCCGCCGAACCCCCAGATGGTCACCCGCGCGCCGTTGAGCGTGGTCAGTCCGTGCCGGTTGATCGTCTGGTTGCCGCCGTGTAGCCCGAGCCAGCGTCGCTGCGTCTGGGCGATCACGGCCTCATCGAGGCGCCGGGCCGCCGCCAGCGCCAGGGCCAGGGTGTGTTCGGCCACGGGTAGGTCATGCAGCCCAGTCCCGGCGGCGATCACCACATCCGGTCCGAAACCGGCGGCCTGAACCACATCGGTGCCGGCCATCAGGCCCTGCACCCACCGGACGTTGGGCAGTTCGTCGGGTAGGGCGAACATCCGATCTTCGGGGTTGAGCCAGACCACGATCGCCTCGGCGTCGCGATGGGCGGTGGGGATGGGCAGGTTCACGTCGTAGTCGACCCGTTCGACGCCGGCGGGCGGATCGAAATCGATCGGGATGACCGTGGGGACCAGAATCTTCATTGTTCCTCCTGGCGCTGCGAGCGAGCCCACAGGTAGCCGACGCAGCCGAGGGCCAGCCCGGCCGCGCACATCGGCAACAGCCGGGCGTCCAGGTCGAAGCCGAGCCAGAGCAGCACGCCCAGAACGGCGATCGCGATCAGCCAGCCCGCTGCACCGATTCCGATCAGAACCCGGGTGTTGACCCTGGCCGGGCGCAGCACCTGTGGCGTGTGTTGAGGGTCGAAGGCGCGCACGCATCCGATGGTAGGGGCTGCCGATCCGAGACCGGTGCCCACCGCTGCCCGGCGCAGCAGGGGTGACGTTGGTCACATTCCGGACGATCCCAGAATAATGCCCGCTAATACGGATGAAATACTGCATCTAACACGCACATGCGGTGTTAGTGTCGCCGTCGTGACGCAAACACGAGATGGAATTCTTGCGGTGGCTGGCTCCTCATCGAGCGAACCCCAGCACGAATCCTCAGACCGGCGCCGACGGTGCTCGGTCCCGTGGACCCGTGGTCACACCGCGGTTCTGGTCTGCATTGCGATGCTGGCAGGCGTGTTCGTGGTGGCGCTCGGAACTGGACGCTACTGGGTGCCGCCGGGCCAGGTGGCGCGGATCTTGGTATCGGAATTGCCGCTGATCGAACTCAGCCAGACGTGGACCGACACCATGTACAGCGCAGTGGTCTCGGTCCGCCTGCCGCGGGTGGTCGGCGCCATCTTCGTCGGTGCTGCCCTGGCTATCGCCGGAGCGACATTCCAAGGCATCTTCCGCAATCCGCTGGTCTCGCCGGACCTGCTGGGAATCTCCAACGGCGCCGCCGTCGGCGCCGCGGCCGCCATCCTGCTGCGGTTGCCGTCGATCACGATCCAGTTCACCGCGGGCCTAGCGGGGCTGCTGACGGTGTTCATCACAACCCGGATACCGCGACTGTTCCGGAACAACTCGCCGCTGATGCTGGTCCTGGCTGGCGTGATCATGTCCGGATTCATGGCCTCGCTTCTCGGTGTGGCCAAGTTCGTGGCCGACCCGCAGAACGAATTGGCCGAGATCGTCTTCTGGACGCTCGGGTCACTGGTGCCGGTGGCCATGTCCGATATCGCGCTGGTCGCAGTGCCCATGGTGCTCGCCACGACGGTGCTGATCCTGCTGCGTTGGCGGGTGACCCTGCTCTCGCTCGGGGATGCCGAAGCGCAGTCGCTGGGGATCAACGTCAAGCGGACCCGTGGGGTGATGATCCTGTGCGCGACCGTGGTCACCGCGGGTTCGGTCTGCCTGGCTGGCACCATCGGCTGGGTCGGCTTGGTCATCCCGCACCTGGGCAGGCTGATCATCGGGGACGAGAACCGGTTCCTGGTGCCGCTCTCGGCCGCACTGGGCGCGCTGTTTATGGTGGTCGTGGACACGCTTGCCCGAACCGTGACCGGGAGCGAGATCCCCCTTGGCGTGATCACCGGGATTCTCGGAGCACCGCTGTTCATCTGGTTCCTGTCGCGGCAACGGGCGCACGTGCGATGAGCCACGACACGAATCCGGATACCAGCGGGCCGATCCTGCACGCCAGCAACCTCAGCTTCGGCTACGCCAAGGGCGAACCGACATTTTCCGAGCTGGGTTTCGACCTGGATCCGGGCCAGATCTTCACCATCCTGGGAGCCAACGGAACCGGCAAGTCAACGCTGCTGAATTGCCTGGGCCGGCTGCTCACCCCGACCGGCGGTGAGGTGTGCCTGCTCGGCCGCCCGCTGGCCGAGTATGCGGTCGATGAGTTCGCCCGCGTGGTCGGCTATGTGCCGCAGGTCTCGACGGAGTTGATCGCTTCCTCGGTTCGCGACTACGTGGTGATGGGCCGGGCTCCGTACCTGGGCATGCTGAGCGTTCCGGGTGTGGCCGACTACGACCTGGCCGACGAGGCGCTGCGGGCCATGGAGATCACCCACTTGGCCGACAAGCCGTTGCGGCAGATCAGTGGCGGTGAACGCCAGCAGGTTCATATCGCCCGGGTACTGGTACAGGAACCCAGGCTGGTGCTGCTGGACGAGCCGACCAACCACCTGGACTTCGGCAACCAACTCAAGGTGCTCAGCCTCATCGCGGGCTTGGCCGACCGCGGGCTGGCGGTCGTGCTGACCACCCATGTCCCCGACCACGCCATGTTGCTGGATGGTCAGGTCGGCATGCTCGGCCGGACCGGCCGGATGGTCACCGGCCCCGCCGGTGAGGTCATCACCGAGCAGGCATTGCGGGATCTGTATGAGACCGACCTGCACCTGGTCCACGTCGGTGCGGTCGATCGGATGGCCTGCATTCCGGGCCGGCTCGCGGTGCGCACGAGCGATCTCGAGATCGCCGGCGCCACCAAGAACTAGACCTCGGCCGCTCGTGCCTACGTGCGGCCGGATCACGAGAGAGGGAGTGCTTCATGAAGATTCGGCGGTCTCGACAGCGGGGCGCGGTAGCGGCACTGGCATTGGCTGCGGTGGCTCTGGCCGGGTGTGGTGGCGCGGCGGCGGATACGTCCCCGGACGAGTCCGAGCAGGCAGCGGAGCCGAACGGGTCGGGGACCGATACCCACGTCCTGGTCGACCTCGCGGGACGGGAGGTCGAGGTTCCGACAGAGGTCACCAATGTGGCCGCACTGGTGGGCCCGTCCTTCGAGACGGTCGCGATGGTGGGGGGAACCGAGCAGACCGTGTTGCGGTACGGGCCCGCAACCACCAACGAGGTCTGGGCCCACTGGCAGCAGCGGGTGTTCCCGGAGAATGACGTCCCGGCCTACGACAATGCCCGCGAACCGAACATCGAGGAGTTGCTCGCGCTCGATGTCGAGGTGGTGCTGTACTGGGATTGGACCGAGATCCAAGACTCGCTGGACCAGGCGGGAATGCCCAGCATCGTGCTTCAGGTCACCACCGATGACGGCATCGACACCGCAGAGGAGTTCGTCGAGTTCAAACAGCAGGAGATCCTGGTGGTCGGTGAACTCTACGGCGGCGAGGCGCTGACCGAGGCCCAGGAGTGGGCCGACTATGTCGAGGAGAAGGTCGCCATGATCACCGAGCGCACCTCGCAGCTGTCCAACGAGGAGCGGCCATCGGTCTACTTCGTGCGCGGCCCGGAAGCCCTGGTCACCCACGGTGGCGAGTCCTACACCAGGTACGTCGTGGACATCGCCGGCGGCAACCTGGTCACCCGGGACGACCCGGAGCTGATGTACACCACGACCATGGAACAGGTGCTGCAGTGGGACCCGGAGTACATCTTCATGGGCCACCAGCAGAGCACCGATGTGATTGTCGACGATCCCGCGTGGGATCCGGTGCAGGCGGTGGTCAACGATCAGGTGTACGTAAACTTCGGCTCGACCGGCAACGCCGAATACCAGACGACGGCAACGCTGCTGATGACGCAGATCGCCACGATCCTGCACCCCGAACTGTTCAGTGACATCGACATGGTCGCCGAGGTCCAGGAGTACTACTCCAGGTTCTTCGAGGTCGAGCTCACCGATGAAGAAGCCGAGGCGATGCTGCAACACGGAATTCCGTGATGCACCCGATCTACGACGCGCTGCTGGCGGATCTGCCGGCCGAACGGGTCCACGCCGGGGCAATCGCGCCGGTGTGGACCTGGGTGATCGCCGACGGTGGGACCGGTATCGCCATGACACCGCCGCAGTCGTACCAGCTGACCACCCTGCGAGGCCAGGTGGCGGGTATGACGCTGCCGGATCTGGCGCGCTACGTGCATTCGTGGAACTTCCACGAGGCCGCCCTCGGTTTGGCGGCGGTGAACGCCTTCCGGAACCGGGCGCACCTGCTCGGCCAGGATGACCGCATGGTCGTGACGAAGCCCGGCCGAGGCGGCAGCTTCGGCGGGCTGGAGGCTGCCTTGACCGGCAAGAAGGTGGCGGTCATCGGCCATGGGCCGCACATCCGGCAGATCCAGGATCGGTGCCAGCTGACGGTGCTGGAGCGCCTGCCGCAGGCTGGTGACCTCCCCGACCCGGCGTGTGAGTACGTGCTGCCGGAGCAGGACTTCGTCTTTATCACCGCGACCGCGCTGGAGAACAAGACCATGCCGCGGCTGCTGGAACTGTCGGCGAGTGCATTCACGGCGATCATCGGCCCCAGCACACCCCTGAGCCCCTTGCTCTTCGGCTTCGGTGTCGACGCGCTGTTCGGATACCTCATCGACGATGCGGACCAGGTGGTGCGCGTGGCCGGCGAGGGTGGCTACTTCAAGGACTTCCATGCGCACACCACCCGGGTGGACTGGTTCGCGGATGCGGCGATGGTTCCTCGGGCCGGGTAAAGATTTGGCCTAGTGCCACTGGTGGCCTCATCCTGAAGGCCACGTGACCAATACCTTCGCCTCGCTCCGGATCCGCAACTACCGGATCTGGTTCGTTGGCGCGCTGGTGGCCAACATCGGCACCTGGATGCAGCGGGTCGCCCAAGACTGGCTGGTGCTGACCGAACTCACCGACAACTCGGGTTTCGCCGTCGGGGTGGTCACCGCGCTGCAGTTCGCCCCCGCCGTGGTGCTGACCCCGGTGGCCGGTGTGCTCGCCGACCGGATCGACCCGCGCAGACTGCTGATCGCCACCCAGTCCCTGCTCGGGGTGCTGGCAGCGATTCTGGGAGTGCTGGTGCTGGCCGGGCATGCGCAGCTGTGGCAGGTCTACCTGCTCGCCCTGGGGCTGGGGGTGGTGGCCGCGTTCGATGCGCCGGCGCGGCAGGTGTTCGTCTCCGAGCTGGTACCTGCCGAACGGCTGGGCAACGCTGTGAGCCTGAACAGCGCATCGTTCAATACCGCCCGCCTGATCGGACCGGCGGTAGCCGGTCTGACCATCGCCGCCGTCGGCACCGGCTGGGTCTTCGTCGTCAACGCGATCTCGTTCGCCGGCACCATCGCTGCCATGCTGGCCATGCGGTCGGCGGAACTGCAGCACTTGCAGCGCAGCCCCCGTACGTCCGGGCAGCTCCGAGCCGGACTGCGATACGTGCGCAATCGTGGTGACATCCGGGTCATCCTGGTGGTGTTGTTCGTCGTCGCTTGCCTGGGATTGAACTTCCAGCTCACCTCCGCGGTGATGGCCACCGAGGTGTTCGGCAAAGGGCCCGGCGAATACGGGCTGTTGGGCTCCACCCTGGCCATCGGATCCGTCACCGGTGCGCTGCTGGCCGCGCGACGGGTCCGCCCCAGGGTGCGGCTGGTCATCGCGGCAGCATTCGGGTTCGGTATCGCCGCCACGGTGATGGCTCTGGCGCCGACCTACGAACTGTATGTCCTGGCAACGATTCCGGTCGGGTTCTTCTCTCTGACCATGATCACCTCCGCCAACAGCGCCATCCAGCTGGGGACCGACCCGGTGATGCGGGGCCGCGTGATGAGCCTGTACATCCTGGTGCTGTTCGGATCCACACCGCTGGGGTCACCCATCATCGGCTGGATAGCGGAGAACTGGGGTGGTCGCGCAGCGATCCTGGTGGGTTCGATCAGCGCCATCATCGTCGCGGTGGGTGCGGCGCTGTGGACCCGGCGTCACTGGAGCGTGGAGGTCAGCTACGAGCGCCGGCCGCGGCCGCACCTGGTGTTCACCACCGGTGAGGAACGGCAGGCCCGTGAGCAGGCCCAGCTCGACGTGGCTTCCGAGGAGACCGGCGGGCGCGCCGTCTGAGGTCAGCCCAGTCGCTCGACCGCGTAGTCGATGCAGGCGGTGAGGGCTTCGACATCCGCGGTCGGGACGGAGGGGAACATGCCGACCCGCAACTGGTTGCGACCGAGTTTGCGGTACGGATCGACGTCGACGATTCCGTTCGCGCGTAACGTCGCTATCAGCGCCTTGCCATCGATTTCGTCGGCCAGGTCGATGGTCCCGACCACGGGGGAACGGGACAGGGAGCGTCCGACGAACGGCCGGGCCCACTCGCGCGACTCGGCCCAGTCGTACAGCAGCCGTGACGATGCTGCCGTTCGCGCAGCCGCCCAGGACAAACCGCCCTTGTCCAGCAGCCAGTGCACCTGCTCGGCGATCAGGACCAGCGTCGCCAGGGCCGGGGTATTGACCGTCTCATCCTTGCCGGAACTGGCTACCGCGGCCGACAGGGACAGGGACGACGGTATCCACCGGTGGCTCAATTCCTCGATCCGTGCCAGTGCCGCCGGTGACATCGCCGCGAACCACAGGCCACCGTCGGAGCCCAATGCCTTCTGCGGTGCGAAGTAGTAGACGTCGCAGGCTGCCAGATCCACCGCGACGCCGCCGGCTGCCGAGGTGCCATCCACCAGCACCAGCGCACCCGAATCATCGGGCCGCACCACGGGAGTCAGCACACCGGTCGAGGTCTCATTGTGCGCCCAAGCGTAGGAGGTGACGCCGGACCTGACCTGCGGCAGAGCCTGGGTGCCCGGCTCTGCGTTGATGACCTCGACCTCTCCCAGGAACGGGGCCGAGGTCGCGGCGGCGGCGAACTTGTTGCCGAACTCGCCGCAGGCGGCGAATTGTGCGCCGCCGTCGATCAGCGAGAAGATGGCGGCATCCCAGAAGACGCTCGATCCACCGTTGCCCAGCACGATCTGGTAGTCCGCCGGAGCGCCGAGCAGGTCTGCCAGGCCTTGCCGCACCTGCGCCACCAGGTGCCGGACCGGCTGCTGCCGGTGGGAGGTGCCCAGCACCGTGCTCCCCAACGCGGCCAGGGCATCGACCTGGGCGGGCCGGATGCGGCTGGGGCCGCAACCGAAGCGGCCGTCGGCTGGCAACAGCTGGTGCGGAATGACGGGCATGGTCATACCGAGAATGATCCCAGGGCCGGCCCTGCCCGCGTGACACTGCCCGCTGGCTGGACTGCCGCTGGACCTGTCGCCGGTGCCAAGTACCCTGAGTGGCAGGGTGGCTGGATGCCAACGATGGTGCGAGGAGCGTTCGCGTGAGTGATCTCATCGATACCGCCGAGATGTATCTCAAGGCGGTCTTCGAGTTGCAGGAGGAGGGAATCGCGCCGATGCGGGCCCGGATCGCCGAACGGCTGGGTCACTCCGGCCCGACCGTCTCCCAGACGGTCGCCCGGCTGGAGCGTGACGGGCTGATGGTCGTCGGCGGGGACCGGCACCTGGAGTTGACCGAACTCGGTCGCCAGCGCGCCACCCTGGTGATGCGCAAGCACCGGCTGGCCGAGCGCCTGCTGGTCGACGTCATCGGCCTGGACTGGCCGCACGTGCACGAGGAGGCCTGCCGCTGGGAGCACGTCATGAGCGAGCAGGTGGAGCAGAAACTGGTGGCGCTGCTGGGACAGCCACGCCACGACCCGTACGGCAATCCCATCCCGGGCCTGGCCGACCTGGGCAGCGGTAGCCCGGACGATGCCGCGGTCGAGAGCCTGGTGGCCGTCGTCGGAGCCGAATCGCGGACGCTGCAGCTGATCCGGCTGGGGGAACCGCTGCAGGTGGATGTCGACCTGCTGGCGAAGCTGGAGCAGCTCGGGATTGGCCCGGGGGTCACCGTGCACGCCCGCCGCGATGACGACCTGGTGGTGCTCGGCGCCGACGGCGCGGACGCCGAACTGGAGTTGGCTGAGGACCTGGCCAAGCACATCTTCGTCGCTCCGTGAGCCAGCCAAGGGGTGCCCAGCGGACCGTCATGACCCGGTAACCGCCTCGTGAGCAAAGTCACGCCCGATGTCCGTGACCATAACGTGACATTTCTCGGCTGCGTCAGGTAGCGTGAAGGAACTCGGCAGATCCCTACTTCTGACGAGTCCTCGGCCCGGGTCGCCTAGCCCTGTCACCGGAACGAGGCCGAACAAACCGAGACAGGGGCGGGGGAACCATTTTTGGTGCTCAGGCACCTTGGGGTGAAGTCAGCACGAGCGAGTCGATCGCTCATGCCGACCGGGTGATACTCCCACCCGAACCCGACAGCTCACTTCGCAGGCGTCTGGAGAGGTCCTACGTGTCGAATTCAACCGCGAGGCATCGCGCAGCGTCCCGACCGCTCACGCCGCTCTCGACGGTCGGTCAAGTTCTGACCGGCCCGGCCGGCCGACGCGCGGCAATCGCCGCCATGTCGTCCGGCGTCGTGCTGACGCTCACCGCGTCAGCTGCGGTCGCCGCACCGGACGGAGGCGCGGCTCGTTCCGTAGTCCCGATGGCTAACCTGACCACCTCGGAGGGTGTGTCGACGTCGCCGACCATTTCGGTTGCTGCCGACGCGGACTGGTCATTCTCGACCGCCACGGTCAGCGCCGAACCGCCGCCACCCCCGCCTCCGCCGCCGCCAGTCTCACGTCCGGCGACCAGCAACTCCTCCGGCGGCTCTTCCTCCTCCGGAACCTCGGTGGCCCCGCCACAGGCCGCCAGTGGCGTCGCGGTGGTCGACATCGCACGCCGATACATCGGCACCCCGTACGTGTACGGCGGGGCTTCGCCGTCCGGCTTCGACTGCTCCGGGTTCACCTCCTACGTCTTCGCTCAGGTCGGGATCTCGCTACCGCGTACCTCATCGGCCCAGCGATACGCAGGGACCGTGATCCCAGCCTCCGAGGCTCGCCCCGGCGACTTGATCTGGGCACCCGGCCACGTCGGCATCTACACCGGCAACGGCAACCACATCGCGGCCCGGCGGCCCGGTACCGCGCTGTACGAAGGCCCGATCTACCTATCGAACCCGGTATTCATCCGGGTCGGCTGAGTCTGCCTGGCCAAGCTTGCACGAACGGCTCGTACCTGCGGGTGCGGGCCGTTTGGCATGCCCGCATCGGTGGTGCCGCTGATCGACCAGGAATGACGGGACCCGCTCCGGACACGGCCCGGACGGGACTTTCCCGAATGCGGCCGATAGGGGCAGAATGGTCAAGAACAACCCAGGTGATGGGGGTGGGACGGTCATGACGCACAATGCGGTGGTATTGGTGGGCGTGGACGGTTCCGAGGCCAGTCTGCGAGCTCTCGACTGGGCCGGCGCTCACGCGCAGAAGATCGGCTGGGGCGTTCACATCGTGTGCGCCTACGCCGTGCCGACCTTCGCGGCGACCTCGTTGGATGGCGGCTACGCCACCTTGGATGACGAGGCGATCCGGGAGGGCGCGCAAGCGGTCCTGGATGAGGCCACGGCACGGATGGCGGGAGCCTCGGTGCCGGTGACCAGTGCGCTGGTCACCGGAGATCCTGCCGGCGTGCTGGTGCAGGAGTCCAAGCAGGTGCGTCTGGCGGTGGTGGGCACGCGTGGCCGGAGCGGGTTCACCGAGCGCCTGCTGGGCACGGTCTCCTCGGCGTTACCCGCCCACGCCCATTGCCCGACGGTCGTGGTGCCGCTACGTCAGGAGGACCCGGTCCCGGTCCCGGTACGACGCATCGTGGTCGGCGTCGATGGGTCCCCCTCGGCCAAAGGAGCCTTGGCCCGCGCGATCGAGGAAGCCGAGCTCTGGGAAGCCGATCTGACCGCCGTCACCGCGATCCCGATCGGCGCCGGAGCCGGACTGCTCGGCTGGCTGCCCGCCAGCGTCGATCCGGAAACACTGCTCGCCGATGCCAAGGCAGGTCTGGACGTCGCCGTCGATCAGGCACTGGAGGGGCGTGACCTGGTGGTCCGGCGACACGCTCTGGACGGCGTGGGTGCCGCGCTGCTGGCGGAATTCTCCACGGCCGTGGATCTGGTGGTGGTCGGCACCCGTGGTCGCGGCGGGTTTGCGGGGATGCTGATGGGCTCCACATCGCAGGCGCTGCTGCACCACAGCAACTGCCCGGTGATGGTGGTGCCTGCACGCCTGCAGCAGGAGGAGCTTCCACTGATTGCACCCTGGGCGCACTGACGTGTCCGGCACGCCGCGGATGCGGTAGCCCGGTGGACCTGACAAGATAGGCGCCGGTCCCGCCCCCGTAGCTCAGGGGATAGAGCAACCGCCTCCTAAGCGGTAGGTCGCGCGTTCGAATCGCGCCGGGGGCACCGCAGAAGGCCACGAATTGTGCCAAAAAATCAACAAGTTGAGATGAACGTTTGCGCAATCGGGCTATAACCAGCAGACTATTGGACGGTGATGCGCGCCGCCTGCCCCCCTGCGCGGCGCGCATCACCACCTGAGTTGGCCATCCGGGCGCGTCAGGAGTGCACCAGCGCGGAACGCCGTCTAGCGTGGAACAGTGAGTTCGAACCGCAGACTGCGCCAACGCCAGCGCCGCCGGCAGCGCGTTGACGGCGTACCTGCGGACGTGGTCAGCAGCCACAGTGCCGCACCCGGTGAGGTTGTCGTAGAACCCGACCCTGATCCCGATCCGCTCGAAGCCGTGGAAGCTCCTATCGTCGACACCGTCTCCCGCTGGCGCGCACGCCTGGCTGATCTGGCCGGCGGCAGCGCGTTGCGTGACATCGATAGCCTCGGCGACGCTCTGGTCGACCTCACCGCAGCCCATCCGGGCGGAGTCGCGCAGTTGTTCGCCGGACGCCGGACGAAACTGAGCAACCTGGCACGCGAAGGCTCGGCGCTGACCCAGGCTCGCCGACAGGCCCGCATCGTCGGTGCCCGCACCGACGAACTCGCCCACCGCTACGGGTTCGCACCCACCTACGTGGCGATCGGCGTCGCGACCTGGCTGGTGCCGCCGACCTCGGGACCCGGCGACGACGAGCCCGCCGCCCAGCCAGAGCTGGTGCGCATCCCGGTGCTGCTGCGGCCCGTGACCATCACCGTGGACCCCGCCGACGCCGAGGTTTATCTTGAGCTGAAACCGGATGTGGAGATCAACCCGGAACTGGTACGGGCACTGGCCGAACAGGGAATCGACCTCGACCCGGCGGCCCTGGTGGACGCCACCCGGACCCCGCATGGATTCACGCCGGCGCCGGCGCTGGTCCAGATCGAGCAGCTCACCGCAGCGATACCGGCCCAGATCGAGCCGAGTACGGTGCTGGGCGCCTTCGTCCATCCGGGCCAGGCGCTCGCCGAAGACCTCGACCCCGTTCGTCTCGCCCAGCATCCGGTGGTGGCCGCCCTGGCCAGCAGCGAGGGTGACGCCGGGCTCAAGAGTCCACTGCCGGCCAGGCAATGGTCGGATCCCGACCCGCAGTCCGAACCGGGAGTCGGGGACCTGGACGCCGGCCAGCATCGAGTCCTGGACGCCGTCGCCGGCGGTGCGCACCTGTTGATCGACGCACCCCCTGGGGTGGATGTGCCCGGGACCATCGCGGCACTGGTGGCACAGGCCGCCGCGACCGGACAGCGGGTGCTGTACGTGCCCGGGACCAAACGGGCCGGCGAGGCACTGCTGGACAGCATGCGAGCCACGGGTATCGAGCGTCTCGCCCTCGATCTGGGAACCAACCCCGGGTGGCGTGACAATGCCGCCCGGCACCTCACCGAGGGCCTGGATGCACCGCAGCGAGAGCCCGAGGACACCGACCAGATGCGCCAGCAGCTCACGCAGGCGCGTACCACCCTGACGGACTTCATCTCCGCGCTGCACACCGCCCGGCCCCCGTGGGACACCTCGGCCTATCGCGCGATGCAGGAACTGGCGGAACTGACCTCGGCCCGGCCTGGCCCGCGTACCCAGGCTCAGCTCGATCCGGCAGCGATGCAGCTCAATGAGTCGCAACGCGAACTGGCCCGCGAAGAGCTGGCACGCGCCGCGGCACTCGGCGCGTTCCAGCTGCGGGCAGCCGACACACCATGGTTCGGCACGGTGCTGACCGACGCCGAGCACGCCACCGCCACCCTGGACCGGGTGCGCCACCTGAACGACCTGCTGCCCAGGCTGCGCGACCAGGTGCGCGCCACCGCCGCGCAGACCGGTCTGGATGAGGCCGCCAACCTGAGCCAGTGGTCGGAGCAGCTGGAACTGCTGGAGGGTATCCGGGCATCGCTGGACCTGTTCCTACCGGCGGTGTTCGAGCGCAGCGCAGCCGATATGGCAGCAGCCTGCGCCAGCCGCGCCTGGCGGACCGAGAACGGTGTCAGCCTGTCCTGGGGCGCCCGGCGACGCCTGCGCAAGCAGGCTCGCGATCTGCTGCGACCAGGAGTCCCGGTCACCGATCTGCACGCCGAATTGACGATGGTGCAGGCACGGCGCGAGGAGTGGCGCAGGCACTGCGCCGGTGGGGGCTGGCCCCAACTGCCCGACGGCATGGTGCAGATCCTGGCCACCGAGGATGAGGTCCTGGCGGACATCGAACCCCTGCAGCCGGTGCTGGTGGAGTCGATGAACGTGACCGACCTGCGCGAGGTGCCGCTGGCGGACCTGGAGGAACGGATCGGTCGCCTCAGCGACGATGACGCCGCACTGCGGCAGATGCCCGAGCGTGCCGGGCTGCTCGGAGCACTGTCCCGTCTGGGCCTGGGTCCACTGGTACAGGACCTGATCGCCCGGCGGGTGCCGACGGCGATGGTGGGCGCGGAGTTCGACCTGGCTTGGTGGTCGAGCATGCTGGAAGAGCTCCTGCGCAACGATCCCGCCCTGGCTGGGCTGGATGCGGAGTCCTTGGATCGGGCCGCTGCGCAGCTGCGCACCCTCGACCTGCAACACACCGCATCGCTGAGCGCTCCGATCATGGATCAGGTCTCGGCTCACATCCGGGCAGCGATTGCCGCCGACAAGCCGACGGCTCAGGCCTTCTATCGAGCGGTGCGCGGCGGCGCCACCGACCTGAAGGAACTCCACCGCCAGTTCGGGGCCATCGTCGCCGCGCCTCGTCCGGTCTGGATCGTGCCGCCGATGCTGGTCCCGCAGGTGCTGGCTCCGGAGCAGCAGATTGATCTGGTGATCCTGGACGCCGTCCAGCACCTGCCGATCGAGCAGGCCATCGCAGCGATCTCCCGGGGTGCGCAGGTGGTGATCGTCGGTGACACCCGCCGTGGTGGCGGTGAACTCATCGAAGCGGCAGCACGATTGCTGCCCAGCGTGGAACTTCCTGGCGACAGGTTGGACCTGGACGCCGAGATAGCGGGGTTCCTGGCCGATCACGGATATGGCGACGTGATCCGCCCCGTGCCAGCGCCGCCACGGGCGTCCAGAATCAGCATGGAGCTGCTGGACGGCACGGGCATGCCCGGGCTGGGTGGCCAGGCCGTCGAGAGCGTGCAGGTGGAGGTGGACCGGGTGGTCGACCTGGTCATCGACCATGCGCTGACCAACCCGGATTCGTCGCTGGCGGTGATCGCGCTGAACACCCACCATGCCGACCGGGTGCGAGAAGGCGTGCTGTCGACGGCAGCCGGGGCCAGCATGGCCGCGTTCTTCGATCCCAACCGTCCCGAACCGTTCACGGTCGTGGACATCGAGTCGGTCGCCGGACTGCGGCGTGACGCGATCATCCTCACCGTCGGATACGGCAAGACACCCCACGGACGGGTGCTGTATCGGTTCGGTGCGATGAGCGGCCCGCATGGGGTGGCCTACACCGTCGATGCGTTGGATGCCTGCCGGCACCGGCTGACCGTGGTGAGCTGCCTGGCAGGGGAGGACCTGGATCCCGAACGTTTGCGCACACCGGGGGCGGTGGCGCTGCGGGACCTGCTGCTGTTCGCCAACACCGGGATGACCTCGGTCTCGGCCCAATCCGGTGAACTGGAACCCGATCGGCTGCTGTGGGATCTGTCGGAGCGACTGCGGCGGTTGGGCCTGATCGTGATGCCGCGCTACGGCCCGGTCGGGGGCGTGCGGTTGCCATTGGCGATCGGGCACCCCGATCTTCCCGGTGAGCTGTTCTTGGCGCTGCTGACCGATGACGCCGACTACGTCGCTGAGCCGAGCCTGCGCCGTCGAGACCGGCATTGGGTGCAACGGCTGGAGAATCGCGGCTGGCGGGTCAAGATGGTGTTCTCGACCGCGGTGTTCATGGATCCGCAGGGCGAAGCCAACAAGATCAAGGCGCTGGTCGATGACATCGTCGCCGACCGGCAGCAGAGCCGGCAGGGTGCGGTGCCGGTGCTCGCACCGCCGGAACTGGTTGAGCCCGATGTGCACGAGCCCGAAGTGATCGCTCCGGCTGGGGCCGGTCCCGATTCCGATGATGCCGCCGATGAGCCCGCCAGCACCGGGGCTGAGGAGCCGGAGCTCGATACCTCTGATCCGAACGGTGCTGGGCCGACCGGTGCTGGGCCGAACGGTGCTGGGCCGAACGGTACCGAGCCCGAGCACGCCGAATCTGGGCATGCCGAGCCCGAGCGCGCCGAATCTGAGCGCGCCGAATCTGAGCACGCCGAATCTGAGCACGCCGAATCTGAGTCGGCTGAGCCTGAGCCGGGCAAGCTTGAGTCCGATGGGCCTGAGCCGGGCGAGGGCGGATCCGGTGGGCTCGATCCCGACAAGCCACTCGATCCCAACAAGCCACTCGATCCCGATAGGTCAGAGGTATCCGGGCAGGACGAGCCGCTGTTCACCTTGGCTGCGGCCAAGGGGAGGCCGGACGGCGATCGGAAACCTCCACGCAAGCCGCGCCGTCGGCGACGCAGCGGTCCGCGACACCGGGCCGAATGGCAATTCGCCGGGGCGGCGGCCGCATCCGCAGCAGCGGACGAGCCCGGCACCGCATCCTCGCCGGAGGGTGAGAGTTCGGACGATCCGGCTAGTTCCGGCGATGCCGCGCCCCCGCGCGGAGAAACCGGGACAGCCGATACGCAGCAGGGCGGGGATTCCGACCAGCCACAGACTCGCGCCCGTCCAGCACCGCGACGAGCGGTACGTCAGGGCACCGAACAGTCGTCCGATGGCACCCGCGCCTGGGAGGACGACGACCGCGCCTGGGGTGTCACGGATGACAACGACGACCGTCTGCTGCGAGAAGTCCCACCGCACTGGGCTTGATCCTGGCCATGATCCTCGGGCCGGTTTCACGGCGTGGCTATGGCGCCCGCATCGGCCATGCTCCATCCGATGTCGGCCTGACCCAGTACGCTCGACCTGGGCTTAGGCATGCGGTTGGCGTGCGCCCACGACACACGCTCCTGGGAGGGCAAGTCATGATCAAGGGATTCAAGGATTTCATTCTGCGCGGCAACGTCGTCGAACTGGCGATCGCGGTTGTCATCGGCTCGGCGTTCGCAGCCGTGGTCGATACGTTCGTGTCCGCGATCGTGCAGCCGATCCTGGCCGCAGCCGGAGGCGTCGATGCGGGCGGGCTCGGCTTCGACCTGCGCGCAGGCGACACCGTCGACGGAATCGACCCCACCTTCATGGACATCGGGACGATCATCAATGCCCTGATCGTCTTCCTGATCACCGCACTGGTCGTCTACTTCATCTTCGTCGTGCCGATGAACGCCTACGCCGAGCGCATGAAGAAGCTCAAGGGCATCGCCGACGACGAACCCGAGCCCACCGACACCGAACTACTCACCGAGATCCGAGACCTGCTCAAGGCCAAGCAGGACTGACCTGCGAACTGAATCGCCGAGCGAGCCCCTGCGCGAGCGCTGCAGGACAGGCGACTCAATCGCCCGAGAGCACCGCGTGAAAGGCTCCGAACCCGGCCGCGCCGGTAATGGCAGCGGCTGCGCCACGTGGAGCCGCGACGATGATGACCGGTCCGCCGTTCGACGTCGCGGAACCCCACCAGGCCGAGTCTGAGTCCGGTGCGCTCTGGGCCAGCACCAGCACCTGCGCGGCGATCAAGCTCGCCTCAGCGCCCCGGGATCCGGCGTCGGCGCTCGGCAGGTATAGGTCGATGTACTCGCCCGGGCGCACCAGGTGGGTCAGGCTGGCATCGGTCAACAACACCGCCGTCACCACCCAGCCCGGGGGAGCGGAGTCGATCAGCCCCGGACCCACGACCATGCTCTCCAGCAACGGCGCACCTGCGGGAACCCCGATCGCCAGCCTGGTGTCGACGGCGGCTGGCACCGGCAGCGTCGTCGGCGGTGGGTATGCGACCTCGATCACGTCGATGTCCTCTGGGGTGAGCACATGACCGGCCGGCAGGCTCTGGGCTGTGACCGTGATCGGGGTGGTCGGGGGCGCCGGCGGCCGTAGTTGCGCCACCGTCAGATACAGCACACCGGCCAGGCAGGCGGCCACCACGAACCAGCGATAGCGCCACAGCCAGGGACGTATTCGTTGCACCATGCCCCGATGGTAGGCAGGGTTCAGTTAGCCGCCAGGCGCAGTGGGGACCTGCTGTGGACGGCGGCGTAGCGGAGTGCGCGGTTGTGGATCAGGGTGCAGGATTGCTGGGCTTAGCCGCCGTGGAGGATGACGCCGAGCCCGAACTGGTCGTGCTCTTGCCAGCCGTGCTGCTCTCCTTCTTGCCGCTGTCGGTCTTGCCGTCTGCCTTGGGTGCAGCATCGGAACCGGAGGACCTGCCGTCTTTGCCGGCCGGCGCGGTGTCGCTGCTGGACTTGGTGTTGCGGGCATCGTTGCGGTAGAAGCCGGAGCCCTTGAAGACAACGCCGACGTTGCCGAACTGTTTTCGCAGCACCCCACCACACTCGGGGCACTGGTGCAGTGCGTCCTCGGTGAAGGCCTGATAGATGTCGAAGCGGTGCCCGCAGTCGGTGCAGGCATACGAATAGGTGGGCACGAGTGGCGATTCTACGTCCCGCGCGCTGGCCCGTTAGTCTCAACAGCGTGTCGACGAAGTCCTGGTGGCGACGAATCGCCGTTGGAGCAGCCGCCTTCCTGGTGGTGGTGCTGCTCGTCAGTGCCGCGACCATCTTCACGATCTCCCGGCGGGCGCTGCCCGATCATGCCGGTGAGTTCCAGGTCGAAGGCCTGGACGGTGAGGTAGAGGTGCTGCGTGATGAGCTGGGGATACCGCAGATCTACGCCAGCACTGACCATGACCTGTTCCTGACCCAGGGATACATCCACGCGCAGGATCGGTTCTTTGAGATGGACTACCGGCGTCACCTGACCGCCGGGCGGCTCTCGGAACTGATCGGTGCGCCCGGATTGGATGCGGACAGGGTGATCCGTACCCTCGGCTGGCGGTACGTGGCCGAGCAGGAGTGGCAGTTGCTCAGCCCGGATACCCGCGACTACCTGCAGGCGTACGCCGACGGCGTCAATGCCTACATCGAGTCCCGTGAGCCGGGCCAGCTCGCGTTGGAGTACACGGTCCTGGGCATGCAGGTGGAGGTCACCGACGTCGAACCCTGGGATCCCATCGATTCCCTCGCCTGGCTGAAGGCGATGGCCTGGGACCTGCTGGGCAACTACAGCCAGGAACTGAGCCGGGCGGCCATCTACGGTCAGGCCGAGGGGTATGGCGAGGAGACGGCATTGGCGATGGTGAACACCATCTTCCCGCCCTATCCGGCCGAGCAGAATCTGCCGATCGTGACCACACCCGAACTTCTCGCCGCCCACGCCGAAGCGCAAGCGGCAACGGTGCCAACAGATCCGGGCAGTCAGGGCTCCAGCACCACCACCACCGGGAGCGCTGGTTCCGCGATCGCCGACGACTGGAGCGCCGACACCTTCGCACAGGTGGCAGCGGCATTGGATGCGGTGCCGGACGCGCTGGGCTCCGGCGACGGGATCGGCTCCAACAGCTGGGCCATCGACGGACGGTTCACCCAGACCGGCATGCCGCTGCTGGCCAATGACCCGCACCTGGGACCGTCACAGCCGGGAATCTGGTATCAGAACGGCTTGTACTGCACCCAGACCGGGCCCGAGTGCGACTTCAACGTCGCCGGGTTCAGCTTCGCGGGCATGCCCGGCATCGTGATTGGCCACAATGCCGAACTTGGCTGGGGTTTCACCAACATGAACTCCGACGCCTCCGATTTCTTCCTGGAGCGGGTCTACCCGGACGACACCTATCTCTACAACGGGCAGCGGGTGCCGCTGGCGCAGCGGCAGGAAGTGATCGCGGTCAATGGCGCTGACGACGAGACGATCGTGGTGCGGTCCACCGGGCACGGGCCGATCATTTCCGACGTCTTGATCGGCACCCGCAGCGCCGCCGACGGTCCGCTCCCTGAGGACCGGCCGTTGGCGGGCGTGAACGGGTTCGCGGTCGCGCTGCAATGGACGGCGCTCACACCCGGACGCACGATCGACTCGATCTTCATGCTCAATCGGGCGGCGGACTCCGATGACATCGCGCAGGCCGCTGCTGCGTTCGAGGTGCCGAGCCAGAACATCGTGTTCGCCACCACCAGCGGCGACATCGGCTATCAGGCGCCCGGCCTGGTCCCCATCCGGCAGGCGGTCAACGGCAGCCCGGTCCCGGCTGACGGCAGTTGGCCTCGCCCGGGATGGGACCCCGCCTATGACTGGCAGGGTTTCGTGTCGCCCGACGATATGCCCCGCACGCTGAATCCCGAGGAGGGCTTCATCGTGGCGGCGAACCAGGCGGTCACCGAGCCCGGGACCGAACCATTCATCTCCCGGGACTTCGCCTACGGCTACCGCTCCCAGGTGATCCGGGATGCCTTGGAGCAGCAGATCGAGGCCGGTGTGCCGTTCACCGTGGCGGATATGGCCCGGATCCAGATGATCGATACCGATCCCTATGCGCAGGTTCTGGTACCGGTGCTGCAAGAGGTGACGCTGCCCGACGAGTTCACCCAGCAGGCGGTGGACCTGTTCGAGGACTGGGACATGCGCTCCGATGCCGATTCGGCCGCGGCAGCCTACTTCGCCGCAGTGTGGACCAACCTGTTGCGGCTGACCTTCTGGGATCAGGTGCCGGAGAATCTCAAGCCGACCGGTGGAACCCGGTGGCTGGCGGCGGTCACCACCCTGCTGGATGAACCGGAAAGCCTGTGGTGGGATGACCGGGCCACCCTGACCGTGGTGGAACAGCGCGACCAGATCTTGGTCGAGGCGCTGACAGCGGCCCGGGATCAGCTCACGGTGCTCCTGGGCAAGAACCCCGCCGATTGGAGCTGGGGTGCGCTGCATGTCATCACACCCCACCACGGCGTCCTGGGTGGCGAGACCATCCCCGCGGTTGTCCGGACCTTCATGAACGGTGGATCCGCGGGCGTTGCCGGTGGCAGTGGCATCGTGAACGCCAATGGCTGGGATGCCTCCCAATGGCAGGGTGGTTTCCCGGACTTCGCCGTCACCTGGGTTCCGTCGATGCGCATGGTGCTGGACACCTCGGACTGGGACAACTCCACCTGGGTGCAGATGACCGGCAACTCCGGTCACTCGCTCTCGCCCAACTATCAGGACCAGTTCGACGCGTGGGTGGTCGGGGAGAACTATCGCTGGGCCAGCAGCCGGGAGGCGATCGAAGCCGGCGCCCAGGACACGTTGGTACTGCGGCCACCGGGCTAGGTCAGTCCAGCTGGGCGGCGGCGCGGCTCAGGCGGAGGCCGGTTCCTGTTCGCCCACGAACCACCACCCGGACGGCGACAGGATCCCGTCCACGGATCTGTCGTGGGGCTGGCGGGGCAGGGGGGCTTCGCTGACTTCGTCATCGAAAACGACGGCGACCACGGGGGCGTCCGGGCGCCGGTGTTCCAGCACCCGGTCGTACCAGCCGCCGCCTTGCCCCAACCGGATGCCGGTGCGGTCGACCGCGAGTGCGGGCACGAACACGACGTCGGCCCGTTGCAGTGCGGTGACGCCGAGGCCGGGACCCGCAGGGTCAGGTGGGCGGCCCGGTGCCCGGACCTCCAACTGGTCGTCGGGTCCGTGGTAGGCCCAGTCGCGGCTCAACCCCGGCCCGAGCATGGGCAGCATCACCTTGATGTTCTGGTCGTGCAGGTGATCCATCAGCGGTTGGGTGGATGGCTCGCTGGACCGGGAGGCGTAGCTGGCCACGCACCCGGCGTCGGCGACGATCTCGGCCGCCGATTCGGCGATAGCGGTGCCGGCGTGGGCGCGGTCACGATTGCTGCGCCCCTCCCGGTGGCGTCGGATCTCCGAGCGCAACAACGCCTTGGCATCCTCGGTTTCCAGGGTCGGGTCCGCAGCGAGCAGCGACGTCACTGACCACATGCCCTCCACCTTTCCTTACTGAGGGAATGAATGCCAGTCTGTGTTGGGTAGATCTCATGCCCTGGTGCTGTCGACGAGGCTAGGGTGACGCTCGTGCAGCTCAGCGACGGCGTCGTCACATTGCGCCCATTGCGGTATTCCGACAGTGACGCGTGGGAGCGATTGCGGCGGGCCAATGAGGGCTGGCTGCTGCCGTGGGAGGCGACGCTGCCAGGGTCCAACGCCAAGCCGCCGACCTACCGGCAGTACGTGCGCCAGCAGGCGCGCGCCGCCCGGGCAGGCACCGACTACAGCCTGGGCATGCTGGTGGCTGGCGAACTCGTCGGCCACCTGACCATCTCCTCGGTGGTGATGGGCTCGATGCGCAGTGCCTCCGTCGGCTATTGGATTTCCCAGGAACACGCCGGGCGCGGACACACCCCGCGCGCGGTGGCGCTGGCCAGTGACTACTGCTTCTTCGAGTTGCACCTGCACCGGGTGGAGATCAATATCCGGCCGGAGAATCACGCGAGCCTGCGCGTGGCGGACAAGCTCGGATTCCGCGATGAGGGAGTCCGGCAACGGTATTTGCATATCAATGGGGCCTGGTGCGATCACCGGAGCTTCGCGCTCACGCGTGAAGAAATCGGGACCGGGTTGGTGACCCGGCTGGCCACCGCCAGGGATTGAGCGGCCGACACGCCGGGCGGCTACCGGGGTTGGCGCGCGTGTCGGACCTACCGTCGTCAGTGTGAACGATGTAACCGGTTGGGTATTGGCCGGTATCGGAGTTCTCATCTTTGCCTATATCGTCCCTGCCGCAGTCAGATCGCGGCAGTTGGTGGTCGATTCCCGGGTCGACGACCGCTACTCGGACGATCTGCGGATCGTTGCGACGGCGGGACACCGCCCGGTGACCGACTCCAGCACCGAGCGGGCGAGTGTTCACCCCAGGCAGCATCTCTTGGAGAGGCCAATGACTTCCCCCGACGCCCACCTCGATGCCGCATCAGCCCGACGGCTAGCAGCGATCCGGGCGGCCCGCGCCGCCGCCACCAGCACCAGGGCGGCCGCTGCACGCCGCCGCCTGCTGGTCACCGGTGTGCTGGCGGCGGTGGCTGCAGCCGCATGGTCCGGATTCGCATGGGCTGCATGGCCCCTGACCGGTGCCCTGGTGGCCACTGCCGCGCTCGTGGGCGTGGTGGTGCTGGGCCGTCGAGCGGCCAAAGCCGGTCAGCGTGCCGAGCAACGGTGGGCCGAGCAGATCGCCGAGGCGACCAAGCGCGCCCACGCCCGCGCCGATTCGGGGGCGGGCAAGCCCAATGCTCGGATACGGGTCGAAGTGGACCCGACCGCGTTGATCACTGCGCCCATCCCGACCGTGCCGTCAGAATCGGACCGGACTCAGGCGGGCTGGACCCCGATCCCTGTGCCACCACCGGCCTACACCCTCAAGCCCACCGCGCCCAGGCAGCAGGTGCAGCCGATCGGCTTCGAGACCGAATCAGTCGGCGCGACAACCAGCCAGGAGGAAGGGGCTGTGGCCGGACCGCAGGAGCGGACCGAAAGCCCCGAGCCGGAGTCATCCATCGACGTGCAAGCAGTGTTGGCGCGGCGGCGCCGGGTGAGCTGACCCAGCTCGAAGCACCGCCACGCCGATGCTAGGCTTGGGCCCCGTCCCGGGGCTATGGCGCAGTTGGTAGCGCGTCTCGTTCGCAATGAGAAGGTCGGGGGTTCGAATCCCCCTAGCTCCACAAATTTTCAGGCCCTGCCCGAGGTACGAGGGTGGGGTCTGAAATATTTGAGATGGTTCTGTGATTCGAGGAGCCACCGGAGCGGAGCGAGGATGGCGGGGTCCCCCTAGCTCCACC
>JBKDZO010000050.1:0-151442 GCA_047971285.1 Beutenbergiaceae bacterium | reverse complement strand
GTGGTCGCCTCGCCACCGCTGCCGGTCGGATCGCCACCCCCCTGCGTCTGACCCGTCACCACGATGGTAGCGATGGCCGGGGCGCCGGAATCGCCGTCCCGGTCGGTGGCTGTGAAGATGGCGGTGTAGGTGCCGGGTTCGGCGTAGGTGTGACTCACCGGAGGGTCCGCAGGCCCTTCCACGGTGTCGACCGCTGAGCCATCGCCCCAGTCGATCGTGTACTCGAACAACGCCGCCATATCGGCCGGGGAGGGGTCGGTGGCGCCGACATAGATGGTGAACGATTCGCCTGCGATCGCGGTGCGTTCATCGCTCAGGTACGCATCCGGCCCGGTGTTGGCGACCTGGATACTGGAGGGATAGATGAGCGAGGCCTCCTCCCCGTCGAACATGCTGAGCTCGATGGGGTACCGAGCCGGCCCGTTGTCGATCCCGAGGTCGATCAGCTCATCCCAGGTCAGCGTCAGCACCGCTCCATAGGCATCCTCGTATATGCCGTCGTTGTTCAGATCCCAGGAATAGAGCGCTCCCATCAGTTCCGAGGCGTCAATGGTGATCCCTTCGCCTTCGGCGCTCTCATACGACTCGGGCAGAACCGGCGGATCCTCTACCAGGATGGTGGCTTCGCTGTTGGCCTGGATGTTCCATGAATCGTCGTAATAGATGGCATAGACCTGGTAAATGCCTGCTGCGGGTGCGGTCCATTCGGCTATGGCAGTTCCCCAGCTATTGACGCTGAAAATGCCCAAATACTCGCTCTCCACCTGGAACTCGACAGCGCCTTCGGAGGAGACTGGACCCAGGAGATCGCTGACATTGCCGTAGAGATCGACCTCGCCGCCGACCGTGGTCACGGTCGGTTCCGCCTCGACCTCCAACGTGAAGATCCGCCCCGTCACGCTATGGGTGATCGTGTTCGACACCCAACGTCGTTCCAGGATGAAGGCGTCGACGTAGAACGAATGATCCCCCAGGGGAAGGCTGGTGGTCCGATAGGTCGCCACCCCGGCAACGATCGCCGCATCATCGAAGAACACTCCGTCCTTGAAGATGTTCACGAAGCCCGATGGCTGGGGAAGGCCGTCGGCCATCACGGTCGCCGTCAGCACCACCTCGGTGCCGATCTGGGATTCGACCGATGACTGTACGAGGGTGATTTCTACACCGGCCGCCTGGGCTGGTGGCGGCGCGGATACCGCGCTGAGCAGGGTGAGGAAAGCACCCACAACTACCAGCAGCGCCGATCGAGCCGAGCGCCGATGACCGTATCCGGACATGACCATCCTGGGGAAGAGAAGCAACAAAATACGAAGCAACCAGGCTGGAAGTACTGGCGAAAGTGCTTGACGCAGGGATCATTCTTGCACCAGGAAAGAGAATTCCCAAGAGATTTTGGAGAATTCCCCTTCTCGTGATGCATGCGGACGTTCATCCGGCTGCCTGCCATATCGTGGACAGGTGTCCGAGAACGGCGTAGCGTGGTTGGGGTGACGTCGACGACACTCAAACCGGGAGTACAACGACCGCAGGGCGATGTCCGCAAGGCGACACGGGCTTCGCAGGACCCGCGTGCGATCCGGACCCGGACCGCGATCATGGCCGCAGTCGATGAGCTGGCCGCGGCCGGCACGGCGATGCCCAGTGTCAGCCAGATCGTCCGGCAGGCGGGGGTCAGCCGCAGTTCTTTCTACACCCAGTTCTCCGGCCTGGAGGACCTGGCGGTCGCGGTCTTCAGCGAAGCGCTCCAGCAGTCAACCCTGCTGGAGGCGATGGCTCGCGGCAGCGATGACGTCAGCGACTGGCAAGCGACCCGGTTGGCAACCACCCAACTGGTCAAGCACATCAGCGAGCATGCCGAGTTGTACCGGCAAGGACTTCCGGCCACGGCCGGGGCCTACCTGCACGTGGTCGCCACCGTTGCGCAACAGTTGGAGGCCGGTGCTTGCCTGATCCAGGCCCCGGTCAATGGGATCGGTGTGACTGCGGCCACCCGCTACCTGGCGGGCGGCATGCTGGCGCTGCTCCATTCGTGGCTCTCCGGTGAACTGAATGCGACCGACGAGCAGATCGTCGACCAGCTTATGTCCATGCTTCCTGCCTGGGTGGCGGGCCCGACCCTACCCAGGCAGGAATCCCCAGGTAAGTAACCATCACGATGTCAAGGAGAAGTCATGTCTGCACCGGCGCAGGTCGATCCGCGCACTCGTAGTTACCACACCACCAATCCCGCCACCGGGGAGACGATAGAGAGCTACGACTTCGTCACCGCCGATGAGGCGGAGGCCAAGCTCGTCAGAGCCGACGCCGCGCAGAAGGAGTGGGAGAAGACCCCCATCTCCGAACGGGTGCGGCTGTTCCGTGCCTTTGCGGACCTGTTCGAGAGCAAAGCAGATCAGTTCGCTCATCAGGTCACGCTGGAGATGGGCAAGCCGCTTGCCCAGTCCCAGATGGAGACCACCATGGTGTCGGCGATGTTCCGCTACTACGCCGATACCGGGCCGGAGATCCTGGCCGATGTTCCTGGCATCGTCGACACCCCCACCGGGCCGTTGAAGACCATCACCCGCAGGGAGCCCCTGGGCGTGGTGTTGGCCATTGAGCCGTGGAACGGGCCGATGTATCAGGCGATGCGGGCCACCGCACCCAATCTGTTCCTGGGCAATACCGTGCTGGTCAAACCTGCGGAGATCTCCGCAGGGTCCACGCTGATGTTCGATGAGTTGTTCGAGCAGGCAGGATTCCCGGCCGGGTTGTACCAGACCGTACTCGCCTCGGTCGATCAGATCTCCGCCTACATCGCCGACCCCCGGATCCGGGCGGTCACCCTGACCGGATCGGACCGGGCCGGAGCCGCAGTGGGTGAGCAGGCCGGCAAGTACATCAAGCCGCTTGTGCTGGAACTGGGCGGTTCGGATGCCTTCATCGTGCTTCCCTCCAGCGATGTCGAATCCACCGCCAGCTACGCCGCGCAATGCCGGCTCGCCCTGGCCGGGCAGGCATGTGTTTCTCCCAAGCGGGTGATCCTGGTGGGCAAGGGCACCGCGGAGAAGTTCATCCCCTCCTACACCTCGGTGTTCGAGGCCATGGTGATGGGGGACGGCTTCGACCCCAAGGTCACCGTCGGGCCGCTATCCAGCCAGGCTGCCGCAGACACGCTGCAGGCCCAGTACGACGACGCCATCGCCAAGGGCGCCAAGGTTCTGGTCCCCGGAGGCAAGCCTGGTGGACCTGGAGCGTTCTTCAAGCCCGGCGTGATCACCGACATCCCTGCCGATGCCCGGGTGTACACCGAGGAGGCATTCGGACCGCTGGGCATGATCTATGAGGTGGACACCGCGCAGGAGGCGATCGAACTCGCCAACTCCTCGGTGTACGGCCTGGGCGCGACCGTGTTCGGCGAAGCTGCCGAGGCGTTCGAGGTGGCCAGCCAGCTGGACACCGGCATCACCGGTGTCAACACCTACGCCGGCGCCCCGGTGGAGGTGGGCTTCGGCGGCACCAAGCGCTCCGGTGTAGGGCGGGAGTTGGGCCCCGGGGGTATGGACTCCTTCTCCAACCTGCGTTCCTACGTACTGGGCTGAACCGCCAGCGCACGGGGATGCGGTGCGCAGTCCTAGGGATTGAGCACCGCATCCTCCTCATCGGTCAGGATGCGGGAGCGGATCAGGAACCGCTTGCCCTCCGGTGCTTCCAGCGAGAACCCGGCCCCCCGCCCCGGCACCACGTCGATGGTCAGATGGGTGTGCTTCCAGTACTCGAACTGGGCTTTGGACATCCACACCGGCACATCCGTGCCGGTCCCGATATCGAGGGCGCCCAGTTGCACATCGGCCTCGGAGGTGATGAAGTCGCCGTCCGGGTAGCACATCGGTGACGACCCGTCACAGCACCCGCCGGACTGGTGGAACATCACCGGTCCGTGCCGCTGGGTCAGGTGCTGCAGCAACTCCACCGCCTCCTGCGTGAGCGCGACCCTCGCCGGAGCCGCATCGTCGGAAGCCATGGCGGCCTAGAAGAACCCGAGTTTGTCGGGGCTGTAGGAGACCAGCAGGTTCTTGGTCTGCTGGTAGTGGTCCAGCATCATCTTGTGGTTCTCCCGACCGATCCCGGATTGCTTGTAGCCACCGAAAGCGGCGTGGGCGGGGTAGGCGTGATAGCAGTTCGTCCAGACCCGGCCGGCTTTGATCTCCCGGCCCGCGGTGTAGGCCAGTGAACCGTTGCGAGTCCACACCCCCGCCCCCAGGCCATACAGGGTGTCGTTGGCGATCTTCAACGCGTCGTCGTGGTCGGCGAACTGGGTCACCGACACCACCGGGCCGAAGATCTCCTCCTGGAAGATCCGCATCGAGTTGTCGCCGGCGAAGACGGTCGGAGTGACGTAGTAGCCGTCGGCCAGGTCGCCACCGAGGCGGTTGCGTTCCCCGCCGGTCAGCACCCGGGCGCCCTCCTGCTTGCCGATGTCGATGTAGGACAGGATCTTCTCCAGCTGGTCGTTGCTGGCCTGCGCGCCCATCATGGTGTCGGTGTCCAGCGGGTTCCCGGTCTTGATCGCCTGGACCCGGGCCAGCGCGTCGGACATGAAGGCGTCGTAGATCGAGGACTGCACCAGCGCCCGGGATGGGCAGGTGCACACCTCGCCCTGGTTGAGAGCGAACATGGTGAAGCCCTCCAGCGCCTTGTCGTAGAACGCGTCCTGGCTGGCCGCCACATCCTCGAAGAAGATGTTCGGGCTCTTTCCGCCAAGTTCCAGCGTCACCGGAATCAGGTTCTGGCTGGCATACTGCATGATCAGGCGTCCGGTGGTGGTCTCACCGGTGAATGCGATCTTGGCGATCCGGGGGTTCGATGCCAGTGGCTTGCCGGCTTCGGCACCGAAGCCGTTGACCACGTTCACCACGCCGTCGGGTAGCAGGTCGCCGATGAGTTCGATGAGCTTGAGGATCGACCACGGGGTCTGTTCGGCGGGCTTGAGCACGACGGCGTTTCCGGCGGCCAGCGCTGGTGCCAGCTTCCACACCGCCATCAGGATCGGGAAGTTCCACGGGATGATCTGGCCTACCACCCCCAGCGGTTCGTGGAAGTGGTAGGCGATGGTGTCGGCGTCGACCTCTGATATGCCGCCCTCCTGTGCGCGGATCGTGCCGGCGAAGTACCGGAAGTGGTCGATTGCCAGCGGCAGGTCGGCGTTCAGGGTTTCCCGGACCGCCTTGCCGTTGTCCCAGGTCTCGATGATGGCCAAGGTCTCCAGGTTCTGCTCCATGCGGTCGGCGATCTTGTTCAGGACGTTGGCGCGTTCGGCCGGGGAGGTGCGGCCCCAGGAGTCTGCGGCGGCGTGCGCGGCGTCCAGCGCGGCTTCGATATCCTCGGCGGTGCCACGGGCGACCTCGGTGAATGCCCGGCCGGTGACCGGGGTGATGTTCTCGAAGTACTCGCCCTTCATCGGCTCGACCCATTGGCCGCCGATGTACTGGCCATATCGGCTGAGGACCTCGATGTCGGACTCTGCGGAACCGGGCTGTGCGTAGACGGTCATGATGCTCCCAACGACGTTGATGGATGGCGGGACGGCGGATCCTGCGGGCGGGTGGGCCGCAGTGGCCGCGAGGGTAGTGCGCGCAACGTTGCACTCGGGTTGCATCGGCCCTTGCAATCGGCCCTTGCAATCGGCACCGCGGGGGCGAACACTGGCTTAATGGCAGGGGTAATGCGGCACGAGGTGGCAGATTCGTGGCATCGTTCTGCAGCCGCCGGGGTGGACGTGGGTACCGAGTCCTCACCCATAACCGTGCCCGATACCGAGTTGGGCGACTACCGGGCCGCGCACCCGCTGGCGCTGGTCTACCCGCTGTTGGAAGACGTGCTCGCGGACGCGGCCAAGGCCAGTGATGCACTGCTGGCGCTGACCGACGAAGAGGGGCAGCTGCTGTGGGTGACCGGCACGCCGCAGACCCGGCGCCGCGGCGAGTCGATCGGATTCGTCGAAGGGGCCAGCTGGGACGAACGGGTGGCTGGAACGAATGCCCCCGGCACTGCCTTGGTGGTCGATCGGCCGACCGCGGTCGCGGGGGCCGAACACTACCGCGAGTCGGTGCGCCGGTGGAACTGTGTGGCGGCCCCGATCCACGATCCGAGTTCGGGCCGGATTCTGGGCGTGCTGGACATCACCGGCGGCCCCGACGTCGATTCGCCGCAGACGATGGCGATGGTGCGTGCGGCAGCCCGGCTGGCCGAGTCAGAGTTGGCGCGGGTCGGTGACCCGCTGTCAATTCCGGAATCGCTGGATGGTGAGGTGTTCGCGCAGGCCGAGATCATGGTGCAGGCCCTGGGGCGACGTGAGGCCGTACTGACCTTGCGCGGCCGGTCGCAGCTGCTCAGCAGGCGCCACAGCGAAGCTGTGGTGGCGCTCGCCGCCACACCTGCTGGCCTGTCCGGGGAGGAATTGGCGCTGCTGCTCTACCGGGGCGACGACACTCCCGCATCCACGTTGCGTGCGGAGATGAACCGGCTGCGCGGCCTGCTCGGTGAGGAGATCATCGGATCGCGGCCGTACCGGCTGCAGCTCCCGGTGGCAGGCGACTGGCACTTGGTCCCAGCCATGCTCGCCACTGGAGATGTCATGGCTGCGCTGCACCACTACGCCGGTCCGCTACTTCCCTATTCGGACGCACCCGGGATCGCCTCGATGCGCCGCGAGCTGCACCAGGCGTTGCGGGCGGCAGTGCTTGCCAGCGGTCGCCCGGAGTTGATGGCGACCTGGACCAGGGCGGCCTGGGGTGCCGACGACTACCAGGTGTGGCGTGCCCAGGGGCAACTGCTCCCGGCCAGTTCGCCGCTGCAACCCATGGTGCACGCCCAGTTGGCGCGGCTGGATCGCGAACTAGTCTAAGAAGTCGGCAATGGTCTTGAGCAGCTCAAATAGGAGCCAGAACACCGCGAGGACGATGACCACCCAGGGGGTGCGTTGACGAAGTCGCTTGCCAGGTTCTGCGACGCCCGGTGGTGGGCGGAGCAGGCGATCGGTGGCAAAAGACGCTGAGGATGCACCACCGACCGCAGGATCGGCGATGTGGTCGGCCCGCGGGCCGCCCGCCCCGATGGTTGCGGCCTCCAGCCGCTCATCGCGCCAGCGTGACCATTGGTCGAGCTTGTCCAGCAGCGCCCCGACGACGGAGAACAGCCAGGCCCAGGTTTTCGGATCGGTGGTGCTCACCTCGCGCCTGGTGTAGCAGAACAGCCAGTCGTCGACGATCTCCACGTCCATGACCGCGACGTGATCGATGAACCGCACCATGATGTCGGGGGAGAACAGGTACAGCGCGTCGGCTTCGTAGCCTGTTGGGCAGTACAGGGTGAAGAGCTGCTCGAACTCACCTCCGAGTTGCAGTTCCTGGTCTCTGACCATCAGCTGCGGCAGGTTGCTTCCGAACAGGTTGTTCCGTTTGGCATCCAGCACGATGTGCGGCAGTGGTACATCCAGCTTGACCGCGACGTAGCCCCAGGTGTACTGGCGTTCGGCCCGGCCGATGCCGTAAATGTAGTGGTAGTTCCCGAACTCGACGTGCCGAGGTAGCCCCCCAGACACGCGGTCGGTCGCCAGCCGGTCGCGGCCGACGTCGAAGATCATGCCCGGCAGCGTGAATTCCTTCTCCTGGGCCCGATAGGTCATCCGATTGGCTTGAGCGAACCGGTCCAGGCGGTACCAGCGTTCGGGTAGCACGCGTCGCCGCCGCAGCCACAGCGCGATCATGCCGACCAGCAGCGCGAGAGGTAGCACCGTGGCGAGCGCGATGTCCTTGACCAGGATCCCGATGGCGAAGAAGGCAACGACCGCGAGCCCGAGTATGGGCAACGCGAACCTCGGCACCACCGGCACCAGGCCAGGGCCAAGTCCGCTAGCGACGCTCCCCAGGCGGCGAAGCTCCCGGGCATGAGCGCGGATGTCGGCACGGTCCACCTGCTCGGTCAGAGCGCTGGTATCGAACGAGCCCACGGAGGCGTTCATAGGCACAACCTATCCACCCTCGGGTCGTGCATTCGTGGGGTTGATGGGCCCACGTCACCGGTTTGCGCGACCTTGCCTGGTGAGGCCGGCACCTCGATGTCGCTAGCCCTCGCTAGCCTGCGGGGGTGGCTGTACACCTGCACCGGGCACACCGGACCGACGTGCTCGCCGACGAGCTCGCCCGGCTGCTGGCCCAGCCACAGGCCGATCCGTTCGCGCAAGAAGTCGTGGTGGTGCCCGCCCGGGGCGTGGAGCGGTGGCTGACCCAGCGGCTGTCGCACCGGCTGGGGACCTCGGGCGGGCGTGATGACGGCGTGTGTGCCGGGGTCCGGTTCCACACGCCGCATTCGCTGACCGCCCTGCTCGCCGGGACCGAGCGCACCGACCCGTGGAATCCGGACCGGCTTGCCTGGCCGTTGCTCGCCAGTATCGACGAGTGCCTCGGCCAGCCATGGGCGCGTACTCTGGCGACCCACCTGGGCGACGGCGACGATCCGATTCGTCGCGGCCGTCGCTACTCGCTCGCGCGACGGCTCGCTGGGCTGTTCGCCGGGTACGCCACGCAACGACCGGTGATGCTGGCGAACTGGCGCGCAGGCACCGACGATGACGGCTGGGGCCAGCCGATCGATTCCGACCTGCGCTGGCAACCCGAGCTGTACCGGCACCTGGTTGCCCGAATGGACACCCCAGCCCCCGATCAGCGGCACGCCCAGGTCGTGGCCCAGATCCGCGATGGCCAGCCGCTTGCCCTGCCCGACCGGCTCTCCCTGTTCGGGCATACCCGGCTTCCGGTGACCGACGTCGACCTGCTGGCCGCAGTCGGCACCGTACGGGAAGTCCATCTATGGCTGCCACAGGTCTCCGCCAGGCTCTGGCACGACCTGCGCGAGGTGGTGGCCGACGGTCCGGTGCTGCGCGCCACCGACAACTCCGGGCGCGCCGTCGGGCACCCGTTGCTTGCCAGCCTGGGCCGCGATGCCCGGGAACTGCAACGCACCCTGGTCGGCCTGGAACCGGATACCGATACCGTCGTCGACGAGCGCGATGGCCCAACCAGCACTGATGGTGCGACAGGCGATAGCGGACCGCTCAGCCTGCTGCAGTACCTGCAAGCGGACCTGCGTGCCAATGCCGAACCGGGGCCATCGACCCGGGCCAGCCGTCAGCTCGCGCCAGAGGAGGGCTCCATCCAGGTACACGCCTGCCACGGGCCGTCACGGCAGATCGAAGTGCTCCGTGACGCACTCCTGGGCCTGCTGCAGGATGACCCCACCCTGGCTCCGCGCGACATCCTGGTGATGTGCCCGGACATCGACTCCTATGCGCCACTGTTCGAAGCCGCATTCGGCCTGGCCGACCTGGGCACCGACCCCGATGGCGGCACCAACCCCGGGCACGGGCTACGTTTGCGGTTGGCGGACCGCGGCGCCGGGCAGACCAACCCGATCCTCGATGTCGCCGCGCGGCTGGTTGCGATCGCCGGGGGTCGCGCCGCCGCCACCGACATCCTCGATCTGGCCAGCAGCGAGGTGGTCAGCCGCAGGTTCCGGTTCTCCGAGGACGACCTGGCCCAGCTATCACAGTGGGTGCAGCACTCCTACATCCGGTGGGGCCTGGCAGCTGACCTGCGCGCCCCCTACGCGCTCCAGCTGCCGCACAACACTTGGCAGTTGGGTCTGGACCGGCTCCTGCTCGGTGTCGCGATGAGCGAAGACGGCCAACGCCGGTTCGCACACACCCTTCCCCTCGATGACGTGCCCAGCGCCGCCGTCGACCTCGCCGGGCGGTTCTCCGAACTTGTGCAGCGCGTCGAAACCAGCGTCCGGGCGCTGCTGTCCGCCGGGCCGGCGTCGGAGTGGATCGCCGCGCTCACCGCGGCCATCGACGCCCTGGCCGAACCCGATGTCAAGAACGCCTGGCAGCGGACCCAGGCGCACCGGGAGCTGGCGCAGATAGCCGATGCCGCACGCGTCGACGTCCCGTTGCGGCTGGCCGATATCCGCACCCTGCTGGAGCAGCGGCTGGAGGGCCGGGCAGGCCGGGCCAACTTCCGCACCGGTGCGCTGACCGTCGCCACCATGATCCCGATGCGTTCGGTCCCGCACCGGGTGATCGCCATGGTCGGGCTCGACGACGGGACCTTCCCGCGCGTCAGCGCCGACGACGGCGACGACGCCCTCGCCCGGCGCCCGGTGACCGGCGACCGGGATGTGCGCGCGCAGGATCGGCAACTGTTGCTGGACGCGGTGCTGGCAGCCACGGACCAGCTGGTCATCACCTATACCGGCAGCGATGAGATCCGAGGTGAAACCCGGCCGCCGTCGGTGCCGCTGGGCGAACTGCTGGACACCCTCGACCTGACCACTGCGACCCAGGTCCGTGACCGTGTGCTGGTGCACCACCCATTGCAGCCCTTCGACGTGCGCAACTTCCGGCCCGGAGCTTTGCAGCGGACCGCCCCGGCGCAGCCGTTCAGTTTCGACACCGCCGCGCTCGCCGGTGCCATAGCCACCCAGGGCACGCGCGTGATGCCGGAGCCGTTCCTGAGTGCACCGCTACCCCCGCTGCCACCGGGTGATGTCACGCTGGCAGATCTGCATGCCATGGTGAGCCACCCCGTGCGCGCGTTCGTGCGGGGCCGGTTGCAGGTGTCGCTGCCATGGGATGACGACGAACCCGACGATGCAATACCGGTCGAACTCAGCGGACTGTCCAAGTGGGCCATCGGCGATCGGATGCTGCGTCAGGTGCTGGCGGGGCAGTCGGTAGCCGACGCCGAAGCCGCCGAACGCTCCCGCGGCGGTGTGCCGCCGCTGGCGTTGGGGGACGCGATCCTGACGCAGGTGCGCGAGCAGGTCGAACCGCTGGTGGCTGCGGCCGCACCGGCCATGGTCGCCACCGCGCAGACCCTCGACATCGTCCTCGACCTGGCCGGACGACGGATCACCGGTCAAGTGCCCGATGTGCGCGGAGAGTCGATCGTGCGGGTCTCCTATTCCCGCCTGGGGGCCAAGGCCCGGCTGGCGGCTTGGGTCGATCTGGTGATGCTGCGCGCCGCCCGGCCCGAGATCGCCTGGTCCGCGCGCATCATCGGTCGTGGCGGTGGCAGACAGGCCACGCAACAGTCATCGCTCGGCCCGGTGGACCCGGAGAAGGCCAGCGCCATCGCGGCTGAGTTGCTCGACTTCTATGACCGGGGCATGTGCGAGCCGCTGCCGGTGCCGCTCAAGACCGCCAGCATCTGGGCGCAGACCCCGGGAACCGACGACAATCGCGCCTACGCCGCCGACAAGGACTGGCGCTCCGGCCGTTTCGAAGGCGAATGCGATGATCGCTACCACCAGCTCGTGTGGGGGCCGGACATGCCCTTGCGGCCGGATACCTCGCAGCCCGCTGGATTGCAGCGCGGCCTGCTGGCGGAATACCCACGCGAGGGTGAGTTGTGGAACAGCCAGGCGACCCGGCTCGGGCAGTTTGCGCTGCGGCTGTGGTCACCGCTGCTGGAGCACGAACAGATGGGTCCGGCATGAGTAGCCCTGAATCCGCAGACGCCGACGCCGAACCGGTCCCGTTCGACGTGACCGGTGCCCTGCCCGAACCCGCGACGACCACGCTGCTGGAGGCCAGTGCGGGGACCGGGAAGACCTGGACCATCGCAGCCCTGGTAGCACGGATGGTCGTCGAGGGTGTGGCTCCGCTGCAGCAGATGTTGGTGGTCACCTTCGGGCGAACCGCTTCGGAGGAGTTACGTGCCAAGGTGCGTGCGCGCCTGGTGCAGGTCGAGCGCGCGTTCGCTGCAGCCGTCCGCCGCGACAGCGACGCCGACCTTGATGCCGACCCGCTCACCCGGTACCTGCTCGAGGTCGGGGAAGCAGAACAACGGCGGCGATGGCAGCGGCTGCGGCAGGCGCTGGGCGGATTCGATGCGGCCACCATTGCCACCACGCACCAGTTCTGCCAACTGGTGCTCAAGAGCCTGGGTGTTGCCGGTGACACCGATACCCGTGCCCGATTGGTGGAGGATCTCGACGACGTGATCGTCGAAGTCGTCGACGACCTCTATCTGCGCGGCTTCGCCGCCGCCGATTCCGGCCCGGCCTTCGGCAGAGACGATGCGCTGGCCATCGCCCGCACCGCCGTCGGCGACTCGGCTGCGCGCCTGGAGCCCCAGGCGACGGATCCCGAATCCGCTGCGGCGCGGCGTCGGCGTTTCGCCGAGGCAGTGCGCGCTGAGGTGGAGGTCCGCAAACGCCGGATGGGCGTGCTCTCCTACGACGACTTGCTCTCGCAATTGGCCACCGCGCTGGCGCTACCGGATTCGCCTGCTCGGGAGCGGATGCGGCAGCGGTGGTCGGTGGTGCTGGTCGATGAGTTCCAGGACACCGACCCGGTGCAGTGGCAGGTGCTCGACCGTGCCTTCAGCGGCTATGCCCGCATGGTGCTCATCGGCGATCCCAAGCAGGCGATCTACGCATTCCGTGGTGGCGATGTCACCACCTATCTGCAAGCTGCCCAGACCGCGCAGGTTCGGTCCACCCTCACCACCAACTACCGCAGCGACGAGTCCTTGCTGCACCGGCTGCACGCGCTCATCGGCGGCGCGGAACTGGGTGACCGGCAGATCCTGGTGCGACAGGTTCGGGCGGCTCGCACCGGCTCGCACCTGCATGGCGCCCCACACAGTGCTGCGCTGAGGTTGCGGGCCGTGGACCGTGCGCGATTCCCCACCACCAAGTCCGGGCCTTCCATCGACACGCTGCGGGGGCATGTGGCACGTGATCTGGCAGCCGATATCCGCGACCTGCTCGATTCCAACGCCACCGTGTCCGAGCACGTCCCAGATGGTCCGGCTTGCGCCCAGGATGAGCCGACCAGGCCGGTGCGGGCCAGCGACGTTGCGGTGTTGTGCGCCAATCGCAAGCAAGCCGGGTTCGTCGAACGGGCGCTGAACGATGCGGGTGTTCCCACTGTCTACACCGGTAGTGGCGGGGTGCTGGAGAGTCAAGGAGCCCAGGACTGGCTGACTCTGCTGGAAGCGATCGAACGCCCGCAGATCACCGGCCGGGTCCGGGCCGTCGCGCTCACCGCGTTCTTCGGTCACACCGCAGCCAGCCTTGATGCCGGCGGTGACGCGCTGACCGATTCGTTGGCGCAGACGCTACGGGACTGGGCGGGACTGCTGCGCAAGCACGGTGTGGCGGCGGTGTTTGAAGCCGCTAGCCGGTCCTTGTCCGCCAGGGTGCTGTCCGGTGTCGGCGGCGAACGCCTGATGACGGACCTGCGCCACACCGCCCAGGTGCTGCACCAGCGTGCCAGGGCCGAGGATCTGGGCATCATCGCGCTCGTGGGCTGGCTGCGTGAGCAGATGGCTGCCGATGCCCGTGTGGCGGCCAATGAACGCACCCGGCGGCTGGACAGCGACAATGCCGCCGTCCAGATCCGCACCATCCACGCCAGCAAGGGCCAGGAGTTCCACATCGTCTATGCCCCGTTCCTGGCTGACCGGTTCGTCAAAGACCGCCAGCAGTTCCCGTTGTTCCACGACGACGCCGGTCAGCGATGCCTGGATGTCGGCGGGGATCCGGGCAATGCCGACCACCTACGCCGAGCCCAGCAGGAAGATGACGGGGAGAGCCTGCGCCTGGCCTACGTGGCGCTCACGCGTGCCCGGGCCCAGGTGGTGATGTGGTGGCTACCCAGCAACCGCAACACCCCTGCCGCGCCACTGCACAGATTGCTGTTCGGGCGGCGGCCGGGGACCGGTGCGGTGCCGGCGAGCGCCCCGATGCACGATGACACCCGCACCCAGCAGATTCTGCGCGAGTGGGAGAAGGCCGGTGCGGCCAGCCTGGAAACGGCCGACCCGGCTCCCATCGCCGGGCAGGACCCGTCACCAGGGGGCAGGCAGCTATCGGCGCGTCGATGGGACCGGCACATCGATCTGACCTGGCGGCGTACGTCGTATTCGGCGCTGAGCGCAGCCGCGGAAGCCCTCGCGGCCACCGACGTCGGCGAGGTTGTGGCTAGCGAGCCGGAAGATCCGCCGCGCGACGACGAACCCGAGATCGCGGTGGCAGGCGAGGTTGACGTCAGCGGTGACCTGCCCTCGCCGATGGCGGGCCTGCCCATGGGCGCAACCTTCGGATCGTTGGTGCATCAGGTCCTGGAACACGCTGACCCGGCGGCACCCGAGCATGCCGGTGATCTGCGTGCGCACCTGAGCGAGCTGGTGGCGCAGGCGCTGGTGCGCTGGCCGGTCGATCTGGAAGCCGAGGTCCTCACCGACGCCCTGCTGGCGGTCATCGACAGTCCGCTGGGGCCGCTGGCCGGGACCTGTTTGCGGCAGATTCCACGGACCGATCGGCTGGCCGAACTCGACTTCGAGCTACCGCTATCGGGCGGTGACGCCGATGCGCAAGCAGGCGAAGCGACGCTGGCGGACCTAGCACCGATCCTGCGTGCCCACCTGGACCAGGGCGATCCGCTGTTGCCCTATGCCGAGGTGGTGCAAAGTCCCGCCTATGCGGCGCAGCGGTTGCGCGGCTACCTGACCGGGTCGGTCGACGTGGTGCTCCGGGTTGACGGCCGGTATCTGGTGGTCGACTACAAGACCAACTGGCTCGGCCCCTACGACGCCGACCTGCGCGCAAGCGCCTACGCGCCGGCTCAGTTGGCGCAGGCGATGACCCATTCGTCCTATCCCTTGCAGGCGCTGCTGTACGCGGTGGTGCTGCACCGGTTCCTGCGCTGGCGGGTCCCCGGATACCAGCCCGAACACCACCTCGGGGGAGTGCTCTACCTGTACGTGCGCGGCATGTGCGGCCCGGACACGCCGACGGTGGATGGGCATCCGTGCGGTGTCTTCGCCTGGCGACCGCCAGCGGCCCTGGTCGTTGAACTCTCAGACCTGCTGGACGGCGTGAAGGCGGATGGTGCCCAATGAACCCCGTGGCCGACGACGTTGCCGAGATCCCCAGCCGCGATCTGGCGCTGGGTGCCACTGGCGTGCTCGCCGAGTTCAACCGGGCCGGGATCATCACCGCCCCGGACATCCAGGTGGCGCAGCGACTGGCCCGGCTGGCGGGCTGCGACGATCGGCAGGTGCTGCTCGCGAGCGCGTTGGCAGTGCGTGCGGTGCGTCACGGATCCGTGTGCCTGGATCTGGAACGGGTCGCCGAACTCGACCCGGCCCGATCCTGGCCCGCCGCGACCGACTGGCGGAAGGCGCTGCTGGCCAGCCCATTGGTGCGGGAATCCGGATCCGACGCGATCACCCCGATGGTGCTGGATGCCGGACTGCTCTACCTGGACCGGTACTGGTCCGAGGAAGGGCAGGTCTGCACGGACCTGCTGCTGCGGGAGAATCAGGCCCGGCCACACCTGGCCGATGTGGCGCCAACGCTGGATCGCTACTTCCCGGATCCGGCCTATGCCGATCAGCGACGGGCCGCCGAATCGGCATGCCGGCGTTGGACCTCGGTGATCACCGGTGGACCCGGAACCGGGAAGACGACCACCATCGCCCGGTTGCTGGGGGTGCTGCTGGATTCCGATCCGCAGTTGCGGATCGCGCTGGCGGCGCCCACCGGCAGGGCTGCCGCCCGGCTGGCGCAAGCGGTTCGGCAAGCCGCCGGGCATCCGACCTTTCCGGCGGAACAGGCCGCGACGCTGGCCGGGCTACCGGCCACCACTCTGCACCGGCTGCTCGGCTGGATGCCTAGCCGGCGCAGCCGATTCCGTCACGATCGCGGCAACCGGCTGCCGTTCGACGTCATCGTGATCGACGAGACGTCGATGGTGTCGCTGACCATGATGGCGCGGCTGGTCGAAGCGGTACGGCCGCAGACCCGGCTGGTCCTGGTGGGTGACGCCGATCAATTGGCCTCCGTGGATGCTGGTGCGGTGCTCGGCGACCTGGTGGCCGGGCTCGGTGGAGCCGATGCCGAGCAAGTCTCGGAACTGGGACCGAGCCGCCGGTTCGGGCCCGAGATCAATGCGCTTGCCGCTGCGGTCCGAGATGGTGACGCCGAGGCCGCTCTGGGCGTGCTCACGTCCGGGACCGAGTCGGTGCAACTTATCGACCCCGACCAGGTGGAACCCCTGGTCATCGAGCATGCGGTTCAGCTGCGGCAGCTGGCCGCGACCGGTGATCGAGAGCAGGTGCTGGCAGCCCTGGACCAGCACCGGCTGTTGTGCGCCCACCGGGAAGGGCCTTACGGAGCCGGGTACTGGAACCGTCGCATCGAACGGAACCTGGCCGAGCGGGACCACCGGGCGGCTGGCCTGGGTACCTGGTACATCGGGCGGCCGATCATCGTCACCGACAACGACTACGGGCTCAACCTGTTCAATGGCGACACCGGCGTCGTCATGGGCGATCCGGAGCGGGCGGGCGCGCTCACTGCCGTGATCGCCGATGGTGAGCGGCCGAGCGGACGCGGTATCGCCGTCGCGCGCCTAGCGGGGGTGCGGTCTGCGCATGCCATGACCGTGCACCGAAGCCAGGGCAGCCAGGTCGATCAGGTCACGGTGCTGCTGCCGGAGGCCGACTCGCGCCTGCTGACCCGGCAACTGCTCTACACCGCCGTGACCCGAGCAACGACCACCGTTCGGATCGCCGCAACCACCGATGCGGTGCGCTCCGCAGTACAGGCGAACGTTCAGCGGGCCTCCGGGCTGGCGCGCAGACTATCGAACCGGTCGGCGCGGTCAGTTTCCGGCGGCGTGGAACTGATCGATGACGTCCCGGGGTAGCCGACGACCTGGCGGAACCGTGATTCCGCGTGCTCGCGCCCATTCCCGTACCGCCCGCGGGTCAGCACTGGTCGGCGTGTAGTGCGGCGTCGGGGACCCCGAACCGCCGGTGCGCCGAGCCACCGCCATGTAACGGGCAAGATTGCGCACCAACTCATGGTGGTGCGTGGTAGACAGGTCGAGTTCGTACCGCTCGCCGTCCAGCGCCAATTGAACTGTGTGATCGGCGGTACCGCCGTCGATGTCGTCGACCAGTACCGTCACCGGCTTGCTTGCCATAGACATCCCCTTGATGTCAGATGACTGTTTCGCGCACGAAACAGCCTCACCCAAAAATGTGGCGGTGGATCCCCGCAGTCCCAATAGTACTCGCGTCGGAAGGTGATTGACGCAACGATTGCGTTACCGCCACCTGTCAGCATCGTGTTTCGCCGGTGCTGGGTATTCTTCCTGGGGTGAGTATGGAACCAGGGGCTATCACGGCCCGGGCCGTGGCTGCCCTGCTCATCTCCACCTGGCCGCGGAGGATCGCTTTCGGCTTGATATTGCTGCTTCCGGCGGTCGTCATCACCATGGGCGGGTTTGCCAAGACGGACGGCAATACCAACGTGGTCTCGGCCGGTACCAGCGTTGACCTGGGCCCGATCACCGTGCGACCGATCTCATTCTTCGTATCCGCGCAGACCAACCGGAGCGCGCTGGAGTACTGGGATGGCAGCGACGCCTTTCTCGGAATCACGGCCGATGTGGAGAACAACACCGACGAACCTATCTCCCTGGATTTCCCTGGTCCGGCGTCCGGAATGGCGGTGCCGGTATTGGCCGACGGTCAGGAGCAGACAGGATTCGACGTCCCGAACGTGGTCGTGCGGTCGATCGACGGTACGGGCGGCGACCAATTGCTGCCCGGGGTGCCCGATCAGGTGGTGCTGCTGTGGCCCATCGCCGATTCGGACACCATCGGCGACACCGTGACCGTGTCCATGACCGAGTCGATCTTCACCTACGGTTTCGTCAGTCAGGAGGACCGATGGTTGTCCATCGGGGACGAGCTGCTGGTCGACCTACCCCGCATCGACCTCCCGGCCGCCCTGTATGAGCCGGAGGAGCAGTGGTGAGCCGGCAGCGAGCACTGGTGGCGCTGCTGCTGGTGATCGCCACGGCGGCCGGCATGCTCGCGAACGCCATCACCAGCGAACGATCCCCCTTCGGGAGCGTGCGGGTCAATGCCGACCTCGGTGAGGACATCACCCTGCCACCACTGACGATCCACGTCCACGGCGCCCAGGCCGCCCGGGAACTGCTGCAGTGGGGATTGTTCGATGAGCAGCCGACGCCGATCGACAGTGCTGGGGTATTCGTCCTGGTCGATATCTCCTACGCCAGCATCGAGAGAAACTCCATCCTGTCCCTCGGCGATGTGACCTTGCGCGATGGGCAGGGTCGCGAGTTTCCGCTGAGTACCCGGGTCGATGCCAGCAACTGGAGTGCTGGTCCGGATATCTGGCTGCGCGGCGACCTGGTCTTCGAAGTCGCCCCGGACTCCCTGGGCAGTCTGGAACTCGTGCTTGAGCCGGCTCCGGACACCTTCGGGCCGATGCCTGTGCGGTACGCCGTCGTGCCGCTGCCGTTGAATGGGGATGAGGTGCTGGCGCAAGCCGAGGCCGCCGAGCCCGAGCTGCTCGATGCGGGCCAGCGATGACCGGCCCGCACCTGCCTGAAGGGCAGATCTCAACCCCGGCGCGCGGCCTGCCGTTGCCACCGGCCGGTTCGACCCACGCGCAGCAACCGCTGCGGGCGGTGGGAGCGCCATTGCCGAGTTCGCCCAGGCGTGCCCCGCGGCGCCTGGCTGCGCAGCCCCAGCCGACCTCCGCACCACAGCCACCTGCCCAGCAACCGCCGGTGCCACCATATCCGCGACCTGCGCCACCACCGGTGCAGTCGGTTGTGCCAGCTGGGGAACAGCCGGTGGGGCCACCGCAGGTGCTGTCGCTCCCGGCGGCCAGGTCCGGGCGCGCGAACTTGGCTATCGCCGCGAGCCTGATCGTTGGGCTGCTGGGTGTGGCCTGGTTCTCCAGCGACTACTTCCGAGAATCGTGGCTGCCCGACCAACCGGAAGTCGTCGTCGCCGATGCCTCCGGTGAGGCGAGCATGCGCGGCGTGACGGCCTCCATCAGCGAGTTCGTCGACTTGGGCGCGGGACCTGATATTTCCGACCCGGACTGGCAGACTCCCGCTGGCTACCACCTGTGGCAGGTGACGATCAACGTGGCCTCCAGCAACACCGACACGGTGTTCTGCAAGGTGCAGGTCGTCGACGACCAGGACCGGGTCTTCGAAGCCGGTGCATTCGTGCCCAGCTTCATCGACGGCTACGAGACCTGGCTCGGTTGTGACGGCGAGGACCCCGAGCTGGCACCACGGCAAGCGATGCTGGTGCTGCTTCCTGCCGATGCGGTCCCGGAGAGTATCCGCATCACCGATATCGGCTACAGCACCGACTATCTAGAGTTTCCGATCGATTGACGGTGGCAGCCGCAACTGCGAATGTGCCCCGAACCGGACCAGCAGGGCGTCGGTCCAGGAGGCCAGGAGCGGGGCCGCCAAGCACAGCGTGACGATCTGCGTCACCGCCTGCAACGGGCCGAAGAGCGACAGCCAGGTGCGATACTCCAGGTCACCGGCCGTCTTGGCCAGGTCCCACACCGCGTACGGCGTCGCGGTGGCCACGACGGTGTAGATCAGGCAGAACACCAGCACCGGCGCGAATCCGGCCCGGATGATCAGTGCGAGCGCACCCAGCAGAGCTCCGAACCGTCCCTCCGGGTCTGCGATCCGGCGCCACGCGAGGGTGATGACGGCGGGATGGATTCGTTGCGTCAGCATGCTCAGCCGTGCCGGCCGCGTAGCCGCGGTGACGATCTCGTTCTCACTGATCGTGTCGGCGGCGGATATGCCGTAGACGATGACACCGATGGCTAGCCACGCCAGTGGCGTCACCAGTCCGGTGACCAAGCCATCGGTGACCCGGGCCGCAGCGTTGAGCAACCAGTCGCCGAGAGTGCCCAGACTGGGAACGGCAACCTTGATCTCCTCCCACCAGGAGGCCAGTGCCCAACCGAATCGCCGTGTCAGCCACCACTGTTGCAATCCGCTGAACGCATAGCGGATGACCGATGTGCCCAGCACGATCCAGACCACCTCGGCGTACCCCACCAGCAGGCGTAGCGGCGTCCGAGCCTGCCCGGCCACCGTCCCGGCCCACAGCTTCTCCCTGGCGGCCAGCCGGGCACCGATTGCGCGCAGCAGGAAAGCGATCACCACCACGGCGAGCACGATGGGGGAGTCCGGTGACGCGATCCGGGCGTCGGAATCCAGGGTGACACCTTCGTCACAGATCAGCAGGTAGCCCTCACCGCCGTTGCAGTCTTCCAGCAGACCGGCGTAGAAGTAGTCGCTGATGTCGGCGACCAGATCGCCCTGGCCTTCGTAGACCACCAGGAACGGCACCAGCACGCTGCCGATGGTGGCGATCACGGCCGCCAGACCCGCGCCCTGGTGCGGTAGCCGCAAGATCAACAGCATGGCCACGATCGCGGCCAACGGAACCATGGGCACCAACGCGAACGTCAGCAGCCCTGGGACCGCGCCCAGCTTGCCGATGTAGACCGCCGCCAGCATCACCAGGTTGTGCGCCACGTATGCCAGGGAGGCGATGGCGAGCAGGGCGACCCAGTGGGTTCGCAGCAGCCGCCAACTGGTGTGGATCAGCGGCAGGCCGAGCAACTCCGACACGCTGGCACGGGCCGCCGGTGCCGTGGTGTCTGTCATCGGCAGCACTCTATGACGTGCCGAGCCATGGTGCCGATCACGGCAGTACCCGCTCCAGCCAATCGAAGAGCAAGTGGTCGTAGATGCCTCGGATTCGGGGCTGCGACAGTGTCAGGTCATGTCGAGCGCCGGGGACCTTGATGATCCGGACCCTGGGGCCAAGCTTCGGTGCCCGGGCCCACATCTGCTTGACGTCCAGCACGCAATCGGCGCTGTCCAGATCGTGCGGCGCTGGCCTCTTCCGGTCGCCACTGCGACCCGAGGTCGCCACCAGGACCGGCACTGTGACCACCAGCCCGCGGGCGATCCGGGCATGGCCACGCCGGATAGCCCGTAGCCACCCGGCGCGAATCCCGAAGCCTGCCAGCGGTTTCCACTCGAGGTCGTATTCCCATTCGCCACCGGTGGAGGAGTGGATGGAACGGCCGTACACCTCACCCAGGGATGCCACCTGCTGATGTGGCCGGATCGTTCCGAGCCGGTCGATCAGGCGGGTACTGATGACCCGGTCGAACCAGGAGGCATTCAGGTCGAACCAGGGGCTGTTGAGCACCAGTGCGTTCACCTTGCCCGGGTGATCGTGGGCGTACAGCGCGGCGACCAGGCCGCCGGTGGAATGACCGTTGAGCACCACGTCCCGGTAGCCGTGGGCCGTGATGAACCTGAGCGCGGCATCGATCTCGACGTCGTAGTCACCCAGGTCGGTGATCCAATTCGGCGTGCGCCCGGGCCGGATGGAGCGACCGTAGTCACGCAGTTCCAGTGCGTAGACGTCGTACCCGTGCTCGGCCCAGGCGTTGGCGTGATGGGCATGGAAGAAGTAGTCCACGTAGCCGTGGATGTGCAGCATCGCCCGGGGTCGCGAACCGGCGTCACTGCGATGGACCAGAGTCGCTACGGGTTGGCCTTCGGCGTCCGGGGGCAGTGGCAGGGTGCGGTTCACCCAGCCCTCGCCCAGGACATCTGCTGTCGGTTCGCTCCAGCCCACAGCGGCATTCAATCAGGTGCTGTCCCCATCGGCACAGGTATACGGCGCAGCACCGGCGGTGATGGCGGCGCTGTCCAGCTCGGGGTCCGTTGTTATCGCTTGGATCAGGGCGGCCGGTCCGGCGATGATGGTGGAGTCGGCGTCGATGTCCGTGACCACCACCCAGGTGCGGTCGGAGGGCCAGATGAGGCTGGGGGAGTGTTCCAACGGGGCGGGGTCATCGTGGTGGTGCCACGGCATCGCGCGTATCCAGTCCGGATCGAGGAAGGTGTCGATGCCACCGGAGAACAGCACGTGATGGCGGCCGGGTAGCGCCAGCCGTGGTCCGTGCGATATCTGGTCCGACAGGGCGCCGCGCCACCAGTGCTTGCGGGCGAAGATGCCGCGGAACTGCTCGGGCAGTGAGCGCGACAGCATGGCTGTGTGCTGCGGATCGACCTCGGTCCCGGACTGCAGCAACAGCCGAGCAGGGGTGTCCGCCTCGAATCCGAGCAGCCCGCCCCAGCCGTCCCATACCGCGACGAACCCGTCGGTGGGGGTCGAGGTGTACGAGCTCAGGTGGGCTGCGGTGCGGCTCAAGGTTGGCGCGTCCAGGTCCCCCTCCGGTGGCCGGTGGTAGCGCCATCCGTCGTGACCGAATGTGCCGTGGGTCGCATCGGTGTGACCGGGTGCTACCAGCGCTGTCCACTGAACCAGCGGATGCACCGCCGTGCCCATGGCTGCCGCGGTCTGCGTCCAGGTCGCCGTCTGCGTCTCGATCTGGGGACCGGACTGCTCGAATGCCCGCCATGCCTGGCGGTGCCGCTGCACCGGCAGTGGCGGCCAGGTGGTGCCGACCGGGCGATCCCGGTACGCGGGGTGGAAGATCCGCACGTAGGCGGGAAAGCCGCGCGGCACCACGTCGTGCATGGTTCCCTGCCAGGGGGAATCCAGCCGGCCTTTGAGCCAATCTGCGCCGGCGGTGTCCGCAGTCCAGGTCAGGCCCACCTGCCGACCGTACCCGGTGTAGACGTCCGGAAGCTGGGATATCTGAGGCTGTGGTCGAACGGCATGCCGGGAAGCCGCTACGCTCACCGTCGATTCACTTCAAGGAGGGCTCACCATGAGCTACGCCGGTGATCTGACGCCGTCACAAGCCTGGGAATTGCTGCAGGCGCAGCCTGACGCGGTGCTGGTCGACGTGCGTACCCAGGCGGAATGGACGTTCGTCGGAGTTCCCGATCTGTCCCAGATCGGCAAGCAACCGCTGCTGGTGGAGTGGAGTTCGATGCAGGCCGGACCCGACCCGGCCGCGTTCCTGCAGGCGGTCACAGCCGTCGTGGAAGCCGATACGCCGATCGTGCTGTTGTGCCGCAGCGGCCATCGTTCGGTCGCCGCCGCGCAAACGCTGACCGCCGCCGGGTACGGCTGTTCCTACAACATCGAGGATGGCTTCGAGGGGCCGCTCGATGCCGCTGGACACCGAGGCGCCCGAGGGTGGCGTGCCGACGGGCTACCCTGGCGGCAGCAATGAGCAATCCCCGACCCCGTTCGTCACTGCCGCAAGGGCTGGGGCCGAACACGCTCGCCGTTCGTGGTGGTGTGGAGCGAACCGGCTTCGAGGAGATCTCCGAGCCGATCTTCCTCACCCAGGGATACGCCTACCCCCGTGCCGCCGACGCCGACGCCGCATTCGCCGAAGAACTGGACCGGTTCACCTACAGCCGCTACGGCAACCCGACCGTCAACGCCTTCGAGGAACGACTGCGGCTGCTTGAGGGTGCCGAAGCCTGTTACGCGACCGCGACCGGGATGGCTGCGGTGTTCAGTTCGCTGGCTGCCGTGCTGTCGAGCGGGAGCAGGGTGGTGGCTGCCCGGCAATTGTTCGGTTCCACCTTCACCGTGCTCAACGACATCCTCGGCAAGTGGGGTGTGCGCACCGACTACGTGGATCTGTGCGACCTGCAGCAATGGCGCACCGCCTTGGCGCAACCGGCGGACGTGGTGCTGTTCGAAACGCCGTCGAACCCCATGCAGGAGGTCTGCGACATCTCCGCCATCACCGAGCTGGCGCACCAGGCCGGGGCCCTGGTGATCCTGGACAACGTGTTCGCGACACCGGTGCTGCAGCGGCCGATCGAGTTCGGTGTCGATGTGGTGGTGTACTCCGCCACCAAGCACATCGACGGGCAGGGCCGGGTTCTGGGCGGGGCGATCCTCGGGGCGAAGGACTACATCGATGGACCGGTGACGGCGCTGGTCCGCAACACTGGTCCCTCGATGTCAGCGTTCAATGCCTGGGTGCTGCTCAAGGGCCTGGAGACCCTGGCGGTGCGGGTGCGGGCACAATCGGCGGCGGCGTTGGAACTGGGGCGGTGGCTGGAACAGCTCGGCGCTGTGGCGCGGGTCTACTACCCATTCCTGGAATCGCATCCGCAGTATGACTTGGCCACGGCGCAGATGAGCGGTGGCGGCACCGTGCTCACCTTCGACCTGGCCATCGAGGGCGCCGACGCCGATGTCAAGGCACGCACCTTCGCGTTCTTGGACGCGCTGCGGGTGGTGGACATCTCCAACAACCTCGGGGACGTCAAATCGCTGGTGACCCACCCCGCGACCACCACCCACCGCAAGCTCGGTCCCGAGGGCCGCTTGGCGTGCGGGATCTCCGAGGCCACGATCCGGCTGTCGGTGGGGCTGGAGGACGTGGCCGACCTACAGGCCGACATTGCCCAAGCCCTGGCCGCTGCCGGCCTGCGGTGAGGACTAGCCTCGGTCGGTAAGTCAGACAACCCCGAACAGCCGGTCACCGGCGTCGCCGAGACCGGGCACGATGTAGCCCTTCTCGTTGAGCTGTTCGTCGACTGCCGCGACGACCACCGTCACGTTCGCTTCGTCACCGACGGCCTGCTCCACCGCGCTCAGGCCCTCAGGAGCCGCCAGCAGGCAGATGCAGGTGACGTCCTGTGCGCCGCGTTCGAGCAGGTACTCGATGGCCGCGATCAAGGTTCCGCCGGTGGCCAGCATCGGGTCCACCACATAGCACTGGCGGCCGGACAGGTCATCGGGCAGGCGGTTGGCATACGTGACCGCCTCCAGGGTCTCCTCGTCACGTACCAGACCCAGGAATCCCACCTCCGCGGTGGGTAGCAGCTTGGTGATGCCCTCCAGCATCCCGAGCCCGGCCCGCAGGATGGGCACCACCATGGGACGCGGCTCGGCCAAGCGCACGCCGGTCATCGGCGAGACCGGTGTCTGGATCTCGACGGGGTCGGTGTGCAGACCGCGAGTCGCCTCATAGGTCAGCAGCGTCACCAACTCCTCGGTGAGCTGGCGGAAGATCGGCGAGGACGTCGACTCATCGCGGAGCAGGGTCAGTTTGTGCGAGACCAGCGGATGGTCGGCCACGTGCAAGTGCATGGGGGCACCCTAGTGGGGGCAGACTGGTCCGGTGAACGACAGCGAGGCCATGGCACTGGCATTGGCGCAGGCGCGCCAGGCCCCCAGCGTCGGCGATGTCCCGATCGGCGCGGTGATCCTGGACGAATCCGGGGCCGTGGTCGCGGCCGCCCACAATCGCCGTGAGATCGACGGTGACCCGACCGCACACGCCGAAATCCTGGCTTTGCGGCAGGCCGGGATGGAGCGTGCCCGGTGGCATCTGGGCGGCTGCACGCTGGTGGTGACACTGGAACCGTGCACCATGTGCGCCGGGGCGCTGGTGCTGGCACGCATCGACCGGGTGGTCTTCGGCGCGAGCGACCCCAAGGCCGGGGCCTGCGGTTCGGTGACCAATGTGCTCAGCGACCCGCGGCTGAACCACCAGCCGCGAGTGCGCGCCGGAGTGGAGGCGACCGCTGCTGGGCAACTGCTCAAGGATTTCTTCGCCGCCCGGCGCAGTTCTGGCTGAGGTCGTTCCTAGGCCTGCGGAGGCAGGCCGACCGCTTCGGCGCTGCGGGGCTTCCAGCCTTCGCCGGCCAGCGCATCCGCAATCGCGACATCGCCGTCATTGAACTCGTAGATCTTGCCGATCGTGTGCGGATTGGCGAGCGCCCCGGCGATAGCTGCCGCGACGTTGCCCCGGCTGACCGTGCCAGCACCCTGATCGCTGCCCACGCTGATCCGGCCGGTGGCTTGGTCGTCGGTGAGCCTGCTGGGTCGCAGGATGGTCCAGGCCAGCGAGGTCAGTGCCAGATGCCCGTCGGCGGCGGACTTGGCCTGGGCGTAGGGGAAGAACGAACTGTCCGGTTCGACGTCGTGCTCGGGCCCTGCGCCGAAGTAGCTGACCATGATGAATCGGCTGGCTCCGACGCGGGCGGCGGCATCCATGGTGCGGATGGCTGCGTCGCGATCGACGGCGTAGGTGCGGTCCGGGTTGCCGCCACCGGCGCCCGCGCTCCAGATCACCACTTTGCGCCCGCGGAGCACGTTGGCGATGGATGCGGTGTCGAGGCGTTCGACGTCGGCGATCACCGGGTGCGCACCGGTAGCCGCGATCGCCTCCGATTGATCGGGATTGCGCACCAGTGCGTGCACGCCGTAGCCAGCCTGTATCAGCTGCGGCAACGTGAGGAGTGCGACTTTGCCATGACCTCCGACAACTGCGATTTCTGCCATACCTCACCGTATTGCGTCGCCGCCATCCACGTCACCCCTGACACGGCTCTGACCTCCCGTGCCGGCTCCGACCTCCCCGGCTCGACCCTTCCGTGCCGTGGCCCACCATTTAGTGAACGGGCGGCGGTTTAGTGAGCTGCAGCTCACTAGGTGGTCTCCCAATCACTAACCGGTGGTGCTGGGTGTGATGCACGGACGGTGGAGGAGCACTGCCGCTACGGGCAGTTCTGTCCATCGCCCCGGCGCCGATGTCGACCTACCGTGCCGGTGGAGCGTGAACCAGGTGCCGGACGGCGCAGCAGCGGGTGTGGTGGGAGTTGGAAATGGCTGTTCGTAGACGGCGCCGGGTCACCTGGCTGGCAGTGGCGGCGGTATTGGTACTTGCCGGGTGCGGCCTTGGGGGCGAGCCTGCCCAGGATCCCCCCAGCACTGACCCGGCCGGTGCCGATCCGACCTCGACCGATGCTCCGCCAGCCGACCAGCCTCACCTGATTCCCGGCATCGACCCGTTCACGGGATCGGGCACGGCCGCGAACGAGCTGCTGCGGGAAACCACTTCGTCTCCGCCAGTGCCCAGCGGGACCGGCGAGGTACGGATCACCTGCGGCGTATCGCACTACTCCTATGACGACCCGATCGTGTTCCCGGGCGAGCCGGGGGCCTCGCACCTGCATACGTTCCTTGGCAATGCCGGTACCGATGCCTACTCAACGTACGAGTCGCTCCGGGATGAGCCCGCGGGGTCGACCTGCGCGGGTGGCTCGGCGAACAAGTCGGCCTACTGGACGCCTTCGCTGATCGACGCCGACAGCGGCACGGTGGTCGAACCGACGTTGGCCTTCGTCTACTACAAAACCGGATACTGGGGTCAGGATGCCGAGTCGATCCAGGACATCCCCAACGGGCTGCGCATGATCTCTGGAGATGCCACGGCGGACTCGCCGCAGCCCGATTGGCAGGTGCGCTGGACGTGCGCCACCCACAACGGCGACGGCGTGCCATTGGAGACGCTGGATGAGGGCCCGGCCATCGTGGACTGTGACGAGGGACAGCTGTTGGACGCCACGGTGATGTTCCCGCAGTGTTGGAACGGCGTTGACCTGGACTCCGCAGACCACCAATCCCACCTGGCGCACCCGGAGTTCGACGGTTCCTGTCCGTCGGGGTATCCGGTGCTGCTGCCGCAGATCACGCTGCATATGACCTGGGCGCTGGGGCCGGGCGGAACCGAGGGCTTCTATTTGTCCAACGACATGATGACACCGGACGGTGCGCCGCCGGGGCAAGGGCTGCACGCAGACTTCATGGATGCCTGGACGCCTGAACTTCGAGAATCGATCACGATCAACTGCCTGCGCCAGCGGCTGGACTGCGGGGTCCGCAACCTGGGTGACGGCTACGACCTGGTGGACCCGTAGCCGCTCAGTTTGAGGGTGGGCTACCCAGCCGGTACCCTGTCCCGGCTGGGTAGCGTGTCCGAGCGGCCTAAGGAGCACGCCTCGAAAGCGTGTGTGGGTGAAAGTCCACCGTGGGTTCAAATCCCACCGCTACCGCCAAAGTTCGAAGGTCCCACCGGGTTTTAGGTGGGGCCTTCGAAATTGTATTGGGTTGGGGGATTTGGGGGGAGTTGCGCATGACGGGGGAGTGCGCGGGGGTTGCGACGGTTCCCACCGCTACCGCCTTGGTGCTGGCTGTCGCTAGTCGCGTGCGTAGCGCCGGACGAATGCCGCCAGGAGCTGGTGTGCGTGACCCACGGGCGCGCCACGGACTGCGGTAATCACCTCGTCGCGCGTATCCGGCGGGAAGTAGCCGTGGTTGGCGTAGGCGTAGATGCGGGTCACGATGGCAGCCTCGTCCAGCTCCGGGTGGAACTGGGTGGCATACATGTTCTGACCAAGCCGGAACATCTGCACCGGGCACGACGCGGCTGTCGCCAGCAGCACCGCCCCCGGTGGCAGCGACGACAGTGCCTCCTTGTGACCCACGTAGGCTGCGAACTGGTCCGGCAGGTCGGCCAGGAGCGGATCCTGCCGCCCTTCGGCAGTGATCTCGACATCGACGGCGGAAACCGGTTCGGAATAGGTGGTGTCGATTACCCCACCGGCGTACACCCCGAGCGTGCCGACGCCGTAACAGGCCCCGAAGAACGGGAAGTCCTGGGCGACCACCAGGTCGAGAAGCCGGCTCAAGTCGGCCTCGACCCGTACCTGTAGGTCTGACTTGGTCGCTTCGCCGGAGTTGAACGGACTACCGCCGAGAAAGATGCCGGAGTAGTCGTCAAGATCGATCGGCCCCAACGCGTCGCGCTCCAGCCGGAACCGCACCAGCTGGTCGGCGGCCAGGCCGGTGAACTGCAGGAAGGAGGCGTACTCGCCGTCGGCCGCGTCATCCTCCGGCCGGGTCGCCAGGAGCAGGAACGGTCTCACAATGAGGCGACCCAGCCGGCAACTCCGAGCAGCCCGACCATCGTCACCAGGCCGTAGCCGAGCACCAAGCCACCAAGGGCCATTCCCCGCCCTTGGTATGCGTTGCGGCGCGTGCGGAAGAGTGCAACATGTCCGCAGACGATCGCGACCAGTGCCGGTATAGCGAGGACGAACCCAAGCAGTCCGCAGACCAGCGCGATCACCGCGGTGGCGCTGGTGGGCTGCTTCTTGGTCAGATAACCGGGGCCGGAGAAGGTCTCGTGATAGTTCGGCAGTGGGCGGGTGTACTCGTTGACGAACGTGTTCGGATCGACCGGTTCGCGGATATCGGTGGGCGAGTCGACGGCAAGGAAGGTCGGTGTGGAGATGGCGAGATCGGCCGCAGCGTAGGGAGCGCGGGGCGCGTTCAGCGGCGCGAAGCCCGGCGCGCTCATTCCTCAACCTCTTCGGGGTCGGCTCCGATCACGTCACAGTTGTCCGGCACGGGAATGGGTGCCTCTGGATCGAGTTCCACCTGTTCCAGCGCAATCAAGCTCTCGAAGCGTGATCCGATCAAGATGTCTACGGTGGCGTCTTCCCGGGCATCGAGAATGATCTGGCTATCGGTGAACAGCGCTGCCAGCGTATAGGCGGAGGGGACTCCGGCTGGCCCGGTAGTCAGTTGGGCCACACCTCCGTAGGGGCTGCCGTTCTCCTCACGACCGGTCTGGATGCCGTATCCGCGCAATGTAGCGCCGGTCAGGCCGGCCAGACCCTGCGTGTCGGTGCCGTTGAGAATGTTGGCCGTGATGTTGCCGTAGGCCACCGGCATCGCACCTTCGGGCGGGCATGGTGGAACCTGCGGCGGAGGGGTCGTGGGCTGCGGGCCACTGTAGATCGGAACATTGATCGGTGAGGGCACGATGCCGGTCCACATCGCCATGCCCGCCAGGCCTGCCACCAACAGGGCCGCGATCAGGCTGCCGAAGATGACCGTCTGCCGTTGCTGCAGGTGGCGACGTCGTGCTGCGCGTGCACGCATCGCTTCCGGGCTCTGGGTCACGAGCAGAAACTTAGCCGACGAAGCGCGCCGACTACGAAAGCTCCAGAACGCGGGCATGCAGCACGTTGCGCTGGCCTAAGGCCGCGCGTAGTGCCCGATGCAGGCCGTCCTCAAGGTAGAGGGTGCCGCGCCACTTGACGACATGAGCGAATAGATCGCCGTAGAACGTGGAGTCTTCGGAGAGGAGACTGCGTAGGTCAAGGGTCGATTTGGTGGTCACCAGTTCGTCTAGCCGGACCTGGCGCGGGGGTACCTCCGCCCATTGTTTGGGCGTGGTCCGTCCGTGATCGGGGTAGGGGCGCTGGTCGCCGACGGACTTGAAGATCACCTGTCGATCCTAGGTGAGGTCAGGCTCATCCGCTGGAACACGCCATCACCTTCGATGATCGAGCCCACGGCATCCGGCCCTGCCCGAGACCACCCCAGCAGCCCGTAGTGGTCAGAATCTCGGTACCGGTTCTGAAGCGTCCTCGCGGCCGTAGTCCGACCAGACCTGCGCCGGAATCAGGTCGCGAATATCACGCAGCAGTGCGATATAGCGATCGAATTCGGGAAAAGTGACCAGGCGGTCCGGTGTCGCGATATGGAGGTCGGAACCTTCGACGGTCACGAGGACCTCCCGCGCGTCCGGCTGCAACAGCCGCTCCATCATCTGCGGATGGAGGAACGAGTGCAGGTACAGGCCGGGACTGCCGCGGATCTCCCAGGCATTGTTGAAGGCCTCGGAGTCCATCGGGCTGGCGGGCTCGGTGGGCCAGTCGAGCAGGTCCCCGCCATTCAACGCATGTGTGACCACATTGCCGCTGCTCACCTTGGTCATTCGCAGAGTGGGCAACGCCAGCGGCAGTCTGATGGCGAACACCTGGGTGTAGGCGATCTTGCGGCCATTGCGCACGGCGATGCTGCGCCGCAGGTCGAATGCTATGAACGGCTGGTTGTCCGCGGTGCCGGTGATGACGTGCAGCGCCCGGTGCCGTACTCCCGACGCGAACGGTCCGTGGAGCCAGCGTTCTACCAGCGCGGGTTCCGACTCGGTGAATGACCATCCGCGCAGCGGCACCACTCGTCGTAGCCTCCGCGACCGTCTGCGTTCCCGTATGCCCGGAATCATCGCGATCGCGATCGCGCCCAGCGCCAATGCTGTGATACCGATGGGAAAGACCCACCAGATGTCACCCACGGTCAATGGCATCGCCGCACCTCCCGACGACCAGGGTATCTGCGCGCTGACGCGCTAGAAGCAGCGCTATGGGCTAAGCCAGTGCCCGGCGATAGCTCTCGATCGCGCCTGCGCCGGCCGCTATCGCGCCGAACAGCACCCCGCCGATGGGCCAGACGATCCAGGAGATGGCCCAGGAGCCTTCCGTGAAGCTCCAGGTCAGGTAGATCACGAACACCAGCGGCCAGTAGAACGCACCAATCACGTTCACGACGCTGCGCTCGCCGTCGTCGCGGTCGCCGGTTCTGCCAGGTCGGTGGCCGGTCTGGGCGAGGGTCTCGGCGACGCCACGCGCCCAGGCCTGCGGAAGCAGGATTCCGAGCCCGGTCGCTACCAGAACGAGCACCAGCACGACACCGATGGCCGACCAGAAGCCTTCCCGTGGTGAATCGCCCAGCAGGAGGGTGAAAGCCATGAGCGGGATGGGTGCCAGTATCCATAGCGCGATCGCGACTTGCAGCGCTCGGGTGCGTGCGTGTTCATGCTGAGCATTCAGGCCCTTCGCCCAGTTGGCGACTTCGGGATTGCCGGCGAACCGATGCTCTGTGATGCGCTGGTAGGGCGCCGTCCGACGCGACGCTGCGACCAGGATCATCGCTCCGGCGGCAACCGCCACCAGTAGCACCAGTAGTCCGATGAAGACGGCGACCGACTCGCTGAACGGCACGATTCGGGCTCCTGCCGCGCTGGTCAGAGTGATGAGGGTGACCGGAGAAAGAACGAACAGGATGACTGCGGTGGCGGTGTGGAAGCGGACGCGCCGGTGCGCATCGGCATAGCCCCGGGCCTCATCCATAGTGACCGGCGGGTCCTCGGTCGTGGACGGCGAACCCCAGTCCCGCTCGTCGGCATCCTTGACCTCTGCCGAAGCTGGGTGGATATCGCCGGTGATGCCCAGCACAGGAGCGACCTCTTCGAGATTGCCGAAGTCGCGGATCACTTGCCCGACGGCCTCGTTCTCCGACCTGCCTTCGGCGATGAGTTTGGTGTACGCGTCCTCCATCATGGCGCGTAGCTCATCCTTAGCCTCCAGCAGCCGCGGTGTCTGCGGATAGGTGCTGAACATCGTTTCCAGATAGGCGAAAATCACGTTCACGGGGTGTCCCCTCCGGTGGGTCGGTGATGAACTTGTCAACAACGGATTTGGTGCTGCGCCATTCGTCGATCTTGAGCTCGAGTTGGGCCAGGCCCAACGTGGTAATGCGGTAGTAGGTGCGTGGCTTGCCCGAGGGGGACAGGCCCGGGAAGGAATCGACCAGGTCTGCGGACTCCAGTCGCTTGACCGCCGAGTAGAGCGTGGTCTGCTTGATCGTGTAGGCCTCGCCGCTGATCGCGCTGATCCGCTGCGCGAGTTCGTACGCGTAGGAGGGTTCGACCCGCAGCAGCGAGAGCACCATCAGGTCCACGTACCCACGGATTGCGTCCGCACTGATGGTCATGGCAGTTCCTCTCAAGCCGCATTCCCGGCGGCGCTCACGCATTGCTATCTCAAACATACTACGTCACAAATAGTATGAGTGTCGGGATACGGATCGCTAGCCGTGTCCCGTTCGCGGTTTAGTGATCGGGCGACGTCTTAGTGAGTTGCCGCTCACTAAACCGCAGCCGAGTCACTAAATCGCGGTGGGTCGGGGCGTGCGACCGTGGTGGGTCGGGGCGTGCGACCGTGGGGTAGGGGTGTACGACCCTGGGGCAGGGACGGCGTGCTGAACTCGTCACAACGGTGTGCTGAACTCACACAAACGGCGGAGGATGGGGGATTCGAACCCCCGAGGGCTTGCACCCAACACGCTTTCCAAGCGTGCGCCATAGGCCACTAGGCGAATCCTCCTGAGCGCCCATGAGGATACCCGACCTGAAGGATGCCGTTGACGGCTGCCCGGATAGGTAGACGCCCGGGTCGTGCCAACCCCGGCCGTGAGTCTGCGTAGACTGGTGCCCAGCCCCTCGTGCGGCGTCATCTCACTGAACTCCCCCAGGGCCGGAAGGCAGCAAGGGCAGGTGGGCTCTGATGGGTGTGCGAGGGGTCTTCGCTTGCTCGGCCCAGGTCGTGATGTTTCGGGGGAAGTCGGGTGCCGAGTGTCAGCGGCCCGGCCTAGAGTGAGCTAGTGAGCACCGCCCTGTATCGCCGCTACCGGCCGGACTCCTTTGCCGACGTGATCGGCCAGGAGCATGTCACCGAGCCGTTGACGGCGGCGCTACGCGGAGGTCGCGTCACTCACGCCTACCTGTTCTCGGGTCCGCGCGGTTGCGGCAAGACGACGTCGGCGCGGATCTTCGCGCGCTGCCTCAACTGTGCGCAGGGTCCCACCGATACCCCGTGCGGGGAGTGCGACTCGTGCGTCGAGCTCGCCCGCGGCGGCCCTGGCTCGCTGGACGTGGTGGAACTGGACGCCGCGTCGCACGGCGGCGTCGACGATGCGCGGGAACTGCGGGAGCGGGCTGCGTTCGCGCCGGTGCGGGATCGATACAAGGTCTTCATCATCGATGAGGCCCACATGGTTACGACCCAGGGGTTCAACGCGCTGCTGAAGCTGGTGGAGGAGCCACCTGAGCACGTCAAGTTCGTGTTCGCGACCACCGAGCCGGAGAAGGTGATCGGCACCATCAGGTCGCGCACCCACCATTACCCCTTCCGATTGGTGCCGCCCGAGCAGCTGCTGCAGTACCTGGGGCGGTTGGCTGACGCCGAACAGGTCGCGGTCGCCGACGGCGTGCTGCCGCTGGTGGTGCGCGCAGGCGGCGGCTCGGTGCGTGACTCGCTGTCGGTGCTGGACCAGCTGATCGCCGGCGCCGACGGTGAGGTCAGCTACGAACGGTCGGTCGCCCTGCTCGGATTCACCCATGCGACGTTGCTCGATGATGCCGTCGAAGCGCTCGCCGCTCGCGACGGCGCCAGCCTGTTCCGGGTAGTAGATCGGGTGATCTCCACCGGCCATGCGCCGCGAAGATTCGTCGAGGATCTGCTGGAACGGTTGCGTGATCTGATCGTGGTGCTCGCAGCGGGTGATCAGGCCGGGACCGTTCTGCGCACGGTGCCGGACGACCAACTCCAGCGAATGCGGAGCCAGGCGGAGAACCTGCGGCTGGCCAACGCCTCCCGCGCCGCCGATCTGACCAATGAGGCGCTGACCGAGATGGTGGGTGCTACATCACCGCGGCTGCAACTGGAACTGTTGTGCGCCCGGTTGTTGCTGCCGGCCGCTGACGACGCGGATCAGGGGTACTTCGCCCGGTTGGAGCGCTTGGAACACACGGTGTCCTCCGGCGGTCCAGTCCGAACTGTCACGAGCGCTCCGCCATCAGCACCTCCGGCCACACCCGTACCCGCAGCCGAGGTTGCGCCCGCCACGGCGACGGATCGGTCCCGCCCAGCCGAACCCTCATCGCCGGACCCGACCGCGCCGCCGCCGGAACCTGCCGTGCCGGAACCTGCCGTGCCGAAACCTGCCGCGCCGAAACCTGCCGCGCCAGAACCTGCCGCGCCGGGGCCCGCCGCGGCGGAAACCGAGTCGTCGGACCCCGCGCCTGCCGCCAGCGCTGCCCCAGCCGCGCAGGGCATGACCACCGAGGGGGTGCGGCACCGCTGGGCTGAGGTTCTGGGCACACTGGCGCAAATGAAGCGCATCACCTGGGCTTTGGTGCAGAACGCGCAGGTGCAGGCACTGGCCGATGGCGTCTTGACCATCAGCTTCCCCACCGAGGGTCTCGTGTCCACCTTCCGTACCGGGCCACACACCGAACCGTTGCGGCGAGCTGTTGCACAGACGCTCGGTCTGCAGGTCCGCATCGAGACCGCCGTGGCCGGTGCTTCGGTGGCCGGGCAGCCAACGCCGCCCCCAGATCGTGCTGCAGCAGCCGCCGCCGACTGGGCCAGACCCGCCAGCGAGCGTGGGGGCGCGCCGAATCCGGTTACGCCGCCGCAGTCGCCCGGTGCCTCGCGGTCTGCCCGTGACGTTGAACTGCCCACTGCCGGTGAGCCGCCCCGGGGCTCCTCGGCCGCCTCGTTCGAGCCAAGTCCACCGGTGGAGCCGGTCCAGCCGACCGAGGCCGCAGCGGTACCGCCGTCGGAGGTGCCGGCCGAGCCCGGCGCTGCACCGGTGCCGATTCCGGGCAGTGAATCAGCCCAGACAGACCCCTCCCGCCCTCGTTCAGAATCGGAACTGGCGCGGACGCCACCGTGGGAGAGCGAGGTGGGTGAGCAGTCAGCGGCACGCCACCTCTCGCTGGTACAACCAGGGGCCCAACCCGATGAGCCCGACGCTTCCGACCCGGACCTAGAAGGCTCAGACCTGGTGGGCGCACCCTTGGTGGAACGGATGCTGGGCGGTACCGTGATCGATGAAATCACCGATGAAGGGCAGAACTAGGCGTGTTTGAGGGAGCCCTCCAGGACCTTGTCACCGAACTCGGCCGGTTGCCGGGCGTCGGGCCCAAGAGTGCCCAGCGCATCGCCTTCCACATCCTGGCCGCTGACCCCGCCGATGTCGCCCGGTTGGCGACCGCTCTGACCGTGGTCAAGCAGAAGGTCCGGTTCTGCGAGGTGTGCGGGAACATCTCCGAATCGGCGCAGTGCCGCATCTGTTCCGACCCGCGGCGCACCGGTGCGCTGGTGTGCGTGGTCGAGGAAGCCAAAGACGTCATCGCCGTCGAACGCACGCGGGAGTTCCGCGGCAAGTATCACGTGCTCGGCGGGGCCATCAACCCGATCGAAGGCATCGGGCCCGATGACCTGCGCATCCGGGAACTGATGGCCCGGCTCGCGGATGGCGAGGTCACCGAGGTGATCATCGCCACCGACCCCAATGTCGAAGGTGAAGCGACGGCCACCTATCTGATCCGGATGCTGCGCACCATGGGCATCACGGTGTCCAGGCTGGCTTCCGGGCTGCCGGTGGGCGGTGACCTGGAGTACGCCGACGAAGTAACGCTGGGCCGGGCATTCGAAGGAAGGCAGCAGGTCAATGCCTGAATCTCCCGAACTGGATCCCGACCTCGCGGCCCTGGGGGCCAGTACCGCCGTCGTGGCCGAACGCTACCTGACGACGGTGCGCGAAGTGGCGGCCGGTAGTTCCCCGGATGCCGCGATTCCGCTGCTGCTGCTGGCGGTTTCCGATCTCGCGTCAGCCGGTGCCCGCCTGGGAGCGATCGTCGACGTGGTGCCGGTGGACCGTTTCGAGCCCGATGATGGCCCGGACGGGGACGTCGAGGCACTGCGCACCTCGTTGGCGAACATGCTTGACGGGATCGACGAATACCGGGAGGTCGCCGATCCGCTGATCAGCGATGAGATCGGCACCGGCTCCCTGAGCAATGACCTGACCATCGTCGCCCAAGGGCTGCTCGCAGGCCTGCAGCACCACCACGCCGGGCACGTCTCCGAGGCGCTGTGGTGGTGGCAGTTCTCGTACCTGTCGTCGTGGGGTGAGCGCGCGGCCAGCGCCATGAGGGTGTTGCTGACCTTGATCGCCCATCTGCGACTGGACGTCGACGATGAGGAAGCCGCAGAAGCGGAGTTCAACGCTCTGCACGGCAGCTAGGGCGGTCCGCGCGGCTGCTACGGTCCGCGATCTTCCGCGTCGGCGCGCTGTGCGGTAATACACGTCCCGCGATGCGGACTTGCGGTAAATGCCCGCTGACCAGCAATCTAAACTTGGTTGTCCGCTATCTCTACCGCCGAACGAGATCGTTTTCGCTGTGTCTTTGATCGTGCAGAAGTTTGGTGGCTCCAGCGTCGCTGATGCTGAGAGCCTGCGTCGTGTTGCCCGCCGAATTGTCGAGACCAAGCAGCAGGGGCATCAGGTGGTCGTGGTGGTCTCGGCGATGGGTGACACCACCGATGACCTGCTCGACCTCGCGGCCCAGCTCAGCGCCGCTCCGCCGCAGCGGGAACTGGACATCCTGCTCACCGCCGGTGAACGGATCTCGATGGCATTGCTGGCCATCGCGATCACCGAACTGGATATCAAGGCCCAGGCCTTCACCGGTCAGCAGGCCGGAATGATCACCGACACCGCGCACGGCAATGCCCGCATCATCGACGTCACCCCGAGCCGGATCCAGCACACGCTGGCCAACGACGCGGTGGCGATCGTCGCGGGGTTCCAGGGCGTCACCTCCGACACCAACGACGTCACCACGTTGGGGCGCGGAGGTTCGGACACCACCGCTGTCGCGTTGGCGGCAGCCCTGGGAGCCGACGTCTGTGAGATCTACTCCGACGTCGACGGCGTGTTCACCGCCGATCCGCGGATCGTTCCGGCAGCTCGCAAGATCAACCGGATCAGCACCGAAGAAACCCTGGAACTCGCCGCGCATGGCGCCAAGATCCTGCACCTACGCGCGGTGGAATACGCCCGCCGCCACCACGTTCCAATCCATGTCCGGTCGTCGTTCTCGACGGCGCAGGGCACCCTCGTCACCGACGAGCCAGTAGAGGATGAAAGCATGGAAGCCCCGCTCATCTCCGGCGTCGCCCACGATCGTTCGCAAGGAAAGATCACGATCATCGGAGTGCCGGACGTACCCGGTACCGCAGCCCGGATCTTCGAGACCGTGGCCGCAGCAGGCTGCAATATCGACATGATCGTGCAGAACGTGTCGGCGGCCCGCACCGGCCTGACAGATATCTCTTTCACCTTGCCGTTGGATCAGTCGACGCAGGCCATCGCCGCGCTCAACGCCCTCGACGGCGAACTGCAGGGCGCCGAGATCGTCTATGACGACACCGTCGGGAAACTGTCGCTGGTGGGCGCCGGCATGCGCTCGCACCCGGGTGTCTCGGCAAAGCTGTTCGGTGCGCTGCGGGACATCGGCATCAACATCGAGATGATCTCCACCTCGGAGATCCGGATCTCGGTGATCATGGAACGCGACGACCTGGACGCCGCCGTGCGTGCGATCCACACCGCGTTCGGGCTCGATGCTGCCGAAGTCGAGGCAGTCGTCTACGGCGGGACCGGGAGGTAGAGATGGGTGTGAATGTCGCCGTCGTTGGTGCGACGGGTCAGGTCGGTGCGGTCATGCGCCGGCTCCTGGACGAACGGGACTTTCCGCTGGATGGTCTCCGATTTTTCGCCTCTGCCCGCTCCGCCGGGACCAAGCTGGAATGGCGCGGCGAGCAGATCGAGGTCGAGGACACCGCGACGGCGGACCTGGCCGGAATCGACATCGCGCTGTTCTCCGCTGGTGGCGCCACCTCGCTCGCCCAGGCGCCCCGGTTCGCGGCGGCAGGTGCGACCGTGGTCGACAACTCCTCGGCCTGGCGGATGGACCCGGATGTCCCGCTGGTGGTCAGCGAGGTCAATCCGGCTGCCATCGCGCAGGCGCGCAAGGGGATCATCGCCAACCCGAACTGCACCACCATGGCCGCCATGCCGGTGCTGAAGGTGCTGCATGATGAGGCCGGACTGCAGCGTCTCATCGTCTCCACCTACCAGGCGGTTTCCGGGTCGGGCCTGGCAGGGGTGGAGGAACTCGACGGTCAGGTGCGTGCCGCCGTCACCCAGGACATGGCCGCGTTAACCCACGACGGCAGTGCGGTGCAGTTCCCGGAGCCGAACAAGTACGTGGCGCCCATCGCGTTCAATGTGTTGCCGCTGGCCGGGGCATTGCTCGATGACGGATCGGGTGAGACCGATGAGGACCGCAAGCTGCGCAATGAGTCGCGCAAGATCCTCGGAATTCCGCAGTTGTTGGTCTCGGGCACTTGCGTGCGAGTGCCGGTGTACACCGGTCATTCGCTGTCGATCAACGCCGAGTTCGCTCGCCCGCTGTCACCGCAGCGGGCCGCAGAGTTGCTCGGCCGCGCGCCCGGCGTGGAACTATCTCAGGTGCCCACGCCGTTGCAGGCGGCCGGGGCCGATGCCAGCTTCGTCGGTCGCATACGGACCGATCCCGGTGTTCCGGACGGTCGCGGCCTCGCGCTGTTCGTCGCCAGCGACAACCTCCGCAAGGGGGCGGCACTCAATACCATCCAGATCGCCGAACTGGTCGCAGCCTCGCACTAGCCACCCCCGCGCCGAACGCGCCATCTCGGCTGCCAATTCCCGAAATGGCAACCGCCATGCCGCGTTCGTGAGGTGGTAGCGGCTGCCATGCCGCGCTCGGCAGTCCTCAGTCGGAGTCGATCGATCCCACCAGCCGGGCGATCACGATGGCCAGGAACAGGGTGCCCAGTACCGCCTCGAGCGCAACCAGGGACCGTGCCCACGGGGCGACGGCCAGCACGTCCCCGAACCCGGCGGTGGTCAGCGTGATGTAGCTGAAGTACAGCATCCCTTGCCACACCAGCGGCTGCTCAGCTCCGACGGTATCGATGAAGCTGCCCGGCACGGCGCTCTCCAGCACATTGAAGATCACCGCGAACACACCACCCAGCAGCAAGTACGCCGAGATCGCCATCAGCAGCACGTCGGTGGTGGGCAGCCGGTCCCGCTTGGCGTGCAGGATCCGCTCGAACAATCGCACCAGGAGCGCCAACTGAAACAACCCGACCGAGCACAGCATGAGCAGTTGCGCCAGCGCGTTGTCCTGCGCAAAGGCGAACCATCCGCTGGCCAGCACCACGAACCCGCCCAGCAGCAGGTATGGGCGCTGCTGCCTGCGAGCGCCACCTGCCACGCGAATCCCGAACGCGATCATGGCGGCGTACCCGAGCAGGTACAGCGCGGTCCACAGCTGACCGTTCAGTGAGATCGGATAGCCGAACTGCATCACCAGTACCGCTCCGAGGAAGAGCACCAGCTGACCACGGGTGCTGTTGGCCATGTTCAAAGCGCGCATGGGGTGACCGTAGTCAATGCCAGTGCCGGTCCATCGCCGCCCGGACACGTACCATGCTCACCTCGGGCTATTCGACGTCGAATGGCCGGCGGTTGCCGAAGGAGGACGTGACGAAGTGACCAGGTGGATGAGCAGGCCATGGGCGGCAGCACTGTGCGTATTCGTCCTCCTCGGCGTCACCTACCTGGGCATCGTCGTCGTCCAGATCGGTCAGAACGGGCTCTTCGACAGCAGTCCGATCACGGCGGCGGAAGCGATCCTGCCGGTGGTCTTCGTGGTGTTCGCCCTAGCCGCTGTCGTGCTCTGGATCATCGCCGCTATCCGGCGCTCGCGGATGGCGACCCGGCTCCAATGGACACTGGTGGCGCTCGCTGCGGTCTTCCTACCGGTCGCCGTGCTGGCTATCGCCATCGGGTGAGGCATCGGCAGCTCGGACCTGGACGTGCCGGTGCACGAAATCCAGTTCCCGACGCATCTTCGTGACCCGTTCGGCATCGACGGCGCTGGCATGCCCGGCGTTGTAGGTATGAAGCTGCACAGTGCCCCCGGCGGCTTCGAGTGCCCGCACATAGTTGAGAATCTGCGGTAGCGGACAGCGGGGGTCGTTCTGACCGGCGCTGACCAAGAGCGGCGCCCGAACCTGGGCGACATAGGTCAGCGGGGACGCCTGCCGGTAGGCGTCGGGGACCTGTTCGGGCGAGCCGCCGAAGATCGCCCGATCAAACTCCTGCAGCGAACCCAACTCCTGGCTGTAGGCGTTCACATAGTCGGCAACCGGTACCCCTGCGATACCGGCAGCCCACCGATCTGGTTGCGTTCCCAATCCGAGCAGCGTGAGGTAGCCACCCCAGGAGCGGCCGGCGAGCACCGACCGTGCTGGGTCGAGGGTTCCGTCGTCAACCAGCTGCTGGTGAACGGCTGCCACATCGGCGAGTTCGGTGAAGCCGACTTCGGTCTCGATGGCATCGCGCCAGCCCACGCCGTACCCGGTCGAACCACGGTAGTTCACCTGCAGCACCGCCCAGCCGGCGTCGATCCACGCCGACGCGTGCGGCGAGAACTCGTCGGAATCATGAGCTGTCGGTCCACCGTGCACATCCACGATCACCGGGTAGGGAGCGGGGGTCGACGGCGGCTCCCGCAGGAGTGCGTGGATCGTGCCCCCGGACCCTTCGGTCCACACATCCCGTACCGGCACCGACGGCGGACAGTTGGAGCCTGCCGCGGCCATCAACGGTTTGCCGCTGTGCGCCGACAGTACGGCAGGTGGCCGGCTGGCTGAGGAATGGCGTAGCCAGACATCGCCGTCGGGTCGAGCGGTGGCATCGACCACAGTGCCGTCCGCGGGGCCGACTGCCACCACCGCGCCGGAGAACAGGTCCACCCGGTACAGCCGGGTCCGGGCCTGATGGTCTACCGCGACCAGTAGATGGCGGGTGTCCGGATACCACCAGGCATCCCCGATTTCGCCCTCCACCCCGAGTTCCACCTGCCGCTGCAACGCCGCATCGACGTCCCAGATCAGCAGGCGTGGGGTGGTGGTGCGTTCGTGCTTGACCAGCAGCCGGTGATCATCGGCAGCTGGGGCGAACCCCAGCGCCCACAAACCCCGGGTAGGGCCGTCGTCCAAGTCCGCGACCTGCTGGCCGCTGCGCCGGTAGATGCGGATCGCGGGATGGCGCGAGTCGCCGTTCTCGGCATGTTCGACGGCGATCAATCGGTCATCGTGGCTCAATGCCCGGGCGGCTGCCCAGCAGGGGCGGGCGTAGATCAGGGTCGGCCCGTCGCTGCCATGGCCCATCGGCCCGAACGGCACCGCGTGGATCTGGGTGCCGTAGCTGGCATCTGCGCGCCCGATGACCGCGATCCCGTCACGCCCCAGCAGCAATCCACGCGGGTAGGCGGTAGGAAGGTCGAACGGTGTCTGGACCGGGCGTCCCGGGGTTGAGTTGAAGGGTTGCCGCCGCCAGACGCCGTGCTCGCTGCCATCGGTGTCGTCGAACCACCACAGCCAGTTTCCGGACGGGTCGATGGTGGCCGTGTCCACGCCATGGGCGCGTTCGGTGGCCACCACCATGCGGCCGGTTGAGGCGGTCCAGGAATGGGCCTGGAGCCGGCCGTCGTCGGTCATCAGCACCACGGCCCGGTCTGGGTTGTCACTGGCCCATTCCGGAAGCAGGACGCGGCCGGCGCGGAACCGCTGCTCCCAGTCGTTCCGGGGCCAGGTCATTGTGCTTTGCGTCGGCGCGCCATCAGTGCGACGGCGACGCCGATGGCCACGACCACCGCGCCGATGATCCAGGGGAGCGCCCCGCCGTCGGGTTCGGAGTCCGTGGCGGTCGCGGTGGTGCTACCGGTCTGCGTCTGCGATTGCGGGGGAGCGGAGGAGGTCGCGCTACTGCTGGTGCTGGGCTCCGCCGCGGCGGTGGTGGCAGCGGCGTTGGTGACCGTGAAGTTGAACTCTCCCGAGATCGGGTGTCCATCGGCGGACACCGTCCGCCAGGTGACCGTGTAGTAGCCAGCGACGTCGGCGTCGATCGCCTGGGTCACGGTCACACCCGCCACCACCGGTTCGCCGGTCGACACCGCCGTGCCGTCCGGATCTGCTACGACGACCTCGGTGCCCATGGCCACCATCTCCTCGTTGAACTCCAGCACCACCTCGGTCGGAGGCACCGCAAGCTCGGTGCTGTCCGCAGGGGTCGAATCGAGGAGTTCGCTGTGGGCGCTGGCCGGAACCGCGCAGACCAGCCACAGCACCGCTGCGCATGCGAATGCTGCAATCAAGGTCAGAGGTGAGGATGGGGCGCAGGTGCGGCTGGAGCTGGTCATCTGCCCACTGTAGGTCGCGATCGCGGTCCCGAGCACGTCGCGGCGCGGCGGTCGAAGCGTTGAGCCGCGCAATGGCACGCTCTACCGTGGTGAGGTAGCCGACCATAAGGAGCACCGTGCCGACCACGCAATTGCGCGTTCATCGCAGCGACGACAACCTTGCGCGCACCGACCAGTTGGCATGGAAGTTGGCCGAGATCGCCGCCGATCCGGTGCCGGTGGACACCGAGGTGCTGGACATGATCATCAATCGGCTCATCGACAATGCAGCGGTCGCGGCCGCTTCGTTGCTGCGCCCGCCAGTGGTCGCAGCTCGCGCTCAGGCGCTAGCTCATCCCTACACCCCGGGCGCTACCGTCTTTGGACGTAGTCATGACCTGCGAGTGAGCCCGGAATGGGCGGCGTGGGCGAACGGGGTCGCGGTGCGGGAATTGGATTTTCACGACACCTTCCTGGCAGCCGACTATTCTCACCCGGCAGACAACATCCCGCCCATCCTGGCGGTGGCTCAGCACCGTGCCTGCACCGGTGCAGACCTGGTGCGAGGTATCGCGACGGGCTATGAGATCCAGGTCGACCTGGTGCGCGCCATCAGTCTGCACCGGCACAAGATCGACCATGTTGCGCACCTGGGTCCCAGCGCTGCCGCAGGTATCGGCACCCTGCTGGGGTTGCCGACCGAGACGATCTTCCAGGCGATCGGGCAAGGGCTGCACACCACCACCGCCACCCGGCAATCCCGCAAGGGGCGGATCTCCACCTGGAAGGCATACGCCCCCGCATACGCGGGCAAGGCGGCGATCGAAGCGGTCGACCGAGCCATGCGCGGCCAGACCTCCCCGGAACCGATCTACGAGGGCGAGGACGGTGTCGTCGCCTGGATGCTGGACGGACCCGAAGCCAGCTACGACGTCGTCCTGCCCGCCCCCGGCGAGCCCAAGCGAGCGATCCTGGACACCTATACCAAGGAGCATTCGGCCGAGTACCAAAGCCAGGCGCTGATCGACCTATCCCGACGGCTACACCGGACCCGGCCAGAACTGGCCGATCCGGCCAATATCGAACGGATCGTGATCCACACCAGCCATCACACTCACTATGTGATCGGCTCCGGCGCCAACGACCCGCAGAAGTATGACCCGGACGCCACTCGGGAAACCCTGGACCACTCCATTCCCTACATCGTGGCGGTGGCGCTGCAGGACGGCGCCTGGCATCACGAGCACTCCTACGCACCGGAACGGCCCCATAGGCCCGACACCGTGGCGCTGTGGCGCAAGATCACCACCGCCGAAGATCCCGAATGGACCCGCCGGTATCACAGCACCGATCCGGCGCAGAAGGCCTTCGGTGGCCGGATGGAGATCACCACCGCCGACGGCCAGGTCATCAACGAAGAGATCGCCATGGCGGACGCCCACCCGTTGGGTGCTCGGCCGTTCGCGCGAGCGCAGTACATCGAGAAGTTCCGCACACTGGCCGAATCCGCATTGGAAGCGGCTGAGATCGAACGATTCCTTGACCTGGTGCAGCGGCTCGATTCGCTGACAGCCGATGAACTCCCGGGGCTGATCGTCTCGGCCCGCCGAGGGTTGCTCGGTACCGTGCCCAGCCCGGCGGGATTGTTCTAGTGCTGCACACTCAGCTCAGCGCCGAGCAGCGGCGCCTGGATCTCCGTGAACGGTTGGCCGGAGCCGAGCTGATCCGGCTGCCGGGTGCCATGAACCCGCTGTCGGCCACCCTGATCCAGGAGAAGGGATTCGAAGGCGTCTACGTCTCCGGTGCAGTGGTGGCCGCGGATCTGGGCCTGCCGGACATCGGCCTGACCACACTCACCGAAGTGGCGGCCCGCGCCGGCCAGATCGCACGGGTCACATCCTTGCCGACCCTCGTCGATGCCGACACCGGATTCGGTGAGCCGATGAACGCCGCCCGCACCATCCAGCTGCTGGAGGATGCCGGGGTGGCCGGCTGCCATATCGAGGATCAGGTGAATCCCAAACGCTGCGGCCATCTGGACGGCAAGAGCGTCGTAGACCTGGGAACCGCGCAGCGCCGGCTCGCTGCTGCGGTCGCCGCGCGCCGCGATCCGAACTTCGTGGTGATGGCGCGCACCGACGTCCGCGCAACCGACGGCCTGTCCGCTGCGATCGACCGGGCCAAGGCACTGGTCGACGCCGGGGCGGACGCCATCTTCCCTGAGGCGTTGGCGGACTTGGGCGAGTTTGAGTCCGTCGCTGCGGCCGTCGATGTCCCCGTGTTGGCCAATATGACCGAGTTCGGCAAGTCCGAGCTGTTCACCACCTCGCAGCTGGCATCTGCAGGTGTGCGCATCGTGATCTATCCGGTGACGCTGCTACGGATGGCGATGGGGGAGATCGAACGTGGCTTGGACGTCATCGCTGAGGCCGGAACCCAGGCCAGCCTGGTCTCGCACATGCAGACCAGGGCGAGGCTGTACGACCTCGTCGACTATGCGGGGTACAACGCGTTTGATTCACAGATTTTCACCTACTCGGGACAGGGCGAGCCAGACGAAGGGAATTGAGAATGAGCCAGGACATCAGCAAAGGCCTCGCCGGTGTGGTGGTGGACGTCACCGCCATTAGCAAGGTTGACCCGGACTCCAACTCGCTGCTGTACCGGGGTTACCCGGTTCAGGATTTGGCGGCCCAATGCTCGTTCGAAGAGGTGGCCCACCTGCTGTGGCACGGGGCACTGCCCACACCGGCGCAACTAGCCGAGCAGAACGTCGCCGAACGGGCGCAACGAGCGTTGCCCGAACACGTGGTGGCAGCGATTGCCGCACTACCCCTGCGTTGCCATCCGATGGATGCCTGCCGTACCGCAGTCTCAGTGATCGGTGCCTCAGATCCCGATACGGCCGACCAGTCACCGGATGCCGAACGGGCCAAGGCGCTGCGGCTGTTCGCAATGCTCCCGGCCGTGGTCGCCTTCGACCAGCGCCGCCGTCGAGGCCAGGATCTGATACCACCGCGAACCGACCTGGGATATGCGCAGAACTTCCTCTGGATGACGTTCGGTACCGAGCCGGAACCGGAGGTGGTGCGTGCGTTCGAGGTATCGATGGTGCTCTACGCCGAGCATTCGTTCAATGCCTCGACCTTCACCGCGCGCGTGATCACCTCAACGCTGTCCGACCTGTATTCGGCGGTGACCGGGGCGATCGGAGCTCTCAAGGGCCCGCTGCACGGTGGCGCGAACGAAGCGGTGATGCATACCTTCGACGAAATAGTCTCGGCGTCGAACGCGCAGGCATGGCTGACCCGAGCGCTGGAGGACAAGCGCAAGATCATGGGTTTCGGCCACCGCGTCTACAAACGAGGTGATTCGCGCGTTCCCACCATGAAGGCGGTGCTGGACGACCTGATCGCGCACTATCAGCGACCCGAGCTGGGTGAGCTCTATACGGCACTAGAGTCGGCGATGGTGGCTGCCAAGGGTATCCAGCCGAACCTGGACTACCCCGCCGGTCCGGCCTATCACCTGATGGGTTTCGACACCGCCACGTTCACGCCATTGTTCGTCGCCTCCCGGGTCACCGGCTGGACCGCCCACATCATGGAGCAACGGGCCGCGAACGCATTGATCCGGCCACTCAGCCAATACACCGGGCCCGAGCGCCGCGAGGTGCCGCCCCGCTGACCCGCGCCCGCGCCGCTTTTCGAACGCTCGAACCGGAACCGAACTGTGCACGGTTCGGTTCCGGTTCCGAGGTTCGAAAGCGACGGGATGGGCTGGGCCGTGAGAGTGGGCCCGTACCGGTGAGGTCAGACGGCGGTGTAGCCGCCGTCGACCAGGTAGTACGCGCCGGTGCAGAAACTAGCGGCGTCGGATAGCAGGAAGCAGGTCAGTTCGCTGACTTCCTCGGCTCGTCCGAGCCGACCCAGGGGATGTTTGGAGACCAGGAACTCCTTGGTGGCTTCGTCCAGGTGCTTGTCCAGTAGCGGTGTGGCGATGTAGCCGGGGCCGACGCAGTTGATCCGCAATCCGTCGCCGCCATACTCGGCGGCGGCGTTCTTGGTGATTCCGACGACGGCGTGCTTGCTCGCGGTGTATGCCCCGCTGCCGATGGCAGCCACCGCACCGTGGATCGATGCCATGTTCACAATGGCGCTGTGGCCGGGGTCTTTGATGATCTGCGGAATCTGGTACTTCATGCCGTAGAGCACGCCGTCGATGTTGACGCTCATGACCGTGCGCCAATCCTCGGGTTCGACATCGGCAGCGCTGGCCTGAGGTCCGCCGATACCGGCATTGTTCACAGCGAAATTGAGCTTGCCGTAGGTCTCAACGGTGAAGTTGACCGCTCGTTCGTTGTCCTCCGGCTTGCTGCTGTCCATCTGCAGCGGTGCAGCGGTGCCCCCAGCGCCAGTGATCTCCTCGACCACGCGCTGGGCCGCTTCCGGTGAGAGGTCGGCGACCACCACCGAAGCCCCTTCAGCCGCAAGTTGCTTGCTGATCGCCTCTCCGATGCCGCTACCCCCACCGGTGACCAGTGCTGACCGGCCTTCGAAACGTGACATTCTGACTCCCTCGTCCTAGGTGTCACATCACGTTAGCCGGGTGCCGACGTCGGCGGGCGCGGACGAAAGACCCATTTTTCCAAAGTTTGCGCAGCGGCTGCCTCAACGTTGCATTTGCACGCCGATGTCAGGGTCGCGCCGGTAGTTCAACGTGGTCCGGATGGTCGGCAGAACGGGCGGCAGCAGCGGTTCTGGCAGATCGGTGAGGTCGAACCACCCGACGGCAATCGACTCATCGTCGCCCACCTCGGCCCGTCCGCCGGTCATCCGGCACCAGAAGACCAGGTCGAGGTACTGGGCCTGGTCGCCATTGGGGTAGGTCACCGGCTCGGTGACTCGAAGTGAGGTCAATGCCTCAACGGCAACATCGACCCCGGTTTCTTCAACCACCTCGCGGGCACTGGCCGCATCGGGGTGTTCGCCCGGTTCCAGGATGCCCGAGATCAGCGCCCACATGCGGTTGTCGCTGCGCTGTCCGAGCAGCACCCGATCAGTGTCGTCGAACACCACGGCGGTGACGCCGGTGAGCCAGAGCAGATCGGTGCCAACCTTGGAGCGCAAGGCGGCTATGAACTCAGGTGTCGGCACGGGGGCGTGGTGTTCGGCCGGGCTGCGGCTCGGTGGGTGTGATGCGGCCGACGATCACATCGACTCCTTGGCTAGTGGGGCGTCCGAGAATCTACCCGACCTGTACGATTACGACAGATCGCTGAAGCCGCGGTCTTCTTGTGCGGGACCGGCCCGTGCGTATCGAGCAGTTCGTATGGCGGGTTCTCCGGATCCTCGCTAGACGGCGAGAGTGAGAATCGGGAAAGGCATGAGTGAGCCGACCAGTCCTGGGCCCGCGCAGCAGCCGCAGGGCGATCCGCGCAGTAGCGGATTTGAGAAGGCCGACAAGGCAATGCAGGCGGCCGGCAAGGCGGCTCGGGCGACCAGCACGGTGCTGGCCACCGTCTACGGCCTGGTCCTGATCGCTGTCGGAATCGGGCTCGCGATCGTGGCTGGCGATGCCTGGTGGGCCGGGGCGCTGATTGCGCTCTATGGTGTCTACCTGGTGATCCCGAGCCGTTTCATCCCTGGCCGCAAGTTCGTCATCTACTGACGCGAAAGCTGCATGCGCGCCGGGTTCTGGCGGATCTACGCAGCCTGCTACGACCTCGCCTGGGACTCACCGGCCACCACCGCTCTGGCGCAGCGAATCGCGCGGGAACTGCCTGTACGGACGTTGGTCGACGTCGGCTGCGGCACCGGGCTGACGGCGGCACCTCTGGTGGCGCGAGGCGTTCGCGTGCACGGGGTCGACGCCTCACCGGCCATGCTGCGCCGTGCCCGGAATGCTGATCGCATCAGCGCTGGCAGCGTGCAGGAAGCATCCGCCACCGGGCTGGCGGCACAGTCCGTCGATGCCGCGCTGTGCGCCAATGTGCTGCACCTGCATCCGGCTCCCGCGGCGGTGCTGGACGAACTGGTCCGCCTGGTCAGGCCTGGCGGCCGGATTGCGGTGGTCACTCCAGCGGATGGATTGCAGCACCGTACGGTGCTACGGGCTGACCTGAAATCCGGGCGCGGGCTGGTGCGTTCGGTCATCGCCCACCTCACCCGGCAGATGATCGGCCTGGTGGCCGCCGTCACGGGAATTTCGGTGCGCGACGGCAGCGAGGTCCGTGCCCACCTCGATGACGCCGTCGTGCGTCACGCGCTGCATGTTATTGCCCAGGGTGAGGTGGCCGAGCTGCAGCGATTCACGGTCATGGCCGTGCCGGATTGATCGACCGAGCTCGCCCCAGATCACCCTTGCCCTGCCATACCCCCAGGGGGTATTGTCTCGGTGTTCGGAAGCTGGAGGGCGGACACATGACATCGCATAGCGGGCACGGACAACACGGCACTGGTACCTCGATGGCCGAAGGAACGGAATCGGCTGGACGGCAGGGCGATCAGCCACACCAGCATGGTGACCAGACTGCCCAGCGTGGCCACGCCCACGGCGACCACGGGGCCGACCATCCGGACCAGGACAGTGCTAGTCATGGTGACCACGACGGGCATAGCGAGCATGGTGCGGGTGGGCATGGCGAGCATGGTGCGGGTGGGCACAGCGGCCACGTAGCCATGTTCCGCCGGCTGTTCTGGATCATGGCCGTGATGGCTATACCGGTGGTGGCCTTCTCTCCCATGTTTGCTTCGCTGCTGGGCTACTCACTGCCACAGGGCGCATGGGTGGCGTGGATATCGCCGGTACTGGGCTCGGTGATGTATTTCTGGGGTGGCAGGCCGTTCCTGCAGGGTGCGGTCAGCGAGTTGCGCGATCGCAAACCCGGGATGATGATGCTGATCGGATTGGCGATCACGGTGGCCTACCTGGCTTCGCTGGGTGCCAGCCTCGGAATCCTGGATGCCCAGCTCGACTTCTGGTGGGAGCTGGCACTGCTCGTTGTCATCATGCTGCTAGGCCACTGGGTGGAGATGCGTTCCCTGGCCCAGACCACCTCGGCCCTGGACTCGCTGGCTGCGCTGCTGCCCGATGAGGCCGAGCGGCTGGACGGCGACGATGTGGTCGCCGTTCCGCCGTCGACGCTGGTGGTGGGCGACGTCGTCCTGATCCGCCCTGGCGGGCGTGTTCCGGCCGACGCCGAAGTCGTGCACGGATCGGCGGATATGGATGAGTCGATGATCACCGGTGAGTCGCGCCCGGTGCGGCGTGGCGAGGGCGACCGGGTGGTGGCTGGCACGGTTGCCACGGACACCGGAATCCGAGCTCGCGTCGTTGCCGTCGGGGCGGATACCGCCCTCGCAGGCATTCAGCGCATGGTCACTCAGGCCCAGAACTCGTCCTCCAAGGCTCAACGGCTGGCGGATCGGGCCGCCGGGTGGCTGTTCTGGTATGCGCTCGGCGCCGGGGTCGTCACCGCCGTTGTGTGGACTTTGCTGGGGCAGTCCGACGATGCGGTCGTGCGCACCATCACCGTCCTGGTCATCGCCTGCCCACACGCGCTGGGGTTGGCGATCCCGCTGGTGGTGTCGATCTCGACCGAGCGCGCTGCCAAAGCCGGCGTGCTGGTGAAGGATCGATTGGCGCTGGAGCGGATGCGCCTGGTGGACACGGTGATCTTCGACAAGACCGGAACCTTGACCATGGGGAGCCCCGCCGTCACCGCTGTTGAGCCGAGCCCGGGCCGGCGGGCAGACGATGTCCTCGCCTTGGCCGCCGCCGCTGAGCGTGACTCCGAGCATCCGTTGGCGCAAGCGATCGTGGCCGCTGCCTCCCAGCAGCAGGTGGAAGTTCCGGCGTCCAGCGATTTCGAATCCTCCCCGGCGGTCGGAGTCAGGGCGCAGGTCGGCGGCCGATCGGTGCAAGTCGGCGGGCCAGCGATGCTCGCGGTGGCCGGTGCCCGAGAACTGGACATCGCGCAGGAATGGAAGCGGCAGGGTGCGATCATCCTGCACGTGCTGGTCGATGGCGAGGTCGCCGGGGCATTCCGACTCGCCGACGAGATCCGCGCTGAGTCTCGTGCCGCCGTCGATGCGCTTCAGGCTCGCGGGGTTCAGGTGGTGATGATGACCGGCGACGCCGAGGCCGTTGCCGCTACCGTCGCCGCCGACTTGGGTATTGAACGGCATTTCGCCGGTGTGCGACCGGAGGACAAGGCCAGCAATGTTCAAACTTTGCAGGCGGAGGGGCGGACGGTGGCGATGGTCGGTGACGGCGTCAACGATGCCCCCGCGCTTGCGCAGGCCGATGTCGGGCTGGCCATCGGAGCCGGGACCGACGTGGCGATTGCGAGCGCTGGGGTGATCCTTGCCGGTGACGATCCGCGAGCGGTGGTCTCGGTGATCGAACTGTCGTCGGCCAGTTACCGCAAGATGCAACAGAACCTGTGGTGGGCGACCGGTTACAACCTGCTGGCGGTCCCGCTGGCGGCCGGAGTGCTTGCACCGATCGGATTCGTATTGCCGATGTCGGTCGGGGCGATCATGATGTCGCTTTCCACGGTGATCGTGGCCATCAACGCACAATCGTTGCGGCGGTTGGACCTGCGACCCGAGGCGGTTCTCGGATAGCTCATACCGGGTCGTTGCCGGCTGTCCCGAGAGCAGAGGGCCCGCACCGGCTGATGCCGAGCGGGCCCTCGCTTGTCGGGGTGACAGGATTTGAACCTGCGACCTCTTCGTCCCGAACGAAGCGCGCTACCAAGCTGCGCCACACCCCGGGGAGCCAAGACAGGATAGCCGAGTTCTGGTCCGCTGCTGAAACTCACGACGTGTCGCGTTCATCACGTCGGGTCACCCCGCTTGATCCGGTCAAGTAGTACTCCTGCACTGAGGTAGTACTGCACACGTGACTACCTCAGCGCAGGAGTACTACCTCAGCAGCGTGGGTCGCGTGGGTCGCGTGGGTCGCGTGGGTCGCGTGGGCGGGCGTGCGCGGCGTGGGCGGGCGTGTGTCCGTGGTCCGGTGGTCCGGCATCTTGGCGGGCGGTGAGGGTGAGCAGCGTGGCTTCCGGGCGGCAGGCGAAGCGGACCGGGGTATAGGGGTTGGTTCCCAACCCGGCACTGACGTGGAGCCACATAGACGCCGGATCCTGGTCCGGTCGCCGTCCGGGCCAGCCATGCAAGCCTTTGGCCCGCCCGGCATCCAGATCGCAGTTGGTGGTCAACGCTCCCAAACCCGGCAAGCACAACTGCCCGCCGTGGGTATGCCCGGCGAACACCAGGTCGCAGCCATCGGCCTGCAAGCCCTGCAGAACCCGCAGATACGGCGCGTGCGTCACCCCGAGATGAGCGACCGCATCGGCCGGCCGGTTCCCCGGTCGTGAGGACGGGATGGCGTCGAGGTCCAGATGGGCATCGGCAGCGCCGACGAAGCTCACCAGTTGTCCAGCCGCAGCGAGCACCCCACGGGAGTTGGCCAGGTCCAGCCAGCCAGCCCCCACCAGGGCGTCGCGGAGCTGGCGTCCCGGCAGGTCTGGCGATCCCCGGTGCGAATGCTTGGTGCGGGAGTCCGGGAGCAGGTACCTGGCTGGGTTGCGCAGCGTGGGCTTGAAGTAGTCATTGGAACCCAGCGTGAACACTCCGGGCACCGACAGCAGTGGTGCCAGCGCATCCAGCAGCAGCGGCAGCGAGTGTGCGTGTGCCAGGTTGTCCCCGGTGTTGACCACCAAGTCCGGCTCGGTAGCAGCCAACCGGCGCACCCACGAGACCTTGTCCTGCTGCCCTGGGCTCAGGTGCAGGTCGGAGATGTGTAGCACCCGGATCGGACGGGATCCCGTTGCCAGCATGGCCACCTCGACCCGTCGCAGCACGAAGGCACGGGCTTCTGCCAGCGCCCAGGTCAAGCCGGCTACCGCACCGCCAGCGAGGACACCGGCGGCACGCTTCACAGTCGTCAGCTGCCGCCCCCGATGGACGTAGCCGGGGCGTAGGGGTCAGCCACAGGCGGGATCGTTCGGGTTGGCAGCGCAGATCGCCGCATTGGGGTCGGCCGCCGGTGGTGGGCCCGAACTCGGGATCAGTGTGATCACCGAGCCCTGTTGCACCAGCGACCCCGTGGCGGGCTGGCTGCGAACCACAGCACCGGCAGGGATATCGGGATCGGGCAACTCACTACCGACCTTCACCTGGAACCCGGCGGACTGCAATGTTTGGGTTGCCTGGTCGATGCTCATCCCAGCCACGTTCGGTACCCATTTGCGTTCACCGAAGACCAGCTTGTCATTCGGATCAGGAAAGCCGGAGGCGGGCAGCGCCAGCTCCGCCACCGCGCCCTTCATATAGCTATTCCAGATCGGTGCCGCGAATTTTCCACCATAGACCAAGCTGTGGTACTGACCGTTGATGGTGATCCGCATCATCGGCTTGAGGCCTTCGGAGTAACCGACCCAGACCGCCGTCGACATCTGCGGCACGTATCCCACGAACCACACTGCGGTGTCCTCGTTGGCGGTACCGGTCTTGCCTGCCTCGGCCCGATCGGAAAGATTGGCCCGGGTCCCGGTGGCGCCGCGCGTGGAGACCACGCGGCTGAGGGCGTAGGTCACCGTCGCCGCCACCTCCGGTTTGATGGCCTCGTAGCATCCAGCGCTCGGGATCGGTAGTTCGTTGCCGTTCTGGTCGATGACCTTGTCAATGGCGATCGGGGAGCAGAAGGTTCCGTTGGCGGCAAACGTCGCGAACGCCGCAGCCATGGTCAGCGGAGCGATGTTGTTCGATCCCAGCACCATGCCCGGGCTCGGGATCAACGGCAGACCGTAGGTGCTGTCCACCCCACTACCCACGTGCAGACCAAGACGCTGCGTCAGGTTGTACAGGTCGCACATATTCAGCTGATTGGCCATATTGACGAATGCGGTGTTGACCGACTGCTCGGTGGCGGCCATCACAGTCATCGGCCCGGTGCCGATTCCCTCGATGTTCTTCGGGTCGTACTTCGCCGCGTGCGCCCCCAGGTCACACCCGCCGTAGTTCCACGAAGATCGGGAGAAGGACTGCCCCTGAGAACCATCGACGATGTCCATCAGCGAATTGCCGGCTTCCAGCCAGGCCGTGAGCACGAACGCCTTGAACGTCGAGCCGGTCTGGAACCCCAGCGACCCGCCGTAGGAGGCGTCGGCATTGAAATTCACCTCGGTGGTCCGGTCTCCGGCACCGTCGGGTTTGCCATACGGGGTGTTCTGCACCATCGCCATGATGCGTCCGGTGCCGGGCTCCACCGTCGAGATGGCGTTCGATACGCCGGACGGGTCATCTACCGGGACCGCGGCCAGCAGCGATTCGTATCCTTGCTGCTGCAGCTCCCGGCTGAGCGTGGTGGTGATGTCCAGCCCGCCGCGCACCAGCAGCTGGTACCGGTCAGCAGGCGTCTCGCCGTACTCCGGACTCTGCAGGATCGTATTGACCACGTAGTTGCAGAAGTACGCCGAGATGTTCGCCGTCGCACACGTGGGCGGGATCGCTTGCACGTTGAGCATGTCTGCGATCGGCATGATGCTGTAGTAGTCGAAATTCTCCTGGGAGATCACGCCCTGGTCCAACATCAACGCCAGCACCGTGTTGCGTCGATCGAACGCACCGTCGGGGTTCGTCACCGGGTTCCACTTGTTCGGTAGCTGCGTGACCCCGGCCAGCAGGGCCGCTTCACCGACGTTGACGTCGACCGCGCTCTTGGAGAAGAAGTACCGGGCTGCTGCCTCCACGCCCCACTGAGACGGGCCGAACTGGGCTACGTTCAGGTAGCCCTCAAGGATCTGGTCCTTGGTGTAGATCTGCTCCAGGGCGATCGCGAGCTTGGCCTCGCGTAGCTTTCGGCCGATAGTGCTCTGAGTGGCTGCGTGCATCGCCTCGGCGTCCTCGGCCACGCGAGCCTGCTCCAGCAGCACGTTCTTCACGTACTGCTGGGTGAGAGTGGAACCACCCTGGGTGTCTTCGGAGGTCAGGTTCGAGACGAACGCGCGCAGCAGGCCCTCGGGGTCGATGGCGCCATGCTCGTAGAAGCGCTTGTCCTCGACGGCGATCACCGCCTGCTGCATGATCGGTGCGATCTCGGTCAGCGGGACCACGATGCGATCTTCGGCGTAGAACGTCGCCATCTGAGTGCCGTCGCTGTACCGGATCACACTGCGTTCGGACAGGGTGAGGTCGCCGATCTCGGTACCCAGGTCATCGAAGGTCTTGATCCCGGCTTGGGTGGTCGCACCGACCGCTGCCACCATCGGCATTGCGAATCCGGCTGCGAGCACGCCACCGACCCCAGCGACCATCAGGAACACCACGAAGAGTGAGATGAGCTGGGCTATGTTCACCGTGCGCCCGGGCGCGCGAGAAGACTTCGCCATGGGGGGCATCTTACGTTCTCGATCGCCTCGCCACGCAGGCTCTGGCCAGGCCTGCGCACGTCCTGCACAACTGTTGAGGCGGGATTCATCCAGGCCAACCGTTTGCTCAGCGCCGAGTTTACGTTAAGTTCAATTATCGAACGTGGGGCAGCCGAGGGTGGATCGGTGCGGTTCGGAGGGTGGGATGACACAGAAGTTTGACGAAAGTTGGACCGCGAGTGCCGCCTGCGCAGGTCGTTCGCCGGACGAGCTTTTCGTCCAGGGCGCGGCCCAGCGGGAGGTCAGAGAGGTCTGCTTCGAATGTCCGGTGCGGTTGGAGTGCCTAGTAGACGCTCTTGACAATCGGATCCAGTTCGGGGTCTGGGGGGGGATGACCGAGCGGGAACGCCGAGCGTTGCTGAGACGGGCACCTGCGGTGGAGTCGTGGCGCATGAGCCTGGCTGATCTGGATCGCAACCAGATCAACGAGCTCATCGCCCAGCGGTGGCCGGTTTCCAAGCCGGCTCGCCGCCTGCCGCAATCGGCCAACTGAATCCAACAACCATCCTCGACCGTTTCCCGAGTGCTCCAGCGCCTAGGATCGGATCATGACGAAGTGGGAATACTCGACCATCCCGTTGTTGATCCACAACACCAAGGCGGTACTGGACACCTGGGGCAGCGACGGCTGGGAGTTGGTTCAGGTGGTGCCGGGCCCAGATGGTCAGGGTTTGGTGGCGTACCTCAAGCGTGAGGTGCAGTGACGTCCCCATCTGAGCGGATGGCCGACGCCGGGATTGTCCTTCCGGACGTCGTGGCGCCGGTGGCCGCGTACGTGCCGGCGGTCGCGACACCCACGTTGGTGCTCACCTCCGGCCAGTTGCCGATGCGTGCCGGCGCGCTGGTCGCGACCGGCACCGTGGGTGATGGTCCAGGGCAGATCCGCGCTGATCGGGCCAGTGATCTGGCCCGGCTGTGCGCGCTGAACGCGGTGGCCGCGGCTGCTTCGGTGGCCGGTGGCGTAGATGCGATCGCGAGGGTGATCAAGGTCACCGGATTCGTCGCCGCCGATCCGGCGTTCACCGCGCACCCGAGCGTCGTCAACGGGGCCTCGGACCTGCTGCAGCAGATCTTTGGGGACGCCGGTGTACATGCCCGATCCGCCGTCGGGGTCGCCTCGCTGCCGCTGGGTGCGCCGGTCGAGATCGAACTGACGGTGGAGTTGGCGTAGCCCGCTACCGGGCCCGGCGACGCAGCCGATCGATGTCGAGCAGGACCACCGAGCGGCCGTCCAGTTGCAACCAGCCGCGGTTGGAGAATTCCGCCAACGACTTGTTCACCGTTTCCCTGGTCGCCCCCACCAGCTGGGCCAGTTCTTCCTGCGTGAGGTCGTGCGTCACCCGCAGGCCGGCGTCGGTCTGTTGCCCGAAGCGCCGCCCCAGGTCTAGCAGGGCCTTCGCCACGCGCCCGGGGACGTCGGCGAAGATCAGGTCGGCCATCGCCGCATTGGTGCGGCGCAACCGGACCGCCAGCGATCGCATCAGGTGCTGTGAGATCTCCGGGCGGGCATCCAGTACCCGCAGCAGGTCGGTGTGCTGCAGCGAGACCAGCGAGGTCTTCGCCAGGGCGGTGGCGGTGGCTGTGCGGGGACCCGGGTCGTACAGGGACACCTCACCCAGGATTTCGCCAGGCCCCAGCACGGCCAGCAGGTGCTCGCGGCCATCGGGTGCGGTGTGCCCGAGCTTGACCTTGCCCGCACCCAGCACGAACAGCTTGTCGCCCGGTGCGCCTTCGGCGAAGATCTGCTCGCCGCGACGGTAGGTGTGTTCCGTCATGCGCTCTCGAATCGCCAGGTAGCCGGTGTCGTTCAACTCGGTGAAGAGCGGCGCACTTCGAATGACGGATTCGTCCATGCTGGGGCGTCCTTAGGTGTAGCAGTGTGTGAACTGGCCCACAGTCTGCCAGGTTGCGCCGATCGACCCAAACCGGGCGGGTCAACGACGCCGGGAGACGCGTCCCAGCCAGGTCAGCAGTGCCGAGCTGACCTGCTCGGGTGCCTCCTCGGGCAGGAAGTGACCGGCGTCGGGGATGATCGTGCGCTGGTACCCGCCGTTCGCCAAGCTGCCGTCCCGGCGGCATGCATGCGGGGGCAGGTTGCCGTCGGCCGAGCCATGCAACGAGAGCACCGGAATCCGGATCGGTACCGAGACCTGCTCCCGGTACCGCTTGCCGTCCGCGCGTGCCTGTGAGCGCACCAGCCAACGCAACTGTTCCATCTGGCTGTGCGCCGCGAACGGGAGCCGGGCGGCGGCGGTGTACAAGCCGGCGTCCGGACTGTCCCAGCCGGGGCCGGACCATGCTGCCAGCAGCCGCACGACCAGGTCGCCGTGGGTGATCGAGCGCTCGGGGAACCAGGGGATCTGGAACTTGCCCAGCTTCGCCAGCGTCCCGGCGGGGGCGGCCCGATGACCGAGACTGAACAGGAACGCCGGATGTGGCGTGCCCAGGACGCCAATGGCCCGGACCGCACCTGGTGCCAGGGACGGCAACGCCCAGGCCACCTGCCCGCCCAGGCCCATGCCGATGACGGTGGCGCTGTGGGAGCCGAGGGAGCGGATGACACCCGCCACGTCCGCCACCAGGTAGGGCATCGCGAACGCGCGTGGAGGCTTGTCCGATGCGCCGTATCCGCGTAGGTCCATGGCCGCACACCGGTACCCGGCCTGGCCCAACGCCACCAGCTGGTGGCGCCAGGCCCACCAGAACTGCGGAAACCCGTGCAGCAGGATCACCAGCGGCGCGGATGGGTCCTCCGGTCCAGTCATCGCCACGTGAAACCGGCCGCCATTGGCCGCGACCATCCGATGTGTCCACGGCCCCGGCGGGGTCACGATGGCTGGGTCAACGCTCACCGAGTGCACGGTACCTGCCATCGGCTCTATTCATCGGCCCTGTCCGTCGGCCCTGTCCGTCGGCCTGTGTTGGTCCGCGCAGGCCTGACGGCGATGCTCGGCTAGTGCTCGGTGCTGGCGGGTTGCCCCGACAGGCCAGCTTCGATCTGCGCCATCACGGTGTTGTCGGCCAGGGTGGTGACGTCGCCGACCTGACGGTGCTCGGCCACATCGCGCAACAGGCGACGCATGATCTTGCCCGACCGGGTCTTGGGTAGTTCAGCGACCACCAGGATCGAGCGTGGCTTGGCGATCGGGCCGATCTCCTTGGCGACGTGGTTGCGCAGTTCCGCAACGGCGTCTGACCCGTCGGCGTCGCCGGCCGCATCGCCGCGCAGGATGACGAAGGCCACCACCGCTTGCCCGGTGGTGTCGTCGCTGGCACCCACCACCGCGGCTTCGGCCACCATGGGGTGCGACACCAGGGCGGACTCGATCTCGGTGGTGGACAGCCGGTGCCCGGAGACGTTCATCACATCGTCCACGCGCCCGAGCAGCCAGATGTCGCCGTCCTCGTCGAACTTGGCGCCGTCTCCGGCGAAGTAAGTACCGGGGAATCGTGACCAGTAGGTCTCCTTGAACCGTTCCGGGTCACCCCAGATCCCCCGCAGCATCGCCGGCCACGGCTCGTTCAGCACCAGGTAGCCACCGCCGCCGGGCCCCACCGGTTCACCGGCGTCGTTCCAGATCTGCGCTGAGATGCCGGGCAGGGGCACCTGTGCCGAACCGGGCTTGGCCTCCGTGACGCCGGGCAGCGGCGAGATCATGATCGCCCCGGTCTCGGTTTGCCACCAGGTGTCGACCACCGGAGTGCGATCCCCGCCGATCACGCGGCGGTACCACACCCATGCCTCCGGGTTGATCGGTTCTCCCACCGACCCCAGTACGCGCAAAGACGACAGGTCGTAGCCGTTCGGGATCGCCTCACCCCACTTCATCACGGTGCGGATCGCGGTGGGCGCGGTGTACAGAATGGTGACCCCGTACTTGGAGACGACGTCCCACCACCGGCCTTTGTCCGGCGTGTCGGGCGTGCCTTCGTACAGCACCTGGGTGGCGCCATTGAGCATCGGGCCATAGGTGACATAGCTGTGGCCGGTGACCCATCCGACGTCGGCGGTGCACCAGTAGACGTCGGTCTCGGGCTTAAGGTCGAACACGTTCAGATGGGTGTACGCGGCCTGGGTCAGGTAGCCGCCGGTGGTGTGCAGAATCCCCTTCGGCTTCCCAGTGGTGCCCGAGGTGTACAAGATGAACAGCGGGTGCTCCGCTTCCACCGCGACCGGCTCGTGGACATCAGCGGCGCCTCCGACGGCGTCGTCCCACCACACGTCGCGGCCGTCGGTCCAGTCCACGTCCTGACCGGTTCGCTTGACCACCAGCACCCGCTGGACCGGGGTCTGGCCCTTGGCCAATGCCTCATCGACCGCTGGTTTGAGCGCGCTGGCCTTGCCCCGCCGGTAGCCGCCGTCCGCGGTGATCACCAGGCTTGCTTGGGCATCGTTGATCCGGCTGAACAGGGCCTCGGCGGAAAAGCCGCCGAAGACCACCGAGTGGGTGGCGCCGATCCGTGCGCAGGCGAGCATCGCGATCACAGCTTCGGGGATCATGGGCAAGTAGATCGCGACCCGGTCGCCGGTGCTGACACCCAGCGCACCCAGTGCGTTGGCCGCCTTGCTCACCTCGCGCTGCATGTCCGCGTAGGTGAGGGTCCGGGTGTCGCCGGGTTCGCCCTCGAAGTAGATCGCGACCCTGTCGCCGTTTCCGGCTTCCACATGCCGGTCGACGGCGTTGTAGGCGGCGTTGAGCGTGCCGTCGGCGAACCAGCGCGCGACCGGGGCGTCGGAGAAATCCAGCGTTTGGGTGAACGGCGTCGACCAATCGAGTAGTTCGCGTGCCTGGTCGGCCCAGAATCCCAGCCGATCCTGTTCAGCTGCGGCGTAGAGCTCGGGCCCGGCATTGGCATGCGCCGTGAAGGCGGCACTGGGCGGGAAGGTGCGCTCTTCGTGGAGCAGGTTTTCCAGAGCAGGAGTTGTGGCGTCGGTCATCGGTCCTCCAGCGACGTCGATGGGTTGCCTTGGGGCTGACGTCAGCCTAATGCGCTTGAGGCATCCGGTACCGACGGCCTGCGCAATGCACCGTCCGGCCACGGCGAGGAATGCAGCGCCGACTCGGCGAAGCACATCCTGCGGTGGCGCCGCGGCTGCTCAATCCGTCGAGAAAACCCCCATACGTGCCGGGATGGGAGGACACTGGAGTACAGCCACGAAAAGGAGGCCCGGAATGTGCCCCGAAGCCGAGCAGGCGGTGGTCGCACCGCCGGTCACTGAACGCGAGGCCCGGCGGGTTGCCGAAGCTGCCAGAACCACGCAGTGGGAGCATGCCTCATTCGCGCGCGAACTCTATCTGGGGCGGTTCCGGCCCGATCTGGTCTGGCCGTATCCGGAACTGCCCGCCGATGAGGTGGTCCGCGGGGAGGCGTTCCTAGCGGACCTGACCAGACATCTGCAAAGCGTGGATGGTGCTGCCATCGAAGAATCCGCCGTGGTCAGCGACTCGGTGATCCGGGGTCTGATCGACCTGGGTGTCATGGGCATCAAGATTCCCCGCGAGTACGGCGGATTGGGCTTGAGTCAGGTCTACTACAACAAGGCGCTGGAACTGCTGGGCACTGTCAACCCCAGCCTGGGTGCGCTGGCCTCGGCGCACCAGTCGATCGGGGTACCGGAACCGGTCAAGCAATTCGGCACCCCGGAGCAGAAGCAGGCGTATCTGCCGCGCTGCGCCCAGGGCGCCATCTCCGCCTTCCTGCTCACCGAGCCCGATGTCGGATCCGACCCGGCCAGGGTGCAAGCCAGTGCCACCCCGACACCCGAGGGCGACTACCTGATCGACGGCGTCAAGCTGTGGACCACCAATGGGGTGATCGCCGAGCTGCTGGTGGTGATGGCACGCGTTCCGACCAGGGAAGGCCACCGGGGCGGCGTGACGGCGTTCGTGGTGGAGGCGGACTCGGACGGCATCACCGTCGAGCGTCGCAACGCGTTCCTGGGTCTGCGGGGAATCGAGAACGGCGTGACCCGGTTCCACCAGGTGCGGGTGCCCGCCGCCAATGTCATCGGACGTGAGGGGCAAGGGCTCAAGATTGCGCTGACCACTCTCAACACCGGGCGGCTATCCATCCCGGCGCTGTGTGTCGGCGCCGGCAAGTGGTGCTTGAAGATCGCCCGTGAGTGGTCCGGCGCTCGGGTGCAGTGGGGCAAGCCGATCGGTCAGCATGGCGCGATCTCCGCGAAGATCTCGTTCCTTGCGGCCACCACCTACGCGCAGGAGTGCGTCGTGGACCTGGCTGGCAGGTTGGCGGAATCGGGCACCGCCGATATCCGCATCGAGGCGGCACTGGCAAAGCTGTGGTGCAGCGAGATGGCCTGGCAATGCGCAGACGAACTGGTTCAGATCCGCGGTGGCCGCGGGTATGAGACCGCAGCTTCGCTGCGAGAGCGGGGCGAGCGAGCGGTCGCTGCCGAGCAGATCCTGCGTGATCTGCGGATCAACCGGATTTTCGAAGGCTCCACCGAGATCATGCACCTGCTGATCGCGCGCGAGGCGGTCGATACCCACCTGGATATCGCCGGTGCCCTGATCGACCAGGACGCCACCATGGACGACAAGCTGGTGGCCCTGCGCAATGCGGCCAAGTTCTACGCATCGTGGCTGCCGTCGTTGGTGTCCGGTGCTGGGCAGTTGCCCTCCAGCTATGCCGGGATCGGCCCGCTGGGAACCCACCTGCGGTTCGTGGAGCGCAACTCCCGGCGCCTGGCCCGCAACACCTTCTACGGAATGGCCCGGTGGCAGGGTGGCCTGGAACAGCAACAGCTGTTCCTGGCGCGGATCGTCGACGTCGGTGCTGAGCTGTTCGCCATCACCGCCACCTGCGTGCGGGCCGAGGACCAGGTTCGCTCGGGTGAGCACGGTCAGGCGCCGCGGGAGCTGGCCGACGCCTTCTGCCGCCAGTCGCGCCGTCGCGTCGCCACCCTGATGCGGAGCCTGTGGGCGAACGAGGACGCCTCCGACAAACGGCTTGCCCGCGAGGTGCTGAGCGGGCGGTACCAATGGGCCGAGGACGGCATCATCGATACCAGTGAGGGCACCGGCCCGTGGATCGCTGATACCACCCCTGGGGAATCGAGCAGCGCTAACCTTCGCCGCCGCTACCGCTGATCGCCGCGACCGGGCCTACAAGCCCAGGGCGGCCTTGCGCTTCTCCTCCCGGCGGCCCTGGCGGCGGGCGCCGTGCGAAATGACCCCGGCCATGATCAGGACGAAACCGTAGATGGCCAGCCGCCCGGCGGTGCCGTCGGCGGTTAGGTGGTCCATGATGTTCTGGCCCAGCTGGTCCAAACGGAGCAGCACGCTCTGATATTCCAGCAGCAGGTCCATCACCTGCTCGTTGGCGGCGATGAACGCGACTCCGGCGGCCAGCCCGACCGTGCCGCACAAGATCGCCCCCACGGACGACCATCGTGCCGCCAGCAAGACGAAGAACAGGCACAGTGCCCCGGCACCGATCTCGATCGGCCCGGCGATGTTCAGTGCGCCGCCATTGCTGAGGCTGAAGGAGGTGCGTTCACCGCCGTCGGCCAGCAGATACCAGGCGATCGGGATGAACAGGATCGAGATCAGGATGCTCCACCAGTGTGCTGCTGCCCGGGAAGTCGGCCCGTCGTCGAAGTCTGCGAACGGATCGGCCGGTTCGGTCGTCGGCGGCGCTGGTGTGGTTGGCATGGCCGCCGTCGGAGCAGCGGCGGCGACGGGTTCGCTCGCCACCACGACCTCGGGCTCTTGTGCGGGGAGGCCGAAGCGGCGGGCGCGCTCTTCGCGAATCCGTTCGTCGTCGGCCGCGGTGGGAATCGCTGTGGCACCGGCCTCGACGGCCGGGTTGTGGCCGGGCCATTCGGCCCCGGTGCGGTCGTCGGCCCCCGCGAGCGGCCGGGTCCCGGTCAGATCGGGGTCGATCTCCGCCTCCGGCGGTGGGCTCAGGTCGGGCGCCCGCCTATGGGTGGCGTCAGGGTCCGGCACGACCTCCTCGACCGGGTCGGCCTCGCTGGCCGGTTCGGCCTCCTCGACTGGTGTGGCAACCTCGATTGGTTCGGCCTGCTCGGCGGTGCCGTCGGGCTGTGGAGCTTGTGCGGAGGCCTCCGCAGGCTCCGGCTCCTCATTCGGGCCATCCGGTTGATGCTCGGGCGCCGCTTGGTCGCCTGAATCCATGGTCGTGGTGCCCTCGGACCCGCGTGGCGTGTCGCTGTTCATCGATGTACTCCCAGTCAGGCGGTGAATCTCCACGGTATCGACCGTCGGCTCGATAGGGACTGGTGGCACGCCGTGGTGACCGGTGGCAGCTGACCATCCTGTCCACAACCGGCGCATTGGCGCCCGGCCATCCACAGCCGCACCATCTCGAAGGTGACGTGTTCGCCGATGCTCGCAAGGCTGATGTGACCGACCTCAGGGAGTGATGAGCATGTTCCGGCCCGCAGTTGCGCTCAGGTCCGCCGAACCGGCCCTCGTTGATGCCGTGCGTTCGGTTGTTGCGCTAGCGGATATGCCGCTGACGGTGCACCCGCCGGGCGCGGTTCCCACAGATGCGGCTCTGGTGCTCGATAGCGTCACCGAATCGACCCCGGGCGACCCGGACTGGCGACGGCGCGGGCCAGGCTTCGCCTGGGTAGGGCTGGAATCCGCTGGTGATGTCGGGACGCCGGATGGCGCAGCCTGTTTCGTGCTGCCCGGTGCGGCCGAGCAGGTGCTGACCAGGCTGCGTTCGGTGTGCACCACCAGGCGGGCCCGGGTCCTGGGCGTGGTTGCGGCACGTGGCGGGGCCGGGGCATCCGCGTTCGCCGTGGTGCTGGCCCGCTGCTGTGCCGCCGCAGGTCTTTCGGTCGGGCTCGTTGACCTGGATTTCCAGCACGGCGGGCTGGATGTGCTGATCGGTATCGAGCATGAGCCGGGATTGCGGTGGGCTGATTTGCGTGAGGAGCCCAGCGGGTTCGCTCCCGCCGAGCTCAGCGCGAGCCTTCCGGTCTGGCGCGGGGTGAGGGTGCTATCCGCGGACCTGCGCTCAGTCGGTGAACCGATGCCGCACCAGCAGGTACTGGCCGCACTGGCAGACGCCCATGACGTCGTCGTGCTGGACCTGCCCAGGGTGCTGGCCACGCATGATGGGCTTGCAGGCCAATGGGCGGACACCGTGCTGATGGTGGCCAGCTGCGATGTTCAGGCAGCCACGGGGGCGCAGGCGTTGGCGCGGAGTCTGACGGGTCTCGATACCCGGTTGGTGGTACGTGGTCCGTCGCCCGGGGGTTTGGAACCGGCGGATCTGGCTGCCAGTTGTAGCTTGCCGCTGCTGGCGACGATGCCTGCCGAGCGGTCGCTGGCGGCCGCCCTGGAGCGGGGAGTTGCGCCCGGGGAATCGCGCCGGGGTCCGTTGGTGCGGACCGCGCGGGCGGTCATCGACGATCTGGAACTGGTCTCGTGAACCCAGGTGTGGATCGGGTTCGGTCTCAGGTCGTTCAGGCCCAGGATCTGCCGCGGGCGGTCCGGTCCGCTGGGGTCCTGGGAGATCATCGGCGTCTGCACCTCGACCGGGATGCTCGCGCCGAGCTGGCTGGTGCCGGGGCGGTACTGCAGCCGCTGCTGGATGATCCGTCGGTGACCGATGTCCTGGTCAACGGCCACGGCGGGGTCTGGATAGACCGTGGCAACGGGCTGCAGCTGGTGCCGGATGCCGTGATTGCCGATCCCAGAGCGCTGGCCTCACGGCTTGCCACGCTCGCCGGCCAGCGGCTGGACGACGCGGTTCCAGTGGTCGACGGCCGCCTGCCCGACGGCTCCAGACTTCATGCGGTGCTGCAACCAGTAGCCGTCGATGGTGCCCACATCAGCCTGCGAACCCTGCGGCAAAGGGCGTTCACGGTGCAAGACCTTCGGGACCTGGACTTCCTGGACAGAATCGGCGAACGTGTGATCCGGCGCCTGGTGGAGGTCCGGGCGAACGTGCTGGTGAGTGGCGCAACGGGATCGGGCAAGACCTCCTTGCTGGCCTGCGCACTGTCGTTGGTGCCTGCCACCGAGCGCATCGTGTGTATCGAGGAGGCAGCCGAGTTGGCGCCCAACCATCCGCATATTGTTCACCTGCAGGTGCGTCGGCCCAATGTCCAGGGGGCCGGTGGCATCGACCTGGCCACGTTGGTACGGACCGCTATGCGGATGCGTCCGGACCGGCTGGTGCTCGGCGAATGTCGTGGCAGTGAAGTCCGCGAAGTGCTGGGCGCTCTCAATACCGGGCATGACGGTGGCTGGGCTACGGTGCACGCCAACTCGGCGGATGATGTTCCGGCACGCCTGGTAGCACTCGGCGCGCTGGCAGGGCTGGCGCCGTCTGCGGTCGCGGTGCAGGCCCGGGCGGCTATCGATGCGGTCCTGCACCTACGCCGGGCCAAGGACGGTACCCGGCAACTGAGCCAGGTGGGGCTGCTGTTGCCTGCAGGGGCCGATCAGATGCGGTGTGAGGCTGCACTGGTGCGCTCGCCGGACGGCCTGGTCGCGACGTCCAGCTGGCCGCAGCTGGCAGCTCGGCTGGATGCCACCAGGCCATGAGCGTGAGCGTTCCCGGTGGTGCGCCGGGTCGGAAGGTGGGGCGATCGCAGTGTTCATCGTGAGCGTGCTCCTGCTGGTCCTGGCTGCTGCGGTGCTGACCCCGCACCGGCGCCCGGAGCAACGCCAGGATGGTTGGTGGCGGGGCAGGTGGCAGCGGTGGCGTGCTCACGTGCGCGCTGCCGAGCCGGTCTCGGCATCGCTGGTATTGGTTGAGGTGGCGGCACAATTGAGGGCTGGTCGTGGGATCGCACAGGCCTGGCAGCGGGCACTGCCCCAGCCGGTACCCGGGTGGGCCGTGCCGATCCTGCTGGCCTGCGGGGTGGCTGTGGTCGACCCGGATTGGCGATCCGGTGCCGCTGTCTCCACCCGGCCACCGATCGATAGGTGGTTGCGGCGAGGCCGCGATGCGGTGCCGGATGGGGCTGAGCTCCTGGCCGCTACTGCCGCCTGCAGCCTGGCTCATCGCAGCGGAGCCCCGCTAGCCGAGGTGATCGACGTGGTCGTGGCTGCTATCGCCGAAGCCAACGAGGCGCAGGAACAGCGGCGTACCGCGCTAGCCGGTCCGCGATCAACGGCCAGGTTGCTGTCATGGTTGCCGCTGGCCGGATTGGCAACTGGGGTGCTGCTGGGTGCCGACCCGCTCTCGGTCCTGCTCGGTAGTGCCGCCGGTGCCGTCTGCCTGGTAGCCGGGGCGGCACTCTTCATAGCCGGGCACCGATGGGTCGCAGTGCTGGTGCGACAAGCCGAGCGGGCCGGACGATGAGCGATGTCGGCCTGGCGGCGGGGCTGGTCGCATTGCTCTGGCTGGCGGTGTCGCCCTGGATGCCGACGTCACGCAACCGGCCACCGGCCAAAGAACGGGGCGAGACCCGACGCCGTCGTCGGCCCCGACCGGTCGGAGCCGAGCAGCGGATCCGCCCGGCCGGCTCGCGCAAAGAGCTCCGGCCAGCCGACCTTGACGAGGCGATCGTCTTGGATCTGATCCGCGTGACGATGCAGGCAGGCGTCGATGTGCCGTCGGTGCTGCAGGGTGTGGCCGATGCGCTGCCCGCCCGCCAGGGCAAGGTCTATGCCGACGCGGCGCGCAGCCTACGGCTGGGAGCGGACTGGGCTGCGGCCTGGCCGCAGTCGGGTGTGGTGGCCCAGGCGCTGGCGGCGTGCTGGCGTGATGGAATCGATCCGGAGCCAGGCCTGCGGTTCGCGGCCGCGACGATCCGGCATCAGCGTCAGGCGCGTGCGCGCCAGGCCGCAGCCCGACTCGGTGTGCGGCTGGTGTTGCCTCTGGGATTGTGCTTCCTGCCCTCGTTCATTCTGCTGGGCCTGGTTCCGGTGATGATCGCGGCTGGAATCGAACTTTGGGCTGGGTGAGCGGTGAGCGCCTCGGACGTCCGTTGGTGCCGCTCGTCCACACCGCAGCCGCTGAGGGCCGCGCCATCCACAGGGGGTCACCCTGCCGGTGGCGGGCGTTGCCGGGGTCGGAAAACCTGACGTGAGCGGCGCCCCCTGAGCGTCGCACGAGGAAGGAGAATGCCCATGAAGGACTCCCGAACACGACGCCAACCTCCACGCCGGCGTCCACCAGGCCGACCTCGGCCAGCCCGTGAACTCGCGGTGCGGAGTGAAGCCGGAATGGCGACCGCCGAGTATGCCATCGGAACGCTGGCCGCCGTCGGATTCGCCGGGCTGCTGCTGGTGATCCTGAAGAGCGACCAGGTTCGAACCCTGCTGCTCGATCTCATCACCAGCGCGCTCGCAGTCGGCGGCTGACATGAGGCTCGCGGGGAGGGCGCGCAGACCGGCCCGAACAACTGCCGCATCGGCGCCGGAGCCGGTCCGTGCCAGTGGCCGAGCGCGGGGTTCGGTAACTGCCGAGTTGGCGATCGGCCTCCCCGCGGTGGTCATGGTGCTGGTCCTGGTGATGTCGGTCGGTAGCGCGGCCCTGGCCCAAGTGCGATGTACCGACGCCGCCCGAGCCGCCGCACGCGCGGCAGCACTGGGTGCCGATGGCGCCACCATCGACGCGATAGTGGCCGACCTGGCGGGAGAGGCGGCTCAGGTGGAGGTCACCCAGTCGGCCGACTGGGTTCATGTGCTGGTGTCCCGGCCGATTGCCGCACCCTGGGGTGCCGATGGACTGATGGCGCAGGCCCGCTTCTCACTACCGCTCGAACCAGGGTCGCGAATGACCGGTGCACCGTGACCGCGGGACCAGATCCAGCCCGGCCAGGCCGGCAGCGAGGCGCGGGCACCGTCTTGGTGCTGGCGATCCTGATGGTCGCGGCGATGTTGGCGGTCACCATCGCTGCTCTCGGCCGGGTCGCCAGCGCCCGTGGGACCGCCCAAGCTGCTGCCGATCTTGCCGCGATTGCTGCGGCCACCGCCGCCTCATCCGGATCGCGGCCACCGTGTCAGGTGGCGCGCCAGGTCGTGCAGCTCAACGGAGCCCAGCTGACCCGCTGCGTTGCCCTCGATGGTGGCGACATCGCGGTCGCGGCGGCGGTGCCGGTGCTGGTGTGGGGAAGGGAGTGGATCGCCTCAGCCACGGCCAGAGCAGGGCCGGTTCGGTAGTGGCGTCCGCCACAGGTCCCGCCCGATCGGTCGGCCCAGCCGATTTGCGCAGTGCACAGACGAATTTTGTTCACTTGTACGATAGGTGAACTATGGGTCATTGAGTCGTGCAGTGAGCACAGCTCGCTGTTGCCATGTTGGGGGGACCAATGGCACTGGTCCTAGCCTCACTGCGCGACGACAGCACAGCGCCGTGCGGCGTGTCGGGCCTGAGGAGGCATCGTGAAGACGAGGAAACTCGCAAGGGGTATGGAAGTGGTCGATGCCGGGGACGTGGCGCCAGCCGGCGCAAAGTCACCGGCGCAGCGCGCAGTGCACGCCGAGGCCATTGGCTGATCGCAAAATAATGATGGAACTGATGCCTGCTCGATCGGGTGCCCCGAGGAACTCCTCACAGTCCCTGCGCCGCGGGGTACAGCTACTGCACGTCGTCGCCGCAGCCGCAAACGGCATTCGGGGGGTATCGATCTCCGAACTCGCGCGTGACATGGGCATCCATATGTCCTCGGTGTCCCGGCTGGCGGCACCCCTGGTGGAACAAGGACTCCTGCGCCGTAACGCCAGCGGACGTCTCCAACTGGGCAAAGGCACATTGGAACTGGGACGCGCCTATCTCGCTGGACTCGACTTGTGGGAGACCGCACACGAGATCCTGCAGGGCGCCAACTGGCCGACCGAGGTACGCACCGTGGTGGGTATTCCCGATGGTGGCGAGGTCCGAGTCCTGGCGCGTTCTCACGCGCGCCGTACCCGCTCGGGTGCCGATGGGATCCGGCATGCCGAACACCGTGCTCCCATGCACGCGTCAGCTGCTGGCAAGGTCATGCTGGCATTCGGGGGACGTTCGTGGACCGATCAGGCGATCAAGACGGGCCTGCCAGCAGCAACCGAGCGTACGATCACCGATCCCACCGAACTGCGTTCGGAGCTAGCGCGGGTACGCGTGCGCGGATATGCGATCTGCGATCGCGAGCTGGACCCGACGCTGCGGTCTGTTGCAGCTCCGGTGCTGGACCTGCACGGTTCCGTCGTCGGAGCCGTAGAAGTGGCTGCGCCGGCTGTTGTGATGTCGCCGCCCCGGCTGCGGCAGGCCGCAGCCGAGATCATCCGGGCAGCTCGTGAGATCTCGCGCGCACTGGGCAGCCCCCAGTCCAGCGAGCCCTGAGCGGGACCGGGTCGTGAGGGCAGATACCGGCGTGGAGTTGATTCCGGCGCCCAGGACGGTGCGCATGACCGGGGGGAAGCTACATCTTCGAGACGACCTGGGGGTATTGGCGGACCGCGAGCTGCGCGGTGCCTGGCCGCTGCTCACCGATATCCTCGCCACCAGGCTCGGACTACAGCTGTATCCGGGCCGGGACCACGGCGCAGTGCTGCGATTGCAGTTCGACCCCGATCATGCCGCCGATGGCTATCAGCTCGACATCACCGCGATTGCCGGTGCGGCACGCATCCAGATCGTCTCCGGTGGCCTGGCGGGAGCTCTGAGCGGACTGCGCACGCTGCAACAGTTGCTGGGGCAGCGGGCCTTTCGCGCTACCCCTATCAGCGGTGCGGTATTGGAGCTGCCGATGCTGCGGATTGCCGATGCCCCCCGATTCGGTCACCGCGGGGTGCTGCTCGATGTTGCGCGCCACTTCCTGCCCAAGGATCAGGTGATGCGGTTCATCGACATCGCCTCGATGCACAAGATCAACGTGCTGCACCTGCACCTGACCGATGACCAGGGCTGGCGCTTCCAGGTGCGGGCCTACCCGCGCTTGACGGAGATCGGCGGCTGGCGCCGTGAGTCGCAGCTGGGCTCCTCCCGGTCCACGCTGTTCGACGGCGAGCCCCACGGCGGCTACTACACCCAGGACGACCTGCGTGAGATCGTCGAGTTCGCCCGGACCCGCGGGGTGCGGGTGGTGCCGGAAATCGATGTACCTGGCCATTCGCAGGCCGCGATGGCTGCCTATCCGGAGCTGGCGGCGGGGTCGGAACGGCTGGAGGTCTGGACCCGCTGGGGTCTAAACCAGCACGTACTGGACACCTCGGAGCATGTGGTGGCGTTCTACTGCACCGTGCTGGATGAACTCGTCGAGATCTTCGATTCGGAGACCATCTGCCTGGGTGGAGATGAGGTCGCGACTCAGGAATGGCTGGACAACCCCAGCACTCGGGCGCAGGCACACGCGCTCGGACTGGATGAGGTGGACGAACTCCTTCCCTGGTTCATCGGACGGCTGGCCGAGCGGCTCCGTGGGCATGGCCGGCGAGTCAGCGTCTGGGATGAGGTCGGTGGTGCCCGGGTGCCCGCAGACGTCATCATCAACTCCTGGCGTGGCTACCGTGGTGGTTTGGATGCGCTCCGCGAGGGGCGTGACATCGTCGTCTGCAACGAGCATGAACTGTTCCTGAACCACCGGGCGGCACCCGGGCTGGATGAGCCGGCGCCGGTCGGAACGGTGCAGAGCGTCGAGGACGTGTACCAGTTCGAGCCGGTCAACATCGAGGTCGAAGAAGCCACCACCGAGTCGGCGGCGGGCTCGGTGCTGGGAGCCCAAGCACAGGTGTGGCGCGAACAACTGCCCGATGCCCGTCGCACGGACTTCGCCACCTACCCACGGCTGTGCGCTCTCGCCGAGGTGTTCTGGAGCCCGCGCGAGCGGCGCGACTGGCAGGATTTCTCGGCCCGGTTGTCGACGCACGTGCGACGGCTGGAAGCCTGCGGTGTCGATTTCCGGCCCCTCGATGGACCGCGACCGTGGCATCAGCGGCCGAACATTCCCGGGTGGCCGCAACGGTTCGATGACCTTGGCACCTTGGTGTCGGCGCCGTACGGGGAGAGGTAGGGCATCACCCTCCGGTCGGCCCAGCGGGCCGCAGCGCCCGATACCTTCGATGTCGGGTGTCGCGACCACCGCCGAGAAAGGAAATCCATGAGTTCTGCAAAGAAGGTCAGTACGCCACACGCCCCGCAGCCAGCGGGCAACTACTCTCAAGCGGTACGTCTGGGACCAATGGTCTGGACCGCCGGCTTCGGCCCGCAGGATCCGGTCACCGGCGAGATCAGCGACGATGTGGCCGAGCAGACCCGTCAGGTCTTGCGCAATGTCGCCGCCGCGCTGCAGGCCGCCGGACTGAGGCTGGACGACGTCGTCAAGACGACGGTCCATCTGGCCTCACTGGATGACTTCGCTGAATTCAATGCCGCCTACGGCGAGTTCTTCTCCGAACCGCTGCCCGCCCGCACCACCGTGGGCTCGGAACTGGCCGGTATCAAGGTTGAGATCGACGTCGTGGCCGGGCGAGTCTGACCGGTGGGCAGGTCATGAGCGTGGCAGGTCGCACGGTGCTGATCGCCGGAGCCACCAGCGCCAGCGGACGAGCCGCGATCGGGGTGCTGCACTCGGCTGGGGCGCGGGTGGTTGCCGTGGGACGCGATCCCGATCGGCTTGCTGCGGTGATAGCGGCCCATGGCTCGTCCGAGCCGCGTCTGCGCACCGAGGTGTGCGACCTGGCCGACCAGGCGCAGGTGGTCGCGCTGGCGCAGCGGCTCTCGGCGGACCGGATTCGGCTCGACGGGATCCTGCACCTGGTCGGGGGGTGGCGCGGCGGTGGTGGTGTGGCCGGGCAGACCGAGGCCGACTATCGGTTCATGGAAGGTGGGTTGACGGCGCTGCGCCATGTGACCCGGGCTTTCGACGCCGATCTTCGCGCGGCCGTGTCCGCCCGGGTCGCGATCGTATCCTCGCCCGCCGTCGAGCGTCCGAGTGCCGATGGAGCCAACTATGCCGCGGTCAAAGCCGCCGAGGAGGCGTGGGCCCGCGCGCTCGCGGACGGTTTCAGCCGGGACGCCGCATCACGGCGCAGGCAACTGCACGCGGCCGCCGTCATATTCCGGGTGGTGAGTCTGGATGGACTCGAGCAGCGCCTGGCCCGGGCCTATGCGGACCTGTGGGAGGTTGAGGCTGCCCCAGTCAACGGCACGGTCGTGCCGGTGACCGCCTGAGCCGCACCGGCCGGATGCGGGCGGCTACTTGATGCTCCCCGCGGCCAGCCCGGTGCGCCAATAGCGCTGGAGCACCAGGAACGCGATGATCACCGGCACGATCGCGACCAATGATCCGATGATGATGTACTGCCGTAGCTGTGGCGCCAGGTAGGTCTGCGAGTTCCAGCTGTACATGCCCAGGGTGATCGGGTACAGCTCGTCGTTCTGCAGCATGACCAACGGCAGAAAGAAGTTGTTCCAGATCTGGGTGAACTGGAACAGGAAAACCGTGACCAGGGCCGGTGCCATCAGCCGCAGCGACAGCGTGAAGAAGGTGCGGAACTCCCCGGCGCCGTCCAGCCTGGCTGCTTCCAGCACATCCTCAGGCACCGCTGCGGCGGCGTATATCCGGCCGAGGTAGACCCCGAACGGGCTGACCAGACTGGGCAGGAACACCGCCCAGAAGGTGTCGGTGAGGTTGACGGCACCGAACAGCAGGAACAACGGCAGCGCGAGAGCAGTCGCCGGGAGGAGTATCCCGGCTAACACGATATTGAACAGTGCCTCACGCACCCGGAACCGGTACTTGGCCAGTGCGTAGCCCATCATCACCGCGATCAAGGTTCCGATCGCGCCGCCGACCCCGGCATAGAGGAAGGAGTTCAACGCCCAGCGGCCGAAGGTGCCGCTGCCGGCGGAGAACAGCGACACCAGGTTGTCGAAGAACACGAACTCGTCCGGCGAGAACCAGAGACCGAAGGTTGACGTCAGGTCTGCGCGCGTCTTGCTGGACGCGACGATCAGCCACCACAACGGGGTCAGGAAGTAGATCGCGAAGATCACCATGAAGCCGGTCGCGCCGATGACCACCGATGGCTTCTCCCGCGACGCCGTCCGGGGCTTGATCCGCCTGCGGGCTACGCGCCCGGGGCTGGAGCTCATGCGAACGCCCGTTTCTGGGTCAAGCGCAGGAACACGAACGACAGGATCGCGGTGAAGATGGCCAGCATCACGCTGTAGGCGGCCGCCAGGTTGTAGTTGGGAATCGAGGCGGTGTTGAACACCAGCATGTTCGGTGTGAAGTCCAGGCCAATCGCCTTCGACAGCGACTTCAGCACCGTCGGTTCATTGAATAGCTGCAGCGTGCCGATGATGGACAGCACCGCCGTCATGATGATCGCCGGAGTGATCAGCGGGACCTTGATGGTCAGCGCCAGCCGGAATTGGCTGGCACCGTCGATGCGTGCGGCTTCGTACAGTTCCTGCGGAATGGCCTGCAGCGATGAGTACATGATCAGCATGTTGAAACCCGCCACGGTCCAGACCACGATATTGACCAGCGCGATCATGATCCCGCCCGGATTGAGCAGATCCAGCGAGGTGGCGATCCCGGGCAGGGGGGAGAGCGTCGGGGCATAGAAGTTGCCCCACATGATCGCCGCGATGACGCTGGGAACGGCATAGGGCGCGAAGAACGCCAGCCGGAAGAAGCGCTTGCCCTTGATCACCGGTGAGTCGATCAGCAGTGCGAATACCAGGCCCAGAGCGATTGCCAGCGGCACCATGGTGACGAGCAGGCTGCCGACCCGTCCCAGGCTGGTCCAGAACGACTCACTGCGCAGCACGCTCAGGTACTGCTCAAGGCCGGCGAACACCTCTGTCGGTGGACCGAACGTGGTCGCGCGTTCGATCTTCAAGAACGACTGGAACACCGCGTAGCCGATCGGTAATACGTAGAACAAGCAGAACAGTGCCAGGAACGGTGCGGTGAAGCCGACGATCGCGCGCCGGTGATGTGCCACGGGGCGTCGAGCCGGCGTGGCTGCTCTGGCTGTGCTGCTGGTAGGTGGGTCGAGGGTGGTGCTCATGTCGTCCTGGTCGGTCGAGGGTGGGCCGGAGCGTGCCCGGCCCACCCGGCGGGCGTGGCGGGGATCGCTATTCGGCGACCGACAACCCTTGAGTTGTCATGGCCTCGACCGTCTTGCTCTGAATGGTCTCCAGCGCCTGAGCGAAGGTCTGATTCCCGGCCAGCGCCGTTGCGAACTCGGCGTCGATGTCCGCGTTGACCTGCACCATCGTCGGGCCCCAGATCCAGGTGGAGGACACATCGTTGGTCCAGCCTTCGATGTCGGCGAAGACGGCCTGGTCCATGAAGAACGGCAATCCCTCCTGCATCTCCGGAACCTTGCTGACCACGTCGTTGATCGGCGGATAGAGGCCGCCACGGATGCTGTTCAGGGCCAAGGCGTCCGGATGGGTGGTCGCCCAGATGGCAAACTGCGCGGCCTCGTAGGGGTACTGCGTGTTCTTGAACATCGCCATCGACGCGCCGCCCCAGGTGCCGACCTCGTTCATCCCGTCCCACACCGGCGCCTTGGCCGCTGCCCACAAGCCAGCGGTGTCCGCAGCCGAGACCTCGATCAGTGCGGTCGCCCACGGTCCACCGATCTGCGTCCACACGGTGCCGTCGTTGATCACCTTGGAGTATTCGTCCTGGAACAGCGGATAGGTGGTGACCAGGTCCTCGTCGATGAATCGTTGGATGAAGTCCGCCGTCTGCCTGGTCTCCTCGGTATCGATATTGACCGACCAGACATCATCCTCCAGCGAGAACCAGTCCTGCCCGGCCTGCATCCAGAACGGGGGCCAGTAAGTGGGGGCACTGGCGAAGTTCGCGATGTATCCGCCCGTGGCCCGGATCTGCTTGGCGGCCTCGTAGAACTCCTCCCAGGTGGTGGGAACGGCGATTCCGGCCTCGTCGAAAAGGTCGGCCCGGTAGAACAGCGTTTCCGGGCCGAAGTCCAGCCCGAGGCCGTAGACGGTCTCCGGTTCCCCCAGGCTGGTCAGGTTCCACACCGACTCGATGAACTCACCCTGGGCCTGCGCCACCCCGGCACAGGCGTAGAAATTGCGCAGGCCATCCTGGATCCGGAATGTCGGCAGCACGTCGTAATCGATGAACCCGAGGTCATCGGTGTTTCCGGCCTCGACCTGATTCAGGTAGTTCTGGTACGTGCCGGAGTTGCCGGCCGTGACCTCGGTGTACTCCACTTGAATGTCCGGATTCTGGCTGTTCCACAGGTCGACCGTCTCCTGGAAATTGGGAATCCAGGAGGAGAACGTGAGCGTGACCTGCTCACCTTCCGGCGCCGGCTCGCACTCACCGCCGCCGGAGCCGTCACCTCCAGTGCCGTCCCCACCGGAACTGCAACTCGCCAGCAGCAATGCCGCGGCTGCACATGCGCCAACCGCTGTCCGCTGAAATCGCCGATCCCTCATTGCCTGTGTCCTCTCCTAGGTGTGCTTCGTTGCACGGGACGAACGTGGTAGCAATACTACATACTTGCGGCAATAGGTCTAGGTTTCTCCGCGAAATTCCCCCCGGAAGCCCACCTTGACCCGCCGATCGGCAGTCAGAACAGTAGTAGAACTACGATTCCGGCCGCAGCTGACCGCCGATCAACGGCTTGCGGCCCGGCCGCCTCAGAGGGTGGCGGCGTACGGATCCCAGTCCTGGGGCAGTGGCGGTACAGGCCCAGGATCGCTGGAGAGCTCGACCATCCGGCGTTCGCGCAACGACTCTCCGATGCCCACCAGGGCGTCCAGGACGTGGTACCCGAGTTCGCCGGAAGCACGGTGCGGTGTGCCCGCGCGCGCTGCACGCATCATCTCCAGCAACCCGATGCCCCGGCTGGCCGTGAAAGCGGTGCCCGGGTGCTTGCGCCACGTGCTCAGTGGTGCCGACACCTCCCCGGCCATGGCCACCTCACGCAACTCGGGAAGTGTCCATGTGCGTCGCGGGTAGATATGGATGTCACCGGCGAAGAAGTTGGGATCGGGGACCGCCATCGTGGCATCGGTGCCGCTGATCTCCACGAATCCCATGCGCAGCAGCGGCGATTCGTAGCTGTAGGTACTCTGCGCGATCTTGCCGTCGTCGAACTGTGTCAGGACGCCGACGTTGGTGGGTACCTCGACGCCGAAGCTCTCGCCCTGGCGTGGTCCGCTGCCGATGGTGCGCGAGCTGAATGCCTGGGTAGACATCCCCGCAACGGTCCGCATCGGACCGAACAGCTGCGTCAGCATCGCCAGGTAGTACGGCCCGCGATCCCACAGCGGCCCGGCGCCGGTGGCGTAGATGAAGTCGGGATTCTCATGCCACATCTCCGGCCCGGGATCTTGCATCATCGTCACGGCGGAGACGGGGGTGCCGATCGCGCCGGAGTCGATCATGCGCTGAGCGCGCTGCAGCCCGGCTCCCAGGAAGGTGTCGGTGGCCGATCCCAAGCGGACCCCGCTGGTCGCCGCCAGGTCGAGCAGCGCGCGGCCATCCTGGCGGGTCAGCGCCAGCGGCTTCTCGGTCCACACCGCCTTGCCCGCCTCCATTGCGGCCTTGGATACCTCGACGTGCGCCGTAGGGATGGTGATGTTGGCGACCGCCTCCACCGCCGGGTCTGCCAGTGCGCTGGGTAGGTCGCCGGACTTGGGCACGCCATACTTCTCGGCTTGTGCCTTTGCCCGCTCCGGCACGATATCGACCACCCACAGCACCTCAAGATCGGGGAACCGCGTCAAGTTCGTCAGGTACTCGTCACTGATCGTGCCGGCGCCGACCACGGCGACGCCAATGCGTGATGTCATGTTCGTCCGTCCTCTCAGAAGGGGTACCCGGCGCGCAGCAGCACGTTCGAGTACGGTGTGTTCTCGCCGGTCCGAACCACGAATCGGGCTCGTTCGGCGAGTCGCTTCAGTTCCTCGTGCGGTACCCGGTGCGCCTCACCCAGCGCGGCGGCCAGGCCCGCCTCACGCTCCGGGTTCGCCGCTGCGGTCTCGGCAGCGATCCAGGACTCCTCGATCTCGACCTCGGCGAGGACGGCGGCCAGCACCGGTTCAAACCGGGGCAGGCCCGGCGTGACCGCCAGGTCGATCACCCGATCGCGTGGTCCGGCGGGGAAGCCGCCATCGCTGATGACGAACAGGTCGGTGTGCCGCATCGCGGCAAGTTCCCGCGCCAGCAGGCTGTTGATGATCCCGATGCGTTTCATCATGCGTCCTGGGCGGTGGGAGCCAGCACGATCTCGCGAACGCACACCTGCTGTGGCAGTTCGTAGGTGCTCACGATCACGTCTGCGACGTGGCTGGCATCCAGGGCGCCGCCGATACTGTCCCGATAGGCGAGGTAGTCGTCCCTGATCTGCTCCGATGTCGTGGTCTGGAGTAGCTCGGTGGCGATCTGCCCGGGCGCGATGACGCTGACCCGGACGTTGTGCCCGGCGACCTCCCGGCGTAGCCCTTCGCTGATGGCATGCACCGCGAACTTGGTGCCGTTGTAGACCGTGTGGTTGTCATAGATATTGCGGCCGGCGACCGAGCCGAGGTTCATGATGGTGCCATGTCGGCGGGCGATCATGTCCGGGAGCACGATGCGGGTGAGCTGCAGCAGCGCCAGCACGTTGATCTCGAACAACTGGCGCCACTGTGCCGGATCTTGCTGCGCGACCGTGCCCAACGGCATCAGGCCGGCGTTGTTCACCAGCAGGTCCACCGGGCCGTGGGCCTGGACAGCGGCGTCGATCGCGGCACTCATCGCCTCGGTATCGGCAACATCGACGGCCGCGATGCGGGTGTTCGGGAGGTCGAGCTGCTCCAGGCGGTCGCGACGCCGGGCGGTGATCAGCAGCGGGTAGCCGCGTCGCGCGAACGCGGTTGCCGTTGCCGCGCCGATACCCGAACTCGCCCCGGTCACGACTACGAGAGGCTTCGAATCGGTCATGGGATTCCTTCCGTCAGGTGGTGTGCCATGGCTTGGTCGAACCGGTCCAGGAGTTCGACGTATCGGTCGCCTTCGGCCGGTACATGCCGGGCGACGACGCGGTGCGCGCGCGCGGAGGCGCTGATATCGGGCCAAAGCCCTAGAGCCACGAACGCCGTTGAGGCGGCGCCCAGGGCGGCGGCCTGCTGATCGACCGTCGTGGAGATGATCGTGTGCCCCAGGGCCTCGGCATAGAGCTGACGAATCCACGGGCTGGCGCTGCCACCCCCGCTGACCACCACATCGGAACTGACATCCACCAGCTCGCCGAGCATGCGCCCGGCCCGAGCGATGGCGAACACGGTCCCTTCAATGGCCGCGCGCGCGAGGTCGGCTGCGGTATGGCTGCTGTCCAGGCCCACCATGGATCCGCGTACATCGGGCCCGCCTTCATGCGGTGCGCCACCGGTGAGCATGGGTAGGAACGTGAGCCCATGAGCGCCCGGCTCTGACTGGCGGGCGAGCGCGATCAGTTCCTCATCGGTCAGCGGGGTGCCGCCTCCGAGCACGGAGCGTAGCCACCGCAACGTGATACCGGCGGAGAACGAGGAGAGCGCACTGTCGTACAGGCCGGGTGTGAGTGAGGCAAAGGTGTACGGACGACGCTCCTGGTCCACGACCGGTTGCTGCGCGGTCGCGACGTACCAGCTGGAGGAGCCCAGGGAGATGAACGCGGACCCCTGCTGGAAGGACAGACTGCCTGCCGACATGCACGAGTTGTCGACGCCCCCGGCCGTCACCACGACCTGCGGCGAAAGCCCGAGTTCGTCAGCGGCTGGCGTCGTCAGGGTCCCGAGCACGCTGGTCGAGGGCATCACAGTCGGCCACAGATCGGTGTCGATTCGCGCTGCCGCCATGATGGCCTCGTCCCAATCGGCCCGCAGCAGGTTCCATGCACCCGAGCCGGAGGCGTAGGACGGATCGGTGGCCAGGACGCCGGTCAACCGTGCGTTGAGCCAGTCCTTGCTGCCAACGATGGTCTTGGTTGCGGTGAGGAACTCGGGATCGTGATCGGCATACCAGCCGAGCTTGAACACCGGGTACAGCCCAGCCGGGAAGCCGTTCCCGGTGGTTCGGTACCAGTGAGCCTCGTCGATGCGGCCGAATGCCCGCCGTGCCGCATCGCCGCCCCTGGGGTCGGACCAGATCGGAGTGATCCGGCGCACGGGTTCGCCCGCCCGATCGAGACCGATCACTCCCAGGCTCTGCCCGGAGAGCGCGATAGCGCCGATCCGGCTGCGCTGGCCCGGTTCGCTGGTGAGCGCCCGGGTGCTGTCGACCACGGCCTGCCACCAGTCGTCGAGCCGCTGCTCGTGGAATCCGTTGTGATAGTCGGTCGGATACGGCCGCACGGAACTGGCCACAGGGCTGCCGCTGGGATCCCAGATGCTCGCCTTGCAACTACCGGTGCCCAGGTCGAGTGCGAGAACAAGGTCACCCATCATCGTCCCGCTTTCGCTGATCTCCTGTGCTGTCGATCATGTCGCTGATCACCTCATAGCTGCGCCCCGGTACCGGCTGGAGGAAGGTCAAGCCCGGGCCCAGCGACGCCAGCGCGGCGTCCATGCGTGGCTGATCGAGGGTGTTGAAGTCGAACAACCCGAAATGGGAGGCGATCAGGATCCGGGCGCCGCTGGCCTGTGCCAGCGCGATCGCCTCTTCCGGATGGAAGTTCCCGGGAACGCCGCGCCGAAGGCGGGTCGCTGAGCGTCCGTTGACGGGCAGGATCGCGATATCGATCCCCAGCCGCCGCACTGCTTCGGCAAGCCCGTCGTACGGTACGCAGTCACCGGAGTGATAGATCCGGACGTCGGCGACCGTGATCGCGTAGCCCAGGAACAGGCTCCGGCCGGACCGGTCCCGCTCGATCGACTCGTGCGCGGCCAGGATCGGGTCTACGGTGACCGGTCCGAACCGCAGTTGCTGACCCTCGCTGGCTGCCACGATCCGACCGCCGTCAGGCACGATCTGCCTGGCGTGGACGGCCCATGCCGCCGGTACCACGAACGTCGCCTGCGGACTGGCCGCAGCGGTCTCGACCAGGGTGTCCGGATCCATATGGTCGGTGTGTCGATGCGAACAGAGGACGAGGTCGATGTCACCGAGTCGGCCGGGCGCGATCGGTGCCGGATGCAACCGGATGTGCGGGTAGACGGTGCCCCGGTACTTGTGCGCCAGTGCATCGGACAGGTAGGGGTCGATGAGGATCGTCGCCGCAGCGGTCCGCACCAGCCATCCGGCCTGTCCCAGCCAGCTGAGGGTCACCCCGCCAGGGGTGTGGGCCAGCAGATCCGTCAGGCTGGTGCCGGTCAGTTCACGAATCCGCATCGACCCGCTCCGCCCGTAGTGCCGCCGCCACGTTGTCGATGGCGGCCTGCGCCGCCCGCGCCGCGCTCTCGCGCGTGAACGCGCCCAGGTGCGGGGTCGCCAGCACCCGCGGGTGGGCCAGCAGCCGATGCGGGCGGGGTGGTTCCTGCGCGAAGACGTCAAGCCCGTAGCCGCCCAGGTGCCCGGCATCCAGGGCGCTCAGGGTGGCGTCGGGGTCGACCACGCTCCACCGCGCGGTGTTGATCAGGAACGACCCGGCGCGCATCTGTGCCAGTTCGTCGTCCGTGATCAGGGGCGTACCATTCGCGGCTCCAGGGATATGGATGGACACCGCGTCGGAGCGGGCCAGCAGGTCGCCCAGTCCGGTGAGTTCGGCCCCGCCAGCGGCCTCCGGCGATACCTTGGGGTCGAAACCCAGCACCTCCGTTCCGAACCCAAGGGCGATGGCGGCGACGCGGGAACCAATGGCGCCCAACCCGACGATGCCGAGCGTGGCCGTACCGAGTTCCCGGCCGGTTACCCGATGCCAGCCTCCGGCGCGCAGCGCAGTCGATGCGGCCCCGAGGTCGCGCATCAACGCCAGCAGCAGCGCGATGCTCAGTTCCGCGACGCCGTCGGCATTGGCACCGGGGGTGTTCAACACCCGAATGCCGCGCCGGGCCGCGGCATCGGTGTCGATGGAATCGACACCGACCCCATTCCTGGCCAGCGTGTGCAGTCGTGGGGCGAACCGCAACAGGTCGTCGTCGATGGTCTCCACACCGGCGATCCAGGCGGTGATGCCCGGAAGCACCTGCTGCAGTTCCTCCCGGGTCGGCTGCCGCCCCGGCGGGCCGAGCACCACGTCGGCGCCCAGCTCCCGCAGAGCATCCAGGCGTGGCGGTGGCGAGGTCATCGACCTCGGCGTCACCAGCACGCGTTCGGTCACCGGGTGCCGTCCCGCCGTGGTGCGCCACCGGCCAGCCGGGACAGTTCGTCGAATCCTCCGCCATCGGAGGGGATGTCGATGTGGAACACCTCGGCTATGACCTGTGTCCAGCCGTGCAGGAAGTAGGTCCAGCCGTCCTCGACGAGCAGGTTGCGGTCGGGCTGTTGTTTCCGGGCCCGCTCCAGGAAGAGCAAGTCGCCTCGGTAGTTCAGTTCCCAGACCAGGCCGCCGACGGGGTAGAGCGCGTCCGGACTCAACGGCGAACCCGGGGCGTCCTTGCCGAGCCCAGTGGCATTGACCACCAGTGAACCGGGCGGGGCCGCGGCCAGTAGCCGATCGTTGTCGCTGATCCGTGGTGCCAGTACATACCGGGTGGGGACCTGGACCCCCAGCGTCGCGTGTACCTGCTCGATGTGCTCCAGCCGGGGCTGGCTCCGATTGGACACCACGACCCGGCTGGGCCGGTTTGCGCCACGCGATGACTGCGTCAGATACCACGTCAGGGCGATGGCTGAACCCCCGGCCCCCAGGCACAGCACTTCAGCGGATGTTCGCTGCCAATGGTCAACCGGAACGAACGCCTCCAACGCGAGTCCGCTGGAAATGGGGTCCTTGGCGTGGCAGATCAGCCGCCCGGCCGACTTGGACAGTGAACTGATCTCGCCCATGGCGCGGGCATGGACGTCGATCTCGTCGAACATGTCGGCGCAGGCGGCGTAGAGGTCCATCTTGTGGGTGGTGACCAACGCCCCCAGGCTCCAGGGGTCGTTGCCGATGAACTCCACCACCTTGCGGTAAAGCTGGGGCGGTGCGTGGATGGGCAAGTCGATACCGACGAGTTGTGCCTCCAGGCCCAGTGCCCTCGCCCACCGCGGAAATATGGCCCGGATCGACGAGGATCCGGTGGTGACCCCGATGAAGTACATGGTCGGCTCGCCGGCGGGTGGCAGCCTGACATCGACGGAGTCGACCAGGTAGGTAGCGGCGGTCATCGGTCGCCGTCCCCGAGCTCACGCAGCAGTGCGGTCGCCACCGTGTCGTTGATGCCGAATCGGCTCACTCCCCTCGCGCGCATGGCACGGACATCGCCGAGGGTCCGGATCCCGCCGGCGGCCTTGATGGCTATCGCGCCGTCGAGGTGCTGCGAGATCAACCGGACGTGGTCGAGCGTGGTCGCTCCTTGCCAGCCGGTACCGGTCTTGATGTAGTCGACGTCGGCTGCGACGGCGACATCACAGCCGCGCCGGATCTCCTCGGAGTCCAGGACACTGACCTCAAGGATCATCCGGGTGGGAACCCGGCCCGCGACCCAGCTTGTGATCCGCGCCAGTTCCTCGATGCAATAGCGGCTTTCGCCCGACTTCAGGCGGCCGATATTGACCACGATATCGAGTTCCTGGGCCCCGGCGTCGAGCAGCTGGCGCGCTTCGCCGAACTTCGTCTCGGGGGTCGACCCGCCGGATGGGAATCCCACCGGCGCCCCGGCCAGCACGGCGGTGCCACGTAGGTGGGCCAGTAGTTCGGTCAGGCGGTTGGGCAGGACATGGGCACTGATGAATCCGTGCTTGATCGCGGTCGCGGCCAGGGCGGCAACGTCGTCATGGGTGTGCGTGGCCTGTACGCAGCTGATGTCTACATGGCTGGCCAGCCACTGTGCCGTCAACTCTTCCTGGGCCTTGTCCATCATGGGGTCGCCGCCAGTTCGTAGCCGGTGTGGTCGGGGTTGTCCACCGCGGTCCAACCCTCCCCATCGACTACCACGAGCCTGCGCATGCCGCCAGCCCGCTCGATGATCTGGTAGTTCTGGCCCGCGTGCGCGTCGTAGCTGAACAGCGTCACGAACGGGCTGTTGCCGATGTTGACGCTGCGGTGAACCCAGCCTCCCGGGACGTGGACGCCTTCGCCGGGGTGGAGCTCCGCGATGGAGGTGCGGCCGTGCAGGTCATCCATCAGCAACAGCCCGTGACCGTCCACGCAGTAGTAGAGCTCGGCGCAGTCCGCCCTGCGGTGCAGGTGTCCGCGAGTGATCGCGAACTCGGCTCCGATCCGCAATGGCATCAGCGCGCTCATCCCGATGATCAGTGCTCCGGGCTGATCGCCCGCGCGGTTTTCTTCGACGGCGTAGGCCAGATCCTGCCCGCGTTGCGCGGACAATGCTGAAAATGCCGCGGTGTCCTGGTAGACGCCCTCCAGCTCGTGCACTCGCTTCTCGTATCTGGAGCTGCTGCCATGCAGCTTCGGGCCTCCACGGGTCAGTGGCACATAGGAGAAGGGGGGCGGCAGAGGCCGCACAGATTCGGTCATGTCGACTACCGTTTCGTCCGCCATGGTGTAGTTATACTACGGAATTGTTACACATCGATGAGTCTCGGACGGAAACTTGGGCTAGATCTTGCGCCATGTGTTTAGTTAAACTACCGAAATCGCATGACAGGGGAGGAGTCGTTCCATGGGTAGACGAGCTCTCGTCACGGGTGGTGGTCAGGGCATCGGGTTGGCGGTCGTCCGCCGGCTGACGCAGGCCGGGGTCCACTGCACGGTGTTCGACCGCAACCAGGCCAGCCGCGATGAGGTGGTAGCAGCGACCGGTCCCGCGCCTGCCGACTTCGCCTGCGTCGATGTCACCGATACCGGTGCGGTTGCCGCTGCAGTGGCCACGGCCAGCGCGATTGCACCGTTCGACGTCGTGGTCACCTCAGCGGGCGTGGCGCTGCACGGTTCGTCGCTGGAGGTGACCGAACAGGAGTGGAAGCGAGTCCTGGATGTCAACACCACCGGGACCTTCTGGGTGGTGCGGGAAGCGGCTCGGCACATGATCGCTGCCGGCAGAGCCGGATCGGTTGTCATGATCGGGTCGATGAGTGGCGACATCGCCAACGCACCACAAGCACAATCGGCCTACAACGCCTCCAAGGGTGCGGTGCACGTGCTCGCCAAGTGCCTGGCAATCGAGTGGGCTACCGAGGATATCCGCGTGAACGCCGTTGCCCCCGGCTTCGTGGGTACTGAGCTGACGCGGCAGGGTGTCGATCCGGAATGGATCGCCGAGTGGGAGCGTCGCACCCCGCAACAGCGGATGGGGACGCCTGCGGAGATCGCTGAACTCGTCGAGTTCGTCTCCTCGGAACGCGCGTCCTATATGACCGGTTCGGTCGTCACGATCGATGGAGGGTACACAGCATGGTGAACGAGCAGTCGTTGGCCCTGGACGACGTACAGGAGCGCGCTTTCGCCGCGTCCGCGCTGCGGGGCGGCAGGTGGGTGGATTCCGATGCCGCTATCCCAGTCCAGCCGGTCCACCTCAGGCCTGGGCGACCCAGCACCGTGGCCCAGGTCCAGCAGTGCCGGATCAGCCTCGACGGTTCCTGGCTGGTCAGGCCCTGTGCCCCGGAACGGGACCTGAAGGACTACGACCTGAACTCGTGGATGCTCACCTCGTGGGGCAGTCAAGGGTTGACCGAGAAGTGGTTTCAGCCCGAGACCGACCGCAGCGACTGGATCGAGCTGGCCGTACCCGGGACCATCCAGTCCTCGATGATCGCGGCCGGCCGGCTGGAGGATCCGTTCTGGAACACCAACACCTATGACGAACTCACCGAACACGGCCAGCCCACCACCGTGCCCTGGCACTTCCGCAAGACCCGGATCGAGCAGAGTGAATGGTGGTACGCCAAGACCTTCGAGATGTCTGCGGACGACTTGGACCAGAGCTGGAGCCTCGGTTTCGATGGCATCGACTACCAGGCCTCGTTCTACCTCAATGGCCACCCGCTGGGATCGGCCGCCGGGATGTTCGGCGGCCCGGAGTACGACGTCTCGGGATTGCTGCGTCAGGGCAGCAACGACCTGGTGGTCAGGGTGTTCCCTCCGCCGACCTCCTGGTACGGCGTCCTGAAGGGCAACCCCGGATGGGGCTGGCACTACGGCCACCTGATCTCCGTGGGCATCTGGAAGAGCGTCAACCTGCTCGCCACCGCCCCGATCACGCTCGCGGCCCCGTTCGTCAGCACCAGCGGACTGGGCGGACAGGGTGCACCGGCAACGATCGAGGTACAGGTCGACGTCATCAGCCGACTGGCCGCACCGGTCACCCGAGAACTGGAGGTCGCCGTCACCGGCCCCGACGGCAGCCTGGTGAGCGGGCAGGTGAGCGTGATGATCGGCCGGGGCACCAACCGTTTCCGAACCCAGGTTCGCATTGACTCCCCCCAGCTGTGGTGGCCGGCCGGATATGGGCAACAGCCGCTCTATACCGCGCAGGTGTCGTTCGCCGACGCCGGTGCCCCGGCGGCGTCCGCCAGCTTCGGGATCCGCACGATCGAGATGGTGCAGCATGCCGCTGCCGCGGCGCGGGACACATACCGGTGGCAATTCGTGATCAACGGTGTGCCGATGTTCATCAAGGGCTGCAACTGGTGCTGGACCGATCCGACCAACGGCCCGGACCACTCGCCGGAGCCGTTCATCCGAGCTGCCGCCGATGCTGGCATCCAGATGCTGCGGGCCTGGGGCGGCGGCATCGTGGAGTCCGAGCAGTTCTACGACCTGTGCGACCGCCTGGGAATCCTGGTGTACCAGGAGTTTCCCTACTCGTGGGGGCCGCCCGATGGCCCCGACACCGACCTCGGCGTGCTCGATGATCAGGTGCGCCGAGTCGTGCTCGCCCGGCGCAACCACCCCTCGCTGATCATGTGGGGTGGCGGCAACGAGAACGAAGCCGGTTTCGGAGCCGACGAGGGACTGTTCCTGGTCGGGCGCCGGTGCCGTCAATACGATCCGTCGCGTCCCTACCATCGGACCGACCCGTGGGGTGGCAGCGCCCACAACTACCAGGTGTACCACTGGGGGCAGCCCATGGCGGCCGGATACCGGTCGGTGGAGTCGGTCTTCTACGGCGAGTTCGGCCTTCCCAGCATGCCCAACCGTCGCTCGTCGGAGCGGATGATCGCTGCCGGTGAGCTGGAGCACTGGCCGCCCACACCTCAGGACCACGGGGTGCTGGCGCACATGCACATGTTCGCGTTGGCCGACTTCATCAAAGGCCTGCGCTATCAGCGGTACGGGCCGATCAGCTCCTGGGATGACTACATCGAGTACTCCCAGATGGCACAGGGCGATGCGCTCCGCTATGCCGCAGAACGCCAGCGGGCCGGTGCGGTCGATGGCAGCAAGACCGGATTCTGGTTCTACAAACTCACCGAGTTGTTCCCCGGCCACTCCTGGGGGGTGCTGGATTTCTGGGGGGTGCGCAAGGATTCCTACTATCGGGCCAAGCAGGTGTGCCGCCCGCAGGCACTGTTCGCCACCTATGACGAGTTCGATTGGCGGCCCGGATCGCGGTTCGGTGCCGAGATCTTCGCGGGCAATGACACTGTGGCGCCCTGGCCCGCCGGCGAGGTGATCGCCGAACTCTACGACCGGGATCTGCAGGTGATCCGCAGCGCCCGATTCGAAGCTGAGGTTCCCGCCAACAGCACCGCACGGTTGGGAGAGATCAGCGTGGACGTACCGGCAGACCGGATCCCCACCCTGCTCAGTGTCCGCCGCGGCGATGGTGAGGACTCGGCCGACTCCTGGTACTGGTTCAACTTCCTGGTCGGCAGCCAGCAAACCGATGCCATCGAGGGAACCGGAGTGGACCCGTTCGCTCCGATGAGCGATGCCGAGGCCGCCGAGTTGATTCCCGCGTACTCGGCGCTCGATTCGGCGCCATTGCGTGAACTGCCGCGCAGCGAGCTGACCGTCACCGCCACCGACGATGGGGTGGCGATACGAAACAGCGGCACGGTGCTGGCCTTCAACGTCCAGGTGCGCGGACGGGAACGCGATATCGACGTCGGCGACTCCGGCTTCGTCGTGGTTCCGGGTGCGACGCACCTGGTCGAGATCCAGAACGGTAGTGCGCAAGAGGTCGTCGTCACCGCCTGGAATGCCAGTATCGAAATGGTGCGATCATGACCGCTCCGGTACGCACACTCACCGCGGTGAGCTCTGGTCGGCTCGAGTTCGTCGAATCGGCGCGGCCGTCGCTCGGGCCGGGGGAGGTTGCCGGCACGACGCTGGCATCGATCCTCAGCCCCGGGACCGAGATCTCGATGGCCTATCCGGTTGAACCGCGCTATCCGTTCCCGGTGCCGCTGGGGTACTCCTCGGTCTTCCGGATCGATGAGGTGGGCGCCGAGGTCACCGATCGTGAGGTCGGTCAGGTGGTGATGTCGATGGGTCCGCACGCGTCCTGGCAGGTCCGCTCCGCTGCGCAGACCTTTCCGCTGCCCGACGGCCTGGATGCGTCGCTCGCGACGTTCTCCCGCATCATGAACATTCCGCTGTCCATCATCGCTACCTCGTCCATCCGCTCGGGAACCGGCGCCGGTGTGATCGGACTGGGGCTGATCGGACAGCTGAGTGCTCGAGTGCTGGCGGCCTGCGGATTCGACGTCGTCGCGGCGGACGAGTCCGCCGAGCGCCGGGACCTGCTCGACCAGAGTGTCCGAGGGGTGGCGGAGCTGGCCCAGGGCAGCGTGTCGCTGGTCATCGAGTGTTCGGGGCACGAGCGCAACGCGCTGGCCGGGGTTCGCGCGCTGCGCCCGCACGGTGAGCTCGCGTTGGCGGGGGTGCCATGGCGGCGGCGTGATGACACCTACTTCTTCGATGTCAGCGATGTGGTGTTCCACAACTTCCTCACCGTGCGCAGCGGGTGGGAGTGGCAGGTGCCGGTCCGGGCCGAAGGTATGTCAGACGGGCATGACATGGCCGCTCAGTTCCACACCGCGATGCGCATGCTGAACGACGGCGTGGTTGCCGTCGATGGGCTGAGCAGCCCCATTCGGCCGGACGGGATCGTTCCGGCCTACGAGCAGATTCGGCAACGGCGGGCCGCGACGTTGACCTTCGTCGTGGATTGGACCTAGCCGCTGGGCCCCGAACCGACATCACCACCGGCGGCAGGTGCCGCCATCCGACCCTCATGCACCGAGCATGAGGCCAGAGAGGAGACCACCATGAAGACCCCGATACGCGACACCGAATCGGTGATGGCGATGCAGGTGTGCTTCGTCACCGACGACATCGAACGAACCCTGGCGTTCTTCGGTGACATCATCGGAAAGCCAACGCCCGAGATCGGCAAGGAACCCCCGGTCGAACTGGCCCGGCCACGCTATCTGGGCGAGGACACCAACATCGGTTTCCGTCAGGCCGCGTTCACCTGGCGCAACACCATCATCGAGTTCATCGAGCCGGACCAGACTCCCAGTGCCTGGCGGGACTGGCTGGACCGGCACGGTCCCAGCGTGCACCACCTGGGATTCACGGTGCCGGACATGGATGCCGCCTCCGAGTCGCTCACCGAGGCTGGCGTACCCACTCTGCAAGATGGTCATTTCCCCGGCGGCCGGTACGCCTACACCGACTCCGAAAAGCAACTGGGAACCTTGATCGAGTTGCTGGAGATCGATCCGGCCGCCGTACCGGAGGATTCGAAGTAGCCGAACCACCCGGTCCGGCCGCGCTAGCCGAGGCTGCCGATGAGGGCGACGTCGTGGGCGAAATCGGTCAGGTCCGGCCGGTCGCGGGTCCCGAGCGACCGCAGCGTTGCCCGGTGGGCGGTCTCGTAGATCGTCGGCAGCACGGTCTGCGCCTGAGGGTCCAGCAGCTGCACCGACGCGGGCTGTGCGGTGACGGAATCGGGTAGCCGGATACTGAGGACGTGGTCGGAGCCGTACCACCGGAAGGTGTGTTCGCGCGGCGCCGCCGAAGTCTGTGCGGCCTGCAGCCGGATGAGGATGGTGCCGGTGGAGGTCACACAGCTCAGCGTGATCAATGCGCTGTGGGCGGCGAGCTGGCTGTCCATGACCGTCGGTTCCCCCAGGCCCAGGGCTCGCAGAACGCGCACCTGCTCGAAGATCTGACGGCGCACTGTGCCGCGCCCGGTGGACAGTGAGGTGACCGAGCTCGCAGTCGCGATCGCGGCTGCCGCTACCGGGATTCCCGGCAATGCCGCGATGGCTGGGTTGCCGGCGAATGTCTCGCTGATCACCACCTGGCCGGCGGCGTCAGCGGCGGGCGGCGAAACCGCGACCGGGTCGATGACCACGACGGTGGCGGCGTGGCCGGTCGCGGCTGTGGCTGCGGCCGGCCAGGCGGCGTCGCCGGGTATGACTGCCACGTCGGCAGCTCCCTGGACCAGCCTGTAGCTCAGCGGCAGTGAGGCCACCAGGGACCGAGCCAGGGTGGTGGTCGCGGGCGTTGCGGACAAGCTGGCCGGTGCTCTCATCGCCGGACTCCGCCGTATTGCAGGGCGGCCGACTCCTGCGCGATCGACACCGCAAACTCGATATCGGTGATGACCTGGTCGATCGTCGGTATCTGCTGCAAGTTGCCGCCTGCCGCCTGAGCGACCATGCTCCACTCGGCCTGGTAGCCGTTGTGCTCGAAACCTCCGAGAGTGGCGCATCGGTGGCCTCCGGACCACGCACTGGTCAACGTCGCGGTGGCGGAGCCGGCGTGCACGAATGACGGCGTGAAATCCAGCTGGAGTCGCTGGGTGTCCGATATGGCCTCGAACTGCCATTGCGGTTGCCAATGCCCCTGCATCGCGCCGCTGATATCGATCACCGTGTCCCGAGCGCGGACCGAGATGCCGTAGCCGAACGGCGGTAGGAATTCGGCAGCGGTGACGCTCGCGCGGGCATCTGGGAGGAAGCAGCGAACCAGAGGTAGGTCATGAATGGCGAGCGCGAGCACCGCCAGTTCGATCATGGCGGCTCTGGCGTCCTGCCCGTCTTGCTCTGGCATGGTGGCCACCGGCCGCTCCGGTACCTGGGTGGCCATGGTTTCGAAGTGCTCGTTGAACGGCAGCACGATGCTGGACCGGATGGTGTGCGCCTGGCGGCGCAGGTGGGTCAGCTCCTCCGCGATGGCCAGCCAGGTCGGGTCGAACACATGCATGGCCCCGACCAGGAGGGGAACCCGGGTTTCCCGGGCCGCGGTGCCGATCGCGGCAGCCTGCGCATGGGAGATGGCCAGTGGCTTCTCGCACAGCACGGCTCGTTTGCCGGCGCGCAGGGCCGCGATCACCTGGTCGGCATGGAACTGCTGCGGGCTGCAGATCGCTACGACATCGACCCCGGGATCGCTGAGCAGGGAATCCAGTTCGGTGGTGGAGCGGGCCCCGACGCGGTCGGCCACCGTCCGCGCGAGATCGGGCTGGGTATCCATGATCATCGCGATGCGGAAGCTGTCGGTCAGTCGAGCCAGCGTCGGCAGGTGAATCGACTGGACCACCGGCCCGGCACCGACGATGCCCACCCCGAGCTTCATGACCGAGCCCGGCCGGCCCGGGTCCGCTGATCGCTGGCCAGCATGTGCAGCATCAGAACGCCCCTCGTCGTCGGCGACCAGCAAATTTTACCAAAGGTTAAATATTGTGCCAAGGGTTGGCACCGATGCGACCTAGAGTGCCCACGCCGAACGGTCCATCGGCGCATCGATGGGCAGCCGGGTGCCACCGATGAAGATCGCGTCGATGGCCGCGTCCAGTGCCTGGGGCGCGTCGATGGTGGCGTCCACCAGCGCCTGCAACTGCAACCCGTCGGAAACGGCGATCAGGTTGCGTGCCGCGTGTGCCGGGGCGAGCTGGCGCCGGATCAGACCAGCGCGTTGACCCGATTCGATCGCGCCCGCGAGTGCGTGCACGATCCGCGCATATCGGGCGTGGATGAAATCGTGCGCCGGGTGGCCCGCCTCGCTGGCCTCGGTCGCGAAAGCCAGGTACATCTGCACGATGCCGCGAATACCGGCGTTGCGGCGTGTCGCCGCGCTGAATGCCGCCAGAGCATCCGCCTCCAGCGGGGACTGCCCCAGGTTCTCCAGGTCCCAGCGGCGGATGACCTCGATCAGCAGGTCTTCCCGTGTTCCGAAGTAGTACAGGATGTGGGCCGGCTCGATGCCGAGCTCACGGCCGATGCCACGCAATGTCGCGGCCGCATAGCCCTTGTCGGCGATGACCCGAAGCGTCATGGACAGGATCTGTTCGCGGCGGGCGCTGCCCTTCGCATAGCTACCCCTGCGCACCATGACAGAAATCCTACGGTTGGCAAAAATTAACCAACGATATATATTGGCTTGGTCAGCGTAACCACCGCAGTCGAACCCCGGGGGCCGCCGTGTCCGCCATCGCCATATCGAGCTTCAGCTTGCACCGGAAGCTGGGCCCGCTGCGGTTGGAGAGCCGGGACCAGCACGGCGAGCGTCAGATCACACTGTTCGACATGCCGGCCGAACACACGCTGGAACAGTTCGCCCAGATCACCCGGGACCGGTTGGGGGTGGGCGCGGTCGAGTTGTGCCAGATCCAGTTCGACGATAGTTCCGCCGAGCGGATCGAGCGGCTGCGAAGGTTCCTGGTCGGCGCGGGGGTCACGGTGCTGACCGTCCCGATCGATTCGGGCAATCTCTCCGCGGCGACGCCGCAACACCGGGACGAGGACATCGCCACCATCATCGAGTGGTTCGATATCGCCGCCGCATTGGGAGCGACCTACGCGCGGGTGAACACCGGAACCCCGCACACCGAAACATTCGATGAGAACTACCAGGGGCTGGTCGATGCGCTGAGGCAGCTGTCGGTGCACGCTCGCGAGCGTGACCTGCAGCTACTGGTAGAGAACCACGGCGGATCCAGTTCCGACCCGGACTACCTGCTCAAGCTGCGTGCCGATGTCGGTGCTGATTCGTTGGGCATCCTGCTCGACCTGGGCAACTTCGAACCCGTCAACACCGTCTCGCTCGCCCGGCTGATGGGCCAGCCCGCCGACGATGCCGCGCTGGAGACCGAGCACGTCTATGCCCATATCGCCCGGCTGGCCCCGGTCGCCACCCTGGTGCACGCCAAGGCGTACGACCCGCGGTCCGATGGGACCCCGCTGCTCGATCTGGACCGCGCGCTGCGGATCGTGGCGGACGCGGGCTACCGCGGGTCCATAGCGGTGGAGTGGGAAGGCGGCGAGGGGGACCCGTGGGAGCGCACCGCACAGACCCTCGACACGGTGCTGACGGTATTCCCCGGGCTGTCTCGCGGCTGAGCCGCTGCCGGCTCCGCCGGCCATCCAGAAGCCAGATCGGCGCCGCGCCCTGCTGACGGGCGGGACCTATGTGGTCTGCACAAGCCTGCACCTGGCCTAGACTCCGGACCAGGTGCAGGGCAATCCATGCCCGGCACCTCATTTTCGCAACACGTCATGGAGGACGGATGCCCACGCTCGGCAACGCGAGCCTAGTCATTGTCGCGCTGATCGGTGCCCTCGCCGTCGCATCGTTGGTGATCGCAGCGATCCTGCGGTCGCAGGTGCTGGCGGCCGGTGAAGGCACGCCAACGATGCAGTCGATCGCCCAAGCCATCCAGGAGGGGGCGCAGGCCTTCCTCGGACGCCAGTTCCGCACCCTGGCGATCTTTGCGGTGCTGGTATTCGGGCTGCTGTTCCTGCTGCCCGGCGACGGCGGGGTCAGAGTCGGGCGGTCGGTGGCGTTCCTGGTTGGCGCGGCCTTCTCGGCGGCCATCGGCTACCTGGGTATGTGGTTGGCGACGCGGGCGAATCTGCGCGTGGCCGCCGCCGCGATGCACCCGGACGGCCGTACCGAGGGTGCCCGCATCGCCTTCCGCACCGGCGGCGTCGTCGGTATGTCCGTGGTGGGGCTGGGGCTGCTGGGTGCGGCTCTGGTGGTGCTGATCTTCGGGATCGACGCTCCAGCCGTGCTGGAGGGCTTCGGCTTCGGCGCGGCCCTGCTGGCGATGTTCATGCGGGTCGGAGGCGGCATCTTCACCAAGGCCGCCGACGTCGGCGCCGACCTGGTCGGCAAGGTGGAACAGAACATCCCCGAGGACGACCCCCGCAACGCCGCCACCATCGCCGACAACGTGGGCGACAACGTCGGTGACTGCGCCGGTATGGCCGCCGACCTGTTCGAGTCCTACGCGGTGACTCTGGTCGCCGCGCTGATCCTGGGCAAGGCCACCATGGGTGAGCCGGGCCTGGTGTTCCCGCTGATCGTCACCGCGATCGGGGCACTGGTCGCCGTCCTGGGCGTGTTCATCACCAAGGTCCGCGGAGCGGAGAGCGGCCTGACCGCCATCAACCGTGGCTTCTACACCTCCGCCATCGTCGGAGCCGTCCTCGCGGCGATCGCGGCGTTCGTCTATCTTCCCAGCAGCTTCGCCGACCTAACCCCCGGTAGTGAGGCCGTCAGCTTCGCCGACTCCGCCGGTGACCCGCGCCTGGTGTCCGCGCTCGCGGTGGTCATCGGCGTGGTTCTCGCCGGAGTGATCCTGTGGCTGACCGGCTACTTCACCGACACCACCTCCGGGCCCACGATGCGAGTGGCGGCGACCACCCGGACCGGCGCCGCGACGGTGGTGCTCTCCGGGATCGGGCTGGGCCTGAGTTCCGCCGTCTACACCGCCGGCGTGATCGCGGCGGCCCTGTGCGGGGTGTTCCTGCTGGCCGGTGGAAACATCTGGCTAGCGCTGTTCCTGGTCTCCCTGGCCGGGTGCGGCCTGCTGACCACCGTCGGCGTCATCGTGGCCATGGACACCTTCGGCCCGGTCAGTGACAATGCCCAGGGCATCGCTGAGATGAGCGGCAACGTCGACGAGAAGGGCGCACAGACCCTCACCGACCTGGACGCGGTCGGCAACACCACCAAGGCCATTACCAAGGGCATCGCGATCGCCACCGCCGTGCTGGCGGCAACCGCCCTGTTCGGCTCCTACGCCGACGCCGTGACCCACGCGCTGGCCGAGCTCGGCGACTCCGTCTCCGATAGCGCCCTGGTCGCATCGATGCTGGACTACAGCGTGATCTCACCCATGACCCTGGTGGGCGTGCTCATCGGCGCTTCCGTGGTGTTCCTGTTCTCCGGCCTGGCCGTGGACGCCGTGACCCGGGCCGCCGGTGCCATCGTGTTCGAGGTGCGCCGCCAGTTCCGGGACAACCCCGGCATCATGACCGGAAAGACCCGCCCCGAATACGGCAAGGTCGTGGACATCTGCACCCGCGACTCGCTGCGGGAACTGGCCACGCCGGGATTGCTGGCAGCGTTCTCGCCGATCGCTGTCGGGTTCGGGCTCGGGATCGCCCCGTTGGCGGGCTTCCTCGCCGGGGCAATCGCCTGCGGTGTGCTGATGGCGGTATTCCTGGCGAACTCCGGTGGGGCCTGGGACAACGCCAAGAAGATCGTTGAAGATGGCAACTTCGGCGGCAAGAACTCCGAAGCCCATGCGGCGGCGGTCATCGGTGACACCGTCGGTGACCCGTTCAAGGACACTGCCGGACCGGCGATCAACCCGCTGATCAAGGTGATGAACCTGGTGAGTGTGCTCATCGCCCCCGCAGTGATCGCCATGAGTGTGCCCGCTGACGCCAACCACGTGCTGCGGATCGCCATCGCCGTGGCGGCTGGTCTGATCGCTGTGGCGGCGATCGTGGTCTCCCGCCGACGAGCAGCCAAGGTCGACCCGGCCCAGGCCGAGGCCGTCGCCGCCTAGCGGTGCTGACCTAGCCCGCGTGCGGGCTGCGCTCGGTCCAGCGCATCGACAGGAATAGCGCCAGCCCGAATGCGAGCACCGCGGCGATCCCGATGATGCCCAGCCGGGTCTGCCCGGTCACCGCGATGGCGATGGCGAAGGCTCCGGGGCCCATGAAACTCACGGCCCGGCCGGCGGTGGCATAGAGGCCGAAGTTCTCGTTCGCGGTCTCGGGTTTGGTCATGCGCGCCAGCATGGAGCGGGAGGCGGTCTGCACCGGGCCCACGCACGAGGCGATCACCAGCCCGCCGATCCAGAACGTCAGTTTCGCGTCCGAGACGATGATGACGCCCGCCACCACCAGGATCGTGCTCAGGAAGCCGACGATCACCGGCCGTGGGCCGAACCGGTCATCCAGCTTTCCGGCGAGCCAGGTGCTGATCCCGGCGACCAGATTCGCGGCGAGCCCGAAGTAGATGACTTCCTCCTGCGGGAATCCGTAGGCGCTGGCAGCCAGGACACCAGCCAGCGCGAACACGGCGCCGAGTCCGTCCCGATACACGGCGGAAGCCACGAAGAAATGCAGCAGCTTGCGCTCCGAGCGCCACAGCCGCACGATCCGCGCACCCAGTTCCCGGTATGCCTGCAGCAGCCCCACCGCGCCGGTGTTCTCCGGCGCGGGCGGATCCTTCGGCGCCCAGAGCAGCAGTGGCAGGCCGAAGATCAAGAACCAGGCGGCACACAGCAGCGCCACGCCGCGAACGTTCATCGCCTCGTCGGCCGGGATGGGCAGGAAGCGGCCATCCAGGATGAAACCGAACAAGGAGATGACCAGGGCGATCACCCCGCCGATATACCCCAGACCCCAGGCGGTTCCGGAGATCCGGCCGTAGGTCTTGGGGGTGGATACCTGCAGCAACATCGCGTAGTAGAACACGTTGGCCAATTCGGAGAACACCGATGCCACCGCGATCAGAATGCAGCCCAGTAGCAGGTAGGACTCCTCGGGTCGTACGAACCACAACCCAGCCATACAGGCGATGGTCGCCAGCGTCGTGATCGCCAACCACAACCGGGAGTTGCGGGCCCGGTCGGCCATCGTGCCCACCGCAGGGGCGAGAAGGGCGATAGCCAAGCCGGCCCAGGCCTGAGTGTTGCTGAACAGCTGAGCGCCGTAGTCCGGGTCGGATGCCAGCCCGGTGACGTAGACGCTGTAGACGAACGTCAGGATCACCGAGTTGAACGACTGCTGCCCGAAGTCCCAGATGGTCCAGGCCCGGACCACCCTGGCTGGTACCGGCGCCGGCTCGTCGTCGATGGTGGACGTGGATACGTCCTCGTGCGTCATAGGCCCCAAGGTAGAGGTCACGGCTGCCCTTTGCTAGCCGAACGAGGCGCCCGGTGCGCCGTGGCGTGGCACCCCTGCCAGAATTGTGCTGTGAATCAGGAGCGGCCGGGCCGGGCGGGTGGCACCCCGGAGCGGCCCGCGATCTTCTTCACCGGGCCGGAGGAATTCCGGGCCTGGCTGGAAGCCAATCACGAGCAGGCCTCCGAGCTGTGGATGGGATTGAACGCCAAGCATGTACCCGATCGGGGACTGACCTGGGCGCAAGCGGTGCCGGAGGCCCTGTGCTTCGGCTGGATCGACTCGGTCAGTCAACGCATCGATGAAGACTCCAGGCGCCAGCGGTGGACACCCCGCACGGCGCGGTCCAACTGGAGTGCGGTCAATGTCGCGCACGTGCAGCGGCTGCTGGCGCAGGGACGCATGCATCCGGCAGGCATCGCGGCGTTCGAACGGCGCGCGCAATCGGCCGGGTACAGCTATGAGCAGGGACCTGCTGAACTGACCGAGGCCGAGCGCGCAGCGCTGGCAGGGCGCCCGGCTGCGCAGGCGTTCTGGGATGCGGCTACCCCCGGCTACCGGCGGACGGTTGCCGCCTGGCTGCATGGCGCCAAGCGCGAGGAGACCCGCAGCAACCGGCTGGCGGAACTGGTCGCCGCCAGTGCGGCCGGGCGCCTGGTGCGCAGTCAGCGATACGGCACGGAGCCCGGGTGGCTCAAGCGTGCGGCCCAGGCGGCGGCGCGGTCGATTGGCGGCGGCACGCCCGGTTGACGGCTGACCGGGTACACACGCGCTCCTCATCGGGTCCTAGGGTGAACCGGTGACCTGCCCGCTCTCAGTGGATGCCGACCTGATCGCCGCGCTCCGGCATGACTTGGAAGCGGCTGACTACCGCGTCGGGCATCTGGCCCAGGTGCTGGGCGAGATGGCTGTGGCGGCGCTGGAGCGCGAGAACGGGTTGCCCGCGCTGCTGGCTGCCCGTCGCAGCGATGACCGTGCCGCGCTGGTGGCGCGCCTGCTCACCTTCGGCGAAGCGCTGGCGGCCGACGCCGTTGACCGTGCGCTCCCTGCCCTGGGCATCGACGGGGCCATCCGGTTGGGGCTGCTGCGCCGGGTCCCGGATGGCCGGCTGCGGGCAGCGATCGACCTGCGGCCGGTCGATATCGAGGGAACGGCGTGGTGGCTGGCTTCGGATCTGGACTCCAGTACGACCGACCGTCCCGTGCAGGCCGATCACGTCCTCGGCCTAGGTGGTGCCTCCAGGACACTGGCCGAATTGACGATTCGTACCCCGGTGACCCGGGCGCTGGACCTGGGTACCGGCAGCGGAATCCAGGCACTCACCCTGGCTGGGCACAGCGCGGCGGTGGTGGCCACCGACGTCTCTGAGCGGGCCTTGGCGTTCACGGCTTTCAATGCCGCTCTCAACGGCATAGACCTGCAGTTGCGGGCGGGCTCCATGCTGCAACCGGTGGCGGGTGAGCAATTTGACCTGGTGGTCTCGAACCCGCCGTTCGTCATCACGCCCAGGTCCGGCCCGCTGCAGACCTACACCTACCGCGACGGCGGTCGCCGCGGTGATGATCTGGTCGCCGATCTGATCCGGGGGGTCGGTGACGTACTCGTACCCGGCGGGGTGGCCCAGCTGCTGGGCAACTGGGAGATCGGTGCGGACGGTGATTGGGCCGAGCGGGTGCGAGGCTGGCTGGTCGACTCCGGCCTGCACGGCTGGGTGATTCAGCGGGAGGTCCTCGACCCCGCCCACTACGTCGAGACCTGGTTGCGTGACGGCGGTATCGCCATCGAGCGCGATCCGGCGGCCTGGCGTGCTGCGGCGCTCTCCTGGCTGGCCGATTTCGACGCGCGGGCGGTCGGCGGTGTCGGCTTCGGCTACGTGATCCTGCGCAAGCCCACCCGAGCGGAAGATCCGCTCCGGCATCGGTTGGAAGAGCTCACCGGCCCGCTCGGCCCGGCACTGGGTTCCCAGATCGAGCATGCGCTGGCCATGGCTGAGTTCCTGGCGGAGACCGACGACGCGGTGCTGGCCGACCTGACCCCCGAGGTTGCGCCCGACGTTACCGAGGAGCGACACCTGCGACCGGGGGCCGGCGATCCGGAGGTGATCCTGCTTCGGCAAGGGGGAGGGCTGCGGCGCGTGGTGCGCGCCGGCACCTGGCTGGCGGCGGTGGTGGGCGCCTGCGACGGCGAATTGACCTTGGGTCAGATCACAGCCGCGGTGGCACTGCTGCTGGACGACGACCCGGTAGAACTGCGAGCCGGTGTCTACCCGCAACTGCGGGAACTGCTGGTGGACGGGTTGCTGACCTTGTCTCCGGCCCCAGGGCTCGATCCGATCGGGCACCGGTGAGGCGTAGCCAGCGGTGTCTTCGACTCATGAAGACCCCGCCGGTGGCCGGGTCTGGCGGTGAACGGATCGGAACTGCCCGCGAAACCGTTACGGTGTCGGCGTGAGCGGAGAGTCAGAAGCGCGGGTGCAGCCAGCTGCCACGGCGCATCGGCGTGCCTGGACTGGGGTGCTCGCGCCCGTGCTGGCGTCGGGCGCGTGCCTGCTTCTGACCACCCTCAGCTGGTGGATTTTCGTGGGCACCACCCGCGGCCAGTACGTCGACGATGCCGCTCGGATCGGTTCCGCCAGTGCCCGCGATGAACTCAGCGGACTCTCGACCTGGGTATTGAACGCGGTGTCGGTGCCGTTGCTGCTGGTGGTGCTGGTCGCAGCGATCCTGGTCTCCCTGCTGCAGCGGCGCTGGTCGATCGCGATCGGGGCGATCATGGTGCTCGCCGGAGCCAACTTCACCACCCAGATCCTCAAGGACCTGCTGCAGCGCCCAGAGGCCGATGTCGCCAGGCTCACCCTGAACTCGTTTCCCTCCGGGCATGTGACGGTCGCGGCGTCGATAGCGGCCACGGCACTGCTGGTGGTGTCGGTGCGCTGGCGGCCGATCGTGGCATTCGGTGGCGCGGTGTTCGTGGCCACAATGGGAATCGCCACCATGGTCGGCACCGCGGCAGGTGCCTGGCATCGTGCCTCGGATGTCATCGCATCGATGTTCATCACCGCCACCTGGTACTTCGCAGTCGAAGCGGTACTGACGGGAATGGCCGGTTCCGATGGCGAACCGGGCACGACCCGGGGCCGCCCGGCCGGGCTGATGCGCGTGGTGCTGCGAACCCTGGCCATCATCGGCGGACTGAGCGCGGGTCTGGCAGGCGGCGTACTGCTCGCTAGTCTGGTGCGGGCCCCGATCGAGACGAGCGTCGGCTACCGGCTTGCGTTCGCCGGAGCTGTTGTCGGAGTCGTCGCGGTCAGCTGTTTCATCAATGCGCTGATGCTGCGGTTGCGGCCGCACCATCCGCCACCCACATCGACGATCGATCCGCAACCGTACGCCGGGTGAGGCGCGCCGCGCCGCACCGGCGCCCCACGATCGGCCAGAGCTCGTGGGCATCAATCCAGGAAACGAACAGAAGGAGGAGGCTGTGGCCGGACGCAAGCTCGTCATCGTCGAGTCGCCTGCCAAGGCCCGCACCATCGCGGGATACCTAGGCCCGGAGTTTGACGTGGAAGCGAGTGTTGGTCACATCCGCGACCTACCGCAACCCTCCGAGCTGCCCGCGGAGATGAAGAAGGGGCCGTACAAGAAGTTCGCCGTCGACGTGGACAACGGCTTCGACCCCTACTACGTGATCTATCCGGACAAGAAGAAGAAGGTCACCGAGCTACGCAAGCTGCTCAAGGACGCAGACGAACTCTACCTCGCCACCGATGAGGACCGGGAAGGCGAAGCCATCGCCTGGCACCTGCTGGAAGTGCTCAAGCCCAAGGTCCCGGTCAAGCGCATGGTGTTCCATGAGATCACCGCCGAAGCCATCGAACGGGCGCTGGAGCACACCCGGGACCTGGACGATCGGCTGGTCGACGCGCAGGAGACCCGGCGCATCCTGGACCGCCTGTACGGCTACGAGGTCTCCCCGGTGCTGTGGCGCAAGGTGCGGCAGGGGCTATCGGCCGGCCGGGTGCAATCGGTGGCCACCCGCTTGGTGGTGGACCGCGAACGCGAGCGGATGGCGTTCTGCAAGGCTTCCTACTGGGACCTGCGCGGCCAGTTCACCCATGACGATTCCCCGGCTTTCCCGGCCCGGCTGGTCAGCGTGGACGGCGTCCGGGTGGCGCAGGGGCGTGATTTCGCCGACGACGGCACCCTCGCCTCGACCACAGTGGTTGCGCTCGACGAAGCAGCTGCCCAGAGCCTGGTCACGGCACTGGACGGTGCGGAATTCACCGTGCGGTCGGTGGACACCAAGCCCTACACCCGTCGTCCAGCCGCCCCGTTCACCACGTCCACGCTGCAGCAGGAAGCTTCCCGCAAACTGCGGATGAACTCGAACCAGACCATGCGTACCGCGCAGGGGCTGTATGAGAACGGCTACATCACCTACATGCGGACCGACTCGTCGGCGCTGTCCGGTCAGGCGATCGCCGCCGCGCGCAAGCAGGCCACCGATCTGTACGGCGCTGACTACATCCCGGACAAGCCGCGTACCTACGGCAAGGCTGCCAAGGGCGCGCAGGAGGCCCACGAGGCGATCCGTCCGGCGGGCGATTCGTTCCGGACACCGGGCCAGGTCAGCGGTGAACTGACCGGTGACCAGTTCCGGCTCTACGAACTGATCTGGAAGCGCACCGTCGCCTCCCAGATGGCAGATGCCAAGGGATCGACGGCGACCATCCGGCTGGGTGCGCCCGCCGCAGATGGCCGGGACGCCGAGTTCGGCGCGTCCGGGACAGTGATCACCTTCCGCGGTTTCCTGGCAGCGTACGAGGAAGGGCGCGACGTCGAACGTTATGGCGACGCCACCGACTCCGATACGCGCCTGCCGGAGGTGGCAACCGGCGCGGTCGTGGCGGCGCGTGAACTGAGTGCCGAGGGGCACGAAACCTCGCCGCCCCCGCGCTACACCGAGGCGAGCTTGGTCAAGGCGCTGGAGGAACGGGGGATCGGTCGTCCCAGCACCTATGCCGCCACCATCACCGTGATCACCGAACGCGGCTACGTCGACCGGCGCGGCCAAGCATTGGTGCCGACCTGGCTGGCGTTCGCGGTGGTACGGCTGCTGGAACAGAACTACGACCGGCTGGTCGACTACGACTTCACCGCCGGTATGGAAGCGGACCTGGACGAGATAGCCAGCGGCGAGCGGGACCGGGTGCAGTGGCTCACCGGTTTCTACTTCGGAGCCGATGGGCATGAAGGTCTGCAGGAGATGGTCGCCGATGCTGGTGAGATCGACGCCCGGCAGGTCAACTCCATCGACCTGGGTGATGGCATCACCTTGCGGGTCGGTCGCTACGGCCCCTACCTGGAGGTTCCCGGCGAGGACACCCGCGCCAGCGTCCCCGACGATTTAGCTCCCGATGAGCTGACCCCCCAGCGGGCACGGGATCTGCTGACCGAAGCCGCTAAGACCGGTGACGATGGGCGCCCGCTGGGTACCGACCCGGACTCGGGGCACGAGATCGTGGTCAAGAACGGCCGGTTCGGGCCGTATGTCACCGAGGTGCTGCCGGAACCGCCGGAGTCCGCTGAAGAGGTCAAGCCCAAGGGGAAGAAGAAGGCTGCCAAGCCCAAGCCCCGGACGGCGTCCTTGTTCAAGGACATGGCGGTCGAAACCGTCGACTTGGACGCGGCATTGCGGCTGTTGTCGCTGCCTCGTGTGGTGGGTACTGACCCGGAGTCCGGTACCGATATCACCGCCCAGAACGGCAGGTATGGGCCGTATCTGAAGAAGGGTACGGATTCGCGTAGCTTGACCAGTGAGCAGCAGATTTTCGACATCACGTTGGAGCAGGCATTGGAGATCTACGCTCAGCCCAAGCGTGGCCGTGGTGCGACCTCCGCTCCGCCGCTGGCCGAGTTCGGTGAGGATCCGGTATCCGGCAAACCGGTGATGGTCAAGGATGGCCGGTTCGGCGCCTATGTCACCGACGGCACCACCAACGCCACCCTGCGCAAGGCGGACCCGCTGGAGGGCCTCACCGCCGAGCGCGCGTTCGAGATCTTGGCGGAGAAGCGTGCCGCCGGTCCGGCCAAGCGGCCCGCCCGCGGCAAGGGCAAGACGACGAAGGCAGGCGGCACATCGAAGGCTCGGTCACGTTCCTGAATCAGGAGTGTTTGCCGGCCCTTGGCCGCCGCGGAGTTCCTCGCGGTTGCGGCGCTGGGCCCGCATCAGCAGCAGGTAGAACACCGGCGCGGAGATGACGATGACGCCGATCACGACCATGACCGGATCAAAGTCATAGATCATCGAGATCACCACGCCGGCGGCGATCACCAGGAGCTCACAGCCGCTGAAGCCGATCAGCAGATTCGCCATCCGGCGGGTCTGGCGGGTGGCGGGCGGCTCGGTCCTGGACGCTGGCCTGGACGCTGCCTGCGGCGACCCAGCACTGCTGGGCGACGGGGGTGCCGGGATGTGGATCTGATCGGGGATCTCGGGTTCGTTGTTCGACACTGCGCGCATGCGGTCAGCCTAGGTATCTGCCACGCTCAGGTCGAGGATCCGCAGCGGGCAGCACTGCCCATCGGGGTCCTTTTCCGCCCACTATTACGGATTACATAGTAGTGTGTGGTGCGCAAACACTAGGTACCGTGGGTTGTCGAAATCGTGCCGAATGGAACCGACCGTGGGCCATCCAGCAGCGGGCGTCATGGGTGTGATGCGGCGAGTCGTCTTCCCGGTGGTGCGGCTGCTCATCTGGGCAGTCATCGCCGTCGCCCTGTGCGTAATCGCGTTCCGCCAGACCGCGCCGGCCCTGGACGACGTCGCGGATGATGACGTGGTCGCTCCTGGGGCCGACTTCACCGACCCGGTGGCCGTCGCGCCGACCGACGTGACCGCCAACGCCGATGGGACCGCCGTCTACTTCGCCATGCCCTCGGGGCGCGTGGTGACCGACGGCGAACCGCTGATGACGATCCGGGGTGCAGCCGAACCGGCAGCAGACCCGCAAGCCCCGGCCCCGCCTCGGCCCACCGAGAGCACCGTCCACGCGACTGCCGACGGCGAGATTACCTTCGAGGTCGAACTCAACCAGTCCGTCGCCCGGGGTGATGTCGTGGCTCGCATCGACGAGGGGCAGCAGTACATCGCGGCGACCATGAAGCCGGCATCGTTGTACCGGCTGCTGACCCTGCCGCCGTCGGCGGAGGTCACCATCACCGATGGGCCTGCGCCGTTCATGTGTACCGGACCTCGATTGGTGACGACCAGCGGGCAGGACGGCGCCAGCGCGACCGAGCTGCGGTGCGACATCCCCAGCGATGTGGTGGTCTTACCAGGGCTGGAGCTGAAGGTATCGGTACTTACCGATACCGCGCAGGACGCGCTGGTGGTGCCGCTGACCGCCGTCTCCGGGAGCTACCAAGCGGGCAGCGTGTGGCTGGTGGACGACGGCGGTGAACCGGTCGAGACGGCGGTGGCGCTCGGTCTGACCGATGGTGAGGTCATCCAGGTGACCGACGGGCTGGAGGAAGGCGACACCATCCTGCAGTTCGTCCCGGGCGAGCCGGCCCAGTACCCCGACTACGGCGGGGAGCCGGGCGACGATCTCGGTGGTGGCGGCGAGGAACTGCCCGATGGTGGCGGCGAGGAGCCGGCCGAGGAACCGGAGGGCTGACGATGGCGCTGCTCCAGGCGCAAGGCCTGACCCGGCAGCTGCGGCTACCCGACGGTCAGCTGTTGAGCATCCTCACCGGTGTCGACCTGCAGGTGCAGGCCGGTGAAGACGTCGCCATCGTCGGCCGTTCCGGCACCGGCAAGACCACCCTGCTGAACCTGCTCGGAATGCTGGATGCGCCATCCTCGGGCAGGTACACCCTGGACGGCGCGGACCTGCTGAACCTGTCGGAGCGCCGTCGGTCCCGGTTGCGCGGTGCCCGGTTCGGTTTCGTGTTCCAGCAGTTCAACCTGCTGGCCGGTCGGACTGCCCTGGCGAACGTCGTGGCGCCGCTGCTGTACGCCCGCGGGCGGGAGTTCTTCCGGCGCACCGAGATCGCCGCCAAGACCCTTGAGCGCGTGGGCTTGAGTGACCGGTTGGAATCGACGTCCGACCAGCTCTCCGGGGTGAACAACAACGGGTTGCGATCGCCCGAGCACTGGTCCGCAGGCCACAGGTGATCCTGGCGGACGAGCCCACCGGGGCGCTTGACGTCGAGACCGGCGCGGCGGTGATGACGCTGCTGGAGCAGCAGTCCCATGACTTCGGTACCGCGCTGGTCACGATCACTCACGACCGTACCGTTGCCTCCAGAGCCGACCGGATCCTGCGGTTGGACCACGGCGTACTGAAACCGGAGCGGGCCGGCGTACCGGAGGCGACCGCGTGATCGGCATCTGGGGAGCGCTGGTGGAAGCGTGGGAAGAACTGCGCATCCACCGGTTGCGGGTGCTGCTCTCGCTGGTTGGCGTCGCGGTCGCGGTGATGGCGATGACCGGGGTGAGCGCCGCCAGCGAAATGTTGCAGCGCATCTCCGAGCAGTTAAGCTCCACCGCCGGCCGCCCGGCGACGTTGGGCGTATTCCTGTGGCCGACGTCGCGGGACGGGCAGGCAGAGGCCGCGGACGCCGCCACCGCCGAGATCGCAGCGTTCATCGATCGGCACCAGATCGAAGGGGCGTCGCGGTCGCTGCAGGCGAACCTGCCGGTGGTGATCGACGGGTACCTCGCGGACATGCAGACGGAGGCCGTCGACCAGCCATGGCAACAGGTTGCCGGGGTCAACCTGATCGCCGGCCGCTGGTTCAGCCCGGGGGATGAACAGATGCTCTCCCCGCCGGTGGCGGTCAATGAGGTGCTGTTGCGTCAACTGGGGCACCCGCAGTGGACGGGGCCGTTCACCATGCAGATCCAGGGTGAACACCCCGTCAGTGCCACGGTCATCGGTGTCTACCCCGATCAATGGCAGACCGGCGAGCCGGCGTCCTACATGCTCTTTGACAGCTACACCACCTGGGTGGGGTCGGCGTCCATGATGGAAGGCTCGATCCCGCAACTGCGGATCTGGATCGACCCAGCCCTGGTGGAGGAACTGGACAATCGGCTACGGGCCGAGCTGAGCATGATCGACGGCCACGAGTTCGCCGTCGACACCTACTGGGAAGACGTGTTCGGCCAGGACGACTTCATGGCGACGTTCCAGTTGGTGGTGACCGGTATCGGGCTGGTGGTGCTGGGCCTGTCGGCGCTCAACCTGCTGAACATCGCCGTCGTGACCCTGCGGCAACGGATCAGGGAGATCGGGGTGCGCCGGGCCCTGGGCGCGAGTTCGCGGCGGGTGTTCTTCGCGATCTTGATGGAGTCGGTTGTCGCGACGACGTTGGCCGGGCTGGTCGGGGTGGTGCTCTCGATCGTGGTGCTGAACAACGTGCCGATCGAGGCGATCCGGTACTGAGCCGGAGCGGGCCTCACGCTAGGGAACGGCTTGTCTGGCCAGTGGCGGCTCACCCGATCTGCGCGGCGATGGCGTCGATGGCTTCCTGCGTGGCGATGATCTCGGCCCACGGGCGCAACGGCGACTCCACCTCACCGGCCAGGACCCGCCGCGCCACCTCGGCGACCTGGTACTGGAACCCGCCGGTGACCGGTGGGGCACTGAGAGTCCAGGACGGGCCAGAGCTGGGGTGCACGGTCACGATGCCGGATGGGGCGTAGAACGTCTCCGAGATCGTGATCCGGCCCTTGGTGCCGGCGAGCTCGGCCACGTTATGCGTCTTGGCCAGCATCGTCGTCGACAACTGCGCCACCGCGCCCGGATAGCCGAACGTGATGGCGGCGGTGGCGTCCACGCCACGGTCTGTCAGCTCTCCGGTGGCCTGGATCGAATCCGGGCTGCCGAGCACATCGAAAGCGAACGCGATGGGGTAGATGCCCAGGTCGAGCAGGGCACCGCCACCCAATTCGGGGCTAGCCATGCGTTCGATGCCGGCGATGGGTTGGCCATGGTGGGCGGCCAGGGTAAGGACCTGTCCGATGACGCCGTCGGCGAGCAGGGCGCGGAGCGCCACCATGTGCGGCAGGAACCGGGTCCACATGGCCTCCATCACGAACACCCCGCGCGCTTGCGCGGCGTCGAACACCTCCCGGGCCTGGGCTGCGTTCTGGGTGAAGCACTTCTCGATCAGCACGTGCTTGCCGGCGTCGATGGCCAGCAGGGCGTGATCGCGGTGCTCCGAATGCGGGGAGGCGATGTAGACCGCCTGTACCTGCGGGTCGGCCACCAGTGCGGCGTAGTCGCCGTAGCTACGCTCGATACCGAAGCGTGCCGCGAAGGCGTCAGCGCGCTGCTGTGATCGCGAACCGACGGCCACGACAGTGGATGTGGTGTGCGCGGGGACGGTGTCGGCGAACGTTGCGGCTATCTGACCGGCGGCCAGGATTCCCCATCGCAGCGGCGGCGCGTCGGCGGGGTCCGGTCCGAAGTCTGGCCGAATGGACGCTGACCCGTGCAATGCCGGGCCGTCATGATCGTGCACCGGCTCATTGTGTCACTGGACGCGGCTAGGGTGAGTGGGTGGCCGGCATGTTCATCTCGTTCGAGGGCGGCGACGGAGCGGGCAAGTCCACCCAGACCCGGCTCCTGGCGCAATGGCTGCGCGACCAGGAGCGCGAGGTCGTGCTCACCCGCGAGCCTGGCGGCACCGATCTGGGGGCGGTCCTGCGCGGCCTGGTGCTGCACGGCGAGGACGTGGGTGCACGCACCGAGGCGCTGCTGTACGCCGCAGACCGTGCTCATCACGTGGGCACCCTGATCAGGCCGGCGCTGGAGCGCGGGGCCATCGTGATCTCGGATCGCTACCTCGATTCCTCGGTGGCCTATCAGGGCGGTGGACGCGGTTTGACCCCAGCGCGGATCGAAGAGCTGAATCTGTGGGCGGTGCGGGGCTTGCTGCCCGATCTGACCGTGCTGCTCGACCTTGATCCGGTGCACCTTCCGGCGCGGCTGACCGGCGACCCTGACCGGCTGGAACGTGCCGGTTCGGATTTTCACGCGCGGACCCGGCAGGCGTTCCTCGATCGCGCCCACGCGCACCCGCAGCGGTTCCTGGTGCTGGACGCCGCTGCCGCCGTCGATGAGGTCGCAGACCGGGTGCGCCAGCGGGTGAGTGCTCTGTTGGGGGTGAGCCGGTGAGTCTGTGGGATGCCGTCGTTGGCCAGGACGAGGTGGTGGCGACCCTCACCGCCGCCGCGCGGCAGCCTCAGTCGATGACGCACGCGTGGCTGATCACCGGTCCGCCAGGGTCGGGGCGCTCGGTCGCCGCGCGCGCCTTCGCGGCGGCATTGCAGGCACCCGGCGATCCGGACGGGACCTCGCAGGAGGCCCGGACCGCGTTCGCAGGCACCCACGCCGATGTCACCGTGCACGTCACCGAGCGGTTGATCATCACCATCGAAGAAGCGCGCTCGCTGGTGGAGATCGCCTACCGGGCACCCGCACAGGGGCGCTGGCGGGTGATCATCATCGAAGACGCCGACCGGATCGCCGAGCGCACCTCGAATGTGCTGTTGAAAGCAATCGAGGAACCGCCACCGCGCACTGTCTGGCTGCTGTGTGCCCCCAGTCCCATGGACATGTTGCCCACGATCCGGTCCCGGTGCCGGGGAGTGAACCTGCGGGTGCCGGAACCGGCAGCGGTCGCAGACCTGCTGGTGCAGCGCGACGGCGTCGAGCCCGACCTGGCCCTGGAATGCGCCAAGGCCGCGCAGAGCCACATCGGGGTCGCTAGCCGCCTGGCCCGCAGCCCGCAGGCCCGCGACTATCGGGACCGGGTGCTCCAGATCCCGGGCGCCATCCGCGGGGTCGGGGACGCGGTGCTAGCCGCCGGTGAACTGGTCGAGTCAGCCACCGAGCAGAGCAAGGTCGCCACGGCTGAACGGGATGCGGCCGAGCGGGTCGAGTTGCTGCGCACCCTCGGGGCCGAGGAAGGAACCAGGCTGCCGCCGTCTTTGCGGTCCCAGCTGCGGCAGCTGGAAGACGACCAGAAACGCCGGGCACGGCGGTCGCTGCTGGACACCATCGACCGGGCATTGCTGGACCTGCTCTCGTACTACCGGGATGTGTTGCTGGTGCAGTTCGGCAGCGATCTGGACCTGGTCAATGCCGGCGCGCGGGAATCCATCGACCAGATGGCTGCCAGCACCACGGCAGAACAGTCGTTGCGCAGGATGCAGGCGATCGGGGCCACCAGGGCGCGGTTCGAGGAGTTCGGGACCATTGCCCCGTTGCTGGCCATCGAGTCGCTGTTCGTCGCCTTGCGGCCACAGGGTTGATGCGGCCCCTGTGCCGTTGGAAGCTCCGAACTGGTCCGGGCGTGGGCGCGCGCTCTTTACACTGACTGGGTGCCTGTGAAGACCTGGGGGAAGATTGCGGCTGCGACCGGTGCCATTGCGGTGCTCGTTGCCTGCACGGCGCCTGCGCCGATGGTGCAGCCGGCGGGCGGAAGCATCGATGGAGCCGGAGTTCCGGCCGGGCTGGAGGAGTTCTACTCCCAGGAGGTGACCTGGACCTCCTGCGGCAGCACCTTCGAGTGCACCGACATCACGGTGCCGATGAACTACGACGACCCCAGCGGAGAGACGATCGAGATCGCCGTCAAGCGGTACAACAAGGCCGGCTCCGGCGAGCCGATCGGAACCATGTTCATCAACCCGGGCGGGCCAGGCGGTTCCGGGATCGAGATGGTGGAGTCGGTGACCTCCTACTTCTCCGCCGATCTGCTGACCAGCTATGACATCGTCGGTTTCGATCCCCGAGGCGTCGGTGAGTCCAACGGCGTCCGGTGCCTGGATGACGCCGCGTACGAGGAACTGGTCAACAAGCGCTACGACCTGGACACCGACGAGGGCTGGGACGACTTCGTCGCCGATAACGAGGCATACGGCCAGGCGTGCGTGGACAACACCGGCCCGCTGGTGGAGTTCGTGGATACCGTGAGCGCGGCGCGCGACCTCGATGTCCTGCGGGGCACCATCGGCGACGAAACGCTCACCTATTTCGGCTTTTCCTACGGCACTCAACTGGGTGCGGCGTACATCGAGCTGTTCCCCGGGCGGGTCGGTCGCATGGTGCTCGATGGCGCGGTCGATCCGGCGCTGACGTATGCGGAGATCAACGCCGGTCAGGTTGTCGGTTTCGAGCGGGCCTACCGCGCCTACCTGGAGGACTGCCTGGCCGGGCAGCAGTGCCCGTTCTTCGGCGATGTGGACCGGGCGTGGGACCGGACCATCTCGCTCCTGGAGGAACTGGAGGCGAATCCGGCCACCGAGACCGGGGACCCGGACCGTACCGTCGATGATTCCGACCTGATCGGCGCGATCATCATCTCGATGTACAGCACGGAGTGGTGGCCCACGTTGACGGAGTCGATTGCCATGTATCTGGAAGGCGGCGATGCCAGCCAGATCCTGCTGATGTCCGATATCGCCAGCGATCGTGAGCCGGACGGCAGCTATCCACCGGATAAGGGTGCGTTCCGGCTGATCACCTGCATGGACTACCCCGTCCCATCGGACCGAGACGCCATTACGCAGGAGGCGGAGGCGCTGGTCGATGCGAACGACCTGTTCGGGCCGTATTTCGGCTACGGCGAGGTTGGCTGCGCAACGATGCCGTTCGAACCGCGCACCGAGCCTCACGCCGTCACCGCCTCGGGGATACCACCGGTCGTGGTGATCGGGACCACCCGGGATCCAGCCACCATCTACGAATGGGCGGAGGCGCTCTCCGACCAGCTGGAGTCGTCGGTGCTGCTCAGCTACGACGGTGATGGCCATACGGCGTATGGCATGAGTTCGTGCATCGACGGGCCCGTCGATGAATTCCTCGTCCGCGGCACCATCCCGCAAGACGGTTTGCAGTGCTAGCCACCACAGTGGCGTCACGCTGTCCCGGGGCCGCGGCCCGGCCGATTCGCTCGGCCGGTCGGGCACCGGTACAGTAGCCAACCGCCGGTCCCGACCGGCAGGCCGCCTTAGCTCAGTCGGCAGAGCGATTCACTCGTAATGAATAGGTCGTGGGTTCGATTCCCACAGGCGGCTCCGACTGTCCCCATCCCGCTGAGGTAGTACCCCGGCGTCGAGGTAGTCATGCAGGGAGTACTACCTCAGCGCGGGAGTACTACCTCAGCGAGGGGGGAGGTTCGGCGAGGGGAGAGGTCCCGCGAGGGGAGGGGTCAGATCCAGCCGCGGGTGCGTGCCAGCCGGACCGCCTCATGTCGATTTGCGACGCCGAGCTTGGCGACGGCGGCCGACAGGTAGTTGCGGACGGTGCCGGGAGACAGGTGGGCGCGGCCCGCGATCTCTTCCACCGGGGCGCCGTCTGCGGCAAGTTCCAGCACATCGGCTTCCCGGGGCGTGAGCGGACTGGCGCCGGCGGCGATCGCATCCGCGGCGAGTTGCGGGTCGACGTAGCGGCCGCCGGCGTGCACCTGGCGAATGACGTCGGCGAGCACGCCAGCCGACGTCGTCTTGGGCAGAAACCCCTTGACACCGACCTCCAGCGCGCGCTTCAGGTAGCCCGGCCTGCCGTGACTAGTCACGATCACGCAGCGGCAATCCGGCAGCGTCTGGGCCAATCGGCCAGCGACCTCGATACCATCCAAACCAGGCATCTGCAGGTCCAGGACCGCTACCTGGGGTGCGTGCTGCTGTGCCGCGGCCACCGCCTCGGTGCCGCTGGCAGCCTGAGCCACCACCTCGACGTCGGACTCCAGCGACAGCAGGGTGGCGATCGCGTCGCGAATCAGATTCTCGTCGTCGGCCAGCAATACTCTGATCATGACTTCTCCTGCAGGGTCGCCGTCAGGGTGAATGTGCCGTTGGCCATCTCGCTATCGAGGATTCCTCCGCGTGCGGCCAGCCGCTCGGAGAGTCCGCGTAGCCCGGAGCCGAAACCGCGAGGGCCACGTGCGCCGTCATTGGTGATCGTCACTCGGAGGCCGGACTCGGTGCGGGTCACCGCAATGGTGCAAGTGGTGGCATCGGAGTGCCGCACCACGTTTGTGACGCCTTCCCGCACCACCCACGCCGCACTCTCCGTGAACTCATCGGGCAGCTTCAGCTCCTCACCGGCTATCCGGGTCTGTACTCCAGCGGCCGAGAGGATCTCGCGAGCACCCATGAGCTCGGTCCGCAGGTCGATGCGCCGGTATCCCTGCACCAGCTCGCGTACCTCCGTCAAGGCCCCCTGGGCCAGTTCCCGTACCTCCAGCATCTCGATGATGCCTCGTTCGTCTCCCCGGCGCGCCAGAGCGGCTGCTACCTCGCTCTTGACGGCGACTGCCGAGAGCGTCCGGCCGAACACGTCGTGCAGGTCGCGGGAGAATCTGAGTCGTTCCTCGGCCACCGCCAGCCGGGCATCGGTCTGACGTGCTCGCACCTGCTCCCAGACCACGCCCACAGTCCATACTGTGATCCGGAGGCTTGCCAGGATGAACGCCGACGCCACGAGCGACGCCGCGGCGCCGATGGCGATATCCGGGCTTGCCAACAACCCGAGCGCCACGGCAACGACGATCCCTGCGATTCCGATGCCGCTGAACTGAGAAATGGCGAGGATCGGCGTCAATGCTGCCAGCCCAACGGCGAGCTGGATGACGACGCCGAAAGCAAGGCCGTAGGGGGCGTCGTCGACGACGATGATCAGAGTGATGATGCCCGCCACCGTGGTCACGCCGAGCCCGGCCAGTAGTACTGCCGGCACCGATTCGAGGCGCCCAAGGTAGACATCCAAACCGTGCCGCATGACCGCAATGGCGAACCCGGCCTGAGCCACTGCTGCCGCCAGATAGCCGACCAGTGCTGCCGCGGAGGTGCGCGTATCGGCCAACACGAACGGTGCTATGGCCGGAATTATCCCGAAAAGGCCATAGAGCGACCAGCGGGTATAGGTCTCGAAGCGCTCCGGGCCTCCCAACTGCTTCCAGCCGAGCAGACCCGGAGCGCTGCTAGCGGCGCTCATGCAACTACCGTAGGACTCACCGGCGCGGTTCCCACCGCAGGTAGCGCCGGGTGAGTTCGATGCCGATGGCAACCCAGGCGATCATCACCAGCAACGGCTGCCCGGCTGCGGCGAACGATCCCAGGAAGTCAACGGACTGGCCGTCCGCGCTGACTCCGGTCAGACCCAGCTGCAGCAGTTGAACGATGGGGGCTGCCGGGCTCAGGTCAAACAGCCATGCGGTAGGGCCCTCCGGCGTCGGGAACAGCAGCCCGGAGAGCAGGATCGCGCCGAGCAGGAACGGCATGGTCGTCAGTTGGGCGGCCTCCACCGTCTTGGTGAAAGCGGTACTGGCGTAGCCCAGAGTAGCCATGATGACGGTGCCTCCGATCAAGGCCGCGATCATCCATATCACGTTGGTCATCGGCGGCATTCCGAATGCGAATGCGGCGGCGATCAGTGAGAGTACCGCCTGGGCCAGGACCACCAGGAACGAGGGCAGTGCCATGGCCACCAGCACTTCCCAGCGGGTACTCTCCCCGGTCAGCAGGCGCTTGAGCATCAGTTCCTCGCGGCGTGCGACCGCCGTCGTGGTGAGGTTGTAGTAGACGACGAACAGCAGCGCAAAGACCAGAATGCTAGTCACGATGCCGGCAGTGAAGCCGCCCTCGACATCGACGACACGGCCATCGATCAGGCTGAGCGTGGCCAGGACCATCAATGGGCCAAGTGCCAGCGCATTGAACAATGCGACCTTGTTGCGTACCAGCAAACGCAACTCCATGACCGCCAGATCCGCCGTCCGTGCAGCGAATGAACGCTGCTGGGCCTTCGGGACAGATGTCAGCGTGGTCATGCCACGACCTCCTGTTGTGTGGTTGCGATGGTGAGGAATGCCTGCTCCAAGGTGGCTGCGCGCGCATTGAGAGCACCGAGTTCCAGCTCGTGCCTGCTGGCCCAGGTGAGCAGGGTGGCCAGGTCGTCCTGCAGCCGGGCTGTCGAGATCTCGACCTTGCCGCCGACCTGCCGGGGGTGGCCGAACAGGGCGGGCAGCTCCGGGCCGCCGAGGGTGAGATGGAAGCCGATCCGAGAGGGCTCGTTCGCTACGATCTGGGCAGCGGTGCCCTCCCGGACGATCCGTCCCTGATGCATGATCGCGATGGTGTCGGCCAGTTCCTCGGCCTCCTCCAGGTAGTGCGTGGTGAGTACGACCGTGGTGCCGTCGGCCACCAAGGTACGGATGAGCTGCCACGTGCGCTGACGCGATTCGGGATCCAGTCCGGTCGTGGGCTCGTCCAGGAACAGCACCTGAGGTCGGCCGAGGATGGCCAGGGCCAGGTCGAGACGCCGCCGCTCGCCTCCGGAGAGGCTCTTGATCGAGACCGCGGATCGGGAGGTCAGGTCGACGGCGTCCAGCACCTGTGCAACCGGTTGCGGCGTGCTGAGGGTGCGAGCCCAGGTGGTGGCCATCTCCGCCACGGTGGCGGTGGGCGGGTATCCGCCGTCCTGGAGCACGATGCCGATGTGCGGGCGTACGTGCTTGCGACCCGCGACCGGGTCGAGCCCAAGTACCCGCACTGTGCCGGCCGTCGCGGGGGCCATGCCTTCCAGCACCTCCAGTGCGGAGGTCTTCCCGGCGCCATTGGTACCGAGGAGGGCGAACACTTCGCCTCGGTTGACGGCCAGGTCGATGCCGCGCACGGCCTCGAAAGCTGGGCCAGCTGATGTGTAGGTCCGACGTAGGTTGGTCGCCGTGATGATGGGTTCGTTCATGACCTCCACGATGCCGCCGGTCCCGGTGCGATCCCAGTGCGTCAGCTCACCGGTTGATCGGCAAACCTCACGGCTGTGCCATGACATCTGTCAGGTGCCGCGCCTGCGCGGTTCGGTGAGTCACGGCGGGTGAGCGGTTCTGCGCACTCGTGTTGCGTTCGCGCCGGTGCTCACCTAGCCTGCCTACCGCAAACTGATAGCACATGTGAGTTCAGTATTTTCTTGGGGACAGTGTGGCCTTGAGGGGATTCAACACATTGAAATCACTCCGGCTACCTATAGGCCGGTTATGGAGGAAACAATGGAAAGGCAAACTGCCGTCAAGGGTGCCGCGGCGGCGGCCGCAGCGGCGCTGATCCTCGGAGCGTGCAGCGGCACGTCCGAGGAATCGGACGCCGCTGACGGTGAGAGTAGCTACTCGACCCGTGAGGTCACCGACGGCAACACCACGTTCATCCAGGTCGACAACCCCGGCGACGGCAAGACGTTGTCCTATGGGGTGGACTCCGGATTCGCGCTGTTGGAAGAGACCGACGGGGACTACACCTACGCCTTCAAGGACATGAACGGCAACGGTGAACTCGACGTCTGGGAGGACTGGCGTGAGGACGGCACCACCCGGGCCGCGGACCTCGCCGCCCAGATCAGCATCGAGCAGGCCTCCGGTCTGATGCTGTTCAGCCTGCACGAACGCACTCCCGCCGATGGCCTGACCGACACCCAGCGGACCTACCTGTCGGACGACCGGCTGCGCAATGTGCTGAACGCTGCTGACAACTCGATCGAACCTAGCGTCACCTGGGTCAACGAGATGGCTGCCTATGTCGAGTCCCTGACCACGTCCGACGAGCCGTATATCCCGGTGAACTTCAGTTCGGACCCCCGCTCGGACGCGGCCGGTGGCTACACCGGTTCTGACGTGACCGACATTTCGGTGTGGCCGAACTCGCTAGGCCTGGCAGCCACCCACGACCCGGACACCGTGCTCCAGTTCGCCCAGATGGCGTCGGCCGAATACCGGGCGCTGGGCATCACCATGGGCTTGAGCCCGCAGATCGACCTGGCCACCGACCCGCGCTGGTCCCGCAACAACGGAACCTTTGGCGAGGACCCGGAACTGGTCGGCCAACTCGCCGACGCCTACGTCTCCGGCTTCCAGAACACCTTCGCCGAGGACGGCACCAACCTGGGATCGGGCGATGCCTCGGTGGCCACCACCATCAAGCACTTCCCTGGCGACGGTTCGGGTGAAGGGGGCCGCGAATCCCACACCGACATCGGCAAGTACGCCGTCTACCCGGGCGGCAATGAAGCAGGCACCTACGAGCCGTTCATGGCAGCCCTGGATTCGGAGGCGGTCATGCTCTCCTACTCCATCGGTATCGCCGCCGACGGTTCGGCTGCCTTCGGCGACAAGGTTGCGACTGCCTACGACGAGGCGAAGGTCGGTCTGCTGCGAGATGCCGGCTACGACAACGTGATCATGACCGATTGGCGCGTCACCCACAACATCGAAGAGTTCGGTGGCCCGTGGGGTATGGAGACGGCCACGGTCGAGGAACGGCACTACGCGGTGCTCAAGGCCGGTGTTGACATGTTCGGTGGCAACAACGTGCTGGCTCCGATCAACGCGGCCTACGACATGTGGCAAGCGGACTTCGAAGCAGGCGTGAACGAGATCGACGCCGACACCCGGTTCCGCCAGTCCGCCGAACGCATCATCCGGATGATCATCAACTCGGGCGCCTACGAGAACCCGTACGTCGACCTGGAGGCATCCAACGAGATCATCGGTAGCCAGGACAAGGTCGAGGCCGGTTACCAGGCTCAACTGAACTCCGTGGTCCTGCTGAAGAACGAGGACGGCGCGATCACGTGTGGCTCGGATGCGCAGACCTGGGCGGACAAGACCGTCTACATTCCGCAGACCTACGATCTGGGATTCGACAACCCGATGCTCGGCTCGCCCTACACCCAAGGCCCCAGCTTCGCGATCGAGGTAGCCGAGCAGTACTTCGGCACCGTGGTCACCGATGAGGTGGAGCTGGATGCCGACGGAATGGTGATCGGATACACCGCTCCGGATCTTTCGGACGTCGATCTGACGCTGGTGGGCGTCAAGCCCCCACAGCAGGGTGGACTGTTCGGCGGCTACGACCCGGCGACGCAGCAGTACATCCCGATCCAGCTGCAATACCGGCCGTACACCGCCGACGGGCCAAACGTGCGCCAGGTCTCCATCGCTGGGAACATGCTTGAGGACGGCACTCAGGAGAACCGGTCCTACTTCGGGCAGACCGGCCAGATCTCCAACGAGGCGGACCTGGATGCGATCGAGCGTGCCGCGGCCGCCATCGAGGCGTCCGGCAACGATATTCCGTTGATCACGGTGATCCGTACCGGCGAGGTCATCATGGACCACTCCACGGTGGTCCCGGCTGAGTTCGAAGCGCTCTCCGATGGCATCCTCATCGGCTACGGCGTGGCCCAGTCCGCGTACTTCGATGTGGCCCTCGGTCTGCACGACGCTTCGGCTCGCCTGCCGCTCGGACTGCCTGCCAGCATGGACGCCGTCGAAGGGTCGTTCGAGGATGTCCCGATGGACGTCGAGCCGTACACCGACGCCGCTGGCAACAGCTACGAGGTCGGGTTCGGCCTGAGTTGCTCGGGAGAGCCGATCTCCTAGCCCCGGCCTTCCAACCTCCCGCTGAGGTAGTACGCACGCGGCCAGGTAGTACGCCTGGGCGTACTACCTCAGCACGTGCGTACTACCTCAGCGGAGTGGTGGTGGGGCCTCAGCGGAGTGGTGGTGGCGGAGGGCGGTCGACGCCGTGCAGGAACCTGTGGGCGTTCCGGACGGCGATCTGCTCCACCATGGGCGCGCCCAAGTTCCGGAGCGTGGCCAACGGGTCGGAATCACCCATGGGAAAGGGCCAGTCGCTGCCAACCAGCAGATGCTCGGGTCCGACGATCTCGATGGCCGCATCGATCTGCCGGTGATCGTGGGCCAGGCTGTCGAGCCAGAGGGACTGGGCTTGTGCCCGCAATGCGTGCGCAGGTAGCCGCAACCCGGGCCGGTGCGTGTCCACACCGCGTTGCCACCGGCCCAGCACAGCGGTCAGCACACCGCCGCAGTGTGCCAGTGCCACCCGTAGGCCAGGGAACTGAGTCAGCACGCCGCCGAGGAGCATCTGAGCGGCGGCCAGAGTGGTCTCCACCGGATTCCCGAGCAGGTTGTGCAGGTAGTGGGCGGCCAGACGGGCGTCCGGGCTGGCTCCCGGATGCAGCAGGAGCGGTCGGCCGGTGTCCTGCAGCAGTTGCCACAGCGGCACCAGCTCGGGGTCGTCCAATGGCCGGGACCTGCCACCGGCAGCGGCGGCGAAGCCGACTGTTGCGGCGTCGATCAAGCGGGTCGCCTCGGCCAGCGCCTCCGCCGGGTGCTCCAGCGGCAGATATCCCAACGGAATCAGCCTCGTGCTGCCGGCCAGGTCCGCACGCAGCGCGTCATTGAGCCCGCTGACCCACAGGTGTGCCTCCCGGTGGCGCAACTCCTGCCGGTACAGCGGCGGTGGCACCGAGACCAGGGCCCGAGCCAGCCCCGCGTGCCGCAGCCAGTCCCGCAACTGCGCGGGTCGGTACAACGCTGGTGGACCGATCGTGTGCCCGTCCGCGACCAGCCCGTGCTCCGTGGCGTCCAGGCCCGCTACCGCGGCCAGGTCCGGCGCGATCGACGGGATCAGGTGGGTGTGGATGTCAGTGCGCACCGGGTGTCCAGTAGCCGGTCAAGTCGGTTGCGGTGACGGTATTGGTCAGTTCTCCCAATCCCGCTACCCGGGTGACCAGCCGATCGCCGTCTGAGAGGAAGATCTGCGGCTCACGAGCGTTGCCTATGCCCGACGGGGTGCCGGTGAGGATCACATCGCCGGGGTTCAGGGTCATACCCCAACTCAGCTCGGAGATCACTTCAGCGATACTGAAAGCCATCTGGCCGGTATTGGCCGACTGCAGCGTCCGGCCGTTGAGCGAGCAGGAGATATCCAGGTTCTGCAGGTCACCGACATCGGCCATGGTGGTCAGCCAGGGGCCGATGGGAGACCCGGCGTCGCTGGTCTTTCCCTTCAGCCATTGCCCACCGTGACGACGTTGCAGGTCACGTTGCGAGATGTCGTTGGCCACCAACGCGCCGACGACGTGTTCCAATGCCCGGTCGGCGGGAATGGACCGGCCGCCTTTGCCGATGACGATCGCCAGTTCAGCCTCGTAGTCCCACTTGCCCGAGAGTGCGGGGTCGAACGCAATCGGATCCCGTGGCCCGATCAGGCTGCCTGGGCCCTTGGTGAAGAACGTCGGATGCCGTGGACGCTCGGCGGGATCCTGGCCTTCTCTCTTTCCGGCGGATTCCTGGTAGTGGTCCCAGTAGTTCCATCCGGTGCACAACACATCGCGAGGGAACCGGGTCAGCGGGATCAACAACTCCACGGCATCGACTGCCACCCGAGGTGCCCCGGAGGCGGCCGTCTCGATAGCGGCCAGCGCCCGCGGGTCCCGCACCACATCGTCCGGACTCGGGCTCGCCGCAGGCAAGACCGCCACCTCGTGTACGCCGATGACCGCAGTACGCGGCCCGCCCGGCGTCCTCACCCGCCCGATCCTCACGGCAGGACGCCGATCGCATTGATCTCGATCAGGTAGTCCTTGTTCACGAACTTGCTCACCTCGACCATGGTGGAGGCGGGTGCGATGCCGGTGAAGTACTGGCGCCGCACAGCATGGATCGCATCGAAGTCCTCCATGTTCCGCACGTAGACATCTACCCGGACGATGTCCTCCAAGGTGCCACCGGCCGCCTCGATGGCCGCCTGGAGGTTCTGGCAGACCTGGTGGGTCTGTGCGGTGATATCGCCGACGCCGGTGACACCACCGTCCTTGTTGCGTGCGGTCATGCCGGAGATGAACACCATCCGCCCCGCGTTCACCGCGGTCGCCTGGGTGAAGTGGCCGTTGGGTTCGGCGAGCTCGGAACTCCGGATCTCGGTCTTGGCCATGGTGGGCTCCCTATCGGGCGTCGTCGGGGTCGGTGTACCAGTCGGGCTGGGTCGGGTAATGCGGGCCGTCGTATACCTCCAGCAACACGGTCTCCTCCTGCGCCATGGTCGGACCGTGCAGGCTGCCGCGCGGGTTCCAGTAGAACGACCCGGGCACCAGCGTGATGTTCGTCGGCAGGTAGGTGTACCGGCCCGAGAGGCAGAACATGAACTGATTGGAAGCATGCGAGTGCCGGCTGGGAATGCCGGATCCAGCCTGGAATCGCACCAAGGTGATCGAGGCTCCGGTCTCCTCGTTGCGCCATAGCACTTTCTGGGATAGCCCGGCCAGGGTCTTGTCGACCCAGGTCAGATCCTGGGTATGGAGCAGGATCTCTCGGAACCTGTGCGTGGCTTCACCGTCGATGCTGGGACCTAGCTCCTCCCGGGCCCGCTGAGGTGCGTAGCCCGAATAGCGCGCCGGTTCCGAGAGGTTCTCCCGCCATTCCGATTCGCTCACGCCCTCGGGCTTGGGTGGGATGGGGTTGAGGCCGGTCACCGGTCCTCCAGGTAGTCGAGCCCGACGACGAACCAGCGGCGTTCATGCGTCCCGGGGTTTGCTACCGGCCAGGGCCCGCTGACCTGGGATACGGATGCCGCCAGATCCTCGCCGTCCAAGTCCGCGTCGAGTTCCGCCAGCACGTACTCCCCGTGATCGAGTTGCAGCGTTGCCACCTCACCGGCGGGAACCGTGAGCAGCCAGATCTTCACGAACTCACCGATGAGCACCGGAACCCGTCCGTCCGGTAGCACCGGACCGGCGGTATCTGCTTGTGTACTGCGTAGCCCCGGGCCCACATCGAGCGGCCCGCCGGGGCGGTCTTCACCCAGTGCTTTGAGCTCGACCAGGCGATTGCGATACCGGGTGGAGCCGGAGTTCGTCAGGCGGTGCACCGGCGAGACCGGTCGGAAGACCGCTCCGCCGGAGTACTCGGTGATGTCGCGGCGGGGGCTGCCGTCCAGCCACTCCATGTAGCCGGTCGATCCCGCGACCGACAGCACCACGTAGGGATTGTGGTGCAGGTGCCAGGGATGCATCCCGCCCGCCGGGAGGACCACGTCCCAGACCCGCACGTGGGGTGTCTCCAGCAGCACGGACGTGCCCACGCCCACCAAACTGACTTCCGACCCGTCTGGAGCCGTCGCCGTTTCTGTTGACATCAGGTGTTCCTTCCCGTGATCGAGGCATAGAGGTCCGCAATGTGCCCATCGCCGGCTTTCCACGGCAGCAGCGCGGCGATGTGGCTGTCGGGCCGAACCAGCACCACGGTGTCTTCCTCGACGGCGAGTTTGCGTTGCAGCCGCGATCCGGGGTCGAAGTAGGAGCGGTCCCGGAGCCCGGAGTCATGTGGGGCGTCCCACCGACTGACCAAGATGTGCCTCAGCCCGCGCGTACCCTCGGCCGGGAGCACCGGCCGACGTCGTGCATCGGTGAAATAGAGCGCGACGAAGGAGTCCGTGGCCAACTGGTGCACGCTGGTCGTGTCGCCGTCAGGGCCGAAGAGCATCATGTCCGGGACCCGGTCTCCGGCTTGGACGCCCTGGTCGGGTAGCCCTTGGGTCACGATCGACCAGTCCCCGGTTCCGCCGACGTCCAGGCTCACCCCCAAGAGTGAGCGGGTCATGGCGAACGCCCAGCCCGTGGTGGCGATCGCTTGGCCGCCGCCACTGCCCATGGCCACCCGGGCTGACTCCGCCATCTGGCCCGAGCCCTTGATGGCGACGGCGGCTTGTTCAGCTTCGTACCCGGCCAGCAGCGACTCGTCGGCCCAGCCTCGCAAGACCCAGGCCAGCCGCCAGGGCAGATTCGACGCGTCCAGGACGCCGGTATTGAGCCCCAGTGCCCACATGGGTGTAATCAGGTGGGCGGCATCGCCCATGAGGAACACCCGCTGATCACGCCAGCGGTCGGCAACCCGATGATGCACGCTGTAGATATTGGTGCCGAGCACCTCGACCTCATCGACCTCGCCGATGAACCGCAGGGCCTTGTCCCGTAGTTCGGCCACACCTGGCTCAGCCTGACCCGGGGCCAGCGGAAACAGGAACCGCCAGCAGTGCGGTTGCCGAACCAGGATCATCCATTCCTCGGGATCGGCGAAGTAGGCCAGATAGGGGTAGTCGCGCGGGTTGCTCAGATCCAGGTCGACCCGGAGGTCGACCAGCATGTACCGCTGCTCCAGCGTGGTGCCCTGCACCGCCACGCCGAGTCCGGTCCGGATGTCGGACCGGCCGCCGTCGCAGCCGAGCAGGTAGCTGGCCTGTACCTGATAGCGATGGCTGTCGGGTCCCTCGATCTCGACCGTGACCGAGTCGTCGTGCTGGCTGAACCCGCGGACCCGGCTCCCTAGGCGTACCTCGACGCCGGACCGAGAACGGACCTGCTCGTGCAGCACGTTCTCCAGCGTGCCCTGCGGGATATTGATCACGAACGGGAAGCGGGTGTCGTCGGCCAGCACATCGGTCTTGACGCTCGGTTTGGGGGCATTGGTCGCGCGGTCGATCTCGCCGATCTCATCGATCCGCAACGACTGGGCCAGCACCGGCTCCAGGGCGCCGTAGCGGTCCAGTACCTCGAGGGTCCGAGTCAGCACGGTGCCGGCCTTGGTCTCCAGCGACAGCGCGTCGTCCTCCTCCAGCACGATCGCTGGAATGCCATGGTGTGCCAGCCCCAGCGCCGTCACCAATCCGATCGGGCCGGCACCGACGATCACCACTGGATGGTCAGAGAGCATGGACGATCACTCCTTGGGGTAGGACCGGTCGCGGCTGAGCGTGGAACCGGTCATCGATGCGGCGTCGGACAGGAGGAACATCAGCGGGCCGACGACGTCCTGCGGTGTGCCGATCCCGGTTGTGGCCGCCCAGTGCTCGCGTTGGCCGCCGGTCGGGTTCGCGGCTTGAAATTGCGGGGTGTCGATCACCCCCGGCGCCAGGACGTTGACTCGGATACGGTCAGCGGCGACCTCGGCGGCCAGTGACTTGGCGAACGGGATCATCGCGCCTTTTGTGGCTGCGTAGGCTGCCGCCTCGGCATGGCCGACCCGGGCCAAGCCGGAGGTGAACAGCACGATGGCACCACGGCGGTGCCTGCGCATCGATGGCAGTACCGCCTGACAGCACCACATCACGCCGTCGAGGTTGGTTCCGATCACCTGATGCCATTGCGCCTGCGAGGTGTCGGCGACCGCGACGCGGGGCTGTATTGCGGCGGCTGCGACCAGCGCGGTGACCGCGCCATGGCGATCGACCACCTCGGCTACCGCGTCGTGGACTGCGGCCCGATCGGTGACATCCACGGCCATGAACGGGATCTGCGGGTCGAGGTCGGCTGGCGTGGTGATGTCGAAGATGACGGGGGTTCCACCGGCGTCCCTGATGGCCTGGGCCAGGCCAGCGCCGATACCGTTGGCGCCCCCGGTGATCACGACAACCTCGCCGTCAGCATCGAATCGTGCCTTCATCGCATCTCCGGCAAGGCGGGAAGCTCGGCTCCGATCGCAGCGGCGGTCGTGGTGAGCGCGTGGAGGACACTGGATTCCAGCGGGATACCGTCGGCCAGACTGCGGGCGGTGCGTTCGGACTCGGGTTCGCCGGGGAGGCGGACGCGCTGCACATCCGGGCGGGCTCGGGATTGCACAATCGCGCTGCTGAAATCGCTCATCCGATTGTCGAACTCCTCCGCCGAGTCGACGAAGCCGACGTCGATCGCCATGAATGTGTGGGCGCAGTCGTTGGGTTTGTCCAGGTCCGCATATAACCCGGCCACGGCATTGCCGTATGCGCCGCCAGAGAGCACCCCGGTCAGCACATCGACCACCAGGGCGAGGCCAAGGCCTTTTGGCCCCCCCGTGGGTAGCAGCATCCCGTCGATCGCGGCGGCCGGGTCTGTCGTCGGTAGGCCATTGGCGTCCGTGGCCCACGTCTCCGGAATCTTCCGTCCCTGTGCCGCCGCCAGTCGGATCTTGCCCAGGGCGACTTCCGATAGCGCCATATCGAGCACCAGCCTCGGCGGGTTCGAGCTGGGTACCGCAACCGCAAGCGGGTTGTTCCCGACAACCGGCTCAGCTCCCCCGACGGCAGGCATCAATGGACGGGTATTGGAGATGGCGATGCCGATGCAGCCATCCTGCGCCGCCATATCCGCGTAGTGTGCCGCGCGGCCGAAATGAAAGGCATGGCGTACGGTCACCAGACCGAGTCCGAACTCGTGTGCCTTGGCAATCGTCAGGGACATGGCTTGGCGCGCGGTGAGCTGACCCAGCGCGTGCTTTCCGTCCAGCACGGCCATCGCGCCGTGGTCGGCCACCACCTCGGCCGACTCAGCCATCGACACCGACCCTGCCCGCAGCCGGTCGATGTACATCGGTACCAACATCGCGCCGTGTGATGGCACGCCCGCCGCGTCTGCCCGAACCAGGTTGTCGGCGACGAAGTGCGCTGCTGAGTCGCTGAATCCCTGCGCTATGAAAATACGGGTTACCGCGTCCAAGAGCCACGCTACGGCCACCGTCGTCGGTGGGGGTTCATCCATGGGATCTCCCAATGCGATCAATAGTCAAATATCAAGAAGTGCAGAGGCGTGAGCCCGCGCGGGCTCACGCGATCAGGTTCCGGAGCGCGTGGACCGGTTCATCGACGCCCGCATCCGGCTCATGGCACCTGCGAGGTGGTCCCGCATCGCGGCATCGGCGGCCTCCGGGTCGTGCGCCAGGCAGGCCTCCAGGATGCGGACGTGCTCCAGGTGCGAGTGTGCTCGATCGTCGGCGTCGTGCGAGAGCGCAAAGCGGTACCGGTCGTTGTTGCGCCATACCGGTTCGATGGCGCGTAGCAGCCACTTCGATCCGGCCGCCGAGTACAACAGGAAGTGGTACTCGGTGTGTGCGTTGCGGGCTTCCTCGGTGTGCCCGGAATCGAGGAGTTGTTCGTGGCGGGCAAGGGCCGCCGCCGCTGCCTCACCCTGGTCGGCCGTGATGCGCCGCGCCGCCTCGGAGATGGTCAGGCACTCCAGCGCCATCCGGGTGCGGTACGTGTCCTCCAAGTCGGCCAGGGATAGTTCCAGTACCCGGGCACCGCGATGAGGCAGGATTTCCACCAAGCCCAATCCGGCAAGCTTGCGCAGCGCTTCCCGGACCGGCATGGGGCTGGTCTCGAACCGCTCGGCCAGATCCTGAATCCGCAAGTGACTGCCACCGGCATACTCGCCCTGCAGGATGGCCAACTGCAGGTCGGCCGCAACCTGGTCGGCCAAGGTTCGGTGCCGCGCACCGGAATCGGGGGAGAGGGCCAGGAACCGGTGCTCCGTGCCGTCGGTGCTCACCACGGGAGTCTCCTTCTGAAATCTTGCCTCTAGGACGCTACCGGTAGTTCGGCCCGGCTTCATCGGTTCTCCTCTGCCCACGGCAGCAGGTACCGTTCCAGCCCGGCGATCAGGTAGAACAGCACGATGCTGATCAGTGCCAGCAACGAGATCGCAGCGAATGCCAGCGCGGTATCGGCGCTGGCTCCCGACTGCACGATGACGTACCCCAGGCCTTCGGAGGAACCGACGAACTCGGCGATCACGGCACCGATGACGGCGAGCGAGATCGCCGTCTTGAGGCCGGTGAAAATCTGCGGCATGGCCCATGGGAAGCGCACCTTGGCGAACTCGACCAGGTCCCCGGCGTCCAGTGATCTGGATAGCTCGACGAGCTCGGCCGGGGTGGAGCGCAGTCCAGCCACCGTCGAGAGCACGATCGGGAAGAAGCACAGCAGCACCACCATGACCACCTTGGGCAGCTGACCGAAGCCAAGCCAAACCACCAGGATCGGAGCGATCGCAACCTTCGGGACCGCGTTGATCGCCAACAGCAGCGGATAGGTCATCTGCTCGACCACGCGCCACCGGGCGATGGCCATGGCCGTGGGAATGCCAATGGCGATCGCAGCTAGGAAACCGATCGCGGTCTCGGCCAGGGTGACCCATGTCTGAGCCAGTAGGTAGTCCCAGAACTCCAGCAGCGTGCCGAACACCACCTGTGGGCCTGGAACCAGGTACGCGGGTACCTGGAAGATGGCGGTCGCAGCCCACCACAGCACCAAGATCAGCACCACCGCAAGCGCGGGCAGGGTCACCGTCGCCAGCCGGTCGTCACCGGGCACCCGCTTGCGGCCGCCTGCGTCGCTACTCGCGAGTCCGGTTCCGCTCTCGGTGCTCATGCCGCCTGGTCCGTCGCATCGGGATGGAGCAACTCGTGCAACTCCGAACTGGTGGCGGCCACTGAGTCGGCGTGTGCGGTCTGGCCGAGGCTGCGCGGACGGGGGATATCGACATCCACGATCCGGCGCAGTCTGCCCGGGTGCGGGCTGAGCACCACGACCCGGTCGGCCAGCAGCACCGCCTCGTCGATGGAGTGAGTCACGAACACGATCGTGGTCGACTCCTCCGCGACCACGCGTTGCAGTTCCACGCTCAGGTCCTCCCTGGTGAGGGCGTCCAGCGCAGAGAACGGCTCATCCATCAACAGCACCTTGGGGGAAGTGATCAGCGAGCGGCACAGGGAGACCCGTTGCTGCATGCCGCCAGAGAGCTCATGCGGGAGCTTGCGCTGGAAATCGGCCAGCCCGACCAATTCCAGCAGGTCATGGGCGCGTTCCCGGTGCGTGCGCTTGTCCAGGCGGAGTACCTCCACGGGCAGCATGACGTTGTCGATGACGGTGCGCCAGGGCAGCAGCGCTGGCCGTTGGAACATCACGCTGACGTCGCGCCGGGGCCGCACGACCGGCTCCTGAGCGATGGTGACCTGACCGCTAGTGGGTTGGATCAAGCCGGAAATGACCCGCAGCAGCGTGGACTTGCCGCACCCCGATCGTCCGACCAGGGTGACGAATTCGTTCTCCGAAACCGTCAGGTCGATGTCGCTGAGGGCGTGCACGTCTCCCGACTTGGTCCGGAAGATCTGGGAGACCCCATCGATCGAGATCACTGCGGAGCCAGGTCGAAGGAGGCGACGTCGTCACCGGTGACATCAGCGGTGATGGCGGGCGCCATGATCTCGATGACGGTGTCGACTCGGTCGGGGTCGATATTGCCCAGGACGCTGCCGCCGGTCACGTAGTCGCCCATGATCTCGACTTCGGCTGCGGCAACGTCGGCATCCTGGGTTGGCTGGAACTGCTGCAGGATGGTGCCGGTCTCGGCCGGGTTGTCGATGGAGTATTGCAGGCCCTGCATCAGTGCCGTCGTGAATCGCTGGACCAATTCCGGGTCACCGTTGGCAGTTTCGTCCGATGTGATCAGGACATTGCCGTACAGGTCCGGGAGCACGTCTGAATAGGGCAGAACCGTGAGCGCCGCACCTTCGGCAGCGGCTCCGATCAGCGGCTCCCCCACGACGAACTGACCGATGGCGTCGACCTGGCCGCTGGCCAGAAGCTGTGGCAGCGCAGGGGGAGCGGAGGGTACGAACTCGACAGCCCCGGCGTCGATGCCTGCCGCTTCGGCGTAGGTCGGGAAGATCACCTGGTTGGTCGATCCGGGCTGGTCGCCGATGGTGCGGCCTTCGAGATCAGCTGGTTCGCCGATACCGGAGCTCTCGAGCGCGATGATGGCGGCCAGTGAGCGCTGGTGGATCGCGGCCACTGCGGTGACCGGCAGGTCTTCGTTCGCGACGGTCACCACGACTGCGGAGAAGTCGGCGGCTCCGAAGTCAGCGCTGCCGCTCGCGATCAGTTTCATCACGTCGACCGAGCCGGTACCCGGCTGGATGGTGACGTCGAGGCCGACGTCGTCGAAGAAGCCCATCTCTTGCGCCACATACACGTAGGCATCGCGACCGAAGGTGTTGAAGGACGTGAGATAGGTGACCGATGCCGGTTCGTAGCTTTCGGTGGTAGTCGTTTCGACCTCGCCGTCGGAGCTTTCCGTGGGCGGTTCTGTTCCGCCGGAGGTGCACGCAGCCAGTGCCAGGGCACTAGCGGCCGCCGCGATGGACAACCAGAGATGCTGCTTCATGGCGCGAAGACCCTTCAGTCGATTTTCCGTAGCGATGAGGAAATCCGATATTTGATCAAATGTCAAGACTGTTGCTCAATCGTGACAACCCGAGCCGCAGCCACCCGCCACTGGGTTCGCCCAGCGCTGAGGTTCACCAAGCGCTGAGGTAGTACGCGCGCGTCCAGGTAGTACGCCTGGGCGTACTACCTCAGCGAGCGCGTACTACCTCAGCGGGAGCGGGAGCGGGAGGTCGGCGGGAGCGGGAGGTCGGCGCGAGCGGTGGAGGTGGGCTCGGGCTATTGCAAGGCGGAGGTCAGCCGGGCCAGATTGTCCAGGGCGGTGGCGTACAGCGGCTGCTTCAGCCATTCGTCCAACGTCAGTTCCTTGCTCAGGCTGCGGTAGCGATCCTCCACGACCCGCAACTCCTGGCAGAACTCCTCACCCCGCACCAGCATGGAGATCTCCGCATCCAGGCCGAAGGAGCGCATGTCCATGTTGGACGAGCCGATGACCGCAATCTCGTCGTCGATCCGCAGCGTCTTGGTGTGCAGGATGTAGGGACTCTGGTACATGTAAATGCGCACCCCAATCCGTAGCATCGCTTCATAGAAGCTGCGCTGGGCGTGATACACCCGGCCTGATCGCCGGTTTCGGAGACGAAGAGTTCCACGTGGACGCCCCGGTGCCGGGCGTTGGTGATGGCCCGCAGCATCGACTCATCCGGCACGAAATACGGGCTGATGATGATCATCCGTTCCTTGGCGTGGAACATCAGCGACAGGAACATCTGCAGGTTGTTCTCGAATTCGTAGCCCGGACCCGACGGCACGATCTGACAGTCCAGGTCCCCGCCGCTGGGTGGCGTCGGAACCGGCATCAGATCCTCAACCAGCGGTTCGCCGGATTCGGTATACCAGTCGGAGTAGAACACGGCATCGATCTCAGCCACCACCGGACCTTCGACCCGCGCCATCAGGTCAACCCATTGCAGGCCGCGCTTGATGTTCTTGGGCAGGTTGTAGTCGCGTTTGGTGATGTTCTGCGAACCGACGAATCCGATGACGCCGTCGACCACCACCAGTTTGCGATGGTTGCGCAGATCGGGGCGTTCCCACTGGCCACGGAACGGTCGTACCGGCAGCATCACATGCCAATCGGCACCCATGGCGTCCAGCCGCGCGATGGTCTGCCGGTACTGCGGCTTGAACCTGTTGGCCCAATGGTCCAGCAGCACCCGTACTTTCACCCCGCGCTCGGCCGCTTGCTGCAGGGCGGCGAAGAACCTCTCGGTGGAGTCATCCGATTGCAGGATGTAGAACTCCACGTGCACGTAGGTCGCGGCATCCGCGATGGCGTCGGCCATCGCGTCCAGGCTGTCCTGGTAGCCGGGGATCAGGCTGGCGTGATTGTCCCCGGTCAGCGGCAATGCGCCCAGCTGCTGGTTCATCGCCACGACCTGTGCGAACCACGGTGGCGGGTTGTCCCGGAACGATCCCACCTGGAGTTGCTGGGCGGCTTCATGCAGGTAGGAGTCGATTTCGGCCTGCATGCGACGACGACGCTTGGAACTCTTGGGCGATCCGATCAGCAGAAACAACAGCAGGCCCGGTACCGGTAGGAAGAAGATCGCCAGTAGCCACGCCATGGCCGCCGTCGGCCGGCGATTGCGGGGAACCACGATCACCGCGACCACCCGCAGCACCATGTCGATCGCAATCACGATCAAGACGATCCACTCCAGCGCGGTCATGCCGTTCGCTCCACCCGAACTGGCGCGCCGGCCACCGGATTGACCGACCCGGTGGGTGCGGGTTGGTCACCATAGGTCGGTCCAAGCATGCAACGATCTTGGCAGTGACCACATGAAGTACACCAGCGCGGGCGAGATGCGACGGAGTCGGCATGGCTGTGGAGGGCGAGCAGGACCCACCTGCCCTCGCTCTGCCCGCAACCCGCGATGAGGCATGGTTCGACGCTCTGTTCGCCGCCTACGCCCAGCAGGTCCACCGGTATTTCCTCCGTCGAACCGCAGCCGATGATGCCGAGGATCTGGCTGCCGATGTGCTGGCTACCGCCTGGCGCCGCCGAGACGATGTGCCCGCCGGCTTCGAACTGGCCTGGCTATACCGGTCGGCCGGTTTCGTACTCGCCAACCACCGGCGCAAGTCACGTCCCACCCCCCTGGCGCAGCTACCGGACGACGACAGTGATCCGCTCTCCGATCCCGCCGAGATCGTGGTGGACGACGAGGCGGTGCGCGAGGTCCTGAATCGGCTCTCCGCCCGTGACCGACACGTCCTGCTGCTGAACGTCTGGGAGGGATTGGACGGGGAAGGCCTGGCCCAGGCCCTGGGGCTGAGCCGCGGTGGTGCTGCTGCCGCGCTGTCTCGGGCACGCGCCCGACTACGCGAGCACTGGCAGGAACGGGTGGAACCGTGACGATGCAACATCGGCGCTGCCCAGCACATGAGGAGAGTGACGGGCCGGGTAGGTCCGTAGGAGGGTCGACGTGAACGACGAGGACGAGCTGATCGCCAGGGTGCGTGCTGCCGACCCCTCCGTCGGACGTACCGCTGATCTCGATTCACTGCGCCGGTCGGTCGCGGCCCGGGTAGCCGACTCAGACGGTGCCGGTGCGGCCGTCGAGGGTACCGAGGGCGGCGTCGATGAGCTGGCAGCACGCCGCGCTCGCAGCACCCGCCGGTGGGCGCCGTTGAGCGCCGCTGCCGCTGCCGCTCTGGTGTTCGGTGTCGGTGGTTTCCTGGCGGGCCAGTCCGGTGTGGGCGGATCCGGCGATCTCGCCGAATCCGAGGACCTGGCCGATGCCCAGCCGGAGGTCAGCCCTGGCCCCGACCTCTCCGGTGCCGATGGTGAAGAGCAGGCGGCTGCCGCCGCCGACAGTGGTGCTCTGGAACTGCAACCGAGCGAGGACACGGGTGGTGCTGGCCCGGTGCGGTTCGTTGCGGTCGGGCTGGAGGGGTCCGACGGGGTGGCGCAGGTGTTCGTACTCGACCCCGCCGTTGCCGACGCCGATGAGGCGACCCGGCTGGCGGCTGCGGTGGGGGTGGTCGGTGATCCGCTGGATGAAGGCACTCGCTGGCGGGTCTACGGCGATGACGGCAGCTCGGTGCAACTCATCGACGACGGTGCGACCAGCTTCGGCTACGACGACCCCGCCGTCGCGCCGCAGCACAGGTGCGCGGGTGCCGAGGATGTCGACACGTGCCTGCAGTCGCTGCCGGTCCCGCCGGAGCCGTCGCAGCTTGCCCGCGAGTTCCTCCAGTCCCTGGGCGTGGACGTCGGTGAGCTGACCTTCCGGGTCGTTTCCCAAGCCGACGGCGCGGCCGTGGTCACAGCGAATGCCGGATTGCTCGCCCCCAGCGTGGCGACCTGGACGTTCGGCGTGGCTGCCGACGGCGTCTACTCGGCAACCGGGCCGCTGGCACCTTCGGTGAGCTTGGGCGACTACCCGATCGTGTCCGCCGCGGACGCCGTGTCCCGGCTGATGGATTCCCGGTTTGCCAGTGCCAGCGCGCCGATGGGCACCAGTGCGACCGCCGCCGTTCCGCAGGAGTTGCCGACCGCCGGCGACCGGCTGAGCTGGCCTGTGACCGAGGTGGAGATCACCGACGCCGAACTCGGCCTGGCCGGATACCACCTGGCAGATGGTTCAGTGGCGCTCTTGCCCACCTGGAGGTTGCTGGAGGGCGCAACCGGTAGCGAGTGGCTGGTCCTTGCCGTGGCTGAGGAAAGTCTGGAGTTCGTCGCGTCATAGCGCGCTGTGCTGGCCCGGCACGTCCAGCGCCTTCCCTGGCTGGTCTAGGTTGAACCTGTGCCAGACCTGATAGCCGACCTCACGGCCGCCGTCGCTGGTGAGGTGGATGGTTCCCATCGCCGCCGGGCCGAGTATTCCACCGACGCCTCCAACTACCGGGTGGTGCCGCAGGTGGTGGTGTTCCCACGCAGCACCGACGATGTGCTGGCAGCGCTGGCGACGGCCGCCGAGCACGGTGCCCCGATCACCGCCCGAGGCGGCGGCACCTCCGTGGCGGGCAACGCCGTCGGGCCGGGGGTGGTGCTGGACTTTTCTCGGCATCTGAACCAGGTACTGCAGATCGACCCCGATGCCCGTACCGCCCGGGTGCAACCGGGCACGGTCATGAGCACGCTGCAGGCGGCGGCCAAGCCGCACGGGCTGCGTTTTGGACCCGACCCTTCCACTCAGAATCGCTGCACCATCGCCGGCATGATCGGCAACAACGCCTGCGGGCCGCATGCGGTGGCCTACGGCCGCACCGCTGACAACACCCGCACCCTGGACGTCGTCGACGGCGCCGGTCGCCGGTTTCACGCGGGTGCCGATGGCATCGGCGAGGTTGCCGGACTGCACGAGCTGGTGCAGGCCAACCTGGCTACGATCCGCACCGAGTTCGCCCGCTTCGGGCGGCAAGTGTCCGGATACTCGCTGGAACATCTGCTGCCGGAGAACGGCGCCAATCTGGGGCGGTTCCTGGTCGGCACCGAGGGCACGCTGGTGACGGTGCTGGAGGCCACCGTCGACCTGGTCTCGTTGCCCACATCCCCGACGATCGTGGCCCTGGGGTATCCGGATATGCCCGCTGCCGCCGATGCGGTGCCGGCTCTGCTGGCGCACCGTCCGCTGGCCATCGAAGGTCTCGATGAACGGCTGCTGGAGGTTGTCCGCCGACACGCGACCAGCCCGGTTCCCGAGCTGCCGGCCGGTGGCGGGTGGCTGCTGGTGGAGGTCGGCGGCGCCAGTCAGGGCGAGGCGTACGCCAACGCCCAGGCCCTGGCCCGGGATTCGGGGACAGATGCGGTGCGGATCATCGAGGCGGGCCCCGAAGCCACCCGAATCTGGCAGATCCGGGCCGACGGGGCCGGGCTGGCCGGTCGCACGCCATCCGGCGCGCAGGCGTGGCCGGGATGGGAGGATTCGGCTGTTCCCCCGGAACACCTGGGTTCCTACTTACGCGACTTCAACGCCTTGCTCGACCGCTATGGCGTCGATGGGCTGCCCTACGGCCATTTCGGTGACGGCTGCATCCATGTGCGCATCGACCTGCCGCTGGCACAGGCATCGGGCCCGGCGACCTTTCGCTCGTTCATGGGCGATGCCGCCGAGCTGGTGGCCAAGTACGGCGGGTCCCTGTCCGGTGAGCACGGGGATGGCCGGGCCCGCAGTGAATTGCTGCCCGCGATGTACTCCAACGCGGCCATCGGGCTGTTCGAGCAGGTCAAGGGACTGTTTGACCCCGATGACCGGCTCAACCCGGGTGTGGTGGTGCGTCCGGCCGCGGTGCATGCCGACCTTCGCCGTTCCGCCGCCCGGCCGCTGCCGGTGCTGGCTGGATCCGGATTCTCCCTGCCCCATGACGACGGCGACCTGACCACGGCGGTTCACCGGTGTGTCGGCGTCGGGAAATGCCGGGCTGACGGCAGCGCGAGCGGGTCGTTCATGTGCCCCTCGTACCAAGCTACGAAAGACGAAAAGGACTCCACCAGGGCGCGGGCACGGGTACTGCAGGAACTGGCCAACGGCTCTCTGATTCAGGGCTGGGACTCACCCGAGGTCGCCGATTCGCTGGACCTGTGCCTGTCCTGCAAGGCCTGTAGCTCCGACTGCCCGGCCGGAGTGGATATGGCCACCTATAAGGCGGAAGTGACGCACCGCCGGTACCGCGGCAAGTTGCGCCCGGTCAATCACTACGCACTGGGCTGGCTGCCGCGCTGGACCAATCTGGTCACTGCGTTGGCACCGGTGGCCGCCATCGCCAATGCCGTGATGAAGGTCGGGCCGCTGCGGCGGCTGATCCTGCGTGCCGGGGGCATGGATCCGCGCCGCTCCGTTCCGCGTTTCGCCACTCAGAGATTCTCCCGCTGGTTCGCCCGCCGGGACGCCGGACGGCGTGAGAGTCGTCGGCGTGAGGTGTTGTTGTGGGTGGACTCCTTCAGCGAAACGCTATCCACCGCTGGCCCTCGCGCCATGGTGGAGTTGCTGAGTGCCGCCGGCTACACGGTGCGGATCCCGGAGAAGCAGGCTTGTTGCGGGCTCACCTGGATCTCGACCGGGCAACTCGATGGGGCCAAAGCCCGGTTGCGCCAGACCCTGGATGTTCTCAGCCCCTACGTGGAGGCCGGGATACCGATCGTGGGAGTGGACCCCAGCTGTACCGCGGTACTTCGTGGTGACCTGATGGACCTACTCGGGGACGATCCGCGTTCAGCCCGGCTGGCCGGTGCGACCTATACCCTCGCCGAGTTGCTCGGCGCTCCGGCACCGCTGGGACCTGAAGACTGGCAGCCACCAGACCTGACCGGTGTGCAGATCATCGCCCAGCCTCACTGTCATCAGCATGCGGTGATGGGCTACGGGGCCGACCTGAAGCTGCTGGAGCAGGCCGGTGCCAGCGTCACCACGATTTCGGGCTGTTGCGGGTTGGCCGGCAACTTCGGGATGGAAGCGGGCCACTACGACGTTAGCGTCGCTGTCGCTGAGAACGGCATGCTTCCCGCGTTGCGCCAGGCGCCGCAAGGAGCGGTGCTGCTCGCGGACGGGTTCTCCTGCCGGACCCAGGCCGATCAGCTCGCCGGGGTTCAGGGTGTGACGCTCGCCGAGCTGTTCACGCGTCGGTGATGCCCGGCGAGCGCGCCGTTTCGGTAGCCATCGTCAGCTCAACGCGGCATGGCGGGCGCTAAAACGCCAAATAGCGCCCGCCATGCCGCGTTCGGCGGGGGGAGGGGGGAGGGAAGGGGTGGGTTAGCTGGGCTCCAGGTAGGCGCGGTACCAGCGGTCCAGTTGCCGGTAGGCCATGGCCCGCACCGGTGGCGGCGACAGCAGCACATCGTGCAACCCGTCGTGGATCTTGGCGAGCGTTACCGTGCGTCCCAGGTCGGGCAGCCGCCGCCACAACTGCTTGACGTCCAGCACGATGTCCGCCGCGCGCATCTCCTCCCGCCAGCGGGAGCTGATCACCGAGCGATGGCTGGTCAGCATCAGGATCGGGATGTCCAGGTCCAGGCCCGCAGCCACCTGCGCGTGGCCGGCCATCACCGCATCCAGCCATCCCGGGCGGATGGGCGAGTCGGCGGCCGGTCGCCATGCGGGTTCCAGATCCCACTCGCCCCCGAACTCGGCATGCACCACCTGGTCGTAGAAGCCCGGCGCGGGAATCGGGACCGCCCACCTGCCTTGGCGCCGCGCCACCTGCGACACCAGCGGATGACTCACCGAGCGCGCCCAACTGGATCCGTGCACCTCCAGAAACGGAGAGTTCAACACCAGTCCGCTGATGATGCCGGGGTGCCGGGCCGCCCACAGCGACGTGCTCAGGCCCCCTTGGGAATGGGCCACGATCAGGATCGGTACCTGATCGCCGTGGCTTTGCCGGATCGTCTCGATCGCCAGTTCCAGGTCGGGGTCGTACTCGGTCAGCGAGGCGACGTAGCAGGGGGTCTGATGCCTGCGGATACTGCGCCCGCACTTGCGCAGGTCCACCGCGTAGAACGCCGCGCCGCGCTCGTGCCAGAAGCTGGCGAGCTCGGTCTGCATGAAGTAGTCCCACCAGCCATGGACATACAGCACTGCGACCCGGGGACGCGGTGGCGGTGAGCCCTCCGGCTGGTACCGGACCAGCGTCGTGACCACGGCTCCCTCGTCGTCGTCCGGCTGATCGAACGTGCGGGCGGCAAAGGCGGATCCCAGGAAGTCGATGCCCCAACGCCCCGTCGGCGGCGGTGGCGGTGGTGGCCGGTAGGTGGGAGTCTTCGGCGGGGCGCCCATAGCTGCCGGCCGCCGGTACTGGCGCTTGCCGCTGGGCAAGGGCCACGGCTGATCGGACTCACTCATAGCAGCGGCAGGGCCGGGCCGAGATCGGGCGTGCCGTCGGAGATCGAGCGAGGCTCGACGGCGCGGCCCGCGATCGCCGCCGGCCAGGTGATCCGGCCGGTGGCGGCCTTGATCCAGATTTCCTCGTTGACCACCTCGATCCGGTAGCCGGTGCGGTGACAGGCCACCTCGATCAGCGCTTGGGCGACGATGGTCCGGGCTGTCGGATCGACCGGTGCCGGTACCGGTAAGGTAGGGGCCAGGTCATAGCCGTGCACCACCAGTTCGATCAGCCGGCTCACCGTGAAATCCAGCAATGTGATCGGTCCGCGGCGTGCCTGGACTACCGTCTTGCCGCCGCTGGCCAGCTGCGTCAGCCGCTCCAGCGCCTGGTCGGCCAGGCGGTCCAGGTGGCGCAGCGGATCGTCGCTGATCCGGGCCGCGAATGCATGTGTCAGCTCATCGATCCGCCCGGGGGTATCGCGGTATCCGGCAAGGTAATCGCTCAGCGGCAGTGGCTCATCGTTGGCAGCCAGCTCGAGCGGCGTCAGAGCCAGCACCGAGTCATGCACCCGACCCAGGTGGCCGACCAGATCGCCGAGCGTCCAACCCGGCAGCGCCGAAGGTGTGCTCGCTGCTGGATCGGGCAGGTCGGCCAGCCAGGCGGACAGCACCTCCCACTGTTGGCGGTAGTCGTGAACGACGGCGGCGAGGGTGACCATGGAGCCATCATCGCGCACCGGCGGGTACCGTCTAGGGCATGGTGCGTTGGGGCATACTCGGGCCGGGCCGGATCGCGGAGAAGGTGGCGGCGGACTTCGATCACGTGGCCGATGGCGAGCTGGTCGCCGTCGGCTCGCGATCACTGAGCAATGCGCAGGCGTTCGCTGCGAGGCACGGTATTGCGCGCGCCCATGGCAGCTACGCCGAACTGCTCGACGACCAGCAGGTGGATGCGGTCTACGTCGCAACACCGCACTCGTGGCACGCGGCGCATGGCCGCGCCGTGCTGCATGCAGGCAAGGCCCTGCTGATGGAGAAGGCCTTCACAGCGACGCTCGCGGGGGCGGAATCGGTGGTGGCAACCGCACGTGAGAGCGGCACGTTCGCGATGGAAGCGATGTGGATGCGGTTCCAGCCCGCGGTCGTCCATGCGCGAGAGTTGATTGCTGACGGCGTGATCGGCGAGGTGCGTGCGGTTCAGGCCGACCTCGGGGTCGCGCGGGAGTACCGGCCGCAGGACCGGCTGTTCGCGTTGGAGCTGGGCGGTGGAGCGACCCTGGACCTGGGTGTCTACCTGGTGAACCTGGCTCACATGGTCCTCGGCGAACCGATCGGAGTGCATGCCGTCGGTTCCCTGCTCCCCACGGGTGTGGACCGGGAAGTAGCGATCCAGCTGGAGTACCCCGACGGCGGCTGGGCGCAGCTGGCGGCGGCGTTCTACGCCATGCCGGGTGCGGCTCGCATCGTGGGGACCGACGGCTGGATCGATATCCCGCCGCGGTTCCACCACCCCACGTCCCTGACGCTGACCCGCACCGGAACGGCGCCCGAGTCGATTCCGGCGCCACCGGCCGGTGCCGGATATGCGCTGGAGTTCGATGAGGTCAACCGCTGCCTGGCAGCCGGGCTGGGCGAGTCACCGGTGATGGGTTTGTCGGACACCCTGGCGGTGCAGGCCATCCTGCAGCGCTCATCGGACGCCATTGGCGTCAAGCTCATCGAACAGGGTCTATGACCGGTCCCGCAGCAGCGTCGAGATCATCGGGCCGAGCTGATCGAACTCGATGAGGAAGCCATCGTGGCCGTACGCCGAGTTGATGATCTTCAACGAGCCGTTCTGGACGCCTTCGGCGATCCGGGCCGACTGATGTGGCAGGAACAGCCGGTCGGAGTCCACCGCGACCGCCAGGGTCTTGGCGGTGATGCCCGCCAATGCTGATTCCACGCCGCCCCGGTCTCGTCCCAGGTCGTGAGTGAGCATCGATTCGGTCAGGATCACGTAGCTATTGGCGTCGAACCGCCGTGAGAGCTTGCCTGCGTGATGGTCCAGGTATGACTGCACCGCGAACCTGCCGCCGCCCCCGAGCGGCTCCTCCCCACCCTGCGGCAGCCGGCCGAATCGTTCGTCCAGCTCGCCCGCGCTGCGGTAGGTCGTATGCGCGATCTGCCGGGCGATACCCAGCCCGACATGGGGGCCGTCGTCGTCATCGGCCAGGTAGTAGTCGCCGCCGCGGTACTTGGGGTCGGCCCGGATGGCAGCCAGCTGGCTGTGGGCCCAGGCGATCTGGTCACCCGAGGTCTGGGCGGTCGTGGCGATCGCGGCCACGGCGTGGACCCGCTCCGGGTACCCGGCCGCCCACTCCAGTGCGCGGTGCCCGCCCATGGATGCGCCGATGACCAGCGCCCAGCTGCCGATACCCAGGTGATCAGCCAATTCCACTTCGGCAGCGACCTGGTCGCGCACGGTCAGGTACGGGAACCGCGAACCCCATGCGGTGCCGTCCGGAGCCGCCGACGCCGGCCCGGTGGTGCCCTGGCAGCCACCGAGCACGTTGGGTGCCACCACGTAGTACCGGGTGGTGTCGATCGGCCGGCCTGGACCGACCATTTCGCTCCACCACCCTGCGCTGCGGTGCCCGGGTACCAGGTCGCCGGTGACGTGACTGTCACCGGTCAGGGCATGCAGCACCAGCACCGCATTGTCCCCGGCTGGGCTGAGCGTGCCCCAGGTTTGGTAGGCCATCGTGACCGACGGCAGCCGCCCACCCGCTTCCAGATGCAGCGGCCCGAGATGGGCGAATTTCCGTTGTCCCACGTCCTCGCCGTCACGCCAGGCGGCGGATGCCGGGATCGGGCCACCAGGCGTGCGTGGGCGGGCCGGTAACCGTACCGGCCTGACCGACGCGCGGGGCAGGTGCGCCCGCTCCCAGGAGGAGTTCACAGGGACAACGGTAACCACCTCGGGCCACCTCTGGCTACGCCGCCGCTGTTGCGGAGGCTGTTGCGGCCGCGAATCCCTTGTCGAGATCGGCGATGATGTCGTCGATGTGCTCGATGCCCACGGCCAGGCGGACCAGGCCCGGGTTGACGCCGCTCGCGGCCTGCTCCTGCTCGGTCAGCTGGCTGTGGGTGGTCGAAGCCGGGTGGATCACCAGCGACCGCACATCGCCGATGTTCGCCACCAATGAGTGCAGTTCCAGCGCGTCGACGAATGCCTTACCTGCGGCCAAGCCACCGGCGATCTCGAAGCTGATGACCGCGCCGGCGCCCTTGGGGGTGTACTTCTGAGCCAGCTGGTAGTAGGGGCTGGAAGGCAGCCCGGCGTAGTTGACCTTGGTCACCTGTGAGTGCTGTTCCAGGTAGTTCGCCACCTTGCCCGCATTCTCCACGTGCCGCTCCAGCCGCAGGGACAGCGTTTCGATGCCCTGGGAGATCTGGAAGGCGTTGAACGGCGAGAGCGCTGTCCCCAGATCGCGAATCAGCTGCGCGCGGGCCTTGATGATGAATGCCACGTTGGCGCCCAGCAGGCCCCCGGGGCCCAGGTCCCGGGCGTAGGTGAGGCCGTTGTAGGTGGGGTCAGGGGTGTTGAAGCCCGGGAACTTCGCCGGGTCGGCGCTGAAGTCGAATTTTCCGCCGTCGATGATGACACCGGCGATCGACGTGCCGTGGCCGCCCAGGTATTTGGTCGCCGAGTGCACCACGATGTCCGCGCCCCACTCCAGCGGGCGTACCAGATACGGCGTCGCGACCGTGTTGTCCACGATCAGCGGTACACCGGCCTCGTGGGCGACTGCGGCTACCGCTTCGATGTCCAGAATGTCCGACTTGGGGTTGGGAATCGTCTCCCCGAAGAATGCCTTGGTATTGGGCTTGACGGCGTCGCGCCACGACTGCGCGTCGCCCGGGTCAGCCACGAAGGTGAAGTCGATCCCGAACTTGCGCAGCGTGTGGTTGAACAGGTTGTACGTGCCGCCGTACAGCGAGGAGGAGCTGACGACGTGGTCGCCGGCCTCGGCAACGTTGAGGATCGACAGTAGTTCCGCGGATTGACCCGAGGACGTCAGCAGTGCTCCGACGCCTCCTTCCAGCGATGCGAGGCGGTTCTCGACCACCTCCCAGGTGGGGTTGGTCAGCCGGGTGTAGATCGGTCCGAGGTCGGTCAGCGCGAATCGTGCTGCCGCATGGTCGGTGTCCTTGAAGACGAACGAGGTGGTCTGGTAGATCGGTAGCGCGCGGGCGCCGGTCTCCGAATCCGGGGTCTGGCCGGCATGAATCTGCCGAGTTTCGAAGTTCCAGGTTTCGCTCATGTTTCTCTCCTGCTGATCAAGGAACAGCATGAGCAGCGAGGTGCTGAACCGCCGTCCGGGTTGGTGTGGATGCGCACGTGGCGCGGGTGTCGCTGACGCTCAGAGGTGCGTCAGACCGGAACTGCGCTGCGAGCGCATTCGGTGCAGCCACGCGTGACGGAACATGGCCTTGACGGTAGGCGCCGGGTCTCGGGAACGCCAGCACCTATGCGGCCATCTCACATTGTGGAATCGCCGTGGTCGGGTTGTGGCGGGCGCCCACGACGCGGACTGAGGGCGAAACCCGATTCCGTGACGGATGTGAAATTTGTGACAAGAGTGTTGAATGAGCACAAACTCAGCTACCGTGAGGGCGGTGCGGTTGCTGTCGTCAACTCGACACGCCGACAACACGATTGAGAAATATTCGTCCCCCATCGGGTGAAAGGGATTGCAGTGCGACGCAGATGGCTCGGACCTGCTGGTGCCGTAGTGGCGCTGGTTGCCGGCTTCGGTTTGGTCGCAGGTAGCGCGGTTGCTGCCCCGAACGCCCCGGATGAAGACGACATCGCCGCCGTGGATGCGGCAGCCGATGACACCGAACAGCAGATCGCCGCGCTGGAGGCCGAGCTCGCCACCAACGCCGAAGCGCTGGAAGCGGCCGATATCGCGGCTGCTGTCGCGGTTGAGGACCACCTGCAGGCGCAGGTCGAGCTGGAGGACGCGCAAGCTGCCGAGGCGGCCGCCGCAACGGCGGCCACCGAGGCCGATGCGGAGCTGGACGCGGCCACCGCGGGGTTGGCTGAGCTGGCGATGGCCAGCTACCGCTCCGGCGGGGACCTAGCCCAGCTGGGCATGCTGCTCTCCGCCGACGGCATCGAAGATGCGCTCGCCGATGCCACCACCTACCAGGTGCTGGGGGAGAGCTCCGCGGCAGCCGAGCAGCGGTTCGCCGATGCGCAGACCGCCGCCACCGTTGCCCAGGAACGCTCGAACCAGGCGGTACTGGCTCGGGAGGAAGCTGCAGCCGAGCTGGAGGTGGCCGCCGAGAGCGCGCAGCAGGCCGCCGACAACGCGGCCCAGGTGCTTGCCAGCAACCAGGCCCAGTTCGACCAGCTGGTGGCTCAGCTCGCCGAGTTGCGCCAGACCAGCATCGATATGGAGGCCGAGCGTCAGTCGGCGCTCCAGGCCGAACGTGATGCCGCGCAGAACGCCGCTTCCGCCGCCGCGCTCGGCGTCAGTGCACCGGCGCCGGACCAACAGAGCACGGCACCCGCCGCGCAGCCCAGTCCAGCCCCGCCGACCGCCCAGCCGGCGGCTCCCGCGACCACCCAGCCACCGGCTGTCTCGACGCCGCGCCCGACCACACCCGCGCCCACCACCAAGCCACCCGCCCCGCCACCCGCACCCGCGCCGTCGACCAGTGCCAACGCCGGAGCGCTCGCCTGGGCCAAGACGCAATTGGGTAAGCCGTATATCTGGGGTGGCACAGGCCCGAGAGGCTACGACTGCTCCGGGCTGACGTTGAAGGCATACGCCTCGGTCGGCATCGGTCTACCGCGCAACAGCAGGGCGCAGTACGGCGCCGGTGACCTCGTGCCGGTATCGCAGATGCGACCCGGGGATCTGATCTTCTACTCCAGCAACGGCAAGCAGAGCGGCATCTACCACGTGGCGATCTATGCCGGGAACGGCATGCGGGTGCATGCGCCGTCCGCAGGCAAGACCGTGGAATACGTGCCCATGTGGTGGAGGAACGTGATGCCCTACGTGGTGCGGCCGTGATTCCGCTGCGCTAGCCGGTCAGCCGATGTAGGGCTGCGGGTGGGTATAGCCGGTATCGATGGCGCGCTGGAATGACCGCTTGATCTCGGCCTCGGCTTCTTCGCGGCCGACCCAGTGCGCGCCCTCGACCGACTTGCCCGGTTCCAGGTCCTTGTAGACCTCGAAGAAGTGCTGAATCTCCAGCCGGTGAAATTCGGAAACGTCATCGATGTCCGAGCGCCAGGAGGCACGCTGGTCACCCTTGGGCACGCACAGCACCTTGTCGTCGCCGCCTGCTTCGTCGCGCATGCGGAACATCCCCAATGCCCGGCAGCGGATCAGGCAGCCGGGGAATGTTGGTTCCTCCAGCAGCACCAAGGCGTCCAGCGGATCGCCGTCCTCGCCCAGCGTGCCCTCGATGTACCCGTAGTCGTCCGGGTAGCGCGTCGAGGTGAACAGCATCCGGTCCAGCCGGATCCGGCCACTCTCGTGGTCGACCTCGTACTTGTTGCGCTGCCCTTTGGGAATCTCGATGGTGACGTCGAATTCCACGTGTCTGCCTCTCCCGTTCTGCTGCTGATCGCTGCTGGCCCTAGTCTGTCCTACCCGGGCCGGTGCGGGATACTTTCACTCCATGAGCAGCGGGCGTCGGGCCAAACGACCGACCCGTCGGCCCCATCGCCGACGGTGGTATCGCAGTGCCTGGCTGCCGTTGGTTTTGCTGGCCGGCTTGCTCGGCGGCTACGTCGGCGCCGATATCGCCGACGCCGTGCCGGGGGTGCTGACCACCCGGCCTGAGCCGATCCCGGATCCGCCGTACCCGCAGCAGAGCAATCCTGCGGCACCAGTGGTCGCCGTCGCCGGACCCGACGCTGGTGCGGCCATCCCCGAACCAGCTCAGATCGAAAGCCTGGTAGCCACCCTGCTGGCGGACCCGCTGATCGGTCCGGGTGCCGGAGTGCTGGTCAGCGATGTTCTGACCGGTACTGAATTGGGCGCGGCCAATGCCGACGTGGCCCAGACCCCGGCGTCGAACACCAAACTGCTGACGGCCGCCGCAGCGATCGCCACGGCCGGTCCGGACTACCGGTTCCGGACCACCGTGGTCAACGGTGGCGATGGGCAGATCGTGCTGGTTGGTGGCGGGGACCTGGCGCTGGCGGCCGGTGCGGGCGACCCCGGTGCCATCGTGGGCCATGCCGGTGTTGCCGATCTTGCGGCTGCCACGGCCGCCGCTCTGCAGGCCAGCGGCACCACCAGCGTCACCCTCGGCCTGGACACCAGCTACTACGCCGGCCCGGCCCTCGCGCCCCGGTGGGATGGTCCGGACCTCGCCAACGGCGATGCCATGGCCATGACGCCGCTGGCGATCGATGTGGGGCGGCGCGAAGGTACCCGGAGCCGGGACACCGACGCCGGTGGCACCACGGCCGCCGTCTTCGTGCAGGCGCTGACCACCGCCGGGATCACGGTGACCGGGCAGGTCCAATCCGTGCAAGCGGCCACGGATGCCACCGAGTTGGCTGCTGTTGAATCCGCCCGGCTGGAGGATCTGGCCGCCGACATGCTGCAGCGCTCGGAGAACATCCTCGCCGAGGGAATCGGCCGGCTGGTGGCCCACCAGCTGGGCATGGAACCGAGCTTCGAGGGTGCCGGGACGGCAGTGGGCGCGGCGCTCGCTGACCTGGGGGTGGACGTCGGCGGCCTATTCCTGGCGGACTGTGCCGGGCTCTCCTCGACCAATCAGATATCCGCCCGGACCCTGGTGCAGACGCTGTTGCAGATCGCCGCGCGCCCCTCGTTGGCGTCGGTCGCCCGCGGGCTGCCGGTGGCCGGTCTGGAAGGCACGCTGAAAGACCGGTTCGACGGCGTGGGTGCCGGGCTGGTCAACGCCAAGACCGGGACGTTGTACACGGTGACCGCACTGTCCGGCTACGTCCGTACCGCCGACGGTCGACTGCTGGCGTTTGCGGTAATGGCCGACAATGTGCCCCGTGGCTCAACGACCGGTGCCCGGTCCGCCGTCGACGGTTTTGCCCAGGGTCTGGCTGCTTGCGGCTGCGGGAGTTCGTAGGCTCGGATCATGAATGCTGGAACCAGCCACCCCTTTGACTGGGACGCCACCCGCCATCGTGCGGGTGTCCTGGCACCGCCAGGTCCGGCGGTCGAGCGCCGCGATGCCGTCGCCTTGGTGGACTCGCTGCGCCGCGCCGCCCAGCAAGCCCCCGACGTCGTGGCGCGGGTCACCGGCCTGGTCGATGCTGCCGATGCAGCGTCCCGCCGACCCGCATACGTCGTCGACCGGCCCCGCTGGGCCGATGCCAACACCACCATGTTCGCCGAGCTGATCGGCGAACAACTTCCCCTGCCGTCCTCAGCAATCGGCGCCCGGCTGGCCGCCGAACAGCTCGGAGCACTGCTGGCACTGCTGGCGACCAGGGTGTTGGGCCAGTTCGACCCATTCACAGCCCAGCCCGACGGCCCGGGCCGACTGCTGCTGGTGGCACCGAACATCCTGGCGTCGCAGCGCCAGCTGGGCGTACCGGCGCAGGAGTTTCATCTGTGGGTGTGCCTGCACGAACAGACCCACGCGGTCCAGTTCAGCGCCGCGCCCTGGCTCGCTGGGCACCTGCGATCGAAGATGACGTCGGTATCGGAGTCGATCGCCCGGCCTGACGACCGCCGGCTACAGGATCTGCTGCAGGCGTTGCCTCAGGTGGTCACACGCCGGGAAGTAGAGGCCACGTCCAGCGGACCGCTGCTGGGCGCGGTGCTGAGCGATGAGGATTCGCAGACCCTCGCCGAAGTGCTGGCGGTGATGGCGCTGCTGGAAGGGCATGCCGACGTCGTCATGGACGAAGCCGGTCCGGCGGTGATCCCGAGTGTGGCGTCCATCCGGAACGGGTTCGAGGCCCGACGAGACAGCCGCAGCCTGCTCGACCTGCTGCTGCGGCGGCTGCTTGGGCTGGACGCCAAGCTGGCCCAATACCGCGACGGTGCCGCATTCGTGCGAGGCGTGACCGGGCGGGTCGGCCACGACGGCCTCAACGCGGCGTGGTCTGATCCGCAGAACCTGCCCCAGCCTGCCGAGATCGCCGATCCGGCGGCCTGGGTGCGACGGGTGCACGGGTAAGCCGGTGCCGGGGCCCGCGCCCTCGGTGGCGCAGGTCCGCGCCGCCGTCCGAACCCAGTTGCGGCAGCAGCTCGCCCTCGGTGTGCTTGCTCCCGGCGCTCTGGTGCTGGTGGCCTGTTCCGGCGGGCCGGACTCGGTTGCGCTTGCCAGCCAGCTCGCTTTCCTCGCCCCCCGGTTGGGTCTGCGCGCGGGCGCGGTCGTGGTGGATCACCGGTTGCAGCAGGACAGCGCTGGCGTCGCCGCAGCGGCCGCTCAGGTCTGCGCCCAGTTGGGATTGGCACCCGTTGAGGTGTGCGCCCCGGAGCCGCCCGGCTCCGCGGCACCGACGGAAGGTGCAGCCCGCGCCATCCGCTACGCCCAGTTCGACTCGGCGCTGTCGCGGACCGGAGCGAAGGCGATCCTGCTTGGCCACACCATGGATGACCAGGCCGAAACGGTGCTGCTGGCACTTGCCCGGGGGAGTGGTACCCGGTCGCTGGCGGGAATGGCCCCGGTCCGAGGGCCGTTCTGGCGGCCGTTGCTGCAGGTGCCGCGCAGCAGCACCCACGCAGCCTGTGCCGCCCTCGGCCTGCCGGTCTACACCGATCCCACCAATGCCGCCGACGGTCCCTGGCGCCGGGCCGATGACGGGCCACCACCCAGGGCAGCCATCCGGGACCTGGTGATTCCGGTACTCACGGAGGCGCTCGGCGTCGACCCAACCCCGGCGCTGGCGCGTACCGCCCGGCTGGCGCGCGCGGATGCGGACCTGCTCGCCGACCTCGCCGACCTCGGTGAGCGGCGGTGTGCTCACCCTGACGGCGGGATCGATGCGGCCGTGCTGGCCGCCGAACCGGCGCCGCTGCGCACCCGGATCCTGCGCCGGGCGGCCATTGCGGCGGGTGTACCAGCCGGTGAGCTCGCGGAAAGTCACATCAGCGCGCTGGACGCCCTGATCGCCGATTGGCATGGACAGGGTGAGGTGGCTTTGCCCGGGCGGATCACAGCCCGGCGCAACTATGGCAGGCTGGTCCTGGCCGGGGCGCGCTGACCAGTGCTCCGGTACCTGCGCGGATGTAGCGCGCAGCCAACCAGCGCAGCCGTCATCAAGGAGTTCGGGCGTGGACGCCAGCGACATGGGAACCGACCTCGAACGGGTGCTCTACTCATCCGAGGACATCCAGAACCGGTTGGCCGAGATCGCCGAACAGATCGACGAGGACTACCGCGACAAGCAAGTGCTGCTGGTGGGTGTCCTCAAAGGCGCCGTGATGGTGATGGCCGACCTCAGCCGCAAGCTCAGGGTGCCGGCGACCATGGACTGGATGGCCGTCTCCTCCTACGGATCCGGCACCAAGTCATCCGGAGTGGTGCGGATCCTGAAGGATCTCGACACTGATCTGCAGGACCGGCATGTGCTGATCGTCGAGGACATCATCGATTCCGGCCTGACGCTGTCCTGGCTGATCAGCAATCTCCGCTCCCGCAACCCGGCCAGCATCGAGATCGCCACCATGTTCCGCAAGCCGGACGCCGCCAAGGTCGAGGTCGAGGTGCGGTACGTCGGTTTCGACATCCCCGACGAGTTCGTCGTCGGATACGGCCTGGACTACGCCGAGCGATACCGAACGCTGCCGTTCATCGGGACGCTCGCCCCGCACGTGTATTCCGGCTGAACCCGGCCGGCCGCCAGCGGCTCCGAAGCCAGCAGGTCCAATTGTGATCAAGCTGAGGGCGAACGCGTGCGAACCTTTTGCGGGCTTGGCGCGTTGGTCGTATAGCGTCACCGCTTAGGTAATCGAGAAAAGAGGATCCGGCCCGGCCGTGGGCCGCAAAGCAGACATGAACGTCAAGAAGTTCCTACGTGGACCCACCGTCATCGCACTGCTGGCGTTGTTGCTCGTGTTTGTCGGCTTTCGGCTGCTATCGGGTGGCGGCACCCAGGAGATCGATACCTCGACCGGCATGGAGTTGCTCGCCGGCGACACCGTGGAAGCCGTCGAGATCAACGACGGGTACCAGCGGGTCACGCTGTCCCTGAGTGAGCCGCTCGAGGTCGATGGCACCGACAAGGGTGAGCTGGTCGAGTTCTACTACGCCGCACCCCAGGCAGACGGCGTAGCCGAGGCCGTCGCGTTGGCGCAGGCCGAAGACCGGCTCACCGATGGCTACAACTCGGTGGTGCCGCAGCCGTCCTGGTGGGCATCGCTGTTGCCGCTGCTGCTCACGGTGCTGTTGCTGGGCGGATTGTTCTGGTTCTTGATGTCGCGTGCCCAGGGCGGCGGCAGCCGGATGATGAACTTCGGAAAGTCCAAGGCCAAGCAGGTCACCAAGGAGATGCCCAAGGTGACCTTCGCCGATGTCGCGGGCGTCGACGAAGCCGTCGAGGAACTCGGTGAGATCAAGGAGTTCCTGGCCGAGCCGGAGAAGTTCCAGGCCGTCGGCGCCAAGATTCCCAAGGGCGTGCTGCTCTACGGGCCACCGGGAACGGGCAAGACGCTGCTGGCCAAGGCGGTGGCCGGTGAAGCTGGCGCACCGTTCTATTCGATTTCCGGTTCGGATTTCGTGGAGATGTTCGTCGGCGTCGGAGCCTCCAGGGTGCGCGACCTGTTCGAACAGGCCAAGGCAAACGCGCCCGCCATCATCTTCGTCGATGAGATCGACGCCGTTGGTCGCCACCGCGGTGCCGGCCTGGGCGGTGGCCACGATGAGCGGGAACAGACGCTGAACCAGATGCTGGTCGAGATGGACGGGTTCGACGGCAACCAGAACGTCATCATGATCGCCGCCACCAACCGGCCCGACATTCTCGATCCAGCGTTGCTTCGCCCGGGCCGGTTCGACCGCCAGGTCGCGGTCGAGGCTCCGGATCTGCGTGGTCGTGCGGAGATCCTTCGGGTGCACGCCAAGGGCAAGCCGATGGCCCCCGACGTCGACCTGCCCGCCGTCGCCAAGCGCACCCCGGGCTTCACCGGGGCGGATCTGGCCAACGTACTGAACGAGGGAGCATTGCTGACGGCGCGCTCCTCGCAATCGATCATCGACAACCGCGCGCTGGACGAGGCGATCGACCGTGTGATCGCCGGACCGCAGAAGCGGACCCGCGTGATGAGTGAGAAGGAACGCAAACTCACCGCCTACCACGAGGGTGGCCACGCCCTGGTGGCTGCTGCGCTGCGGTACACCGACCCGGTGACCAAGGTGACGATCCTGCCGCGTGGACGGGCTCTGGGCTACACGATGGTGATGCCCGCCGAGGACAAGTACTCCGTGACCCGCAACGAGCTGCTCGATCAGCTCGCCTATGCGATGGGTGGGCGCGTCGCCGAGGAGATCGTTTTCCATGACCCCAGTACCGGCGCTTCCAACGACATCGAGAAGGCCACCGGAACCGCGCGCAAGATGGTCAAGGAATACGGCATGAGCGAGCGGGTGGGTGCGCTGCGCCTGGGCCAAGCCGACGGGGAAGTGTTCCTGGGCCGCGACATGGGTCACCAGCGGGAGTACTCCGAGGACATCGCCGGGCTGATCGACGACGAAGTACGCCGCCTGATCGATGCGGCGCACGACGAGGCGTGGGAGATCCTGACCCACTATCGCCACGTACTGGACGACCTGGCGTTTGCGCTGCTGGAGCGCGAGACCCTGAATCAGGATGAACTGGCCCAGGTGTTCGCGCCGATCACCAAGCGCGACCCCCGGCCGGTTTGGCTCTCCAGCGCGCACCGTACCGTCAGCGAACTGCCCCCGGTGCGCTCGCCGAGGGAGATTGCGGCCGGAACCGCACCTTCGGTGCCTCAGGATGAGGCGGCGGGCATCCAGGACGCATCGGTCGTGGTGCAAGATGCCCCGGTGGCGCGTGATGTGCCACCGCACGGCGGTGCCTGAGGAGTCCACAGATGCCTGATACCCCCTCCCCTCCCGGATACGACGAGCAGGCCGCCGCGGCTGCGGTGCGGGACCTGCTGCGCGCACTCGGCGAGGATCCCGACCGCGACGGACTGATCGACACGCCCCTGCGGGTAGCCCGCGCCTACCGGGAGGCTTTCTCCGGATTGGCGATGCAACCGCGGGATGTGTTGGCGACCTTCTTCGAGATCGGGCATGAGGAACTCGTGCTGGTCCGTGACATCGAGGTCTACTCCACCTGTGAGCACCACCTGCTGCCGTTTCACGGGGTTGCTCACGTTGGCTATATCCCCGGTCCGGATGGTCGGGTCACCGGGCTGAGCAAACTGGCCCGGCTGGTCGATGTCTATGCCAAGCGTCCACAGATCCAGGAGCGCCTGACCTCTCAGGTCGCCGATGCTTTGATGTCCGACCTCGGGGTCCAGGGCGCGATCGTGGTGGTGGAAGCCGAGCACCTGTGCATGTCGATGCGTGGAGTGCGCAAACCCGGTTCCCGCACCGTGACTTCCGCAGTGCGAGGAGTATTGCGCAGCCCCAGCACCAGGGCCGAGGCGATGAGTCTCATCACGCGTTCCTGAGGCATGCCTTGCGGTCAGAGTGGCACCACCGCCTAGGGTGTCTGAATGGTGAGTCGTGAGCGCTGATACGCACACATCGCGCACCAAAGTTATGGGCGTGGTCAATGTCACGCCCGATTCCTTCAGCGATGGTGGCCGCTGGCTCGACCCCGAGATCGCGATCGCGCACGGGCGCCAACTGCTCGATGAGGGTGCCGACCTGCTTGATATCGGTGGCGAATCGACCAGGCCCGGTGCGCAGCGGGTCTCCCAGGATGTGGAGGCCAACCGGGTGCTCCCGGTGGTGGCTGCCTTGGCTGACGGTGGAGCCGACGTCACCATCGACACCATGCGGGCCAGTGTGGCGGCCCCCGCCCTGGACGCCGGAGCCTGGGGAATCAACGACGTTTCCGGTGGTCTGGCCGATGCGCGGATGGCTGCCCTTGTCGCGGAGCGGGGATGCCCGATCGTGCTCGGCCATTGGCGTGGGCCTTCGGCGGTGATGGATGCACTGACCGGCTACTCCGACGTGGTTGCCCAGGTGCGGTCGGGACTGATGGCCCGGGTCGATGCGATGGTGGCCGCGGGGGTAGCGCCGGAGCAGATCATTCTGGATCCAGGCCTTGGTTTCTCCAAGGACGCCACCGCGAACTGGCAATTGCTTGCCCACCTGGACCAATTGCAGGACACTGGATTCCCGGTGACGATCGGCGCATCCCGCAAACGATTCCTCGGAGAACTGCTCGCCCGTGATGGACAGCCGGCGCTACCGACCTATCGGGATGCCGCGACAGCTGCGATCACGGCCTTGGTGGCGGCGCGGGGACTATGGGCGGTACGTGTGCACGAGGTCTCCGCATCGGTCGACGCGGTTCGGGTGGCGTGGGCGTTACATGCTGCTCGATCCGGGTAGAAGCGGCATGCTGAGATATAACCAGGGCCTACCAAGGTCCGGATGGGAGTGAACCGATGACTGCAGATCGCATCACATTGGTTGGACTGGGCGGGGTCGGTCGCCATGGAGTGCTACCCGAGGAGCGCCGCGACGGACAACTGTTCAAGGTTGATCTCGCGATGGCGGTGGATACCGAGGCAGCTGCCCGCGGCGACGATCTTCGCGCGACGGCCGACTATGCGGCGATCGCTGCTTCGGTGGTCGGTGTGATCGAGGGTGAGCCGGTCAATCTCATCGAGACACTCGCCGCGAGCATTGCGGTCATGGTGTTGCAGAACCAGATGGTCACCGCGGTCGAGGTCACCGTGCACAAGCCGGAAGCGCCGGTTGGAGTGCCATTCACCGATGTGGAGGTGAGGATCACTCGCGATCGGGCGTGGTTCGAACAGTGGTCTGCGGCCTCGCCGCCGCCCGAGATGGCTGGATCTGAACCCGTGCGCTCACCTTCGCCGGTGGCGCCCTTGGCCATGCCGGCCTCGCCGCCGTTTGAGGCCTCCGTGCCCGCACCCGAGCCGTTTGTCGAGCCGATCCAAGCTGAGCCCGTGGCCGAGCAGGCTGTCTCGGAGGTGGCCCTGCCTGAGCCAGCCCTGGCTGAGGCGGACTTGGCTGGGGCGGCCCTGTCTGAGCCGAGAGTCGCGGAAGCTGAGCCGCCTGAACCCGCCCCGTTTGAGCCAGCCCCGTTTGAGCCAGCCTTGCCAGAACCGGCTGTCTCGGAACCCGCCCTGTCTGAACCAGCCTTGCCAGAACCGGCTGTCTTGGAGGCTGCGCTGTCTGAACCCGCCCTGTCTGAACCCGCCCTGTCTGATTCAGGCCTGCCTGAACCGGCGCTCTCCGAGCCGATGGTCCCCGAACCGTTCCCGGACCAGGCTGCAGCAGCCGAATCGGTCGCGGTAGCGGGCCATTCGTTCGCACCCGAAGGTGTGCCAGCCGTGGAGCACCCGGCTCAGCCGACAGCGCCGGCGGGCGTCGATCTTGACGCCGCCCCGGTTGAGCCTGTGGAAGCTGTCCTGGGGCTCGGCGGGAATATGGGCGATGTCCGCGCCACGATTCGCGATGCCATCGGCGATCTCAGTTCCTCGGAGTCGCTGGAGCTCATAGCGGTGGCACCGCTGGCCAGAACGGCCGCGGTGGTGCAGCCGGATGCGGTTGCCCAGCCGGACTACCTCAATACGGTGGCGCTGGTACGAACCACGAGGTCACCCCGAGCGCTGTTGGCGTTGGCCCAACAGATCGAAACCGACTATGGCCGTACCCGGGACCAACGCTGGGGCGAGCGGACATTGGACATTGACATCATCAGCTACGGCAGCGTGGTGGCCTCCGAACCGGATCTGATGTTGCCACACCCGCGCGCCAACGAACGCGCGTTCGTGTTGGTGCCGTGGGCGCATCTGCGCCCCGAGGCGGTGCTTCCCGGACTCGGAGGCGGTCCGGTCGCCGCCCTCGCTGATACTGCCCCGGACCGGGATGGAGTTCGGTGGCTGGCACTGGACTGGTACTCGCCGGGCGATGCGCACCAGCCGCTCGCCCCGGATTCGCCGATTGCTCCGGCGCCGGTGAGTGAGGTGGCCGCCGGTGTACCGGAAGCCTTCACCGACCCGCAGCTGCCCTCCAGCCCGGTGCTCGCCGGTGAGGGCCCGCCGTCGGATGTTGCGGCGTTGCCCGAACCGATGGGTACCGCTGAACCCGCAGCCAGTGAGCAGCTATCGGATCCGACCCACGATGCCTCCGCTCCTGCCAGCTCTGCCGATGCGGGACTGGCACCACCAGCACCAGCCTCACCCTGGGGGGTTCCGAGCCCGTCGCCGAGCGACTCTGGTCCGGGCGAGCATGGATCGGAGTCGCAGGTTGACCCTGATCACGGTGCGCACGAAGTGGAATCGCAGGCCGACCCTGGTTCGTTCCAGGGTGAGCACGAACTACCGTCACGATTCGGCCAGGAGCCGCCGGTACCCGAAGACGCGGCTGTCCAACCGGGCGCACATGAGGCCCCATCACCGTTCGACAGGATTGCGCAGGACGTCCCGCAGCCGGAACCGGCGGCTCCGAGTCCGTGGGCTCCGCCGCCCAGCCCGGCTCCCACCGTTGCGCACGTTCCGGCCCCGGAGCCGCTGCCCGCCCCGGAGCCGCTGCCCGCCCCGGAACCGCCGTCGGCGTCGGAGCCGCTGCCCGCCCCGGAACCGCCGTCGGCGTCGGAGCCGCTGCCCGCCCCGGAACCGCCGTCGGCGTCGGAGCCGCT
>JBKDZO010000049.1:0-25306 GCA_047971285.1 Beutenbergiaceae bacterium | reverse complement strand
TCATGCTCGTTGTTGCGCCAGGACCGTAGCAGTCGGCGCTGCGCCCCACGGTGTACTGGAGACCGTGCTGGTCACGGGCCTGTTCGAGGCTGCCGATCGCGTCGGCGCGGATGCGGACCTTCTTGCTGGATGCACGAAGGTGTTCTTCGCCGACCCGCACTCGCCCTGGCAGCGGCCGACGAACGAGAACACCAACGGGTTGCTGCGTCAGCACCTCCCGAAGGGCACGGACCTCTCCCGGTGGCCCGCAGAAGACCTCGAAGCCGTAGCTCTCGCGTTGAACAACCGGCCCAGAAAGAGCCTCGACTGGAAGACGCCCGCCGAGGTATTCGAGGAGCAGCTACGCTCACTCCAACAACCCGGTGTTGCAACGACCGGTTGAACACAGTCAATTTCGGAGCCGGAAATTCATCCGCGCGTTGTCCCGTCACGAGATGGTCGGAACGATGGGCAGAGTCGGTGCCGCCGGGGATAACGCGGCAATGGAATCGTTCTTCGCGGTTGATCCGGGCGGATCGCGTCCACGGCGGCAATGATGCGCCTCCACGCTGGCCCGAAGCTCCGGGACGACTCGGTCGATATGGCGACCGGGGGTCGCGGATCGTTCACTCCACACGAATGCACACATCGCGTCATCCAAGGCCGTCATGGCACTACCACCTATCGGAGATCGTTTGCGTTTGCCCCTGGGACGTCCAGCAACACCGATCGCCTCACTAGAGCGTACGGCGCGCTCGCGTGACCGGCCGGATGTGTTCCATCCGGCTCAACCCGAGGCAAATTCACCGGATTGAAGTTCGGCTAGAGAGCTAGTGAGCAGCAGTTCCTCGGCCTCGTTGCCAGGAATCTTGAGCGCCCTGCGGTAGGCGTCGGCCGCACCGGACTTCTCGCCTAGCTCTTCGAGCGTCAGGGCACGTGCGATGTGGAGGGCGCGACTGTGCGCGAGCTTCGTCTCGCCCGCGAGCTCGTCGAGTCGTCGCAGGCCAATTTCGGGACCGTAGGCCCTGCCGACTGCGATGGCCCGCCCGAGTTTCACGACCGGCCCTGGTTCGTGGGTCTCGAGCAGCCGGTAGAGCACGGCTATCTGCTGCCAGTCTGTGTGCTCGAAGTCCTCCGCCTCGGCATGCACCGCGGCGATCGCGGCCTGAATTGCATAACTGCCGGCGTCGGGCATCGCGGCCACCTGTTCGGCGAGTGCGATCCCAGAGCTGATCATCTCGGCATCCCACTTCCCGCGGTCCTGATCGGCAAGCGGGATCGGCCTGCCGTCGGCACCCATGCGCGCCGGGCGCCTCGCTTCGGTGAGTTGCAACAGTGCCAGCAGGCCGGTGCTCTCGGCCGATGGGCGGGATGTCGATTGGCAAGGCGCCGAGTCCGGGTGCTGCGCCTGCAGTAGCCGGGCAAGTCGCAACGCTTCTGCAGTGAGGTCGTCGCGTACATGGTGTTTGCCCGTTGAGCGAGCGAATCCCTCGGCGTAGAGCAGATAGATGATGCGCCGCACATCGGCTACCCGTTCGGCCATCGCGGACCTGCTCGGCGGCTCGAAGGAGATGCCAAGTTTGCGGATGCGGGCCTTGGCCCTGGTGATCCGCTGCTGCAGCGTGGGACGCGGCATGAGCAGCGCATACGCGATCTCGGTCGTGGTCAGGCCCACGACGAAGCGCAGCGTCAGGGCGATCCGATCCTCGACCTTCAGTGCCGGGTGGGCGCACGCGAAAAGCAAGCCGAGTCTGTCGTCGGGAATCGGATCCCGCTCCGCGTCGAGTACCTGCTCGGCTGGATCGCGCAGCGATGTCGGGGTTGGGCCACGCATCAGTTCGGTGCCCAGCACGTACGTACCCCGGTCCCGAGTTTGCCCACGCCGCAGATCGTCGATGGCTGCGCGTTTGGCCACCGTGAGTAGCCAGGCCTGCGGCGACTGGGGAATCCCCTCCTCTGGCCAGCGTGTGAGTGCGCGACCCAGCGCTTCCTGCAGTGCGTCCTCAGCCACATCGATATCGCGGAAGCGGCGGATGAGCGTGGCCAGCAGACGGGCCCGGCCCTCGCGATCGATCGATGCGAGGACCGGGCGCACTGACCCCGTGACCGGGACGGGATCGTCGTCGTGCGTCACTGGTCGGTCAGTACGGAGCGACGGGTCGGATCTCCACGTGCCCGCCAGGGGCCGACCCGGGGCTCTTCTTCGCCCACATGATCGCCTCATCGAGGTCGGCGACCTCGATGATGTAGGTGCCACCGACGAACTCGTTGACCTCGGCATAGGGGCCGGATGAGACAACACGCTCGCCGTGCTCGTCGCTGCTCACGATGACGGCGGGGTCGGGATCCTCGAGCGCAAACGACGAGACGACGACGCCGGCCTTGGTGATCTCCTCGTCGAACGCGAAGAACTCCTCCGGGCTTGCGCCGCCCTCCTCGCCACAGTTCGGATCCTCGATGTGTCCCATCAGCAGTAGTGCGTATTTCATGGTTTCTCCTGGGTTGGCTTCGAGTCTGAACCCGCGACTCGAAGCGGCTGCGCAGTCGAACCGGGTGGCTCGACAGCATCATGACGCACGAGCCTCGGAAAGATCGACACTCAGCGAGATCGCCGCCCAGGCCTGATCAGCTGGTGGTGACGTTGGCCTCGACCCAGTCACGTAGGTGTGCCAACGGAGCGGCGGCACTGTGGCCCAGGCTGGTGAGCTCGTAGTCGACCCGGGCGGGCACCTCGGCGTACACGGTCCGGGTCAGCAGAGCGTGCTCTTCCAGCCGCTTGAGGGTCTGGGAGAGCACTTTCGGACTGACCCCTTCCAGACGTCTGCGCAGTTCCCCGAACCGTTGCGGCCCGTCCTCCAGCGCGCCGATGGTCAGCGCGGCCCACTTGTTCGCCAGCAAGTCGAGCATGTCCCGGCACGGGCACATCGCTGCATACACATCGTTGCGCTCACACGCTTCGGTCACGCGACTCACACGCCCCATAGTACCCATTGGGTATCAAGTGCCCTTGACGGTAACTAGCGGGTCTCAGAAACCATGGCGTCATGACGACGACGACAGCCATTGGCTACGAAACCAACCAGCCCGCCACCGCCCCCGCCGCGCTCATCGAGCGGACCATCGAGATTCCCGCACCCGAACCGCATGACCTGGTGGTTGAGGTCCGCGCGGTCTCGGTCAACCCCGTCGATGTCAAACTCCGCGCGAGTGCACCCGCCGGTGGGTTCCGGGTACTCGGCTTCGATGCCGCCGGAATCGTGCGCGAGGTCGGCGAGAGGGTGACCCTGTTCGAGCCGGGCGATGAGGTGTTCTACGCGGGCAGCATCGACCGGTCGGGCACGAACCAGCGCCTGCACCTGGTCGATGAACGGATTGCGGGCGTCAAACCGGCCGCACTCTCCTTCGCTGACGCCGCAGCCTTGCCGCTGACCGCGATCACTGCCTGGGAGAGCCTGTTCGACCGCTTCGCGCTCGGCCCACGGAGCACCGGAACGCTGCTGGTGATCGGCGCCACCGGCGGTGTCGGATCAATGATCCTGCAACTCGCCGAAGCGCTGCTTCCGGATGTGACGGTGATCGCCACAGCCTCCGATCCCGAACGGGCCGCATGGGTGCGCAGCCTCGGAGCCGAACACACGGTGAACCACCGTGTCGACCTGGCCGCTGAGGTCGCCGCCGTTGCATCCGACGGGGTGGACTGGCTGTTCACCGCCCACTCCGAAGGTCAGATACCGGTATACGCGCAGATTCTGCGCCCGTTCGGGCAGATCGTCGCCATCGACGATGGCCCCCGCGATGTCTCGCCCTTGAAAGCCAAGAGCATCGCCTGGCACTGGGAACTGATGTTCACCCGGCCGCTTCACCGGACCCCGGACCTGATCGAGCAGCACCGGCAGTTGAACCAGGTGGCCGCACTCGCCGACGCCGGACGGCTCCGCACCACTGCGACTCGCGCCCTCAGCCCGATCACCAGCGAGACGTTGCGCGAGGCTCACGCGCTCGTAGAGACCGGCCGCACCATCGGGAAGGTCGTCCTGCATGACTGGGTAGACCCCATGATTGGGTAGGCCCATTTCAGGAACGCGAACACGAGCGGCACGACGAGTGTCGGGGGCAGTGGCCAGTGCATGCGACCAGTGACGTACCTCGACACTGGTCGAGGTCAAGGCGCACACACCCGCTACGTCAGCTGGGCCCGCGGCTACGTGCCGAACGCGAGGCTCGTGTGCGGCAGCAGCGGGCGCTGGTGCCGGCCGTCGGCAGAACGCGGTTTGGGCTTCGCGCTGCTCCGCCGCCTGCGCGCCGACGAGATACGGTCGATGCTCACTCCGATGAGTACGGCGAAGACCACGCCGATGACCGCGCTCAACAGCGGCTGATCTGCCAGCCACTGCCCGGCCACAAGACCGATCAGGGCACTGTAGATTGCCCAACTCGCCGTGGCGATACCGCTGAGCGGCACGAACTGGCGCCACGGGTATCGCAATGCGCCGGCGCTCATGTTGACCGCCACGCGTCCGACCGGGATGTACCGAGCGCCGAGGATGAGGGCAGCGCCTCGATTGCTCAGCGCGTTCCCGGCGCGGGCGAACGCCGCAGCGATCCGGGGGCCGCGCATCCACCAGAATCTGGTGGTTCCAACCTTGCGGCCGATGCCGTAGGCGATGTTGTCCCCGATCATCGCTCCCGCAGCGGCGATGAGGCACAGCAGGGCGATCGTCGAATAGGCACCGGTTGCGGATGCCACGGCGATCGCCGCAACCAGAACGGTCTCGGAGGGCACCGGCGGGAAGAAGCCATCGATCACAGCGACCGCGAACATGACCAGCAGCAGCCATGGTGAGGCGGCGGCCTGAAGGATGAAGTCATTGAGAACGTCCATGCTCTGGAATCTAGGAACCCGATGCGTCTCACCGCATCACGCGCCGGTATCACCCATACCCCTACCGCGGGCCCATGCCGACCGAAGGGTAGGCGTTTCCGGGCGGATATCATGCGGTGATGGCCGGCACGGTGGATGAATACCTGGCGGGGTTCGAGCCGACGATTCGAGAACGGCTGACGCAGATGCGCGAAACGATCACCGCAACAGCGCCCGATGCGGTGGAGTCGATCGCCTACGGCATGCCCGCCTACAAACTCGATGGCCGGCCGCTGGTGTACTTCGCCGGATTCGCGAACCACGTCGGCTTCTACGCCACGCCCAACGGGCATGAGCGGTTCGCCGACGAGTTCTCCACCTACCGGCAGGGCAAGGGGTCGGTGCAGTTTCCCCACGGTCGGCCACTGCCACTCGACCTGGTCGCCAGGGTTGTCGAGTTCCGCATCGCCACGATCCGGCGATAGGTGCGATGCTGGGCCCATGGCACTGATGATCCCCGAAGCCCTGGCCTGGGCGGAGCAACACCGGCACGCGGTCGTGATCACCATCAAGGCCGATGGGAGCCCGCAGTCCAGTGACGTGGTGTACCGGGTGGTTGACGGCGAACTAGAGGTTTCCGTCACCGCGGACCGGGCCAAGACCGCGAACATCCGCCGTGATCCGCGCATCGTGGTTCATGTGAGCCGGCCCGATACCTGGTCATACGTGTCCTTCTCGGGTTCCGCCACGCTCAGTGACGTCGCCACCGAGCCCACCGACCCGGTCGTCGACGGGCTCGTCGCCTACTACCAGGCAGTCGCCGGCAAACCCCACGATGACTGGGACGAATACCGCGCAGCCATGGTCGCGCAGCGGCGGCTGTTGCTGCGGTTGGCGCCACAGCGTGCCGTGGGGCATATCTGAGGCACCGCGCGATCTCCGTTCAGCGATCTGAGCCGCCAGGCGTGAATCGACCGTTGACCGCCTCAGCTGCCGTCGGTCGCACCCTCGCCGGGTGAAAGCAGGCGCCGGAGTTCGTCGCGCAGGCCATGCACGGGCTGCGTCGGCGCGGCTCCGTGCCGCAGCATGAGGTTGCCGAGGTAGGCAGCGTAGGCGACATGGGCACGGGCCGCAGCAGCCTTGGTGCTCATCCCTCGTTGCCGAAGCAGATCGGCAAGGAAGTCGATACGGGCGCTGTGAACCCGAGCCACCACGGCTCCGACCCGTGGATCGTCGGCGGCGGCGAATATCCGCCATTCCTGCCGGTCCAGTTCGCGGTCGCCGAAGATCGCGTCCATCAGCCGCGCCTCGGGGTCCTCATCCTCGGCGCGTACCGAGGCGATGACGGCTTGGGTCGCGACCGACTCCCAGCGTTCCAGCACCGCGTCCAGGAGCGCCGAGCGATCGGCGAAGTGCCAGTAGAAACTGCCCTTGGTCGCTCCAATGCGGGCCGCGAGCGGTTCGACGGCGATCCGGTCGAAGCCGACGTCGGCGCCGTGGATGAAGGCTGCATCAATCCAGTCCTCACGACTGCGACGGCGGGCGGAACTCACACTCGCAGCCTACTGTGCGGTGGCGTACGGTCCGAATCGTGGATTTCCGCATGCCGCGACCGCACTTCGCCATCACCGCATCACTCATGCGCCGACTATCGCGACGATCATGATGAGTTCCTGATCGGCGGGGAAGTACTGCTCGAACAGAGACCCGAAGGTCTGGCTGAACAGATTCGTACTGCCCATGGTTTCCTCTCGGTCCATCAGGATGTACTGAACCCCATCGGGGGTGGTGTAGCTGGCATCGGCCACCACGTTGTCTCCGGTTTCGGTTGGGGTGAGACCACTGGCCTCCATCGCTTGCCCCAGGCTGTGCAGGGTCTGTCCATCCCCGGGAACGAGCCCCATGCGCAGTTGCTGCTCGCCATCGATCACCACAACGAAGCAGCCGTCCTGCGGCTCGACGGGCCCGGGGACCTCCAGGAAGGCCGCGGTATCCGGCAGGATCTCCACCTGCTTGTCCCCGCTTCGGGAATCCCCCAGGGCTGCGGAAAGGCCGTCGGGGTAGCCATCCGGGCAGGAGAGGGTCGCTGGCGACGGGGCCGAGGTGGGCTCAGTGGCATTGCATCCGGTAAGCGCGAGCCCAAGGGCAGCGACAGCGAGCAACTTCGTCATGGGCCTCGTTTCGGCAGGATCGCGGTGCGTGGCAAGAAGAAGGCGGCGTCGGGCAACACACAGAATCCTAGTCGACTGGCAACCCGGGCCACGCTCGAACCAGCTCTCGGGGCCGGTATACCGGCTCGCAACGGCTCACCGCCCGGTGCTGCGGGTTCGGGAGACGAGCACTACCGCTGCACCCAGCAACGTGAGCAGCCCGGCCGCCAGCGCCAGCCGCCCAGCGTCGGTACCGGTCGCCGAGAGCCACGTGCGCGGGAGGGTGTTGCTGGTGCTGGCCGACGCGGTGGTGGCAGTCGCTCCGGTGCCGGCTGACATGACGGCGGTATTGTCGACCTTCCCAGCGATCACATCCTGGTGCGTGAGCGTGTAGCCCAGAGTGCACCTGGCAATCTGGCCCGGAGCGAGCTGGTCCTGATCGCAGCTGGGTGTTCCGAGCGGATCGGCCACGGCCAGCCCGGTGAGCGTGACGTTCCCGGTATTGGTCACGGTGATCAGGTAGTCGATGCTGTCGCCCGCCCCAACCGTGCCGTCACCACCGTCCGTGACCTCTCCAGCCTTGGCGACGGCGGCCGCTGGCCGGCTCGGTAGTGGTGTCGTCACCGAGGGTGCGCTGGTCAATGCCTTACCGGCACCGGTCGCGGTGATCGTTGCGGTGTTGGTCAGCGATCCGGCGTCGATCTGATCCTGGGTCAAGACCATGGTGAACGTGCAGGTAGCAGTCTGGTCCGGCACCACCGTGGTGCGATCGCAGTCGGGCTCACCCATCGGGTCGGTCACGGTGATCGCGGTGACGTCGGCCGTGCCGCTGTTGTGCACCGTGATGGCGTAGCTGATGACATCCCCGGCCTCGACCATCCCGTCGCCGTCGAGGTCGGTGATCTGGGCCGACTTGGTCCCGCTGATCTCCGGGAAACCCAGAATCGTGACATCGGATCGGCCTGCCCCGGAGATGTCTGCGACGGGGCTTGATCCGGTCGCCGTAGCGATGTTGGTCAGCACACCGGAAGCCACGTCGTCCCGTTCCACCTGGTACTCCGCGTGGCAGGTCAGGTATGTGCCCGGAGCGATCGCGTCGCCGGAGCACGACGGTGCCCCGGCGAGCGGGTCGGTCACGGTAATACCGGTGAGGGTCACGTTGCCGGTATTGCTGACCACGATGTCGTAGCTGATCTTCTCGCCGATGGCGGCCTCGGTCACGTTCGCGTTCTTGCTGATGGTGATCCCGGGATCGGCGGGCAGCTGGGTGAGCGTCTGCCCGGTGGCGCTGACATCGGCCCCGCCGGGTGCCTGACCGGTTGCAATCGCCGTGTTGGCGATGGAACCGGCATCGATCTGAGCCTGGGTGAGCGAATGACGCAGGGTGCACTGGATGGCCGCCCCCGGAGCCAATTCAGCACCGGCGCACGCCGGTGTGCCCAAGGCGTCGGTGACCTGGTGCAGATCGATGGTGACGTTGCCGGTGTTGACCACCGCGATCCGGTAGTCGATGAACTCTCCGGCCTCGATCACACCATCGCCGTCGGTGTCGGTCCGAGCGCCCAGCTTGGTCACCATCAGCGACGGCTGGGTGGGGAGGTAGGTCGCGGCGTACGCGGTGTCGGTCGTTTCGATGCCGCCGGGGCTGTTCCCGGAGACGTTGGCATGGTTGGTCACAAATCCTCGGTCGACGTCGCCCGTGGTGATCGTGTAGCTGGCGGTGCACTGCATCTGAGCCGCTGCCACCAAGGTGGTCTGCGCGCAGGTCGCGCTCACCAGGTCGTCGGTGAGGTCGACGCCGGTCAGCGTGACGTTGCCGGTGTTGGTGACTACGAAGGTGTACGCGATGGTGCCTGCTGGGGTGGGTGGATCGGTCGTCTCTGACTTCACCAACGAGATGCTCGGGTGCGCGGCGATGGTGTCCACGACGGTGTCATCGTCGGATACGACCGCGCCAGCTGGGCCGGTGGCGGTTGCGGTCGCGGTGTTGGTCAATGTGCCGGAGTCCACATCGGCCTGCGTGAGCGTGCGCACCAGGCGGCACGTGAGCATCTCACCGGGAACCAGCACGGTGCCGGGGTCACACGCGAGGGCACCGAGGGTGTCGCTCACGGCGACCTCAGCCAGCGGGACGTTTCCGGTGTTCTCGACCCGGACGTCGTAGCGCAGTTGCTCTCCGGGTTCGGCGCTGTTGTCGCCGTCGGGATTGCTGAAGGAACTGGACTTGACGATGCTGATCGCCGGTTCCGGGACGAAATCACTGTCGGTGCTGCCCGAGCCCGTGACCGGGCCGGTCGAGGAGGTCCCGACTGCGGTGGCGGTATTGGTCACCGAGCCCTGGGCCACCTCTGCCGGGGTCACGACATGGGAAGCGGTGCACACCATCGACTCACCAGCAGCCAGAGCCGCCGCCGGGCAGAACTCGTCAGTGGTCAGCGGGTCGTCGAGCGTGACCGGGTCCAGCGAGAGGTTTCCCTCGTTGCTGACCACGATGGTGTAGTCGATCCGGTCACCGGAAGCGAACGGCCCGGGCTCACCGGACTTGGCCACGGTGAGCAGGCCCAGCCGTTCGATCGGGGTCGTGGCGCTCGCTTGAGCAGTGACTATGCTGTCATCGGGTGCGGAACCCGTCACGGTCGCTTGATTGGTCACGGCGCCTGCGTCGACCTGGGCCGCGCTCAGGACGTACGACATCGTGCAGGTCATCGGCTGCCCGGGTATCAGCACGTTGGTGGGGCAGATCGGGGAGCCCATGTCATCGCCGACGGTGACATCGGTCAGCGTCACATTGCCCGAGTTGGTCACGGTGAAGGTGTAGACGACCAATTCACCGGGTTCGATCATCGAATCACCATCGGAATCGTCCAGTTCGGCCACCTTGCTCAGGGTCAGTCCGGGGTCCTGGAGGGCCGGGTGGTGGTCGGAGCTTGTTGCGCTAGTGGTCGTGTCATCGGGTGCGTCGGCGGTGATGGTGGCGGTGTTGTCCACGCCGTTGTTGGCGATATCGGTGACCGTGAGGGTGTATGAGGCGGTGCAGGTCATCTCTGCACCCGGAGCGAGCGTGTCGGCAGGGCAGTCCTCATCGGAGACCCGGTCATCGGTCAGGACGATGCCGTCCAGCGTCACATTGCCGGTATTGACCACATGGAAGGTGTACAGCGCCGTGCCGCCCTCGATGAAATCTCCGGTGCTGTCCTTGGTCAGCGAGATGCTGGCGGCCGACGGGATAGCGGTATCGGTGCTGGCTGGGCCACTGACCTCGGTGGCGTGCGGATCGGTCGCGAATGCGGTGGCGCTGTTGCTGATGGTTCCGGCGTCGACGTCATTCTGGTCGAGCTGATAGATGAGCGTGCATTCGATGGCGGCGCCTGCACCGACCGCGTCGCTCGGGCAGGTCACCGGGCCGAGTGCGTCGGTGACGCGCATCCCGGTCAGGGTGGTGTTGCCGCGGTTGGTGATCAGGAAGCGGTAGCTGATCTGGTCGGCCGCGCCGATGTGGCCGTCGGCATCGGCGTCGACCGGTTCACCGATCTTGACCATGCCGATTCCCGGTGCTGAGGGCAGTGCGTTGGTGCTCTGGCCGGAGGCGGTCACCGGTGTACCTGCGGGAGTGCTACCGGTCACGGTGGCTTCATTGGTGATCGTGCCGGCGTCGATATCGGCTTGCGTGAGGGTGTAGCGAAGCGTGCACAGCACCTCCTGCTCGTGTACGGCTGAGGTCGTCTCACAGGTGGTGCTTCCCAGAGAGTCGGTAACCGCCAGTTCGGTGACCACCACGTTGCCCGGGTTGGAGACCGTGATCTGGTAGTCGACGACATCACCGGCGACGACGCTGCCACCGGGGCCGGTGGCATTCACGGTGCCCGTCTTGCTCAGGTCGATCAACGGCACGACCGGAATCGCGGTCGTGCTGCTGCCGGCACCGTCCACGGCGCCGATGACGCTGGTGGCCGTGGCGATGGCGGTGTTCGTGACCGCAGCCTGGACCACGTCCTGCTCGGTGAGGGTGTACCGGAGTTGGCAGGTCATGGTTCCGCCGACGGCCAGGGTGGTGGCCGAGCAGGCCGGCACCCCCAGATCGTCGTCTACCGACACCGCCGTCAGCGCGACGTTGCCGGTATTGGTGACCGTGATGGTGTAGTCGATCGCTTCGCCGGCTTCCAGGACCCCGTCGGTGTCGGCGTCGTCCAAGACACCGGACTTGGTGAGGGTCAGCCCGGCGATGCGCGTCAGCTCGACCTGTGTGCTGTGGGATGCGGTCACCGGCGCGAGCGGGGCGTGGGTACCGGAAGCCGTCGCGGAGTTGAGCAGCGATCCGGTTTCGATATCGGCCCAGGTCAGCGTGTGGCTGGCCGTGCAGGTGACCGATTGGCCCGGATAGATGGTGGTCGGCGCGGGGCAGGCCTCGTCCAGGGTGGACAGATCCTCGACATCGATATCGGTGAGGCTGACGTTGCCGGTGTTGGTGACCACCAGCTCGTAGACAACCCGGTCTCCCTGCGACGGCCGGTGGTCGCCGTCGACGTCCTGCCACTGCCCGGATTTGTCCAGCGTGAGCGCGGGCAGATCGGTGACCGGAACCACCGCGTCGTCGCTGGCGCTCACCGGTGGCCCGACCGGGGCGGTAGCGGTGGCGGTCGCGGTATTGCGGAACTCGTCGGCCAGGACGTCTGCGCTGGTCACCGTGTGGGTGGCGGTGCAGGTTAGCGCGGCATCCGCGGCCAGGCTGGTAATGGCCGGGCAGGTGAGGTCGCTGACCAGTGGGTCTGTCACAGCAACGTCGGTGAGGGTGACGTTGCCGGTGTTGCGGACCACGATCGTGTAGTCGACCAGGGCACCCTCGACGAAGCTGGCGGTGGTCGCGTTCTTGGTGAGCGTCAGTTCAGGTAAGCGCGCGATGGTGGTGGTGAGGCTGGTGTCATCGGTGACGGCGGACCCGGCAGGGTCGGACCCGGTTGCGGTCGCCGAGTTCGTGATCGCGCCGGCATCGACGTGCGCATCGGTGAGGGTGACCGTCAGCGTGCAGCTGGTCTGGGTCTGCGGCGGCAGCGACGTGTCAGCGCACGCCGGTGTGCCCATGACGTCGGCGACCGCAATTCCGGTGAGCAGGGTGTTGCCGGTGTTGGTGACGGTGAACGTGTACCGGATGCTCTCGCCGGGGCGGATCTGGCCGTCGGCGTTGCCGTCGATCAGTTGCGCGGTCTTGGCCAGGGAGATGCCTGGCACCGAGGGGATGGTATTGCTGGAACCGGCACCGGCGGAGACGGGCACACCGCCCGGGGCGGTGGCGGTCGCGGTGGCGGAGTTGGGTACCGCGCCGGCATCGATGTCGGGCTGCTTCAGGGAATAGACCAGGGTGCAGGTGGTGCTCTGGCCGATGGTGAGTCCGGTCGTCGCGCAACTGACCGTGCCCCGGGCGTCGAGGATGGTCAGGTCCGACAGCGGGGTGCCGCCGCTGTTGCGCACGGTCATGGTGTAGGTGATGGTTTCGCCGGCGTCGGCGTCGCCGTCGGCGTTGGTGTCGTTGACGGCGCCGCTCTTGGTCATCGTCATTGCCGGGATCGCCGGTATCGGCGTGGTGGTGAACGCTTGCGCGGTCTGGGTGTCCTCGTTGCCGTCGGTGCCGCTGATGGTGGCGGTGTTGGTGCGTGAGCCTGCGGTGAAGTCCGCAGCTGCCAGTGTGCGCCCGGCGGTGCAGATCATCGACGCGCCGGGGGCCAGGCTGGTCTGCGGGCAGGCGATGCCGGTGGCCTGCGGGTCGGTTAGCGTGATCGAGTTCAGCGTTGTGAAGCCATTGTTGACGACCGGGAAGGTGTAGTCGATGCGGTCGCCGACGCCGATACCCGGGTTGCCGTCCGTTTCGACCACGGTTCCGGACTTGTCGAAGGAGATGGCGCACCTGGGATCGGTGTTCAGCACCACGTCATGGGACTCAAGATTCGTGGCGGTGTCGAACGCTCCGAATCCCCATCCGGTGAAGGTATACGCGAGCGTCTGGCCCGCGGCGAGCGGGGTGGTGTCGGCCTCGACCACCCAACCGGGTGCGTCGAATCGGTAGATGTTGTCCCTGGGGGTCGAGTTCGAGTACTCGACGCCGCTGAGGACGGCGTCTCCCGGTTCGGTCGCGGCGCCGTCGAAGTGGTCGTACCCGTAGTAGAAGTCACTGACCAGCCGGAATCCGCTGACATTGGCACGGGCGTTGAACTGCATGGTGTTGAAGTTGTTGTAGCCGTTGGCCACGCCGATGGAGGACCGGCCGGTGAAACCGATCGGGCCGAGAGAGACCGGCTGGATCGCGGTGATCGTGACCGTGTACTGGTGCGTGGGGCGGTTGTTGATGGCCGTGCCGTTGCCACGGGCGTCGAACCCGATCACCGCGGCGCTTCCGCTGGTGGAGTTCGCGGTCGGGCTGATACCGGTCCTGAGCCGGGCCAGCAGGACGCCATCGCTCTGAGTGGTGGACAGGCGCAGGGTGGCCACGGTGGTGCCGGTGCTGTCCCGGATCGGAGCCTGCATTACCGAAGCCGAGATCGTCGGTTCACCGAAGGTGTAGGTGTCCAGCGTGCTGCAGGTACCAGGATCTGCCTGTGTCGGCGTTGTCGGCAGCACCGGCAGCACCACGATGGAGGATGCCAGCACCAGCAGCAGACTGAGGAATGCCGCCAGGCGGACGGTTCGCTGCCGGTGGCGCGCATCAGGCCGGGGGAAGAATGTGCCGTTGCGGTCGGTCATGCTGGAGCCTCCTCAGACCGGTTCTGCTGGGAGGCATGGGTGGCCGTGGGGTTGAAGACGGCCTTCAACGAGGGGAAGACGCAGATACTTTATGGCTCAATTGTGTATTTTCCGAGCATTTACCGCAACCATGGGCGAGAATTACTTTCTACCGTCCCGTCTTCGAGCGCGGGCGTGCCAATGGGCCGGGTACGGCCTGGTGGAGCCCGCCACGGAAGGTCAGTGCCCGCGGAAAGCCCCGTGCAGCCACCAGGAACCATCGTCGGAGGCGATTTTCGCGTCGAGAATCAGCGGCACCGTCGGCGCGGATTCCCACCAGGAGGTCACCGCCGCCAAGTCGGCCACGGTGCGCACCGTGATGCCGGTGGCACCGTAGCCGCGCGCGATGGCGGCGAAGTCGGTGTCCGGAAACGTCACCGTGGTCAGATCGGCGGTCGGGTCCGTTTCGCCGAAATGGTGTACCTCGGCGCTGTATGCCGCATCGTTGTAGATGGCTACCACCAGCGGCAATCCGAGCCGGACGGCGGTCTCCAATTCACTCATCGCCATCAGCAGGCCACCATCGCCGGTTCCCAGCACCGGGATCCGGTCCGGTTGTGCCAGTGCGGCACCGATCGCGCTCGCCAACCCCAGTCCTATGGCCTGGAATGACTGCGTGAAGCAGAACCCGGACTCGTCCGGCACCCTTAGATACTGCGTCGGATAGCCCATGAAGTTGCCCGAGTCGATCGCCACCACGCGTTCGGTGGGCAGCAGGTCATCCAATGCGGCCGAGAAGACTCTCGGGTCGATTCGCTCCGGCGTCGATGCATCCGCAGTCGGCGTGTCCCGCCAGCGGATGCTCGCCTCGATACGTTGCGCCAGTTCCGGTGAGCGATAGCCCGCAGCCGCGCCCGACCGGCCCACCGCCCGGCCCACCGCCCGGATCAGCGCCTGCGCCGTGGCGGCTGCCTCGCCGACGATGCCATGGGTGATGGGCCGTAACCTTCCCAACGCCTGCGCGTCGGCGTCGACCTGGACGACGGCGGTCTGTTCCCCGATCAAGGTGCCGCCACGGGTGGTCCAGTTGTTCAGCGCGCAACCGAACGCGACGATGAGGTCGGCGTCGGCAATCAACTCCGCCGCCAGCGGTGAGGCGAACCCGCCGGAGATACCCAGGGAGAATGGGTCGGAGGCAAACAGCCCATTCGCCACCGCGGAGGTGGCCAGCAGCGCTCCCGAAGCCGCCGCGAGTTCCCGCAGTGCGGTACCGGCGCCCCGTCCGCCCCGGCCCGCGATGATCACTGGGCGGGCGGCGTCGGCCAGCATCTGCGCGACCGTAGCGACATCGTCCTCGGCGGGTACGACCGCCGCCGCAGCGGTGACGGCGATCGTGCCGAGTTCGGTCCCATCGATCTGTTCCCGCTGGACGTCGAGCGGCAGGTTCAGCAGCACGCAGCGGCGTTCATCCCGGGCGAGCCGGTACGCGCGGATGACATCGGCCATAGCGCTCTGGGCGGAGTCCACGCGCACGGCCGCCGCACCCACGCTAGCTGCCAGACCAGCCTGATCCATGGCGAAGTTCGACGTCGGCACCCTCGTCTCGGCGGCAATGACGATCATCGGGGTCCGGCTCTTGGCGGCCTCGCCGATACCGGTGGTGGCATTGGTCAGCCCGCACCCTTGATGCAGCGTGACCACCGAGAGCTGGCCCGACACCTGCGCGAACGCATCCGCCATCGTCGCTGCAGCGCTCTCGTGCCGGGCGGCGGTGAACGGCACCCCGGCCGCGCGCAACGCATTGGTGACGGCGAAGTTGCCGCTGCCGACCACGCCGAACGCGTGGCCCACCCCGAGCCTGGCCAGTCCGGTACCGACCGCGTCGGCGACGGTTGTGCTGCTCATGGCGTGGTGTCGACCAGCGCATACACGCGCGTCGGGCTGCCGGTGCCGCCCACGATCGGCAGCGGAGCGACGATGATCATCGCGCCGGTGGCGGGCAATTCCGCGAGATTGCGCAGCGAGGTTATGCCGTAGGTGTCGTTGCCGAGCAGGTGGTAGTGCGCGGGAAACGGCGGGTCCAGTTCGGCGCCGCGACCGGCGTCAATGCCTACCGTCTCCACCCCGAAACCGGAGATATCCCGTTCGGTGGCCAGCCAGTGTGCGGCTGCCGCGGTGATTCCGGGTGTGTGCGAGCCGGATTCGTCGGCGTTGAGGAACTCGGCCTCGGAGTGGCCAAACCGGTCCCATCCGGTGCGGAACAGCACCCAGCCACCTTCGGGCAGGCGCCCATGCGCCTGCTCCCAGGCGGCGATGTCGCCGATGTCGAGCAAGAAGTCCGGATCCGCGGTTGCCTGGGCGACGAAGTCCAACACCACTGCTGGGCCGATCAGCCGATCCGGTGGGATCTGAGAGACGTCGTGACCGTCCCGGCCCGAGACCCAGTGCACCGGCGCGTCGATATGAGTGCCGATGTGCTCACCGGTGCGGATGTTGTGGTGCTTCCAGAACGGCCCCGGCTCGTCGTAGGCACTGACCTGCTCCAGACTGAAATCGATTAGGTTCGCGAACGGTTCCGGCAGCCTCAGTGCCGGTGTGTCGGCGGACAGTCGCGTGGTGAGGTCGATGATGCGGACCGAACCGGATGCGAGGGCACCGGCGAGGGTCGAAATGGTAGACATGGCGCACTCCAGGAAGGGCTGACGGACGGTACCTCAATATATGGCTACCGGCGTTGGCGCATCGTGAAGTTCGCAACCATCAGGAGGGGCCATGATCATCGACCGCGCTGAGGTCATCGTCACCAGTCCCGATCGGAACTTCGTGACCGTGAAGGTCACCACGGACGAGGGGCTGACCGGATTGGGGGATGCCACGCTGAACGGGCGGGAGCAGGCCGTTGTCGCCTATCTCACCGAGCATGTGGTGCCGCTGCTGCTCGGGCGCGATGCCTCCAGCATCGAGGACACCTGGCAATTCCTGTACCGATCGGCGTACTGGCGGCGCGGACCGGTGACCATGGCAGCCGTTGCTGGCGTCGATATGGCGCTGTGGGACATCAAGGCCAAAGCCGCCCGGATGCCGCTGTACCAGTTGCTCGGGGGCGCCTCGCGCACCGGGCTGCTGGCCTACGGGCACGCATCGGGAAAGGACCTGCCGGAACTGTTCGATTCGGTGCGCTCGCACCTCGAGCAGGGATACCGGGCGATCCGGATCCAAAGCGGTGTTCCCGGGCTGAAGGCGATCTATGGCATCGCATCGCAATCGGCGGATGCCGGTGGCGGGCAGGCCCGCTATGACCACGAACCAGCCCGCCGGGGCGCCGGACCGGTGCGTGAGGACTGGGATACCCGCGCCTACCTGCGGCACCTGCCCGGGGTGTTCGAGGCGGTGCGCAACGAATTCGGACCGCAGCTGCCGCTGCTACACGATGGCCACCACCGGATGACGCCGATAGAGGCGGCGAAGCTGGGCAAGGAGCTGGAGCCGTATGACCTGTTCTGGCTGGAGGACTGCACCCCGGCGGAGAATCCGGACGCGTTGCGACTGGTGCGCCAGCACACCACGACGCCGCTGGCGATCGGGGAGGTCTTCAATACGATCTGGGACTTCAAGGATCTGATCCGTGATCAGCTCATCGACTACGTGCGGGGGGCGGTCACGCATATGGGTGGCATCTCCGCATTGAAGAAGACCCTGGAGTATGCGGCGATGTATCAGGTGAAATCGGGTATGCATGGACCCACCGATATCTCCCCGGTGGGAATGGCCGCCCAGCTGCATCTGGGGTTGAGCATGCACAACTTCGGCATCCAGGAGTACATGCGTCACGGTGCCCGCACCGACCAGGTGTTCGAACAGTCATTCCGGTGGCAGAGCGGCCTGCTGCACCCCGGCGACGAGCCGGGCCTAGGGGTCGAACTCAACCGCGATGAGGCGGGCAAGTACCCATACGAGCAGGCCTACCTGCCATACAACCGCCTCGCCGACGGTACCGTGCACGACTGGTGAGGCCATGCGGCCACCGATACCGCACAGCACATCGCTCTCGGGGCGAGATGCCGGCGGGCCCGACCCACCGGCATCTAGTCGCCAACCGGATTAGCGGTCGGCGACTACCGCGAGATCGAGACCTTCAACGCCTTGGTCTCGGCCGCCCGGCCGAACGTGTCGTAGGCATCCATCATCTGGTCCAGCTTGAACCGGTGTGAGACGAACTTCTGCGGTTCGAGTTTGCCCTGGGCGACGAGTTTCAGCAGCATCGAGGTCGTGGTGCCGGAGATCAGGCCGGTGGTGATCGCGATGTCCTTGATCCATAGATCCTGCAGGTTCAACTGCACCGGAGCCCCGTGCACACCCACGTTGGCGACGGTGCCGCCCGGTCGCACGATCTGGGTGCAGACGTCGAACGTCGCCGGGATGCCGACGGCCTCGATGGCGGCGTCCACGCCGAACCCATCGGTCATGGCCATGACCTTGTCTTGCCAACCCGGATCAGAACTGTTGATGATGTCGGTGGCACCGAAGCTGCGGGCGACCTCCAGCCGGTTGTCATCCAGGTCGATGGCCACCACGCGAGAGGCCCCGTACAGCCCAGCCGTCATCACAGTCGACAACCCGACAGGGCCGACGCCGACCACGGCCACCACGTCGCCGGGCTCGACCCGGCCGTTGCGGATGCCGATCTCGAAACCGGTGGGCACGATGTCGGAGAGCATGATGCCGGCTTCATCGCTGACACCCTCTGGGAGATGGTGCAGACCGGAGTCGGCGAACGGGACGCGGACGTACTCGGCTTGGGTGCCGTCGATCAGGTGACCGAAGATCCAGCCAATGCCGGATGCGCCTTCCTCGTTGGTGCAGTGGGAGGGTAGCCGCGAATGACAGTAGGAACAGGCGCCACAGGAGCAGACGCAGGAGATGATCACCCGGTCGCCGACGGCGACATTGCCCACGGCTGACCCGATCTCGACGACGGTGCCCACACCCTCATGCCCCAGGATCCGGCCCTCGGTGACGGCGGGTACATCACCTTTGAGGATGTGCAGGTCGGTACCGCATATTGTGGTGGTGTCCACCTGCACGATCGCATCGGTGGGGTTGAGCAGTTCCGGATCCGGTACCTCCTCCCACGCCTTGCTACCAGGGCCGTGATACACAAGTGCTTTCATCGTTCTCTCCCTCGGGCGTGGGGCCACCGTTGGCCCAGTTCAACGTAGCAACGCGGATAGTGCGCCGGGGTGAGAATGGCGTCATGAACCTGTGGCGGATGGCTGCGCAGCCGGGTGGTATCCCGTTGCTGACCATGAGCGGCAGCGTGATCACGCAATGACCAGCATCGCCGGCCCTGCAGCCAGATACCCCACGCGGTTGGAATTGATGCGTCTTGAGTCCATCGGCGAGCCGCAGTACTTCGACGACGAGCAGGCGCGCCAGCGCTACCAGGCCGGGAACTCCCTCACGGTGCTCAGCCGGGAGGATCCACCGGTGTGGTACCTGCTGGTGAGCCCGGACTCCTATCGCTTCACGGTGACGTTCTATTCGACTAGCAAGACGCCGCTTCGTGAAGTGACGTGGGAGCGAGAGGGTGCGGAACTGCAATGCCGCAGGATCATCGACGCGTTCTACCCCGATGGGGACCCTGGTGGCCGTAGGCCGTGGGCTGAGGTGCTCACCCTGACCCAGAGGATCTCAGCGGACGGCTTCGTCGACGTGGTGTGCTCATCACCGATGGATGAGGATTCGTATCGCGGGGTGGCCGGAGTTCCAATGCAGCCCTACCGGGCGCCGGTCCCAGCATTTGGTGTCTGGAACCGCTTGCTCACCGCATCCTCACCACCACCGATGCAGCGGTACGGACTTGATGCCATCGATGCCGCACTGCGATGGAGCGATACCTGTGTGGCTCCAACTGACGTAGCCATCGATGACGACGTTGATTGGCGGGTGCCTGCCAGCGCACGCGACATCATGGCCGCGCTCGACCGGCTCATCGCCTCCGCCGCAGCCGATCTAGCGATCCCGGTGCTGGTGCGTGGTACTGCCCGAATCCTGCCGCTAGTGGCGGGTTCGCCATCGCGCGTCACCGACCTGGCCCAAGAGCTGCGCGATGCCTGCGAGTATCGGGCCGGCAGAGGAATCCGCCTCAATCTCCAGCAGCGGGGGAGCGATAGCGTGGCCTCCTACCTGGCGGCGCTACGGCTGGCGGGGATGGCTAGCGCCGAGTATTGGGAGTTTGACTCCGGCCACGGGGTGGTGTTGGCACGCGCCGGCGATCCCGCATCGCTCGCAGTCCATGTGGTGCCATCGAGTTGGGTGACCGAACGACGAGCCGAGGCCGCGATACCGGGAATCGAACTGACCTGGACGTTGGCCGATTGTAAGAACGGAGCGTAGATGCCTGAAGGTCATACCCTGCGCCGCCTGGCGCAACACCTGCACGCTGCCTTCGCCGGCAGCAGACCGTCGGTCACCAGCCCGCAAGGGCGATTCGAGCAGGGTGCCGCGCTGCTGGATGGTCAGCGATTCGAGCGGGCGTGGAATCACGGCAAGCTGCTGTTCTGCGAGTTCGCCGATGAACGCACCCTGTATGTGCACCTGGGCCTGATCGGGAAGTTCCCCATCGTCACCGTTCCCGGCGATGCCCCCGACCCGGCTGCGGCAGGCCCCGCCCGAGTGCGCATCGCCGTCGAGCGCGACTCGCGGCGCACCATCGCCCGCCTGTACGGACCCATGACCGCCACCGTCATCGAACCCGAGGAAGTCGCCGTGCTGCTGGCCAAGCAGGGCCCCGACCCGCTCGATCCCGACGCCGATCCGCAGGCTGCTTGGGCTGCTGTCCGGGCCAGCGGCCGTTCCATCGCCGCCCTGCTGATGGACCAGAAGGTTCTGGCCGGGGTCGGCAACGTCTACCGCTGCGAGGTGCTGTTCCGGCACCGGGTCAACCCCGCCACTCCGGGCAAGAAGCTCAAGCGCGCCTCGTGGGATGCCATCTGGGCGGACCTGGCCGACCTGATGGCCCTGGGTGTGGTGGTCGGACGGATCGTCACCGACGCCGACGAACTACAGGACGTCCGTGCGGCGCTGGGCCGGGGCGAACGTGTACCGCAACACGTCGAGCGCATCGCCTACGTGTACCAGCGCACCGACCAGCCGTGCCGGGTGTGCGGCTCCGCCATCCGTACCGCCGTCGTCGCCGGGCGCAACCTGTTCTGGTGCGGCAACTGCCAGCGGCGGCACTGACCGGCTCGGTGTTGCACCCATACTGCACCCCATCGCCGTTCTCACATACTGGACGTGAGTGTCCAGACATTGGGAAGCGCGTTGGTGCGGGAGAGCGTGGACGTCATGAGCGCACCTTCCTATTTCCCAGTCCCTGAATTCAACGACCTGCCCGCCGACATCCAGGAGATCTTCACCGAGATCCAGGAACAAGCCGGTTTCATCCCCAACGCCCTGTTCACCTTTGCCCATCGCCCCGACGAGTTGCGGGCCATGCTTGCCCTCAACGCCGCGTTGTTCGAGAAGGAAACCGGGCTGAGCACCGCCGAGCGCGAACTGATCGCCGTCGCCACCTCTGCGGCGAACGGCTGCCTCTACTGCGTCATCTCCCACGGCGCGCTGTACCGGGTGGAGTCGGGCAACCCGGTGGTTGCAGACCAGGTCACCATCAACCCGGTCAAGGCCGAGTTGAGTGAGCGAGAGCGTCTGATCGTCGACTTCGCGTTGCAGGTTTCGCTGGATTCGAAGTCCGTCAGCCAGGGAACCATCGACGACCTGCGCACCGCAGGCCTGAGCGACGATGAGATCTGGGACATCGGAGCCATCACCGGCTTGTTCGCCTACTCCAACCGGCTCGCCAACGTCACCGGCGCGCGACCGAACTCCGAGTACTATGCCCTGGGCCGCTAACCGAGCGGCGAGCCGGTACAGGCGTTCAGCCCGTAGCCGAACTGCCAGCTGTTGCCCTGGCTATCGGTGTACGGGGTGAGATCGAACGGGACATCCTCACGGTTGGCCTCCACCGTGTCCATGCTGGCCGGGAAGGTCATCGGCAACCGGCCGGTACTGCCGCCGGTGCCGGTGATCATCTCCAGCAGCGCCGCATCGGCGACGCCGAACCCGATCACAATGGCGTCCGCCAGCGGCTCGAACTCCGCCGGGATCACCGGGCCCTTCGCGGAGAGCGCCACCACCACCGGGATGTCGGTACCGGCCGCCTGCACCTGGGCGACCGCTCGCTCCAGTGCGTCCAGATCCGCCTCGTTGGCGATCCGGGCCGCATTGCCGGCATAGGAGCGGTTCTCCTGGGTGCCGTCCGGTAAACGGTCTCCGGCGATGGAAACCTGCCGTACCTGATCGCCGTCGGCGGCGTACGGCCGGTACTGCAACGACAACGGGTAGTACTCGCCGGTGTCCAGATCCAGCCCCGGGCTGTTGAAGAAGTCGCCGTTGTTGGGGCTATCCATGCCGACGATCGCCAGGTCCGCCTCGCTCAGATCCGGAGCCTGGTAGCCGATGACCACACCATTGGAATCGAGCAGTACCTCATCGGTGAGCACCGTGCCGAAATACTCACGAGCCACGTCCAGGTCGATCGTTGCTTCGTAGGATCGCGCCTGTGTCGTTACCACCCCTTGAGAGATGGTGTGGTGGCTCTGCGGGATGTAGACCGTCATGGCGGAGTAGTCGAGGCCGGCGTCGCAACCGATGGCGCCGGACTCGTTCTTGGCGACGACGATCGAGTCGAGCTGCACCTGCCAACCGGCTGCCACGAAGTCGGCGTTGCCGACGATCCCGGCCGAGCGATCCAGGTCCCGGAACGGGTGCTCATACAGGCCCAGCCGCATCAGCATGGCGAGGGTCCGCTGTGCCGAGAGACGGAACCGGGTGTCGGCGTCGATGTCCAACTCCCCGGCCTGGTAGGCCGTGTCCCACATGTGGTAGGCCTGCAGCACCGGGTCCAGCTGGTTGAAACCGCCCAGGGTGTCGTGGCCGTTGCGTAGCGCCTGGAAGATCCGGTTCACCACCGGCACGTCCTCCATGCCCCACGGCATTCCGAAGAGGGCGTCCGGGTCGGTGGAACCACCGGTGATCACGCCCCAGTCCGCCACCGCGATGCCGGTGTAGCCCAACTGCTGGCGCAGCAGCGCCACCACCTGCGCGTTGAAACCACTGCCCGCCAATTCGCCACCATAGGCAGCCTGCCCGTCGGCGTCGGTGAGAATCGAGTAGGCGGTCATGATCGCCGCCGAATCCAGCGCACTGCGGAATGGCAGCAACTGATCGGCATCGTCACCGGTGGCCACCGCGAATTTGCCACTATCGGTGTGGGAGTCCCGCCCGCCTTCGCCCCGGCCGTCTCCGGGGAAGTGCTTGACGGTGGTGGCTACCGATCCTGGACCCCACCCCAGCGCTTGACCATCGGGTCCGTAGCTGGTCTGAAACCCCTCCACGTAGGCGGCTACCATGTCGGCCGCCATCTGCGGATCCTCGCCGAACGTGCCGCTGTTGCGCAGCCATCGCGGTTCGGAGGCCAGGTCGGCCTGGGGGCTCAGGGCATGCGTGATCCCCAACGCCCGGTACTCCTCCGAGGCGATCTGACCGAACTCCCGCACGGTCTGCGGGGAGAAGGTCGCCGCCAGCCCCAGCGCGGAGGGCCAGGCGGAGATGTCGCCGCCGTGGCCGGTGTAGTTGTCCACCGCATCCGAACGGGGATCGGAGCTGATGTTCACCGGCACGTAGGGCTCATCGTCGGAGGCAAGGGTCTGCGCGTAGGCCTGTAGCTGGTTGGTCCACCGCACCGAGGGCTCCACCTGCGATGTCCCTGCATGCAGCACGTTGCGTACCCGCGACTGGCTCAGGTAGTCGCGTTGGTGATCTCGCAGCCCATCGGCCGGGGAACGTTCGTGCAGGCTGAACAGCATCAGCCCGGCCCATTGCTCGACGGACAGGAGCGGGGCCAGGTCGGCTGCGCGCTGGTCCGGCTCGGCGCGCCAGTCCTCCCAGGTGTCCAGTTCGCCGTTGCGGTTCATGTCCTTGAATGCCAGGGTCAGATCGCCGTCGACGACCTCGATCAGCTCGAACGCGGACTCGGCTGCCAGCGACAGGGTCGGGCCCGCTCCGGGATTGGTGACCAGGGTGAACGCGGTCGTGCCGTCGCTCACCTCGGTGGTGGTGTACCGGGTGTCGTCGGTGGCAGCCTCGGGCGTGGCGATACAAGCCGACAGGACTAGTGTGAATGCTGTCGCCGTCATTGCTGTGGCGATCAATGGCGATCTCGGCACGAGAGGCTCCGGAACTCTTGATGGGCAGGCAGTCTCGCCGGAGCCTAGGTCGCTCGTCCGGCTCGACCGGCACCTATCGGACAGGTCAGCCGATTTACTGCACGATCAGGTCCGGCGTCGGTACATCAGCAGCCAGACCAGGGCGGCGAGCAGCAGATCAGCGCATCGAGCCCGGGAGTGGTCCTCCGCGATAGCGAGGGAAGAGGTGGATCGCGAACGATCGTCGACGACTGGATTCAGTATGGTGCGGACAGCCCTGCGAACATCGGGAAGTGCTTGACGTTTCGCGTAAGCAGTGGAGCATTCAGAAGCACCGCCGTTGCTGCGATCGCAAGGTCGGTGGAGTCGATGCCACGATTGCTCGGGAGCCATCGTCGGCCGAGTTCGCCGGCGAACGCGGCGACCCGGGAGTCGAGTGGGTGCCAGTCGAGGATCGCAAGCAACGAACGGGTCGCGGGCTCCTCTGCGGCGCGCATGCCCGCCAGCACTTCCAACCGGGTCACCTCGCTTGCGTGAAGCGGGCCGGCCGTCCGTGCGTCTCGGAGAACCGCCGCGGCGGAGGCTTCCCCCCGGAGCACGTCGATGAGCACTGAGGTATCGACCAGAACGCTCATCGAGAGAGCGTCTCTTGGAGCCGACCTCCCGATCGAACGGCCTCGACGTATTCCGCCCCATCGACATGCCGGTCGCGCCATGCGCCCAAAGCTGTGTCGATCGCTTGGATATCCTCTGTCACGTCCCTGCGCGAGCCATAGGTTTGCGTGACGGCATCGCGGATCAAAGCGGATATCGATCGGCCGGTGCGCGCCGACTCGGCATCGAGAATGCTTCGGTCCTCCTCGGTCAGCGAGATCTGGGTACGCAACATGATGTAATTTTACATTATGACGCGTGCTTGGGCGCCTCGCTCAGTCGAGCAATGGTTCCCACACGAATGAGGCACGTCCACCGGTAGTCGTCTCTCGCCCCACACCGGGCGATCTGCTATCGGACAGGTCGGCCGATCTACTGCACGATCAGGTCCGGCGGCGGCGCATCAGTAGCCAGACCAGGACGGCGAGCACCGCCACCACCAGCAACACCAGCAGATCCGGCACCCCACCGATCGCCCGGCTCACCGCACCTTCGATCGCCACCTGATCAGAAGCGCCGACCAGCCCCGGAAGATCGGTGGTGCCATCGGTCACTAGGATCAGCACCCCCAGCCCGATGGTCAACACGGCGCCGATCACCCCGGTCCAGGTGTTGTGCCACCGGCCGATCCGCACCTCACGCGGTTTGACCAGTCGTTTTACCCACGGCAGCCGCCCCCAGGCCAG
>JBKDZO010000048.1:0-19527 GCA_047971285.1 Beutenbergiaceae bacterium | reverse complement strand
GAGAAGGCACCCGACGGCAGCGTCCGTCGTCACGACAAGGTCGAGACCAGCGTCTACGCTCGCACCCTGGCCGGCCAGGCCACCGCGCCCGATGGCACGGTGCTGGGTGAGTCCGGTGACGACGTCGGTGACGTGCTGCTGGAACGGCTGCTCGCTGCCGGCGTGGAGACCATCAAGGTCCGCTCGGTGCTCACGTGTGAGTCTCGCGTGGGTACCTGCGCCAAGTGCTACGGCCGTTCGCTGGCCACCGGCGAACTGGTGGACATCGGCGAGGCCGTCGGTATCATCGCGGCCCAGTCGATCGGTGAGCCCGGAACCCAGTTGACGATGCGTACGTTCCACTCCGGTGGTGTGGCATCCGCTGACGACATCACTCAGGGTCTACCGCGTGTGACCGACCTGTTCGAGGCCCGTACCCCCAAGGGTGAAGCCCCGATCGCGGAGGTCGCCGGACGCGTTGCCATCGAGGACACCGACCGGGCTCGTCGCCTGATCGTCACCCCCGATGACGGCAGCGAGGAGATCGTGCACCAGGTCAGCAAGCGTGCGCGCCTGCTGGTCGAGGACGGTGCCCATGTCGCTGTCGGCGAGCAACTGGTCTACGGTGCGGTCGACCCGAAGAAGGTGCTCCGCATCCTCGGTCCGCGCGCGGTGCAGAAGCACCTGGTAGACGAGGTACAGGAGGTCTACGGCTCCCAGGGTGTGGATATCCACGACAAGCACATCGAGGTCATCGTGCGACAGATGTTGCGCCGGGTGACCGTGCTGGACTCCGGTGACTCCAAGCTGCTGCCCGGTGAACTGGCCGAACGTGGCCGGTTCGAGGACGAGAACCGCCGGGTGGTCTCCGAGGGAGGCACCCCAGCCGCCGGTCGACCGGAACTGATGGGTATCACCAAGGCATCGCTGGCCACCGATTCCTGGCTGTCCGCGGCCTCCTTCCAGGAGACCACCAAGGTGCTGACCGAGGCCGCCATGAGCGGGCGCTCGGACTCGTTGCTGGGTCTGAAGGAGAACGTGATCCTCGGAAAGCTGATCCCCGCAGGCACCGGGCTGCCACGGTACCGGAATGTGAAGGTGGAGCCGACCGAGGAAGCCAAGGCCGAGATCTACCCGAGCTTCGGCTACGACGAGATCGACTACGGTCCGATTTCCACCGACGGCGGCGACGCCATTGCGTTGGAGGAACTCGACCTCGGCGGATACAGCGACTACCGTTAATTGCACGTTGCACCACGAACGCCCCTGGTCATCGACCGGGGGCGTTCGTGCTGGCGGGGGGAGCCGGTCACGCAGTAACGGAGGGGATCGTAGGTGGGAATCGTTGGGCCGGTATTGCCGGAATGCCCATATTTTGCGGCCAAGCGCGGATCTTGGGAGCACTTCCTGTCGGTGTACGACCCGGCGGTGGCGCCGTTCTTCGCCGACGACGAGGGGCGTACCGTCCTATTTGCTGCGTTGGCGAACCCCGATCCGGAATTGCGGGAGCGGATTGCCAACCGGCTCTTGGATGACGGTGCCGATCCGTCGATAGCCGCCGAAGGCGGGTGGCTCACGGTGTTGCATGTGTTGCTCACCCAGCCGCATCTTGATCCGGCCTCGACCACCCGCCTGTTGCGGCGGCTGATAGCCGGGGGTGCGGACATCAACCAGGCTGATAGAGCAGGCCGTGTTCCGTTGTGGATGTGTTGGACGCTCACCATGGATGAGAGCGACATCGCGCCCATGTTCCAGCTGCTCCTGTCCCGCACTGATCTGGACCTGGAACGGCCTGCGGTCTGTGCGCAGACGCTGCGGCAGCAGATCCTCGCCTCCCGCGACCCGCGTCGGCAGGTGTTGCGGCGGCTGCTGGTGGAACGCGTCAAGCGGCGCCAGACCGCATGAGTGTGCGCGCCGGGTAGTTTCCAGCGTTGCGTCCGCGGTCTCGGGATAGCCTCGCAGAATGACCGCTCCCCGCCTCGGTGTCCTTGATATCGGTTCGAATACGGTGCACCTGCTGGTGTTCAAGACCGACCGAGGCCGCCGACCGGTGCCAACCGCGTCCGAGCGCACCGTGCTGCGGTTGATGCAGTACGTCGACGGTGATGGTTCGATCACTGCCGAGGGGGTGGCGGTGCTGGAGAGCGCCGTCGACAAGGCGCTGGGCCGGGTCCGTGCCGATGGTGTGGAGGAACTGCTGGTGATGGTGACTTCGGCGATCCGCGAGGCGAACAACGGCGAGAGCGTCTTGGCGGGGCTACGCGAACTCATCGGTACCGATGTGCAAGTCCTTTCCGGTCCGGATGAGGCCCGGCTGACCTTCCTTGCGGTACGGCGCTGGTACGGCTGGAACTCCGGTCGGCTGCTGGTACTGGATATCGGTGGCGGTTCATTGGAGGTGGCGACGGGCAAGGATGAGGTACCCAAGCTAGCGGTTTCGCTACCGCTGGGCGCCGCCCGGCTGACCCATGACCTGCTACCCGATGATCCCGCGACTCCCGAGCAACTGGCCAACCTGAGCACCGTCGTCGACGAGGCGTTGCACCCGCTGGTGGGTCAGATGGCGCAGATGCGCAAGCCCGACCATGTGGTCGCTACGTCGAAGACGTTTCGCTCCCTGGCTCGGCTGGCCGGGATGCAGACGGCGGGCGTGGGTCGTGAGCCACGGTGGCGGATGAGTACTGCTCAACTAGCGGATTGGGTGCCCCGGCTGGCCCGCATTCCCGCCGAACAGCGCATGGAACTGCCCGGTATCACCGCCGAACGCACCTATCAGATCGTGGCCGGTGCGGTGGTCGCGGAGCGGGTACTGACCCGGCTGCGCGTCAAGACGGTTGAGATCTGTCCGTGGGCACTGCGGGAGGGCGCCCTGCTGCGTCGACTCGACCTCTCTTAGCCCACTCAGTTCAATGTGCCGAACGCGGCCTCGCGGTCGCCATTACGCGGAATGACGGCCGGAATGCCGCGTTCATCGGGCGATAGTGGCCATAGGTGCGCGTTGGGTTCAACGGAGCCTAGGTCTTGTACGGCTGGTGACTACCTGGTCGATAGTCTGGGTGGCGTGGACAGGGTGGACTTGCGCGATGGTGAACTCGAACTAACGGCGCCGACCACCGCCGATATCCCGGCGATAGCCAGCGCTTGTCAAGATCGACAGATCGCTCGCAAGACGACGTTGCCCTACCCGTACACCACCGAGGATGCCGCAGATTTCGTGAACGAACTGGTGCCGCAGGCATGGGCGCAGGATCGTGGCGCAATCTGGGCCATTCGGCGTGATGGTCAGCTTGCCGGGATGATCGGCCTGGAGCCGCAGGGGCCTGGCGTGAGTGAGATCGGCTTCTGGGCGGTGCCAGCGCACCGAGGCCAAGGGCTAGTCAGCCGTGCGGTGGGATTGGTCGTCGATCATGGATTCGCCGCCGGTCTGCAGCGGATCAGCTGGCGTGCGGTGGTCGGCAACTGGGGATCGTGGAGAGCGGTCTGGCGCCACGGCTTTCGACTGGAAGGAGTGCAGCGCGGCGCCATGGTCGACCACAGCCAACCGTCCGAGCCGCTGCGGGACGCCTGGATCGGCGGCTTGCTGGCTACGGATCCGCGAGTGCCACACGGGGATTGGGGAGGCCCCGAGAATGGGCTACCGGCGCGGCCCGACGCCGCCCGCCCGATGGATCTGGTCCGCCAGTTCCACGACGTCTACGACGTACCGGTCCGCACCGGTGGAGCCGACGTGGACGTGCCCAGCCTCGCCATGCGGATGTCGCTGATAGCCGAGGAGTTCGCCGAACTGGTCGGAGCCGTCTACGGTGCCGACGCCGAAGCCCTGGCCACGCGCGGGTTCACCGATGCGGTCGCTCGCGATGACGGCACCAAGGACACGGTCGCGGCGGCTGATGCGCTGGCGGACCTGGTCTATGTGGTCTACGGAATGGCATTGGAGACCGGGATCCCGCTCGAACAGGTCTTGGCCGAGGTGCAGCGTTCCAACCTGTCCAAACTGGACGACGACGGCAGCGTGCTACGCCGTGCCGATGGCAAGATCCTCAAGGGTCCCCAATATTGCGCCCCGGACATCGCCGCGGTGCTGGCGGAGCAGCTCGCAGGCTGATGGGCCGCTAGGCGAAGATAATCAGAGCCGTGAATTCGAGCGGTTCGTCGCCGGTGTTGTCGATCCCGTGGCTGTGTCCGGGAGCTACCTCCGCCACGTCGCCGGGGACCAGATCCCACTCGTGATCGTCCATCCGGTAACGTCCCTGGCCGGAGTGGATCACATAGAACTCGGACTCGTCGGTGTGTTGGTGCAAGCCGATGGAACCGCCCACTGGAACGCTCACCCGGGCGAACAGCCGACTCTTGTCGTGCAGCCTCTCCTTGGGCAGGTAGTGATGGAACGTGATCGGGGTATCGCCGCCGCCCACCGTGCGCACTTCAACCGCGAGATCGTCGTTGCGGCTCACTGCCATGATGCCTCCTTCGAGTCGCTAGCAGCCTATTGCAGCCGCGCCTACCGCCGCAGCCGCAAGACCTCGATTTCGAAGGTCGGAACCGTTGCCGAACTGTGCACGGTTCGGTTTGGGTACCAACGTTCGAAAGCGAGGGGGTTGGGCCGGCCCGGCTAGCTGCGCTTGGGGGCCTTGGGCCGGGCGTACCGGAACCACGTGATGCCCACGCACATCACCGCCCACACGATCCCGATGATGTAGAAGGTGGTCGGGCTCATCAGCGTCAGGCCGACGCCGAACAGGAACGGCCCGAAGGCGGCAATTGCGCTGGTCCAGCCGATCACACCGCCGGCCTGGCGTCGCTCGAAGATCATCGGCATCTGCTTGAAGGTCGAGGCGTTGCCGATACCGGTGAACAAGAAGATCGCCAGCATGCCCCAGAGGAACTGGTTGAACCCTGCGGACAGTGCCTGCGCCGAGGAAAGATCAGGGGTCAACGACGGAATGGTGTAGGCGATTGCCGCGATCAGGCCAATCCCGGAAACCAGGGTCCAGATCGCCCCGCCCATACGGTCGGTGAGCGGTGAGAACAGCACCCGGGCGCCAGCGCCGATCAGCGGCCCGAGGAACACGTACTTGACCGGATCAGGCACGGAGTAGTCCGCGATCAGGATCTGCGCAGTTTCACCGGTCCCTTGCACGATGGCCTCATTGCCCGCGCCGTAGAGGTTGATCATGAGCAGGGCGAACTGGGCGGCCAGCCCCGAGAACGTGCCAAAGGTCATGATGTAAAGCAGAGTCATCAACCAGGTGTCGGTGTTGCCGAAGATATCGAACTGCTGCTTGATATTGGCCCGCACTGGAACCGACTTCAGGTAGTGCCAGGCGATCCAGGCGCCTACCAGGATGAATGGCAGCCAGACGTAGGACGCCGCTTGGTACCACACCTGCTGTGCTGCGATACCGGGGAACTGCATTTCCTGGCTGATGCCCATCCACCAGAACATGCCCAAGCCGATCAACCATGGGGTGCACAGCTGCACCAGCGAGACGCCGAAGTTGCCGATGCCTGCTTGCAACCCGAGCGCCGTCCCTTGGAGCCGTTTGGGGAAAAAGTATGACGTCGAGGGCATGAAGCCGGAGAAGGCCCCGCCGCCGATTCCGGCCAGGAAGGCCAGCACCAGCAACTCCCAGTAGGGCGCGGTCCCGGGAAGCATGGTACGCACGCCCCACCCCAGCACCGGGAAGAACAACAGCAGTGTCGTCGCGGCCACCATCTTGCGGGTACCCATGATGGGCGGTAGCACCATCCATACCAGCCGCATCAGGCCGCCGGAAAGACCGGGGGTGGCGGCGAGCCAGTAGAGCTGGCTCTTGGTGAACTCGTACCCGATGGCGTTGAGCTTGGGAATGATCGCTGAGGGCAGGAACCAGGCTACGAAACACATCGTGAGCGTGAACGTGGTGATCCACAGGGTCTGCCAGGCGAGCTTCGAATCCCAAGTCTTCTCATTCTCGGGATCCCAGGATTCAAGCCACTCCTTGCCCTTGCGGGCGGGTGTACTGGTGGTCATGCGTTGGCCTCCTGGACCTGAATGGGGGTTGATTCGAGTTTGTCGGCAAGATCGGGTGATTGGCTGTGCAACATCCGGACCACGGTGAAGTGCATCCATGCCATAGAGAGGACGGACAGTAGGAACAACACGAAGAAGGTGCTGGTGGGGAACCCGGTCCATTCCTTGGTGTAGGCGAATAGCGGCGGTAGGAAGAATCCGCCCAGACCACCGAGCATCCCCACGACACCGCCCACCGGCCCGACATTGCCCGGGAAGTACTCCGGGATGTGCTTGTAGACCGCGGCCTTGCCCACGCCCATGGCGCAGCCCAACAACACCAGCAGCACCGTGAACGGGATGATGTGCATGGTGTAGCCCAGGTGCTCGGTCTGACTGCCATCGGCATGGTTGATCACGATGTGCCCGTTGGGCATCATCAAGATGCCGCTGGTCGCGATCATCACGGCGAGCGTGCCGTACATCGCGCGGCGGGCTCCGAAACGGTCGGAGAACCAGCCTCCCACTGGCCGCAGCAGCGAAGCGGGGAAGATGAACAGCGCCGTCAGCAGCCCGGCTACGGTAAGCGATACACCGAAGTTCTCGATGTAGTAGTGCGGCAACCAGGCGGACAGGGCGACGTACGCGCCGAACACCACGACGTAGTAGAGGCTGAACCGCCACACCCGTAGCTGCCGCATCGGTGCGAGCATTTCGGCGATGCTCTTGCTCGAGCCCGGCATCCGGTCCTGCGATGGGGTGCCGAACCATACGAAGGCGGCCATCACCACGAGCAGAACGCCGTAGACCACCGGAATCAAGCGCCATCCGCCCTGGATGCCAAGGATGAACGTGGCGCCCGCCGTCGCGGCGATGATCGGAGGGCCGATCAGCTTGGTCACCGAGGCGCCCACATTGCCGGCTCCGAGGAAGCCGAGTGCGAATCCCTGACGCTCCCGGGGTGCCCACGCCGCATTCCAGGCGATACCTGCGGAGAAGGAGTTGCCCGCGAAACCGACCAGAAAGGCCATCACGAGCAACATGCCGTAACTCTGGGTGAAGGAGATGGCGAAAGCTGGGATGGCGACCAGCAGCAGCATGCCGGTCATGACTTTGCGTCCGCCGATACGGTCAGCCAACATGCCGGCTGGGAGACGCCACATCGATCCGTTCAGTACGGCGACAGCTGAGATCCAGCTCAGCTGGGTATCGGAGAGCCCGAATTCCTGCTGAATCGGATTGCCGAGGATGCCGAACATCAGCCACACGGCGAACATCAGCGTGAAGGCGATCGTGGATAGCCACAGCACCCGGCTGCTGGCGCCAGGGTCCGCTGTGGTCGCCGCCGATGAGGTAGTCATGCGATGCTCCAAAATGGAAGGGACGCAGTCCTGTCAATTGCTGGATGTGCGCTGAGGGTATAGCGGATTGCGTTGTGGCGTCATCAAAGTGTGACGCATGACAAACCGCATGTTTTCAACGTATATCGCAGGTTTCGTGCCGTGTGTCGGGACTGAGGTCCCGGGTCGTCGATCCGGTTGCGAGGCCATCCGAATAACCACTAGATTGGACGGAGGTTATTCCTCTAAATTAGGAAAGGGCATGCTTGTGGAAAAGGTCGCTGACACGGTTGGCGTGGCTGTCCTTTCCAGCCCGGTCCGGCGTCGGATCGTCGACCACCTGGCCAATCTGCCCGCGCTGACGCCGGTGGATGGCGGACCGAGCCGTTCCGAGGGGTGTAGCGCTGCCGAACTGGCCGACCTGCTGGACCTGCATGTGACGACGGTCCGATTCCACCTGGACCAACTCGTGACCGTGGGGTTGCTGCACACCAGCAACAGGCGCGGTGACGGTGCCGGCAGGCCGCGGAAGATGTACGCGCTCACGCCCGGACGGATGGATGCGCCCGCGGGTGACTCCTACCTGGCGCTGGCCGAGATTCTGGCTGACAGCTTTGGTGGCGAGACCGGTAGCCCGCGAACCCCGGAGGAAGCGGGGGTGCAGTGGGCGCACGAACACGTTGATACCGATCCCGCCGCGACCCCGGCGACCACGCCTGGACGGTGGCTCGGCAAGATCGGCCGGCTCGTCGATTCGCTGGAGGAGTGGGGCTATACGCCCAACGTTGCCACTCGCGAGGGCGGTCGCAGCGTTGAAGTCACGCTCGTAGACTGCCCGTTCCTGGCGCTTGCCTCCACCCACCCGGAGGTCGTGTGCGGCATCCACCGCGGGCTGATCCGCGGCACCCTGGAACAAATCGGCGAACAGAGCGCCGAGATTAGCTTGGAGCCGCTGGTCGGCCCCGCCACCTGCATTGCGCACATCAGATCGCGTTCTCAATTCAGCACCGAGCCAACCTCCCGGAGGACGGAATGACCGCCACCCAGCAACCTGCCACTCTCGATGGTCCGCTCAGCCACGCGTTGGTGAACACGCGGCGGTACTTCAGTTCCACCGACGTCTCCGACGACGGCCGCGCGATGTTCCTGGAAGGGGGGCGGACCGGCGACTCCTTCTACCGGGACCGCTGGAGCCACGACAAAGAGGTGCGTTCCACCCACGGCGTGAACTGCACCGGGTCCTGCTCCTGGAAGGTATACGTCAAGGACGGCATCATCACCTGGGAGGCGCAGCAGACCGACTACCCCTCAGCTGGTCCGGACAAGCCGGAGTACGAGCCGCGCGGGTGCCCCCGTGGGGCGTCCTTCTCCTGGTACACCTACTCGCCCACGCGGGTGCGCTACCCGTACGTGCGCGGGGCGCTCATCGACATGTTCCGCAAGGCCAAGGCCACCTACGGAGATCCGGTCGTGGCCTGGGGCTCGATCATGCAAGACCCGGAGCAGGCAAAGGCGTACAAGGCCGCCCGCGGCAAGGGCGGTCTGGTCCGTGCGACCTGGCCCGAAGTGACCGAACTCATCGCCGCGGCGTTCGTCTACACCATCAAGCGCTGGGGGCCCGACCGGATCGCCGGATTCTCGCCGATCCCTGCCATGTCACCGGTGTCCTACTCCTCCGGCGCGCGGTTCCATGAGCTCATCGGCGCCCCGATGCTGTCGTTCTACGACTGGTACGCCGACCTGCCCAACGCTTCGCCGCAGATGTTCGGTGACCAGACCGACGTTCCCGAGTCCGGCGACTGGTGGGACGCCGGCTACCTGATGATGTGGGGGTCGAACGTCCCGCTGACCCGCACCCCGGATGCGCACTGGATGACCGAGGCGCGGTATCGCGGTCAGAAGGTCGTCGCGGTGGCCCCGGACTATGCCGAGAACGTTAAATTCGCTGACGAGTGGGTCGCCAGTGCGCCGGGCACCGACGCCGCACTGGCGATGGGTATGGGTCACGTCATCCTGAAGGAGTACTTCGCCGAACGGCAGGTCGACTTCTTCACCGAGTACAACCAGCGGTTCACCGATTTGCCGATGCTGGTCGCGTTGAAGGAAGGCGACGACGGTAGTTACGCCCCGGACAAGTTCGTCGTTGCCGGTGACCTGGACCTGCCCGAGTCCGACTCCGAGAACGCCATGTTCAAGACTGTGGTCATCGACGGCGTCACCGACGAGGTCGTGGTTCCCAACGGCTCTCTGGGGCACCGGTACGGGGACGAGGGCGCCGGCCGTTGGAACTTGGATCTCGGGGACACCGAGCCCCGGCTGACGCTGCTCGCCGACGGCGTGGAGACGGCGCTGGTGGATCTGCCACGATTCGACGGCGTCGAGGGCAGCATGCGAACCGAACAGCGCGGTGTCCCGGTACGCCGAGTCGGCGGACGCTTGGTCACGACCGTGCTCGACCTGATGTTCGCCCACTACGGGGTGTGGCGGCCAGGTCTGCCCGGTGCCTGGCCGGAGAGCCTGGAGGATCCGTCGGTGCCCGCCACCCCGGGGTGGGCCGCGGAGATCACCGGCGTTCCCAGCGAGCAGATCATCCGCATCGGCCGGGAATGGGCACAGAACGCCATCGACACCGGTGGTCGCGGCATGATCCTGATGGGTGCCGGAACTAACCACTGGTATCACTCCGATCAGATCTACCGCGCCATGCTGGTGCTGACCTCCATCACCGGTTGCCAAGGGCGCAACGGTGGTGGCTGGGCGCACTATGTCGGTCAGGAGAAGATCCGCCCGATCATGGGCTTCCAGCACATGGCGTTCGGGCTGGACTGGGTCCGTCCGCCCCGGCACATGAACCAAACCGCCTACTGGTACGTGCATACCTCGCAATACCGGTACGACACATTCACCGCCGACGACATCAACGGCGACACCGGTGGCTTCGCGGGCCGCAGCACCATGGACCTGCTGGCGCAGTCGGTCCGGCTGGGCTGGACCCCGTCCTACCCACAGTTCAACCGCAGCTCACTGCAGGTCTCCGACGAAGCTGCCGAGGCCGGCATCCCCGCAGCGCAATACGTGGCACAGCAGCTCAAGAGCGGGGATCTGAAGTTCGCCGTCGAGGATCCCGAAGCCGAGGAGAACTTCCCGCGGGTGCTGTCGCTGTGGCGATCCAACCTGATGGGTTCCTCGGCCAAGGGCAACGAGTATTTCCTGAAGCACCTGCTCGGCACCAGCCACGCCGTGCGCGCCGCGGAAGCCAGCCCCGATCAGCGACCCAACGACATCGCCTGGCCGGAGGAGGCAGCGACCGGCAAGCTCGACCTGCTGGTCACGCTCGACTTCCGAATGACCAGTTCGACGCTGCTGTCCGACGTCGTACTCCCGGCTGCCACCTGGTACGAGAAGCACGACCTGTCCACCACAGACATGCACCCGTACGTGCACTCGTTCAACCCGGCGATCTCGCCGCCGTGGGAGTCCAAGAGTGACTGGGAAACCTGGAAGGAGATCGCCAAGAAGTTCTCCGACCTGGCGATCGACCACCTGGGTACCCGCAAGGACGTCGTGGCCAAACCGCTGTGGCACGACACCCCCGAAGCCATGGCCACGCCCCACGGCGCTGTGCTGGACTGGAAGACCGGCGAGTGTGAGCCGGTTCCCGGCAAGACCCTGCCGGTGCTGGCTGAGGTCGAACGGCCCTATCCCGACACCTACGATCGCATGACCGCCATCGGGCCGCTGATGGAGAAGGTCGGCATGCTCACCAAGGGCGTTGCCTACGACGTCAAGCGGGAGATGGACCTGCTGCGGCGGCGCCATGGCACGGTCGAGAGCGGTCCGGCCCAGGGCCAGCCCAAGATGGATACCGACATCCATGTGGCCGAGGCGATCATGCATCTGTCCGCCACCTGCAACGGGCACCTCGCCACTCAAGGCTTCAAGTTCCTGGAGAAGCGCACCGGAACGCAGATGCACGACCTCTCGGCGGAACAGGAGGGCAAGCAGATCACCTTCGCCGATACCCAGGCGGCGCCAGTGCCGGTGATCACCTCGCCGGAGTGGTCGGGCAGCGAGGCCGGCGGCCGCCGGTACGCACCGTTCACCATCAATATCGAGCGATCCAAGCCGTTCCACACCCTGACCGGCAGACAGCAGTTCTACCTCGATCACGATTGGGTACAGGCGATCGGCGACATGTTGCCGACCTATCGGCCGCCGTTGAACATGACCAGGTTGTTCGACGAGAAACCGGTGGGTGAGACCGGAGAACTCGGGGTATCGGTGCGATACCTGACCCCGCACAGCAAGTGGTCGATCCACTCCGAGTACCAGGACAACCTGTACATGTTGTCGTTGTCCCGTGGTGGTCAGAGCGTGTGGATGTCCGACAAGGACGCCGAGAAGATCGGGATCAAGGACAACGACTGGATCGAGGCGGTCAACCGCAACGGCGTGGTCGCCTGCCGTGCGATCGTCTCGCACCGCATGCCCGAGGGAACGGTGTACATGTACCACGCGCAGGACCGGCTGATCGATGTGCCGCTGACCGAGACCGACAACCAGCGTGGCGGTATCCACAACAGCTTGACCCGCATCCTGCTCAAGCCGAGCCACATCATCGGCGGGTACGCCCAGTTGGCGTACTTCTTCAACTACATCGGACCCACCGGCACCAACCGAGATGAAGTCACGATGATCCGTAAGCGAACCGCCCCGGTGCGGTACTGAGAAGGGGCGAGACATGAAGATCATGGCCCAAATGGCAATGGTGATGAACCTGGACAAGTGCATCGGGTGTCACACCTGCTCGGTCACCTGCAAGCAGGCCTGGACCAATAGGCAAGGTACCGAGTACGTCTGGTTCAACAACGTCGAGACCCGGCCGGGGCTTGGCTACCCCCGCCGCTACCAGGATCAAGAGGAATGGAAGGGCGGCTGGGTCCGTACCCCCAAAGGGCGGCTCAAGCTCAAGGCCGGCGGGCGTCTGAAGAAGCTCGCCACCATCTTCTCCAACCCGAAGATGCCGGAGATTCAGGACTACTACGAGCCCTGGACCTACGACTATGAGACGTTGATCAACGCGCCGGCGCAGAAGAACTTTCCGGTGGCCCAGCCCCACTCGATGATCTCCGGAAAACCGATGGCTGTGGAGTGGTCCGCGAACTGGGACGATGACCTCGGCGGTTCCCAGGAGCACGCCGTGAAGGACCCGATGCTCAAGGGCATCGAGGACAAGGTGAAGATGGAGTACGAATCCACCTTCATGTTCTACCTGCCGCGGATCTGCGAGCACTGCCTCAACCCCAGCTGCGCTGCGTCCTGTCCTTCGGGTGCGATTTACAAGCGTCAAGAGGACGGCATCGTGCTGGTCGACCAAGACCGGTGCCGTGGCTGGCGCATGTGCGTGACCGGCTGCCCCTACAAGAAGGTCTACTTCAACCACAAGACCGGCAAAGCGGAGAAGTGCACCTTCTGCTACCCGCGCATCGAGGTCGGCATCCCCACCGTCTGCGCTGAAACCTGTGTGGGTCGCCTGCGCTACATCGGGCTGATGCTCTACGACGCGGACAAGGTGCTGGAGGCCGCCGCCGTCGAAGACGAGAAGGACCTGTACGCCTCGCAGCGCGATGTGTTCCTCGACCCGCGCGATCCGGAAGTCGAGCAGGCCGCGCGCGCTGCCGGCATTCCCCGGGACTGGCTCGATGCCGCCAAGCAGTCACCGGTGCTGCGGCTGATCAAGGACTACCAGGTAGCGCTACCGCTGCACCCGGAGTACCGCACCATGCCGATGGTCTGGTACATCCCGCCGCTGTCACCGGTGGTGGACGTGGTCAGCGAGACCGGTCACGACGCCGAAGACTCCGGCAATCTGTTCGCGGCGATCGAGAGCCTGCGGATCCCGGTGGAATACCTGGCCAACCTGTTCACCGCCGGCGACACCGAAACGGTGTCCGCGGTGTTGCGCAAGCTGGCCGCGATGCGCTCCTACATGCGTGACATCAACCTGGAGCAGCCGACCCAGCCGGAGATTCCGGCGTCGGTGGGCATGACCGAGGACAGCATGCAGGAGATGTTCCGGCTGCTGGCGATCGCCAAGTACGAAGACCGCTACGTCATCCCCAGCACCCACGGCGAGCAGGCCCACGCGCTGGAGACCTTGGCCACCGACTGCCCGGTCGAGGGCTACGACGACGAACTCATGCAGGGTTCCGGCGGCGGCAGCACCGCCGGCGACACGCTGATCTCCGGTGCGCCCAAGAAGGGGCGGGTGAATCTGCTGAACTGGGACGGAAAGGGCGTCCCGGAGGGGCTGTTCCCCAAAGCGGAGATGAAGGAATGATGCCCTGGCGCCGTCACCGGCGCACCGCATCGGTGCTGGATGCTCATGCACAAGCGACCGCATGGCAGATCTGCTCACTATTGCTGGAGTATCCGCAGCAGCAGTTGTGGGACCAGCTGGAACTGTTGGCCGTGGAAGCCGGTGAGCTGCCCGACCAGGTGGGAACTCCGCTGATCAGGTTCATCGGCCGGCTGGCCGATGGTTCGCTGCAGCAATGGCAGACCGAGTACGTCGATACCTTCGATGTGACCCGGCGGTGCGCACTTCATCTGACCTACTTTCTGCATGGCGACACCCGCAACCGGGGGGCCGCGATGGTGCAGATCAAGCAGGCATTCCGTAGGAGCGGAGTGGTGCTGACCGATGAGGATGCCGAACTGCCCGATCACCTCGCGGTGCTGCTGGAGTTCGGCGCCACGGTCGATGCCGCGGCCGCGTGGAAGATCCTGAACGACCACCGGGTCGGCGTGGAGTTGCTGCGACGTGCGCTTTCGGAGCGAAGCAGTGCCTGGCTCGATGTGGTGCAGGCGGTGCGCGCCACGCTGCCGAAGCTAGATGACGATGACGAGATCGCGTTGCAGAAGCTCATCGCCGAAGGCCCACCGACCGAGGAGGTCGGTATCGATAGCACCCCGTACACCCTTGACCCTGCCGTTGCGGCGGCCCACCACCCCGGTCCGGTCTCGCTCGGGCAGACGATTGAAGTTGGAGTTCGGTAATGGATCTCTTCCTGTGGGTGATCGTGCCCTACATCTGCTTGGCGATCTTCGTCGTCGGGCACTACTGGCGTTTCAAGTACGACAAGTTCGGCTGGACGACGCGGTCCTCGCAGATGTACGAGAGCAAACTGCTGCGGATCGGCAGCCCGTTGTTCCACTTCGGCATCCTCGGCGTGGTGGCCGGGCATTTCATCGGGTTGGTGATTCCCAAGACCTGGACCGACGCTGTGGGCTTGTCGGAGGGCGCCTACCACATCATCGCTCTGGCGGGCGGTATTCCCGCAGGCCTGGCGACCGTCGTCGGGCTGATCATCCTGATCTACCGGCGGCGGACGACCGGGCCGGTGTTCTCGGCAACCACGAACGGGGACAAGATCATGTATGCGGTGCTCGGGCTGGTGATCCTGCTCGGGATGTGGAACACGATCGCGATCAGTTGGTTGGATATCGCCGGTCTGCATTACGACTACCGCAGCTACGAAGACGGGGTGTCGCCATGGTTCCGCTCCATCTTCTTCTTCCAGCCCAAGACCGAGTTGATCGCGGCGGCACCGCTGGGCTTCCAGTTGCACGCGTTCTTCGCGTTCCTGTTGTTCGCGCTGTGGCCGTTCACCCGTCTGGTCCACGTGTTTGCGGCACCGATCGGGTACGTCACCCGGCCGTACCTGGTCTACCGCAGCCGTGACAAGCGGTCCGCCACCGGCACCGCCACCGGTACCCGGGCCCAGAAGCGTGGGTGGGAACGTATCGGTTCCTAGGCCTGGCTAGTCCGGACCGCGGCGACCGCGGCCTTTCGGTCGGTATTTGCAGAAATGGCGACCGAAAGGCCGCGCTGAACCTGTGGTGACGGCACCAATCCCGCGCTGGCGCGGTTGGTGCGACGGTGCTGATCATCGGGGCGGACGCCCGGTCGAAGCTAGGCCCAATGGCCCAGATGCGGCGCGATGCCGACCGTAGGCTGGCAGTCATCAGCCAGATAACCGTCAGCCTCGGGAGATGGGAATCGAGTGACATCCCGTGATCGTCAGCGAACGCCCCGATTCGATTCGCTGGCGTTGGCAGGGGAGTTCGCGACGCCGGACTTCGCCGATGTGCAGATCGTGCCGGTGCGCCGTGCGGCCGGACTGATGCCGCGCGACTGGGCGCAGTTGATGTTCGCCGTCTCGAGCACTCCGCTGTGGGTTCGGGTGCTGTTCGCGATCCGGGCGGTGATCGCGCCGCTGTTCGGCATCGATACCCGGCGCGAAGCGGCCAGTGACCCGTTCGCGGTCCAGGAAGTGCACGGACAGGAAGCGCTCCTCGATACCGATGCGCCACACCTGCGGTTCCGGTGCGCAGTGGGCGTCGACGACGAGCGCGGCCTGCTCCGCGTCACCACCGCAGTGCTGTTCAACAACTGGCGCGGCAGGCTCTACTTCATTCCGGTCGACCTGCTTCACGGTCCGGTGATCCGAGCCATGATGAGGCGGGCGGTACGGCGGGGGAGCACTCGCCGGTGGCGGCGGATGAACGCCGCGAGGCTACGATCGGCGTGACTCCCACAGCGCGGTCCGGCCGGAACGTGGTGTGAAACACAGCACCGTTTCGGAATCGACTTTGACCCAAACGCAAGGCTCGGAGTACCCTGGTCGGCGGTGCCCGCACTAGCGGGCTCTCGCGTGCGCGCTCGCTCCCGTTTCGGAGCAGCCTGCGGGTGGTCTTCACCGCCAGCATCAATGTCCGATATCGCCCGGCCGACCACGGCTGGTGGACGCGATGCCAGCCGGAGGCGACACGCCCGGGCGCGGGGGTCGAGTTGGGGTGGCAACTGACAGGCGGCTGAGCTGCAACCCAGACGGCCGAGATATCGACAACGACGGAGACGTAGTGCCTACCATTCAGCAGCTGGTCCGCAAGGGCCGCGGCGCGAAGGTCGACAAGACCAAGACGCCTGCCCTCAAGGGCAGCCCGCAGCGCCGTGGCGTATGCACGCGCGTGTTCACCACCACGCCGAAGAAGCCGAACTCGGCGCTTCGCAAGGTCGCACGTGTGAAGCTCTCCAGCGGCATCGAGGTCACCGCCTACATCCCGGGCGTGGGGCACAACCTGCAGGAGCACTCGATCGTGCTGGTGCGTGGTGGTCGAGTTCGCGACCTGCCGGGTGTGCGGTACAAGATCGTGCGCGGTGCGCTGGACACCCAGGGTGTTCGCGGCCGCCAGCAGGCTCGCAGCCGTTACGGCGCCAAGAAGGAGAAGAAGTAATGCCTCGTAAGGGCCCGGCCCCGAAGCGGCCGCTCGTCGTCGACCCGGTCTACGACTCGACCACGGTCACCCAGTTGGTGAACCGCGTACTGCTGGACGGCAAGAAGTCCACCGCCGAGCGCATCGTCTACGACGCGCTGGAAGGTGTGCGGTCCAAGACCCAGCAGGAGCCTGCCTCGGTGCTCAAGCGGGCGCTGGAGAACGTGCGTCCTACCCTGGAAGTCCGCTCCCGCCGCGTCGGTGGTGCGACCTATCAGGTGCCGGTCGAGGTGCGTTCCGGACGCCAGACCACGCTGGCACTGCGCTGGCTGGTCGACTACGCCCGCGTTCGTCGTGAGAAGACCATGACCGAACGCTTGATGAATGAAATCTTGGACGCCAGCAACGGCCTGGGCGCCGCGGTCAAGCGCCGCGAAGACACCCACAAGATGGCCGAATCGAACCGGGCCTTCGCTCACTACCGCTGGTAGTCATTCCGCTCATCCGCCGTCGGCGGAGAGTACTAGACCCTGCTCGTCCCTGACGGAAAGAAGCAACTGTGGCACTCGACGTGCTGACCGACCTGAAGAAGGTCCGCAACATCGGCATCATGGCTCACATCGATGCCGGCAAGACCACCACCACCGAGCGGATCCTGTTCTACACCGGCGTCAACTACAAGATGGGCGAGACCCACGACGGCGCCTCCACCACCGACTGGATGGAGCAGGAGAAGGAACGCGGCATCACCATCACCTCCGCCGCGGTGACCTGCTTCTGGAACAAGAACCAGATCAACATCATCGACACCCCGGGGCACGTCGACTTCACCGTCGAGGTGGAGCGCAGTCTGCGGGTGCTCGATGGCGCCGTCGCCGTGTTCGACGGTAAGGAAGGCGTTGAGCCGCAGTCGGAGACCGTGTGGCGCCAGGCGGACAAGTACAACGTGCCGCGCATCTGCTTCGTGAACAAGATGGACAAGCTGGGTGCGGACTTCTATTTCACCGTCAGTACCATCGTCGACCGTCTCAAGGCCAAGCCCCTGGTCATCCAGCTGCCGATCGGCGCCGAGAGCGAGTTCGAAGGCGTCGTCGACCTGCTGGAGATGAAGGCTCTGACCTGGCGCGGCGAGACCGAGCTGGGTGCGGCCTACGAGACCGAAGAGATTCCGGCCGACCTGGCCGACAAGGCCGAGCAGTACCGCTCCGAGCTGGTTGAGGCCGTCGCCGAGGCCGATGAGGAGTTGTTGGAGAAGTATCTCGGTGGCGAAGAGCTCACGGTCGCGGAGATCAAGTCCGGGATCCGCAAGCTCACCATCGCTGGTGAGGCTTTCCCGGTGCTGTGTGGATCGGCGTTCAAGAACAAGGGCGTGCAGCCCATGCTCGACGCGGTCATCGACTACCTGCCCACCCCGCTGGACGTGCCGTCCATCAACGGCCACGCCGTCGGTGACGAGGAGACGGTCATCGAGCGCCACGCCGATGCCTCTGAGCCGTTCTCCGCGCTGGCGTTCAAGGTGGCTGCGCACCCGTTCTTCGGCAAGTTGTTCTACGTCCGGGTCTACTCCGGCACGCTAACCTCCGGGTCCGCGGTGTACAACGCGACCAAGGGCAAGAAGGAGCGCGTCGGGAAGATGTTCCAGATGCACTCCAACAAGGAGAACCCGGTCGAAGAAGCCAGTGCCGGCCACATCTACGCCTTCATCGGCCTCAAGGACGTCACCACCGGTGACACCCTCTCCGACATCAACGAGCCGGTTGTGCTGGAGTCGATGTCCTTCCCGGAGCCGGTGATCTCGGTGGCCATCGAGCCCAAGACCAAGGGTGACCAGGAGAAGCTGTCCACGGCAATCCAGCGGCTCTCGGATGAGGACCCGACGTTCCAGGTCTCGCTGAACGCTGAGACCGGCCAGACCGTTATCGCCGGTATGGGCGAGCTGCACCTGGATATTCTGGTCGACCGCATGCGCCGCGAATTCAAGGTCGAGGCCAACGTTGGCAAGCCCCAGGTGGCCTACCGCGAGACCATCCGCCGCAAGGTGGAGAAGCTCGACTACACGCACAAGAAGCAGACCGGTGGTTCCGGGCAGTTCGCCAAGGTGCAGGTCACCTTCGAACCGCTGGACACCGAGTCGGGCGAACTGTACGAATTCGAGAACTCCGTCACCGGTGGTCGTATTCCGCGCGAGTACATTCCGAGCGTCGATGCCGGTATTCAGGAAGCTATGGGCGCCGGTGTGCTGGCGGGCTACCCGCTGGTGGGTATCAAGGCCACGCTGCTGGACGGCGCCTACCACGACGTCGACTCCTCGGAGATGGCGTTCAAGATCGCCGGTCGCGATGTACTGAAGGAAGGCGTCAAGCGCGCCGACCCGGCATTGCTGGAACCGATCATGGACGTCGAGGTGCGTACGCCCGAGGAGTACATGGGCGACGTGATCGGCGACATCAACTCCCGCCGAGGCCAGATCCAGTCGATGGCTGACGCAAGCGGTGTCAAGGTCATCCGTGCGATGGTGCCGCTGTCGGAGATGTTCGGTTACATCGGGGATCTGCGTTCGCGCACCCAGGGTCGAGCGGTGTACTCGATGCAGTTCAGCAACTATGCGGAGGTTCCTCGCGCTGTCGCCGAGGAAATCATCGCCAAGACCCGGGGCGAATAGCTCGTCCACCACCATCCATCAAATAGTCGTAGGATTCTCAAGGCCCTGATTCGGCAAGCCCGCCGGTAGCAGGGGAAACACCTACCCGAGTTCCAGGAGGAACCCACAGTGGCGAAGGCCAAGTTCGAGCGGACTAAGCCGCACGTCAACATCGGCACCATCGGTCACGTCGACCACGGCAAGACGACGCTGACGGCGGCGATCACCAAGGTGCTGGCTGACAAGTACCCCGACCTGAACGAGTACACCCCGTTCGATGAGGTCGACAACGCTCC
>JBKDZO010000047.1:0-19433 GCA_047971285.1 Beutenbergiaceae bacterium | reverse complement strand
TGCGCGCTGCCGGGGAAATCTCCCCACGACCGGGTCAGGGCTTCCACCCCAGGATCGAAGCTGTGCATCGCCCCCACCTGGATTGGGGTCTGGGTTTGGTGCGCGACGGTCGCGATTGCTCGCGCCTGGCCCATATCCACGGCGAACGGCTTCTCGCACAGGATGGCCTTGACGCCAGATTCGCAGGCGGCGATGACCTGCTCGGCATGGAACTGGTGGGGACTGCAGACTGCCACCACATCGACATCCCCGGAGTTCAGAAGCTGGTCCGTAGATCTGACCGGAACAGCCCCGACCTGATCGGCGACCGTAGCCGCCGTCCTATCGTTGACATCAAAGACCCTAGCAACGGTGAACTCGCGCGGTAGCCGAGCCAGGCTGGGGAGGTGAATTGCTTGTGTGACCGGGCCTGCACCGAGGAAGCCAACGCGTAGTTTGTCTGTCATATCGACCTCAGGTGGTACTGGGTTGAGCGAGCGTGTGCACGACGTCCCGGGTGGCCGGATAGAGCGATCGATACTGCTGGTACCGCTCGTGGTAGAAGTCGGCCAGTGCGCTGTTCGGAGTCACCGTGGTCTGCGCCGGATTCCACGTATTGATATCGGCGTCCGCAATCATGGCCATAGCTAGGAACGCGGCGCCGTAGCTGGCGCCGATGGTGGTCTGCGGCAGCACCTGGGGTCGGCCGATGACGTCGCTGATCACCTGCGTCCACAAGCCACCAGTGGTGCCACCGCCGACGGCGACCAGCCGGCGAATGTCTGCTCCTGCCTGCTGCATCGTTTCGATGTTGTGGCGGACGGCGAATGCGGTGCCTTCCAGGGCTGCCCGGTACAGGTCGCCTTGACCGTGATCCAGGGTGAGCCCGGCGATTAGCCCCCGTGCCTGCGGGTCCATGATCGGGGTGCGCTCACCTGCGAAGTAGGGCAGCATCAGCAGCCCGTTGGCGCCTGGGCCGCTGGATTCGGCGTCAGCAAGCAAGGTGGGGTAGTCGCTGGAGGTCAGATCCCGCAGCCAACTGGTGATGGCCCCGGAGGTGGCCAGGCCGCCAGCGAGGTTCCGGGTGCCGGGGAAGGTGCCGACCGTCCCCCACATCGATGGCGTCCGGATCGGCTCGGCAACGGTGGCAACCAAGAACATGGTGGTGCCGTACATCAGCATCAGGTCGCCGACCTCGATGGCGCCAACGCTGGTGGCCTCGCTCCAGGCATCGATGGTGCCGGTGATGACCGGGGTACCTGCCGGGATGCCTGCCAGGGCTGATTGCGTCACCCCGGCCTGCTCGCCCGCCCAACGCAGCGCAGGCAGTTCCAACCCGGGTGCGATCTGCGGTGCCCAGTCTGCGAGCCAGCTCAGATCGTGCGGGTCGTACATGGGCGTGCATTGGCTGGCGCTGTGATGGTCCAGCACATACTCACCGGTCAGTGTGAATGCCAGCCAGGATGCTGGCATGAACATCCGGCGGGTTTGTGCCCAGATCTCTGGCTCGTGCTGACGGACCCAGGCAATCTTGGGGCCCACCGCTTGCGATGACAGGGCCGAACCCGTGCGCTGCAGAATCTGGTCCTCGCCAAGCTTGGCGTTCCACAGTGCGATCTGTTCGGTGGACCGGGTATCCACCCCATACAAGATGGCTGGCCGCAGCGGTTCGCCGTCCTCGGTCGCGACCAGCAGGCACGGCCCCATGCCGCTGACGCCGATGGCGGCAACCGGTTCGGGAAGATCGGTGGTGAGCTCAGTGGCGAGCTCGGTGAACTCGGACCACCAGATGGCTGCGTCCATTTCAACGTGTCCAAAAGCTGGGCGGGATACCTCGTGCGAGCGGGTTGCGGACCGAAGTACGGTGCCATGTTCGTCGACCACGACGGCTTTGCTGCTCGATGTTCCGATATCAATGGCGAAGACAAGAGCCACGGCGATCTCCTAGAGAGTAATCGATTACTTACAGTGTAGGAGAAGGAGTGCACCTGCTCAACCTGTGCCAGATTCGTGACCTGCGGGCCCTCCATATGGATGCAAATGGATGCAAAGCGGTGTGCCGGTAGCGGGTAAGCGCCTGTGGGCTGCAAGTCGGCGTCGACGGCCACCAGGTCCTTGGCTCGCAGCTCAGTCAAGTGGCCTGGATGTCGGGGGCCCGGATGGGAATCTCATCCTGCCGAACAGATGCTTGCCGACGTCGGGGAGTCGTTCGATCTGATCTTCATAGACGCCGACAAGCCGAGCAACCCGCGCAACCTGGCTGCGGCGCGGGCGTTTCACGGTAGTTTCTACGAACAAGTGCTTGTGTAAACTTCGGGCATGACGTACGTGATCGCGCTGCCGTGCGTGGATGTGGTTGATCGTGCCTGTGTCGACGAATGCCCGGTCGACTGCATCTATGAAGGTGTTCGGGCGCTGTACATCCAGCCGGACGAGTGCGTTGACTGTGGTGCATGCGAACCCGTGTGCCCGGTGGAAGCGATCTACTACGAGGACGATCTCCCTGCCGCATTTGACCCCTACACGGCGGACAATGATGCGTTCTTCTCCCAAACTCTGCCCGGACGCTCCGAACCCCTGGGTTCCCCGGGCGGCGCCGCCCGTACCGGGGTGATCGGCGTCGATACCCCGCTGGTGGCTGGATTGCCACCGCAAGTGGAGGCGGAACCCGCGTGAATGCCCCGGGTGACGGCCGGCGCGACCCGGGAGCGCCCGGACGTCGTGAACAGGTGCTGCAGGCCGTCACCGCCGCCGAAGACCCGATCGGGATCGCTGACTTGGCGGACCGGCTGCAGATCCACCCCAACACCGTGAGATTTCATTTGGACCATCTCACCGTGGCAGGCCGGGTGGAAGCAGTCGAGACGCAGGCCGGGGGTCCCGGTCGGCCACCGCGCCGCTACCGTGCGGTGCGCAGTATGGATCACACCGGTCCGCGCAACTATCAGCTGCTAGCGCGCGTGCTCATCGAGGGGATGGCCGATCTGCCCGACCCGATCCCATTGGCGCTGGCCGCTGGGCAGCGGTGGGGGGAACAGGTGGCTCAGGCCGAGCCGGACCGTGGCGATCCGGTGGGCCAAGTTGTCGGCTTGCTCGGAGAAGCCGGCTTCGATCCTGCCCAGACCGAATCCGGGATCGACCTGCACCACTGCCCGTTCCTGGACCTATCCGCCAATGGTGACCGCACGGTATGCGCGGTCCATCTCGGCTTGATGCAAGGCGCATTGCGCGGCTGGGACTCCGACGTCGATGTGGACCACCTGGAGCCGTTCGCGCAAGCCGATGTATGCCGCGCTCACCTCAAACCCAGTACCCAACCCTGTAACGACACCAAAGGATGACCGTGGAATCCATCTCCCTGACCGAGCTCGCACAGCAGCAGCTGACCCGCGCCCAGCAGGCGTCGGCTGGTCGTAGCGCCCACACCATCTACGGTGGCCGGGAGCGGACTCTGCGGCAGACCATCATCGCGCTGACCGCGGGCACCGGATTGGCCGACCATGACAACCCCGGACAGGCCACGCTGCATGTACTCAGCGGACAGGTGCGCCTGGCGACTGCCGATGATGCAGTTCAGTTGAGCGCCGGTGACCACGCCGCCATCCCCGATGCTCGGCACACTCTGGCTGCCGACGCCGATTCCGTGGTGGTGCTGACGGTGGCCACCGATGACTTCTCCGCGCACCCTGCCGCTGCCAAGGATTTCTCCGGCGAGCCTGCCTAGGCCCAGCTGCACCGCGCTATCAGTCGGCGATCCGTCACTGCCCCGGCGTTAGCGCGCAATGGCTGCCTGCCTCGCGAGTGCGCGGTCATGGCCGCAAACGGTGGCCGAGTGCGCAGTTTCGGTCGCCAAGAGTGATTTTGGCGACCGCTAGGCCGCGTTCGGCGGAGGGGGACCGCTAGGGCGCGTTGGGCGGGATCGGCAGAGTGATGTCCGGCATGTGGACACCGGGATGCCGGGCGGTCGCGCATCCTGCACCGGCGGGTAGTCTCGCCGGGCCATGTTCATTCAGCATCTGACCAGTCGCCGCGCCGTCGACCTCCTCCGGGTCGCCAGCGCGATGTGTCAACCCTGCTCACTCTGAGCCTGTCTGACTGACGCCGGTTCGCCGGCTTCCGGAACGCCATGGGTCACGCACGTCCAGCAAACGTGCGCGCCCTGCCCTCCGGCGCCGGCCGGTCCGATCCTGCCCCCGAAACACATCCCCGAAAGGTCCCCTCATGTCCGCTACTGCTGCGCGCAGGAATGCGCCCAATGCCAGCCGCCGACGGCTCCGGCTGCCGTCCTTCTCCGTCCAGATCCTGCTCGCGCTGGTCCTCGGCGTCGGGCTCGGTGCCATCGCGCTACAACTCGGCCCAGCCGGAGTCGACGCCGAAGGCGCAGATATCCCCAACTGGCTCACCACCACCCTGACCACCATCGGCTCAAGTTTCGTCACCCTGCTGCGCACGATCGTGCCGCCGCTGGTGGTGACCGCGATCATCGCCTCCATCGCGAACCTGAGCAAGGTCACCAACGCCGCCCGCCTGGCCGGGCAGACGCTGCTGTGGTTCGCCATCACGGCGCTGGCATCGGTGGCCATCGGGATCTCCCTGGGCCTGATCTTCCGGCCCGGTGAGAACACCGCCGTCGACGCCGCAGCCGCAGCCGAGCCCGGCCGCACCGGAGGCTGGCTGGACTTCCTCACCGGCATCATCCCCAGCAACGTGCTGGGCCTGGAGGTCTCCGGTGACTACGTCGGATTCAACGTGCTGCAACTGGTGGTCATCGCCATCGTGCTCGGCATCGCCGCGCTGCGAGTCGGCAATGCCGCCGAGCCCTTCCTGGCATTCAACCGGTCGGCGCTGGATGTCATCCAGAAGGTGCTGTGGTGGGTCATCCGACTGGCGCCGCTGGGCACCATCGGCTTGATCGGCCGCGCTGTGGCCACCTACGGCTGGGAGTCGCTGGCTCCCTTGGGGAGCTTCACCATCGCCATCTACGTCGGCCTGGCGCTGGTGCTGTTCGTGCTCTACCCGGTGGTGCTGCGGCTCAATGGGCTCAGCCCGCTGCGGTTCTTCCGCGGCGCCTGGCCCGCGATCCAGCTGGCGTTCGTCTCCCGCTCCTCGGTCGGCACCCTGCCGGTGACCGAGCGGGTGGTCTCGCGCAACCTCGGTGTGCCGCGCTCCTACGCCTCCTTCGCGGTGCCGTTCGGCGCAACCACCAAGATGGACGGTTGCGCCGCCATCTACCCGGCGCTTTCGGCGATCTTCGTGGCGCAGTTCTTCGGTATCGACCTGACCGTGTGGCACTACCTGCTGATCGTGTTCGTCTCGGTGGTCGGATCGGCCGCCACGGCCGGTGTCACCGGTGCCACGGTGATGCTCACGCTGACACTGTCCACCCTGGGTCTGCCGCTTGAGGGCGTCGGCCTGCTGCTGGCCATCGACCCGATCCTGGACATGGGCCGTACCGCCGTGAACGTCGCTGGTCAGGCGCTGGTCCCGACCGTGGTCGCCAAGCGTGAGGGCCTCCTGGACCAGGCCAAGTTCGACACCGCTACCTCCGAGGACCTGTTCGACGCCGGATCCTCGCCCGAGCATGCCAGCCAGGCTGGGACGGTGCCCGAGGAAGCCGGTGAGCCAACCGGTGAACTGAATGCCGATGAGGCGGGTGAGCCGGAGCCGGTCGGAGCTCGGTAGCACCCCGTGAGGCGGCCGGTGACCGATGCCATGGGCATCGGCACCGGCCGTTGGCAATTCCCGGCGGCCGGGGCAACTGGTCGCGCGCACCGGCCAACGCCCTCTAGCGTGGGATGCAGTCACTAGCGATCGGAGAATCGATGACCACCCCTGCCGCCAATATCGCCGTCGTCGGACTGGCCGTGATGGGTTCCAACCTGGCCCGGAACCTTGCCAGTCGCGAGGGCAACACCGTCGCCGTCTACAACCGCACCGAAGCCAAGACCGACGCGCTGCTGCAGGCTCATCCGGAAGCCGGCTTCGTCAAGGCCGCCACGGTGGCCGAGCTGGCCGACTCGCTGGTGCGCCCGCGAACCGCGATCATCATGGTCAAGGCGGGCTGGGCAACCGATGCGGTCATCGATGAACTGGTCGAGGTGTTCGAGCCGGGCGACATCATCATCGACGGCGGAAATGCGCTGTTCACCGACACCATCCGGCGTGAGAAGGCCGTGCGCGAGACCGGTATCCACTTCGTGGGCTGCGGTATCTCCGGTGGCGAGGAGGGCGCGCTCAAGGGTCCGTCGTTGATGCCCGGCGGCACCGCGCAGTCGTACGCCACCCTCGGCCCGATCCTGTCCTCCATCGCGGCGGTTGCCGAAGGGGAGCCATGCGTCACGCACGTGGGCACCGATGGCGCCGGGCACTTCGTCAAGATGATCCACAACGGCATCGAGTACGCCGATATGCAGCTCATCGCGGAGGCCTACGACATCATCCGCCGCGGCACCGGCAAGGCCCCAGCCGAGATCGCCGACATCTTCGCCCAGTGGAACACCGGTGAACTCGACTCGTACCTGATCGAGATCACCGCCGAGGTGTTGCGCCAGGTCGATGCCGCGACCGGACAACCGTTGGTCGACGTGATCGTGGACCAGGCCGGTGCCAAGGGAACCGGTGCCTGGACGGTGCAGACCGCGCTAGACCTGGGTGTCCCGGTGTCCGGTATCGCCGAGGCCGTGTTCGCCCGGTCGCTGTCCTCCAAACCGGCTCAGCGGGCCGCAGCCAACGACCTGCCCGGGCCGGACCAGGACTGGCCGGTGGCAGACCACGACGTGTTCATCGAAGATGTGCGCCAGGCGTTGTACGCCTCCAAGATCATCGCCTACTCACAGGGATTCGACGAGATCATCGCCGGTGCCAGCGAGTATGGCTGGGACATCGACAAGGGCGCTATCGCGGCTATCTGGCGCGGCGGCTGCATCATCCGGGCCCAGTTCCTGAACAGGATCACCGAGGCCTACGCCGCCGACCCCGGGCTGGTGGCGCTGGTGACCGCTCCCTACTTCCGCCAGGCACTGGACGGCGCGCAGGATTCGTGGCGACGGGTGGTGGCCGGGGCCGCCACCTCGGGGATTCCGGCTCCTGCGTTCGCCTCCTCGCTGGCCTACTACGACGGGCTACGCGCCGACCGGCTGCCCGCCGCATTGATCCAGGGACAGCGGGACTTCTTCGGTGCTCACACCTACCGCCGAGTGGACCGGGAAGGAACCTTCCACACCTTGTGGTCCGCCGACCGCAGCGAAGTCAGCGCCGTCGACACCCACTGACGCCCAGCCTCAGGCGAAACTGCTGGCTCGGGTGGCCGCCAGCCACCCGAGCAGCCGGTCGGGCTGATCGGTGATGATGGCGTCGACGCCGGCAGCTGTGGCCAGCGCCCATTCCATCGGTTCATTCAAGGTCCATACCGACACCCGTAGCCCAGCGGCATGCAGGTAGTCGAGCAGGTCCGGGTAGGTGACCAGCAGCGCGCCGTCGGGGTTACATCCGCTGACCTGGAGGTCCTGGCACAGGTCCAGCACCTCCAAGTCAAAGGAGTCGATCAGCAGCTCCCGGATGGTCGTCGGAGCCAGCTGGCGCGCCAATTCCATGGTGACCACCGAAAAGCTCTGGACCACCACCCGGTTGGCGATATCGGGTGCATTGAGCAGGTTCAGCGCTCGTTGCAGCGGTTCCAGTGGCCAGTCGTCCTTGATCTCGATCAGCACGTCGATGCTTTCCCGGCGCCGCAACCAGTCCAGCACCAGCGGCAGTGTCGGAACTCGCTGGCCAGCGAAGGCCGGTGAGAACCAGGCCCCGGCGTCCAGCTGCGCCAGGGTCGAGGTCGAGTGTTCGTTGACGAAACCCGTGCCGTTGGTGGTGGCGTCGAATGTGGCGTCGTGGATGACGGCGGCCTCGCCGTCGGCGGTTACCCGTAGGTCGATTTCGATGGCGTCCGCTCCCACTCGCCATGCGGCCTCGAAAGCTGCCATCGTGTTCTGTGGAGCTACGCTGGAATTCCCCCGGTGCGCAATCACAACCGGTTTGTCTTTCATAATTCGAACTGTAGGTGCGTTGCCGGCGAAGTAAAGGGTTCAGTCCTGGCCATTCATCGACACGTCACGTGCACGCCACATCCGCCGGCGTGCTATCGGCCCCGGTCGGGTTGCAACCGGATCACCCGGGCCGATTCGCCAACCCCGCTCAGGTCGATGGTCAACTCACCCCGGTCGGGGTGCCACGACGTCGGCCATGGTGTCAGCGACGCCGGGAACACCGGGGACGCGGTGATGGACTGGCCCCGCAATCGCGGCAACGGCAGCCGGATGGTGCCGCTGGCATCGCTGCGATTCCACAGGAAGAGCAGGGTGGCCTCCGGGCCACACGTCGCCAGCGCGACCACCTGGTCATCCCAGCCCGGGAGCCCCAACGGCCAGGTCGGGACGGACCGGGCCTGGTGGGCGATAACCTCCGGATAGCTGGCTGCGGCCTCCCGGACCAGCTCCCCCTGCCGGGCCGAGAGCTCGTTGATGTGCCCGGAAAGGTACAGCCGCCCGGAGAGGCCCGTGACCAGTGTGAACGCCGTCTGCTCCGGGGTCATGCCCGGGTTGGGGTAGGCCCAGTTGCCGGCGTACTCCGGTGGAATGATCGACGGGGCCGCGGCCGCGATAGTGGCGTAGCGACGGTAGTCCTGCTGGTCGGAGGTCGATTGCAGGTCATAGTGCCGCAACGTCTCGGGGTCCTGCCGCTGGGCGCCCGAGGAACAGGCCTCGAAGACGACGCCGGGATGGCGATCGCGCAACCGGTCGAACCAGGCGAGGTAGGCGCGAGTGTGATCGAGCAGGGCGGCCCCCGGGCTGTCTGCGCCGGTATCGGGCCCTGTGCCAGCGGTGACATTGTTGTCCCACTTGAAGTACTCGGCGCCGTCGTGGATCAGCCGGTCGAAAACCGAATCGAGATAGTCCCGGGCGGCCTGGCTGCGCAGGTCGAGGAAATACCGATCATGTTCGCGGATGCGGTGACCGCATCGGCGCATGAACGCTTCGTCGGGCAAGGCGGTGGCGACCGTGGACCGAACGCCGATGACCTCCGGCTCCACCCAAAGACCCGGCCGCATTCCGGCATCGCGGATGTACTGCAGCACCCCGTTCAGGCCGAGCTCGCCGAACCGGACGCGCGAGGGTTCCCATGCCCCGACGCTGGGCCACCAGTCACCACCGTCGTCGTACCAGCCAGCATCGATACAGAAGTACTGGGCGCCGACGTCGGCTGCGCCGTCGATGAGCGGTAGCAGCTTCTCCGTGGTCGGATCGCCCATCAGGGCGTTCATGTAGTCGTTGTAGATCAGCGGACGCCCGGCATCCGCACTGTGCGGGCGGTGCGAGTGACGACGGTGCCAGGTGAGCTTGCCGACGGCATCGTCGAAGGAGGTCGCCGAGGTGCTGAATGAGGCCGGGATGGTCCTGAACGAGTCTCCTGGAGACAACGTCTGCAGCCACGAGTGGTGCAGGTCTGTGGGCCCGCTCAGGACCACGGAGTAGCAGTCTTCGGCGATGCCATGGGAATTGATCTCCCAGCGCCACGGGCCATTGTTCTCCAGCTGCCACACCAGCGCGCGGCCGGTCTCGCGATTCTCCAGCGCACCCATGGGCAGGAACGTGCCCGACGACCAGGTTGAGGTCGAGGTCCGTGAGATCACGCCACGAGAACGTTGGTCGTGCAGCTCGACATTGATGTCCGCAAGTCCCTGCGGACCGGTCAGGGGCTGGCTGAACCAGCGGTTCTCGGCACACCATTCGCTGTGGGCACTCCAATGCCGGGTACTGGACAGCGGGCCCAGCCAGTCGGAGATCCCTGCCAGGCAGATCGTCGAGACCTGTTGCAACGCGAGCGGATCGGTGCCGGTGTTGGTGACGGTGGTGGCTGCGCGGCATCCGCCAGCGGTCTGGGTGAACGTGGTCACCGCGTGCAACCCGGTCACCGGGTCCGCTTGTGCGATCCGCAGGCTGTCGCCGTCGGCCTCGTGTTCGAGATAGCGCATTCGATCCCCGATGGCTGAGCGGACGGTGCGGATTCCGCTCAGGCCATGCCCGTGGCCGACGGCGAGTACCTCGACCATGGCTTGCGGCCTTCCCGGGCCATGCCCGGCCGGAGGGCTGAGGAACACGCTGACCGGCCGATCCGGGTCAATCGTGAAGTGCAGGACTGCCTCGGGCGCTCCCCATTCCAGCTCGTGCATCCGATACCTCTCCGATAGTTGCGCCGACGATCGCGCAGGGCATTTCCGTCACCGCGCGCCGACCGAGAATGCCGATCATCATATGAGTAACGCTCATCATAGTGAAGCTGCAAGCCTGGTCAAACGAGCGAGGAGCCGATGCAAGTGACGGTAGAACGATTCGATCGACGTGATCGAATCGTTGTAATCCCGTGAATGCGGGGTATCGCAAGGATCATGCGTTCGCACCCCTTGACACCTTGGCGGTCCCCGTCTATATATGAGAGACGTTCATCATTCGATTCGATCTCCGACGATCGGTCGACCACGGGCTCGCGGCCGCTCCGGTCGCGGGGGATTTGACCATGAATGCAGCACGGGAAGGTCACGCAATGAAGCAGCGGATGGCACCGGTCGTCGCTATGGCGGCCGCGGGGGCATTGACCCTCGCGGCATGCTCGGGCGGCTCATCGGACGACGGCCAGGACATGACGATCGAGCTCTGGACCGCATGGACCGAGGGCGCGACCACGCAGGTCGAGGGCTCGGCTCAGATCGAGCAATTTGAGGCCGACACCGGATACACGGTCAACCAGACCAACTTCACCTATGACCAACTGCGGGAGAAGCTGATCGCCTCGGCGGCCGGTGACAACCTCCCGGATGCGATCTGGGGGCTTCCGGAGTACGTCGGTGAGTTCAACAAGCTCGGCATCCTGGCCGATCTGTCCGATGCCTGGGACTCCTGGGAGGACAAGGATCTGGTCAGCGATTCGGTCAAGGACGCCATGACCATCGACGGGGCGATCATCGGATTCCCGTACGAAACGACGGCCCGTGCCTATCTGGTCCACGACTCCTTGCTCGCGGATGCCTCCGTGGAGGTCCCCACCACCTGGCAGGACGTGTTGGAGATCGGCAGCTCCGTCGAGGACGCCACCGGTAGCTCGGCCTTCGGAGTCGCCGGGGCTGGGGTCCGAGCACCGCAGGAACTGCTGGTCTATCTGGCTCAGTACGACCTGGCGATCGCCCAGGAGCAGGACGGCGGGGGTTTCCGCAACACCTGGCAGGACAATCCCGACGAACTGGCCAAGGCCACCGCCGTGTTCGAGTTCTATGCGGCACTGATGTCCTCCGGTGCCGCCAACGCCAACTCGCCAACCTATGGCTGGGAGGAGACCGACGAGAACTTCGCGACCGCGCTGACTGCCACCTACGTGACCGGGAACTGGATGGCGGAACGGGAGAGCACCAATCCCGACACCATGGAGGACGTCAGCATCCACCCCATCCCGTACCCCGCTGACGGTCAGCCAGCCACCTACATCGAGGCCAAGCCGCTGATGGTGATGGCGGGATCGGACCAGTTGCAGGGAGCCACCGAACTGGCGATGGCGTTCGCCAGCCAGGAATGGCAGCAGGCAGCCTTCGCCGATCGGTCCGCGCTCAGTTCGGTGTCCACCGACAGCAAGTGGAGCCAGGACTTCAAGGTGCTGCTGGACACCGGCATCACCTACCCGCCGGTCACCCTGGGCACGATCACCCAGAGCATGATCGACTCGCTAGCCATGGTGCTGCAGGAAGGCCAGTCCGCTGAGGAGACCGCCATCTGGCTCTCCGACGAGATCAACGCCGCGCTCGAGGACTCCGGCGAACTAGCCGGCTGACCCAGTTCGGTCGCCATAGCTGCCTGGGTGAGTCCGGCCGGTCTCACCCAGGCACCGCACACCTGGGAGATCCGTGATGTCGAAGTCGCGTCGGGAGAGCGCTACCGCGCGCAACTTCCCATACCTGGCCATGACCCCGGCGTGGGTGTTCCTGATCCTGCTGATCGGATACCCGCTGTTGAAGGTGCTGCTGGAGGCATTCCAGCACGTCAACCTGATGAACCCGACCGTCGGTGGCTTTGCCGGACTGGCCAACTTCGCCGATGTGATCGACGACCGGCACTTCGTCAATGCAGTGCGCAACACCATGATCTGGACCGTTGCCTCGGTGATCGGCGAGTTCCTGCTCGGCCTGGGCGCCGCGTTGCTGCTGAATCGGAAGGTCAAGGGTCAGGGACTGTTCCGGGTGCTCACCTTCATTCCCTGGCTGGTACCGATCATCGTTGCCGGCATGACCTGGGAGTGGATGCTCAATCCCGACTTCGGGATCATCAACAGCGTCCTGGTGAACTGGAACATCGTCGACGATCCGGTCAACTTCCTCGGAGATGCCCGCTGGGCGATGGCGACGGTCATCTTCGTCAACATCTGGCGGAGCTTCCCGTACTTCACCATCACCTTCCTGGCCGCGCTGCAGGCGATCCCGCAGGAGCTGTACGAGGCGGCTCAGATCGATGGTGCCTCGGCCTGGCAGCAGTTCCGCAGCGTCACCTTGCCGCAACTGCGCTCGCCGGCCCTGATCATCGTGTTCATTCACATCATCTGGACCGCGGTCAACTTCGACTTCATCTGGATCATGACCCAGGGTGGGCCGAACTACGCAACCATCACGTTGCCAATCCTGATCTATCGCTACGCAATGCAGGATTTCAACGTCGGCATGGCCTCAGCCATGTCCACCATGATGCTGATCGGCACGTCGTTGATCTTCGTCATCTACTACCGGTATCGCCGGGCGCTGAGCGAAGAGGTCGTGGGGTAGGGACGCATGAATACTCGTAGAGCTCGAATCCTCCATGGCGGCATCACCTACGCCCTGTTGGCCGCGCTGACCATCTACTGCATCTTCCCGTTCGTGTGGATGGTGCTGTCCGCCTTCAAACCCAGAGATGAAGTCCGGCGCAGCGAACCCCGGTTCTGGATCGATAGCCCGACGTTGGAGAACTTCGCGAATGTCCTGATCCGGCAGAACTTCATCACCTACATCCGCAACAGCCTGGTGGTATCGCTGTCGGCATGCCTGCTCTCGTTGGCGATCTCGATCCTGGCCGGGTACGTCTTCAGCAGGTACTTCCGCCGGCGCGTGGTCAAGTACACCAACCTCGGCATGCTGATATCGCAGATGATCCCCGGTGTCTTGCTGCTGGTTCCGCTGTACATCATCATGCGGAACCTGCAGGTGCTGGACTCCTACATCTCGCTCATCCTCGCCTACACCACCTTCGTGATCCCGCTATGCACATTCATGCTCAGTTCGGCCTTCGACGGCGTTCCGATCTCCCTGGAAGAGGCCGCCCAGATCGATGGCTGCGGGAAGCTGGCAACGATCATCAGAGTCGTGCTGCCGGTGATGATTCCCAGCATCGTGTCCGTGGGTCTGTACGCCTTCATCAATGCCTGGAACGAATTCATGTTCGGGTACATCTTCATCTCCGAGGATGCGTTCCGCACGATCACCCCGGCCATCATGTTGTTCAAAGGCGCGAACTCCGTGGACTGGGGCGGGCTGATGGCCGCCTCCGTAGTCGCGGTACTGCCCGTAGCATTGATATTCCTGTTCCTGCAGCGATATTTCATGGCAGGCCTGATGAGCGGCGCGGTGAAGGGCTGATCCTGATGGCCTGGTGCGCCGAACTACCATGGCGCCATGGCTAGCCTGCCCGCACGTCCGACGCTTGCCGACGTCGCCCGGGAAGCCGGAGTGGCGACGGTCACGGTCTCACGGGTGCTGGAGGGATCGGACAAGGTCGCGCTGCAGACCCGTGAGCGGGTGACCGCTGCGATGCAGCGGCTGGGCTACTTCGGGAATGCTGCCGCAACTCAGCTCGTCAGCGGCCGGACCCCCACCATCGGCGTGGTCACCTCCAATATCACCGACTACGGGTACGCCAGCACCATGCGCGGTATCGAAGGCCGAGCCCGGCAGCGGGACATGTCGATGCTGATCTCGGTGATCGAGGACACCAGCGATACCGACATCAGGCAGGCGGTCGGTACGGTTGCGTCCCGGGCAGTCGCAGGGGTCATCGTGATCGACTACGACGACGCCGCTCATGCGGTGATCCCGCACATGCCGCCGTACCTGCCGGTGGTCACCACCACCAGGCCGAACGCCGGCCACCTCGATGTCGTCCGTCCGCACGTGTTCATCGACGAATACAACGGTGCGGTCGCGGCCACCGAGTACCTGATCGAGCTGGGCCACCGATCGATCTTCGTGATCGCACCACCGAAGAAGGAGCCGGTCGAGCGGCGTTCGGACGGCATCACCGATGCCCTGACGGCGGCTCGTCTGCCCCACTTTCCGGTGGTGCGCTGCCCGACCTGGCGGCCGGAGTCGGGGTATGCCGCCGCCCAGGAACTGCTCGACTCCTACGGTGAGGTGGTTACCGCGATCGCCTGCGGCAACGATGAACTGGCGCTGGGCGCGATGCGGGCGATCGCTGAGCGCGGACTGCGGGTGCCGGACGACATCTCGATCGTCGGATTCGACGACAACCCACTAGCCGCCTACTGCAATCCAGGATTGACCACCGTCGCGCAGGACTTCACGGCTCTGGGATTCGCGGCGTTCGATCTGCTGGCCGAGGTGATCTCTGGCAACGACGTCGTCGACCCGCCACCGTTGGCGACCGAGCTCATCGTCAGGGAATCGACCGCCCCACCGCATCCCGAACGAGGGTTGGCCGTGCCCCGGCCCAGCGGCGTCTCGGCAGGGTAGTCGCGCCCCGATCGCGTCAGCCGGGTCCGGGCAACCCGGCAGCCTCGACGGCGGCCCGCAACCCAGGAATCAGAGGTGTGGTCGGGCGGCCGATCAGACGCGAAAGGGTCCCGTCGGTCTGGCTGAGGACACCATCGCGGATACCGGTTTCGATCCCGGCGACAAATGCCGCAGCTGCGCTCTCCAGGCCAGCCGACTCCAGGGCGCTGGAATACTCCTGCGTACTCAAGGGCAGGTACCTCACGTCCCGTCCCAGCACCGCCGCTGCGGCGGCGGCTATCTCGTCGTAGCTGACCGGAGTATCACCACCGAACTCGTACACCTGGCCCAGGTGCCCCTGCTGCAGCAGGACTACGGCGGCGCCCTCGGCATAGTCCCGACGGCTGGCCACCGCGACCGTGGCATCGCCCACCGACGCCGCAATCACGCCGCTGGCAGCCGCGCGCTGCACATCGGGCACATAGTTCTCGATGTACCAGTTGTTGCGCACCACGATCGCGGGCAATCCGCTGCTCTCCAGCGCCTCCTCGGTGGCCTTGTGCTCTGCGCCCAGCGGCCAGTCGAAACTGCGTGAGCGCGGTGCGCTGGTGTAGACGAACTTGGACACGCCGGCGTCGGCCGCGGCATCGATGACGTTCTTGTGACCCGCGAACCGGGTGCCGGGCTCGGAGGCCGATATCAGCAGCAGCGTCTGGACACCGCGCAGCGCGGCGGCGACGCTGCGCCGATCGTGGTAGTCGATGGCGACCGTGTTCACGCCCCGCGCTGCCAGGTCGGTGACCTTGTCCAGGTTGCGGGCCCCGGCCACCAGATCGGCCGGCTCCGCTCCGCGATCGAGCAGCGCGCCGACGACGAGGTGGCCCAGTTGTCCGCTGGCACCGGTGACGAGCATGGTCATGGTGGCATCCCTCCGACTTGCAATTATCCATCGGGCGGCGTTGAGTGTGAACCCGTGCGGGCCTGCCGCACGGAACCGAGGTAGACGTGGCGCGCAGCGCAGCCGATCCGGCAGAGCTCACTCACCGGCAGATCATCGTGATCCTGGTCGGTTTGATGAGCGGCATGTTCCTGGCCGCCCTGGATCAGACGATCGTGGCCACCGCCATCCGCACCATCGCCGATGACCTGCGCGGTCTGGAGCAGCAGGCCTGGGCCACCACCGCGTACCTGATCACCTCCACCATCGTCACTCCGCTGTACGGCAAGCTCTCCGACATATACGGCCGCAAACGCTTCTACATCGCCGCCATCGTCATTTTCATCGTCGGCTCGCTGCTGTGCTCCTTGGCCGTGTCCATGCCGCAACTCGCCCTGTTCCGCGCGGTGCAAGGCGCGGGTGCCGGTGGGCTGATGTCGTTGGCGCTGGCGATCATCGGTGACATCGTGCCGCCGCGGGAGCGAGCCAAATACCAGGGGTACTTCCTGGCCGTGTTCGGTACCTCCAGCGTGCTCGGCCCGGTCATCGGTGGCTTCTTCGCCGGGCAGGAGACCCTGCTAGCGGTCGCAGGCTGGCGGTGGGTGTTCCTGGTCAACGTCCCCGTCGGCGTCGTAGCGCTGATCATGGTGACCCGCACGTTGCAGCTGACCCATCACCGCCTTGAGCACCGCATCGACTGGTGGGGCGCGGCCACCCTGGCGCTGGGCTTGGTGCCACTGCTATTGGTCGCCGAACAAGGACGGGACTGGGGCTGGACGTCCGCTCCGGCCCTGGCCTGCTTCGGCGTGGGGATCGCCGGGCTGATCGCGTTCGTGCTGATCGAACGCGCCATGGGCGACGAAGCGTTGTTGCCGATCTCGCTGTTCCGGATCCGCACCGTCGGTGTCTCCTCCGCGGCATCGGTGATTATCGGCATGGCCATGTTCGGGGGCCTGGCCTGCCTGCCGCTGTACCTGCAGATCGTCAAGGGTTCCACTCCCACCGAAGCAGGGCTGCAACTGCTTCCGCTGACCCTGGGGATCATGACCGCCTCGATCGTCTCCGGCCAGCTGATCTCCCGCACCGGCCGGTACCGCATCTTCCCGGTGGTGGGCTCGTTCCTGCTCGCAGCCGCCTTGTTCGCGTTCCACTACGTGCACGCCGACACCCCGCTGTGGCAGTCGATGCTGATCATGGTGTTCTTCGGCTTCGGATTGGGATGCAACTTCCAGCCCTTGACCCTGGCGGTACAGAATGCGGTCCCGGCCCGCAGCATCGGCGTGGCAACGGCATCGGCCGCATTCACCCGCCAGATCGGTGGCACCATCGGCACCGCAGTCTTCCTGTCCATCCTGTTCAGCACCGTTCCGGACCGGATCGCCAAGGCATTTGAACGCATCCTGCCCACCCCGGAGTTCCAGGCGGCACTCACCGATCCGGCAAACGCCGAGTTCGCCGGCCAGCTCCAGCAGGCCCAGGCAGCCGGCAACGCCGTCGACGGCAGCGGAGTGCTGGATGACAGTTCCTTCCTGATCGATCTGGACCCCAGGCTGGCCCAGCCGTTCCTGGAGGGCTTCGCCGACGCCATGGACCTGGTGTTCCTGGTAGCCGCGATCGTGATGGCGGTGGGCTGCCTGATCATCGTGTTCCTGCCGGATCTGGAACTGCGGAAGGCCTCGGCCTACAGCGAACGTGCCGCCGAGGTCGCCGCCGCACAGGCGGCGCAAGCCGAGTCCGGCCCGGTGCGACCGAGCGAGGAGCCAGAACGGCGCGGCACCTAGAGTGTGCGGGTGACCGAGCGTGCTGCAGCAGCTGGAGTGGACGGGGTGCGCCGTCGCAATCTGGCGAGGCTGCTGCAGCTGGTTCACGTGCACGGCCCGATGTCCCGGGCCAGGTTGACGCAGACGACCGGCCTGAATCGTTCGACCGTGGCGGCGTTGGTAGCCGAACTGTGCGCACTCGGCTTGGTGCTGGAACTTGCGCCGGAGGAGACCAACCGGGCCGGTCGCCCATCCCCGGTGGTCGCGCCGCACCCAGCGGCTTGTGCGCTCGCGGTCAACCCCGAGGTGGATGCCGTCACCGTTGCGGTGGTGAGCCTTGACGGCGCGATCGTTGCGCGCCAGCGGGTCGAGGTCGACCACCTGGTCACGCCGGAGCAGACCGGAGCAATCGTTGCCGAGCTCAGGCACCGGTGGCTGGCGGGTCCGCTGGCGGACCGGCGATTGCTGGGTGTCGGGGTCGCCGTTCCCGGGCTGGTGCGAGCTGGTGACGGTCTGGTTCGGGATGCGCCCCACCTGGAATGGCGCGACGCCGCCGTACGGGACTTGATGCAGGCGGAGACGGGCCTGCCCACCGCGGTCGGCAACGACGCCAGTCTCGGGGCACTGGCCGAACACCTGTTCGGTGCCGGTCGAGGGATCGACGATCTGGTCTACCTCAACGGCGGTGCCAGCGGCATCGGCGGGGGTGTGCTGATCGGTGGCCAGCTGGTCGGGGGAGCGGGCGGATACGCCGGTGAGTTCGGGCAGAACCGGCCCGGTATCGCCGATGCCGCCGACCGGCGGGCGGTGGATGGGGTGCTGGAGGATGAGGTCAGCCGGACGTGGCTGCTGCAGGTTGTCGGGTTGAGCGTCGCCGACGAACCGACCCTGGCCGCGGCGATCCATGCCTCATCGGACCCGGCGGTCGCGGCGGAGGTGCGCCGCCAGCGGGGGATCCTGGCGACGGCCCTGGGCAACGCGGTCAACGTGCTGAACCCGTCGCTGATCGTCCTGGGCGGATTCTTGGCGACGCTGGCAGGTGAGGACCCGGGCCGGCTGCTGGCCGCGGTGGCCCAGCAGGCGATGCCCGCAGCCTGCGAGCAACTCGCACTGCGGGTGGCAGCACTGGGGGAGGATCGGTTGCTGATCGGCGCCGCGGAAGCGGCATTCACCGCAGTGCTCGCCGACCCCACCGTGGCTGGTTGACCGGCGAAGGTGTGGCGCTAGGGTTGGGCAACGCGCGACGTGCGGCGCCCCGAACCGTGCCGACCTGGAGGTAGGAGTACAACCGTGGAATCCGTGAGCAAACGTTCCTCGATCTTCCTGATGGTTTCCGGTGCCATCGCCGTGCTATTCGGTCTCCTGGCAGCCGTGTGGCCGGGTCGCACCGCCTTGATCCTGGTGGTGATCTGGGCCATCTACGCACTCGTGGACGGCATCCTGTCCCTGGTCAGCGCGTTCCGCGATGGCGCAGGAGGCGGCATGCGAGTGCTGCTCATCGTGGCCGGTGTGCTGGGTGTACTGGCAGGGATCATCGCGCTGGTGAACCCGGTGGGTAGTGCGATCGTGCTCGCCTGGGTGCTGGGTATCTGGCTGATCGCACGCGGAGTCTTGTTCATCATCGCGGCATTCGCCGGTGAAGAGAAGCCTCAGTGGCTGCTGCTGCTGGTGGGCGTGCTGTGGATCGTCGTCGGCATCCTGTTCACTGCCAATCCCGGCGAGGGCGTGCTGGCGATCGCGCTGTGGATCGGCTTGGGCGCCATCGCCTGGGGCGTGATCCTGCTGGTTCAGGGTTGGCGCATGCGATCCGCCTCGGGCACGACCGCGTAGGTGATCAGGCCCGGCGCAAGCGGTGGCCGATCACGGCCAGCGGTACTCCCAGGCCCAGCAGCAGGAATGCAGCGAACGAGCCATTCTGGACGTCGGCGCCGGTATCGGCCAGATCGCCGCTGGCGCCGACCGGTTCGGCTGA